>DATJWB010000226.1:0-3218 GCA_035501495.1 Bryobacteraceae bacterium | reverse complement strand
CGCCGGCCCACAGAACTCCATGAAAACCCTTGCGCCATCGACGTGGCGCAGGCCCTCCGGCCTGCCGCGTCCCGACTCTTCGGGACGCTTTTGGCCGCCTCCCGCGCCGGTGCCCGCGAAGGGGTTTTCGAGGCTGCCGCGTCCCCACTCATGGGGACGCTTGTCGGCCGCTATCCACTACGCCATCGCCAGCGACTCCCGAGCCGCTGCCATCGTCTTTAGGATGTCCTCCTCCGGATGCGCGGCGGGGAAGGTTGAGCTATCGCTGATTCCAGACCATCTTCAGAATCAAGCCCATGCAGACCACCCCACGAACCGACCGCGCAAAGTATGCGTGCCGTGGCCGGCAAGGGAAAGGCTGGAAGGCCGCGGTGTTATCTTTGTAGGCGATGCGTCGATTCTTGTCTGCCCTGGTGTGCGTCCTGCCAATGCTTTCCGCACAGACCTTCGATCCCAAGCTCTACTCCGGGCTCGAATGGCGCTCGATCGGGCCCTTCCGCGGAGGCCGCACCGTCGGCGCCGCCGGCATTCCCGGCCAGCCCAACATCTTCTACGTCGGCGTCAACAACGGCGGCGTATGGAAGACCGACGACTACGGCCGCACCTGGAATCCCATCTTCGACGATCAGCCCACCGGATCCATCGGCGCGATCGCGATCGCGCCTTCCGACCCCAACCTCATCTATGTCGGCAGCGGCGAAGGCCTGCAGCGCCCCGACCTGTCCGTCGGTGACGGCATCTACAAGAGCACCGATGGCGGCAAGAGCTGGCGCCACCTCGGCTTGCGGGATGGCCAGCAGATCCCCGCGATCCTCGTGGACCCGCGCGATCCCAACCGCCTGTTCGTCGCCGTCCTGGGCCATCCCTACGGTCCGAATGCCGAACGCGGCGTCTTTCGCTCCACAGATGGCGGCGAGAGCTTTCAGAAAGTGCTCTTCAAAGACGAGCACACCGGCGCCATCGATCTCGCATTCGACCCGCGCAATCCTCAGACCGTATACGCCGTGCTGTGGCAGGCGCGCCAGGGTCCTTGGGAGAACGGCGCGTTCTCAGGCCCCAACAGCGGACTGTTCAAGTCCACCGACGGCGGCGATCACTGGACGCAACTGACCGGCGGATTGCCCACCTTCGCGCAAGGGCTGGGCCGGATCGGAATCGCCGTGGCGGCCAGCAACCCCAATCGGATGTATGCCCTGGCGGACTCCCGCGAGGCCGGCGGTGTCTTTCGATCGGACGATGCCGGAAGCACCTGGAAGCGCGTCAACACCGAGCCGCGCATCTCCGGCCGGGGCGCGGACTTCTCCTGCGTCCGCGTGGATCCGATGAACAAGGACGTGATCTACATCGCCAATACCTCTACGTATCGATCGACCGATGCCGGGCAAACCTTTACAGCGATCAAGGGCGCTCCCGGAGGCGATGACTATCACACCATCTGGATCAACCCCAACAACCCCAATATCATTCTCCTGGCTCTCGACCAAGGCGCCACCATCAGCGTGAACTACGGCCGCACCTGGAGTTCCTGGTACAACCAGCCGACCGCGCAGTTCTATCACGTCATCACCGACAATCAGTTTCCTTATTGGGTGTACGGCGGCCAGCAGGAGAGCGGGTCGGCGGGCGTGGCCAGCCGCGGAAACGACGGCCAGATCACCTTCCGCGAATGGCACCCCGTGGGCGCCGCCGAGTACGCTTACATCGCGCCCGATCCGCTCCATCCGGACCTCATTTACGGTGGCGGCATGCCGGGCGCCGGTGCGGATGCCGTTACCCGCTACAACAAGATTACCGGGACCATCGAACACGTGGGACCACCGGGGCAGCACCGCCATCTTCGAACGCTGCCGGTGATCTTCTCGGAAGTAGACCCGCACGTGCTCTACATCGGGACCGAGTCCGTCATGAAGACCACCGACGGCGGGCGGAACTGGGAGACTATCAGCTCCGATCTCTCGCGCGAAACCTACCCGGTGCCGCCGAGCGTCGCTTCCTACGGTGAAGCCGCGCAACGCCAGGCCACGCGCCGCGGCGTGGTCTACTCGATCGGCCCCTCGCGCCTGAGCTTGAACACCATCTGGGCGGGCACCGACGATGGCCTCATCCATGTGACTCGCGATGGCGGCAAGAACTGGAAGAACGTCACCCCGCCGGCGATGCGGCCTTGGGATAAGGTCGCGCAGCTGGATGCCTCGCATTTCGACGATCAGACCGTCTATGCGGCCGTCAACGCTCTGCGGCTCGACGACTTGCGCCCCCACATCTTTCGCACGCACGACGGGGGAGCGAGCTGGAAGGAGACCGTGATCGGTCTGCCGAACGCTCCGGTCAACGCCGTGCGCGAAGATCCGGTACGCAAGGGACTCCTGTTCGCCGCCACCGAACTGGCGGTTTACGTGTCGTTCAACGATGGCGACGACTGGCAGCCTCTGCGGCTGAACATGCCGGCGACCTCGATTCGCGACCTGGTGATCCACGAAGACGATCTGGTAGTCGGCACCCATGGCCGCGGATTCTGGATTCTGGATGACATGTCGCCACTCCGGCAGATGACCTCCGAGGTAGCCGGTGCGAACGCCCACCTGTTTGCTCCCCGGACCACCTACCGGCTTCCGCGAGACACCAACGACGACACCCCGCTGCCTCCCGAGGAGCCTGCCGGAAAGAACCCGCCGGACGGGGCGATCCTGTACTACTACTTGAAGTCGAGCCCCTCCGATGCGATCACGCTCGAGATCCTCGACAGCAGCGGGCGCCAGGTGCGCCGGTTCTCGAGCACCGATCAGCCGCAGCCGCCGAATCCGCAGCTCGATGTCCCGACATATTGGCTCCGGCCTTGGCAGCCGCTTACTGCCGAGGCAGGAATGCATCGCTTCATCTGGGATCTGCATGCCGCGCCTACGCCCGGGCGCGGCGGACGCCGCGGCGGCGACGAACCTCCCATCTCGGCGATCTATCACGACACTCCGATATCTCAGGGCGAGTGGATGGCGCCGGGTAGCTACACGGTGAAGCTGACGGTGGGCGGGAAGACATACGCGCAGTCCTTCTTAGTGAGGCCTGACCCACGGGAAAAATGAAGGACGATGTGGACGCGGGCACGCCGGCCATCAATGTCGCTTAGATCTCAGGCATACACAGGTTGGGCAGCCAGGTCGCTCTAGGCAATCGCCAGCGACTCCCGGGCGGCAGCGATCGTCTTGCGGATGTCCTCCTCC
>DATJWB010000225.1:0-4020 GCA_035501495.1 Bryobacteraceae bacterium | reverse complement strand
TACGTTTGTTGTTCCGCCAGGCGCGCGCCTGGGACGCTCCCGGGCCGGGGACTTCCGGCGCCGAGGTTGGAAGCCGATTGCACGAACAACGGCCGGTTCCCGATCAGGTCGGCGATGTTCGAAAACGCTTCGAACGTCCCGACGAAACGGTCGACGTACATGCCGAGCCATAGGCCCTGGAACCCTCCCCGAATGGTGTGCATTCCCTTGATCCACCACACCTCATCCGATACCGAGAGCGAGCGGTTCGTGGATGCCAACCCGCTCCCGACCTGGCTGCCATCCTGCCGCCACACTCCGCCGTAGGGCGCAGTGCCAGTGGCCGCGGACTGGGCCGGCGCGCCGAAGAATTCGACCCCCAGCGTCGTGGCCTCCGGCGCGGGCGACCATCCGCGCTGCCGGAGACGTCCGTTGTCCACCTTTGCGTCCAACTGGTT
Organism: Bryobacteraceae bacterium; assembly: GCA_035501495.1. GTDB lineage: Bacteria > Acidobacteriota > Terriglobia > Bryobacterales > Bryobacteraceae > JAIQFL01. Next base: position 3,583 of record DATJWB010000225.1, on the reverse strand, counting down.
CATCAGTGCGGGCCGTATGGCGGTACTCAGCCGGACACGCGCTTCGCGCGGATCCGGATTGTTGAGGAAGTAGTTCCCTGTTACGCCCGCCGGTTGTCCATCCGGCGACTTGGCCTGCCCATACATCCACGTGAGCCGCACCCGGTCCGAACGGGCCCAGTCGAAACGGATCACGCCCGAATCCTGGGTCTGCCGTCGAATCAGGTTCGCTCGCGCGATCGAGAGGTCGGGATTCGCGGTGGCGATGGTCCCATGCGGGTACATTTGGATCAGCGCCTGGACGGCTGGAACGGCACTCTCTCGGGCACTATCGCTGGGAACAGCGTCAAGGAAGTTCTCTCCGTTCCGAACTCGTGCTCCCTCATAGTCCGCAAAGAAGAACAACTTCCTGAAGGGCCGCACCGGTCCTCCCAATTGAGCGCCAAAGACGTTGTAACGCAGCACCGACTTGCGTTCGGCGTCGAGCGCGTTGCGGGCGCCAAGGTGGTCGTTCGCCCATCGCTCCCAAGCCTGGCCGTGGAACGAATGCGTTCCTTCCTTCAAGGTCGAAGTGGTCTCGCTGCTGTTCCGCGCCCCGGCGTTGAACCCGGTTTGAATGCGGATCTCCCCGAGGGCGTCAAGGTTCGGAATGGAGGCCGCGGCAAATCCGGAGTCTGCGGCAAATCCACCGGTCTGAGTTAAGTTGGAGGTTGCGCTCGCATCGGCCCGCATGCCTGGGACGAGAGCTGCGAGTGCCACGGGATTACGTCCATTTAACTCAAGGGCATCGATCTGAGAAGACACAACCACGCTCCTGATATTGGCTGTGGAGGTGTTGATCAGCGATGTCTCCGCCGTCACGGTTACGGCCTCGGAGACCTCGCCTAGCTCGAGCTTGCTCGCCAGGGTCACCGCAGAGTTGGCTCGTGCGACCACGTCGGCGTATTTGACCGTCTTGAAACCGGGAACCGTGATCTCCACGCTGTAGGTTCCCGCCGGGACGCCGACACGGTATCTGCCCTGCGTATCGGCCGTTGCGGACAGCGTCGCCTGCGTCTCGACATTGGTCACCTGGACCTTCGCATTGGGCACCACTTCGCCGGCAAAGTCGGTGACCGTGCCCTCCACCGCGGCGGTGGTAATGATGGGTGGGCCTCCCGGCTCCGGTTTCGAAGGTGGCGGCGGGGTGCGTGGGGTGCGCGGCGCCGGAGCCTCTTTTTCCAGACGGCTTGCCAGCGTCACCGTTTTGTTGGCTCGCGCAACTACGTCGGTATGTGTGAGCGCCTTGAAACCGTTCGCCGTGACCTCCACGCTGTAGGTCCCCGCCGCGACGCTTACCTGGTAGCCGCCCCGTTCATCCGCCGTCACGGAGACACTTGCCTGCGTGTCCACATTCTTCACCTGGACTTTCGCGCCGGGCACCACCGCGCCGGCAGGGTCGGTGACGGTACCTTTCACGTGCGCCGCAGGCGTGCGGGGACTACTTGTCGCCGGCGCCTGCTTCTTCGAATGCGGCGGCGGAGCCGGCTGGGGTTGGCCCTGCGCGCGCCCCGTCCCGCACATCGAGACCCACAGCAGAAGCGCCCACCTCATGCGTCCAGCCTCTTGCGCCACCGCTCCGCGATCCGCTCGCCGCCGGATGAGAGCAATTTTCCCGCAATCGAAACCAGGCTGAGGCCCATCGGGTTGACGTAGTAAAAGAAGCCCCGCAGGATCACGATGGGCACGAAAGCGATCGCGGTCATCGCTACCAGCCCAACCACTCTCCAGAAGACCCCCGGCCCGTGGATTACAGCGTGAAACCCCGCGAACATCAGGAAGCCCAGAGCCCCGTTCACCCACCATGGCGCCGGCCAGAAATACCGGCGGTTGAGCAGCGATTCGGTATAGTTGGCGACCAGGATTACACCCTGGACACGGCCTAGCACGGTTTCGTGCCAATCCATATCGTCCGAGTATTCTCCGATCACGACCACCTTGTTGCCGAGGAAGCGCAGATCGGGGTGTTCGCCGCGCTTGACGCAGCTCTTGAGATCGTCAATTCCACCAATTCTGTCGCGCCCGCAGAGTATCCAACTGGGCGTATACGCAGGCAGCCGGCCGGCATCTTCGTTCCGGTTCTGCTGGTTGACACCCGCAAAGCTCGTAAACGGGGGCGTATTGCTGTCCACCATCTCGCCGAGGAATGGGAATACGTCCAGCAAGGCGGGCACGGCGGCCTGGGCCGCCGCAAACTGAATCGTCGGCCGCCAATCCTTCGCTTCCAGCTTGCGAGCAGACGCGGCATCCCGCTCGTTGTCGTATGCCCATCGCCCGAGTTCAATGCGCCGGTGATCGAGATGCCGGTTCGCAACCCCGGTCACCAACAGGGCGCCGGTCAGAGGCATACTCTCCTCGACGTAGGTCTTGTCCTCCGGGATGAAGTTCGCCTCCACGACCGGCAGCCTGGCACTTACCCACGCCACCGCTTCCCGCAGCTTGTCGTCCGCATCGGCGATCGGTCCCCCCTGTTCGCGACACACCAGACTTGGTTTGAAGAACTTATCGAGGACCACGACCTTGGGGCTGGCGCTGCCGACGATGCGCACCAGGTCGGCAATCAGTCGCCTTTGCATACAGGCGGACGAGCCGGTGAACTGCGGCTCGCTGGCGGGAGTAATCGCCACGATCACGGTGTCCTTTGGAATCGGCTTGAACAGCCCCGCGCTTAACCGCGTTTGGTACCAGCTATTGATCTCAAACAAGGAACGCGTCAGACCCGACGGCTGTTCGTTGGAATCGCGGTGTTTGCTCCAGTGCTCCAGCACCACGTCGGCAAAGAAGTTCACACCACAGGCCAACAGGAAGCAACCGAAGGAGATGGCCGCGCCGCGGAGATATTTTCGTGCCTCCGGTTTGGATAACTGCTCGCGCAGCACCCGCACCCAATTCCAATCGTACGCTGGCTCCCCTCTAACCACGAATAGATAAAATTGTGTCTCCTACAACCTGGGATTGCAAGCTCGAATCCCTGCAAACCCGAAGCGTTTCCACTACAATGAATGATCTCGCTCAAGGGACATGCATGCTCCGCATTAACCATCGCCTAACCGCTTTCCTGCTGCCAGCGCTCGCTGCCGGCCTGCTGATCATGCCCGTAAACGCGCAGCGCCGCGGAGGATTCGGCCCGCCCGCCACCCCGCCGCTTACGTTCCGCTTCATGGGCCCCGCCGTCGGAAACCGCATCTCCGCGGCCGCCGGCATCCCGGGCGACCCCAGCACCTATTACATCGGTGCCGCCAGCGGCGGCGTCTGGAAGTCCACCAACAGCGGCCAGAGCTTTACGCCCATCTTCGATCAGCAGACCTCGCAGGCGATCGGCTCGCTCGCCATCGCTCCCAGCGATCCCAAGACCGTCTGGGCCGGCACGGGCGAAGCCTGCGCCATCCGCGACAGCGACATGCAGGGCGACGGCATCTACAAGTCCACCGACGCCGGCGCCACCTGGCAGAACATGGGCCTCGTTCACGGAGGCCGCATCGGCCGCATCCTGATTCATCCCAGGAATCCCGACGTCGTCTACGCCTGCGTCGCCGGCCGCCTCACCGGCCCGCAAAAAGACCGC
>DATJWB010000224.1:0-53528 GCA_035501495.1 Bryobacteraceae bacterium | reverse complement strand
TGCACCACCACCGAGCCGGCGCCGATCTTCACGTTGTCCCCGATCCGGATGTTGCCCAACACCTTCGCCCCGGCGCCAACCACCACGTTATTTCCCAGCGTGGGATGCCGCTTGCCGCGCTCGTTGCCCGTGCCGCCGAGCGTCACGCCCTGATACAGCAGTACATCGTCGCCAATCTCGGACGTCTCGCCGATCACCACTCCCGTGCCGTGATCGATAAAAAAGCGCCGCCCGATGGTGGCGCCCGGATGGATCTCGATCCCCGTGAAAAACCGGCTGATTTGCGACAGCACCCGCGGCAGGAGCGGCACACCCCAGCGGTACAGGCGGTGCGACAGCCGGTGCGACAGGATCGCATGGAACCCCGGGTAACAGAAAAAAATCTCCACTACACTCTTGGCTGCCGGGTCCTCCCGGAAGATAGTGTCGATCTGTTCCCGGATCGCTCGAAACATGAGGCGCACTCCATTCGATGATGCGCTCGACGGTTGGGATTCTAATGCGCCGCAGCGGGCGCGTCGGAGACAACCACCGGAGCGTGGGCGCCCGGAGGTACAGGAGCCAGCATGTCCTCTTTCCGTTTTACCAGCGTCGAGGTGTTGTAACTCGCCACTTCAAAGCCATGCCCGTGAGTGATAGCGTCGGTGGGACAGGCTTCCACACAATAGCCGCAGAAGATGCAGCGGTTGTAGTCGATGTTGTAAACCTTCGCGTACCGCTCGCCCCCCGAGATGCGCACGCGCTCTGTGTTCTCCGCCGCCTCGATGTAGATGCAGTTCGCGGGGCACGCCGCCGCGCACAGGAAACAGGCAACGCATTTCTCCAGGCCGTTCTGGTCCCGCTGCAGCACGTGCGCCCCGCGATACCGCTCTTCGAACTTGGGCGGCTCGTCCGGATAGTAGTCCGTGACCGTGGGGTTCATCATCTCCTTGAAGGTGATCCCCATCCCCTTGGCAATCGCCGCGGCCGTTCCGAGAATGTCGATTTTATTGCCCATTTGCGTGTGCTCTCATTGTACGGCATCGGCACGGCGTGCGCAGACGCGCTGCCGCCCGCGGCGGGCAGCAAGCCTCCTACCGGACTACCGTCACCGCCCCGGCGTCCAAATCGTAGCCCTCGTCCTTGGCCGTTTCCAACGCCAGGGAGCGCAAGCTGTCATCGGCCGTCTCATGCGGGTGATTCTTGAGCCACCGCTTGATCACCTCCGCGCCAATCGAAATCGTCACGTGCCACTGTTTCTTTTCCTGGTTCCAGTCGACCTTTGCTGAATTTGCGCGCAACATGATTTTTCTCCATCCATAGAATAAGATGACCGGGGTGCCGAAATGAAGTTAATCCTCATCCTTCTCCTGGCGCCGGCGGGCGCGCCGGCCCAAACGTCTCCAAACGTACAACCCGCCTACGACCTGGCCGTCTACGGCGGCACCGCGGGCGGCGTTGTGACGGCGGTCCGCGCGGCGCGCATGGGCCTGAGGGTGGCGCTGATCGAGCCGGGAGGTCACATCGGGGGGATGGTCTCCGGCGGCCTTTCCCACACCGACATCGGCAAACGCGAAGTGATCGGGGGCGATGCCCTGGAATTCTATTGGCGCGCCGGCCTTCACTACGGCCTCTCCGAGTACGCCCAGAGTTTCGCCTGGTATGTCGAGCCCAAGGTCGCCGAGAGCATCTTCCGCCGCATGCTCCAGGAGGCCGGCGTCTCGGTGCTGCTCCACCGGCAGTTGCGCGAGAAAGACGGCGTGCAAAAGGAAGGCCAGCTGATCCGGTCGATCTCGCTCGACAATGGCGACACCGTCACCGCCAGGGTCTTCGCCGACGCCACCTACGAAGGCGACCTCATGGCGCAAGCCGGCGTCACCTACACCTGGGGCCGCGAAAGCTCGTCGCAGTATGGCGAGCCGCTGGCGGGCGTTCGTGCCGAGACTCCGTTTCATCAGTTCCAGGTGGACCTTCCGCCCGTCGATACCCCGGTATCCTCAAATCCCGGCCAGCCAGGCGCCGCCGACCGCAAGGTGCAAGCCTACAACTTTCGGCTCATCGTCTCCCACGATCCCGAAAACCAGGTCCCCTACCCCAAGCCCGCGCATTACGACCCGCGGCGTTACGAATTGCTCGCCCGCCTGCTCCAGGCTATGCAGGCAAAACTCGGCCGCCCGCAATCCATGGGCGAGGTCCTTTCCATCGGCCCCATCCCCAACCGTAAAGCCGACATCAACAACAACGGTCCCGTCTCTACCGACTACATCGGGAAGAGCTGGGACTATCCCAACGCCGATTACCGCCGCCGCGCGGAGATCCGCCGCGACCATGAAGAGTACACCCAGGGCTTTCTCTATTTCCTGGCTCACGATCCGGCGGTGCCTCCCACGCTCCAAAAGGAAGTGAACGAGTGGGGCCTGGCCAGGGACGAATTCGTGGACAACGGGAACTTCCCGCACCAGCTTTACATTCGTGAAGCCCGCCGCATGGTCGGAGAGTATGTCATGACTCAGAAAGACATTCAGACGGATCTCACCAAACCCGACGCCATCGGGATGGGGACCTACAATAGCGACTCTCACAACGTCCAGCGGGTCGTGAACCGCGACGGCTTCCTGCGCAATGAAGGCGACATGCAGGTGCCCGTGCAGCCCTACCAGATCCCCTACCGGATGCTCGTACCCCGCAGGGGCGAAACGCGAAACCTGCTGGTGCCGGTCTGCTTTTCGGCCAGCCACGTGGCCTACAGCACGCTCCGGATGGAACCTCAGTACATGATTGCGGGGCAGGCTGCCGGCGTCGCCGCCGCGCTCGCGATCCAGTCCGGCCGGCCCGTACAGGAGATCGATACCAGCGAACTGACCCGGATTCTCCTCCGGCAGGGCGCTATCCTGGAGTACGCCCCGTCCGTCCAGACCGCCAAAATCCCTTTGTTCCACTTGAAGCCGGATGCGCCTCCGCAGCATCGCTGATATTGGACATGAAGATCGTTTCTGTCAACGTGGGACAGCCTCGTGAAGTCCAGTGGCGCGGCAGGAACGTGCTCACCAGCATCTACAAATCCCCCGTCGCTGGCCGGGTCGCCTTGCGCAAGCTGAACCTGGACGGGGATCGCCAGGCCGACCTGAGCGTCCACGGCGGGGTCCATAAGGCCGTATACTGCTACCCGGTCGCGCACTACGACTGCTGGAAGCAGGAGATTGAGCGTCCGGACTGGCCCCTGGGTCTCTTTGGAGAGAACTTCACGACGGAGGGTCTGCTCGAGGATGCGGCCCATATTGGAGACCGGTTCTCGATCGGCTCGGCTGAAGTCCTCGTCACCGAACCGCGGTTCCCTTGCTACAAACTCGGTATCCGATTCGAGTCCCCCGATGTAATCAAACGCTTTCTGGAGAGCCGGCGAACGGGTTTCTATCTGGCGGTGGAACGGGAAGGGGAGGTCGGCGCCGGCGATGAGATCCGGCCCATCGCTCAGGACCCCGGCGGCGTCACGGTCGCCGACATTACGCACCTCTACGTTGAAAAGAAGTATTCCGATTCGGACGTCGCCTTACTGCACCGGGCGCTCCACCTGCCCGCATTGCCCGAGAGCTGGAAGGACTACCTGTGGCAGCGCCTCCAAAAATCGAATCTCTAACCTGTACCCATAGGCCCCGCCGGCCCACAGAACTCCATGAAAACCCTGGCGCCAGCGGCGTGGCGCAGGCACTCCTGTCTGCCGCGTCCCACTCTCTCATGGGGCCGTTTTGTCGGGCGTGCACAGTGTCGTTGGCGGCGAAGACCTTTCGATTCTGAGGCGCCTGCGGTGGCGTGACAGCCTGGGATCGTTCGTCAGTCAAAGCGCCGTGATCCGGCCTTCGCGTGCTTCTGACTCGGGAGCGCCCCGAAACAACCCCGGCCTTCCGATCTGCTCGGCGTATTGGTCGAGCCATTTGAAAAAGACCGCGAACGCGCCATTCGATGTATGGCCGCAGTCGATCCCTCCGCTCCAGAACTCGATTCCCTTAAACCAGGGCCGCGGTAGTCCGCTGTTTTTTTGCCGCTCTACCCAGAGTTGAAAATCACGGTATACAGCGCGGCCCTCGTCGCTGGGCAGTTCCAAGTCCCGCGAGGCACGTTCATCGCCGGCCAGATACGAGCAGCATCCCAAAAAGGTAGCGTGCCCAAGGTACATGCCAGGCCGCTCACGAATCGCCTTGACAATTTCGAGAAAGGTCTTCCTCTCCGGTGTGCTGCTCTCAGAGTACCCCTTTCCGGCATGCCCCAGGGTCAGGAACTCCTCCAAGGATTCTGGATGGCTTTGACGTACCCCACGGATTTCTGCATGGATGGTGGTCGCACTAGTCCCCAAGCTTCGCCCTGCTTTGGAGAGATCTCGGTTGAGTTGAAGGGGACCCTATTGGGACCTTATGAGCCGGACCGGAACAGGCCGGATACCACCGGTCTTCAACGAGGAACCAACAAGTTCGCACAGTATGGACCGCTCCAGAACACGTGAAACCCGCTTGAAGGTGCTGGCGGGACCAATCTGGTGGGGCTCGAGTTCCCCTCTCAACACCAGATTGTAAAGGAGTTATCTGTCGCGAGCGGGATCTTATCCAGCTAGCGATTCTGCTTTTGGGCCTATCGTGCGCTCCATGCGGCCGCGGGCGTGGAGTGATCCACCCTGACGGCTTATCGGCAAGCCCGGACATTTGGCCTACCGATTTGTGGCTCTGGCCGAGGCAGGCACGTCGGAAGTCGAACTGGTTCTTGATCCGGTCGTTCCCAAAGGTCCCGTCTGCGGGATTCGCATCGGGACGTGGGTTTATGTCTGGTGATACCTGTCGTGGGTTCATGAGGGGCGTCTCGTGTTGTCAAGTACTTAGCCTGTGGAAGTTCGAAGTTCGTCCAGGGTGGGGAACTGGTTCACCAAGCAAAGCGTGATGGTCACCAATCATGGTCGGACGAGGAGATCGCGGTTCTAGAGCGGGTCGTCGTTACACTTCCTTGGGCGCAGGCCAAACTTCTCTGCCTTTCGCTCCATCAACTGGTCGCAAAGTACGAACAGCGTAATGGAGAAATCAAGGCTATAAGGTTGCCGACTATCTAAAACGGCTCTCGTCCCGCCGCTACCTCTGGTCCCGCGTTAGGCGCTTCATCGGCAATAGCGATCAACTCTCTGTAGGAAAGCGCCGGTCCTATCACGAGGGCAGGGTCGTTCTTGCCGCCGGTGTCGGTTTCGTCAACTTCGACCGTACCCTCCAGCGGCTCAAAGCGCTGGCGGGTGCCTTCCTGCTTCGTGTATCGGCTTACCGCCTTGCTATTGCAGTGGACGCATGCAATGCCTTCCGGCCAGCGAATCGCCTCAAGAGAGTCAACGCAGGCTTCGGTGGTGGCGAACTGCCTGGAGACGTCTATCAGGTTCATGCGCCCTCTTTATGCGTACTACGCCGCTACCCCGAATTGTTGTCAAGTAGATAATCAAGGGTTCGTTCCGGCAATTTCAATTCCCCCCGCAGCCGTACGCAGCTGCAGGATATCAGTAGCCGAACTCAGCGCGCCAATCCGGAAGCCCTCTCCGAAATCAGATCACGGCCAATCTGTCCCTTCCCTGCAATGCCTTAGCCCCTCGCCACGACCTCTGCGCGCTATCTTGAAGGCGTGCCAAACCAAGTCTTCACCGGGGGCCGCCCCGGTGACGCATCTTTGAGAAATCTCGCAACCTGCATCACAACCGCCTGTCGCCCCCGGTTAGTGTCCGGAAATGGGAATTGGGTTCGTTCCTGCAATTTCGATTTTGAACGCCCTCGGCCGTCCGCCCTTGTGAACCCCGGCGCACTTCAGGTAAGCTGGGCCTTAATTGGGGCCGTCGCGCCCCGGACGCCTCTCGAATGTCCGAGTTCCCGCCAAAATCCGAAGAACGAGTCGTCATCACTGCCAGCGATGTCGCTCAGGCCGGCGCCGCTCCATCTTCGCCACCCGCGCCTTCTGCCAGTCCCATACCTCCACCCGCCGCCTACGAAGTACCCTGGTGGGCCGTCTTGCTGGCGTCCTGCCTGGCGATCTGCCTCCCGCTGCTTTGCCTTTTCGCAATCGGCATCCGCGTGGGGATCCGGCGCCGCGACGTCCGGACCCAGGCTGCCTGGAACGGCCTCCTCTGTACGCTCCTCATTGTCAGCGGACTGCTGACCTCCGTGGCGGTGACTTACACCCTGACATTGCGGCCGAAATCGTCCGGCGGCCCGGTCGAGGTGCGCCTCGGCGCCCTCCGTTCGCTCGATGGCATCGAGCCGCTGCCTTCGCTCCCGGCCCCGCATCCCATGTCCACCGTCGAGCTTGCCGCCCGAACAAAGCCGCTGGTCTTCATTGTCACCCCGGATTCATTCGGCGCCTTCCATCCCGACTCGCTCGAGACCGCATCGCTCGGCGCCGGTACCCTGCTCTACGCCGACAACGACGGCTACCTGGTGGGAACCAATCGCCACGTAGTGGATGAGCGGGGGCTCTTCCACCTTCGCCCCAGCGCCGACCGCGTGCGCGTAGTCACCAGCGATGGCAATTACGCCGACGGGCAGGTGGTGGGACGCCACAGCCGGCTCGACCTCGCCATCCTCTGGGTGGCTCGTAAGAGCGGGCACGGGTCCTTCCGGCAGCCGGTCTCGTCGTACAGCGATGTCCCGGTAGGCCAACAGGTGTTCGTGATCGGGCACCCGCAACGCCTCTTCTTCACTCTGAGCAATGGCCTGGTCTCCCGTCTCGATGGTACCGACCTGCTCCAGCTCTCCGCCCCCATTAGTCCCGGCAACAGCGGCGGCCCCGTCTACGACTCATCCGGCGTCCTGCTCGGAATCGTAACGTACAAGGTGGACAAGCAATCCAGTCCAAACGCGGAGAACCTGAATTTCGCCACCCGCGCCGACGCCTTCTTGAGCGAAAGCGGCTGGGATTTCTACAATCAGGGGAGCGGCCGGCTGAAGCGCTTCCTCGACGCCCGTTAATTATGGCCACAATCAACGTCACGGTGTACGACTCGACCGAGAACAAGCGGGTTCCTGTGGAACTTCCCGACGATGCACCCGTCAACAAGATCATCCTGGTGCTGGTGGAAAAGCTCCGTCTACCCAAGAACGGCCCGGATGGCGCCCCGCTGAGCTACAAATTCCACCACAAGAACTCGGGACGGCAACTCCAGGACTCCCAGTCGCTGAGCGAATCCGGCGTCCACGATGGCGATATCCTCCGGCTGCAGCCGGAAATCACCGCGGGAGCCCGAAACCGCCGCGCTCGCATGGCGAGCCTATGAAAGAAGCCGCGGTCCACGTCACGCAATCCGAACTGGAGGAGGATCGCTTCAGCCGCTTCCGCCTGCTCTCCTGGTGGAATCAGGACCGCATCCGCGAGACTAACGTCCTGGTCGTAGGCGCGGGGGCCCTGGGCAACGAGATCCTCAAGAACCTGGCGATGCTCGGCTTCGAACGCGTGGTAGTGGTGGATGGCGATCGGATCGAGCTTTCCAACCTCTCCCGCAGCGTCCTCTATCGGCCGCACGATGTCGGGCGCACCAAGGCGGAGGCCGCCGCCGCGGCCTACCGCAATCTTTACGATCGGGCCGTAGTGCAGCCTCTGGTCGGCAACATTCTCTGGAGCGTCGGCGCAGGCGTGTTCGGGTGGGCGGACCTGATCCTGGCAGGCCTCGACAACCGCGAAGCCCGACTGTGGATCAATCGCTGGGCCTGGAAAATGGGGCGGCCGTGGATCGATGGCGCCATTGAAGGGCTGAACGGCGTTGCCCGCGTCTTCCTGCCCGGCCATCCGCCTTGCTACGAGTGCACCCTGGGCGCAACCGACTGGGACATCCTGGAGCGCCGCATGTCCTGCAATCTGCTGACTCGCGAAGAGATGGCCGCCGGCAAGGTCCCCACCACTCCCACCACCGCGTCCGTGATCGCGGGGATTCAGGTCCAGGAGGGTCTGAAGCATCTTCACGGTTTGCCCGTCCTGGCCGGCAAGGGCTACGTCTTCGACGGCGTCGATCACACTTCCTACCGCGTGGAATACACCAGCAATCCGGAGTGCCTCAGCCACTACGTATACGAAACCGTGACGCGGCTGCCGCACACTTCGGCCGATCTCACGCTGGCGGAATTGTATGCCTTGGCCCGCCGCGATTTCGAGACCGCGGATGTAACCCTGGAATTCAGCCGCGATCTGGTCCACAAGCTCGTCTGCAGCGCCTGCGGCGCAGAAGAGGAAGTCTTCTTTCCCGTGGGGGCGGTTACAGCCGGGCAGGGGCGATGCCCGCGCGACGGCCAGATGCGCGCGGTGCAGGCGATCCACAGCTACACCGGCGTCGAAAACTACGGCACCCGCAAACTCGACTCGCTGGGTTTGCCTCCCTGGGATGTATACACGGCCCGCTCGGGTGAGCGCGAGGTCGCCTATGTGTTGTCGGGCGACGAGGCCCGCGTGCTGGGGCCTCTGTGGGTGGAAGCGGGAGTCGCGGTATGAAGCGATCCCCCAAGGCTGCGGAACGGCGCGAGCGCACACCCGAGCCGGAAAGCGCATTGTGCATCGAGTTCGATGCCGAAGTGCTGCGACGCGTCCGCCAGCATGCCCGGTCTTCGATGAGCGCGGAGATCTGCGGCGTGCTGATCGGCAATCTCAGCGGCCGCACCACTATTGTGGAGGCCTCGATTCCCGGCGAAGCAGCGCGCCAGGGCGGCAGTCACGTCACCTTCACGCAGGAGACCTGGACCCACATCTACCAGGTGAAGGACGCACAATATCCCGATCAACGCATCGTGGGGTGGTATCACTCGCACCCCGGCTTTGGCGTCTTTCTTTCCGAGCACGACACGTTCATCCATCGGAACTTTTTCTCCAACCCCAACCAGGTCGCCTGGGTTTTCGACCCGCACAGCGACGAGGAAGGCTGCTTCGCATGGCAGGGCGGCGAGATTGTGCGGGTCACCGAATTGGCGGTGCACGACCGGCCAAATCCGGCCGGCACCGAGAAGAAGGAGGCCGAGCCGGACCATCCTGTATTGCATCCGGCAGAAGCCGGCGAGCCCTCGCCGCAGCCCAAGGATAGCGGCCGGTCGCGCGCGGCGCGGTGGATCGGATTGGTGATGTCGCACCTGCTGGTGTTGGGCGTCGGTTTCGTGATCGGATACCTGATGGCGCCGCCGGTGCTCCTAGTTCCGGATCACGGCGAGAGGCGCCCCGAAATCGCGGCGCCCGCTCCGCAGGGGGATCAGAAGAAATGAGTACCGGAATGGATGACGGCGGCAAGATCCGCATCACCGCGGAGGACCTCGACCGGATCCAGCCCGCGGCCGTCGAGCCCGCGCCGGGTCAGGCGCGTGCCTACGGAAGCGTGAACCAGCCGGTGCTGCCGGTGGTCGAAGAGTCCCGCGGCAGCATCCTGATGAAGGCGTGGTTCTACCTCGGCGCGGCCGGCCTCTTGGGGGCGCTGGTCGCCTGGGGAATCTGCGAGCCGTGGTTCCACGATGGCGGGCGGCCAACGTGGGCCAATCACATCCTCTTCCCACTCATGCTCGTCCTGATGTGTGTCGGCTTCGGTACCTCTGAAAGCGTCGTGGAGCATTCCCCGCGCAAGGCGCTGATCCGCGGCGCGCTCTCGTTAGGCCTGGGTACAGTGCTGGGCTTCGTCCTATTTTTCATCGCCAACTTCATTTTCATGATCGGGCTCTCCATCCTGTCCCAGTCCGGGGATATTTCCATGCGCAGCCCGGCGCTCTGGATTACCCGGGGCATCGCGTGGATGGGCTTTGGCGTAGCCGGCGGCCTGGTCTACGGCATCGTAGGCCAGTCCACCAGGAAGTGCCTGTACGGTATCGCGGGAGGCGTGCTCGGCGCAGGCCTTGGCGGAGTGATTTTCGATCCGATCGCCATCGCCACGGGCGGCGCGGCAGCCAGCCGCGGAGTCGGCATGGCGCTCCTCGGCGTGGCCACGGGTGTGGCCATGGGCCTGGTCGAGGGCGCGCTCAAGGATCGCTGGATCTATGTCGCGGCGGGACCGCTCGCCGGCAAGCAGTTCATCCTCTACAAGCCACTCACCATTATCGGCAGCGATCAGTCCTGCGATATCTACCTCTTCAAGGATCCGGCGGTGATGCCGCGCCACGCCGCCATTGAACTGCGCGGCGCGCGGGCCGTACTGCGAGCCTTCGGCACGGTCGCCGTCCAGGGGCGGCCGGTGAACGAAGCCGTTATGCTGTCCGGCGATTCCATTCAGGTGGGTCGCTACGCCTTTCTGTATCGCGACCGGGAGCGCACCTCACGATGAACCCGGTGTGCCCATATTGCAACGTGGAGATCACCCCCGAGGACCTGGGGAGGGTCTTCTGCAGCGCCTGCGGCGCGGCGCACCACGGCGAATGCTGGGAGGAGAATCGCGGCTGCACCGTATTCGGATGTTCCGCCGCGCCTCCCGAAGAGCCGAGGCTGACAGTGCTTCCCGCCGACTTCGAGGCGTATGCGGCGCCGCCTCCCCCGCCGCAGGTTTACGCGCCTCCGCCGCCGCAGGTCTACACGCCTGCGCCGCCGCTGGTCTACGAGCCTCCCCCGCCGTCGGCCCTCGCCCCGCCCCCTCCCGCGGTTACCGTGCCTCCGCCTGCCCGGTTCGAAACGCAGCTTTCCTTCGGAGGATATAACCCACCGGCTCCGGCCTACTGGCCGGCTCCCGTGCAGGCATATACGCCGCAGCCCCCCAAGAGCAGGGTGGCGTTCATTCTCCTCGGCATTTTTCTGGGGCTCTTCGGGGCGCACAACTTCTATGCGGGGTACACCGGCCGGGGAGCGATCCAGTTATCGATCACGCTCTGCACTCTCTTTGTCGGGTCCCTGATTTCCTGGATTTGGGCTATAGTCGAAGTCTGCATCGTGGAACGGGACAGTCAGAACGTTGTGATGGTTTAAGGTGAATTCGATGAACTACTACATTGCCCGCGACGGCCAGCAGTTCGGGCCCTACACACTCGCGGAAGTCCAACAATACGTGAAGGACGGCAATATCCTGCTCACGGACCTGGCGCACAGCGAGGGGATGGCCTCCTGGGTGCCAGTGCAGCAGATTCTGGGTAACATTCCCGTGCCGCAACAGCCGGCACCTGCCCCGAATTACGGACAGGTGCCCGTCTATCAGCAGCCTCAGGCCGTCGCGCCGCAACCCGGGAACGTCATTGGCGCAGGTCCGCTGCCACCGGACCTCCATTGGGCCCTGGTCCTGCTGTTGGGCGTGATCACCTGCGGCATCTTCAGCTACGTGTGGATGTTCGTCCAGGCCGGCTTCGTGAGGAAGCTGCAGCCTTCTTCGAACGGCATGATGTTGTATGCGCTGGGTCTTCCGGGGATCTTTCTCGGTGAGATTCTGCAGGTCGCCGGCGGGTCGGAGGATAGCATCAAGGCAGTCGGGGGCCTGATCGTGCTGGCAGGTGCCATCATGATCATCGTGGGCCACTTCAGCCTCCGCCGTTCGCTGGAGGATTACTATAACTCGGTGGAACCGGTCAATCTGCAACTGAGCGGCGTGATGACGTTCTTCTTCAACACGATCTACTTTCAGTACCACCTGAACTGGATCCGCCAGTACAAGCTCACCGGCGTGGCGCGGAGATAAGCAACCGGTGCGATTTTCCGTCCGTCAACAGGCGCTCACGGCGTTGGCCGCGTCGATCGTTCTGGCGGGGATCCTGCGCTGGCTTCCACCCTCGCGCTACGCCTTCTATCCGCCCTGCCCGATCCACGCTGTGTTCGGAGTTCTGTGCCCCGGATGCGGCGCCACCCGCGCGCTGGCAGCCTTGCTGGAGGGCGATTGGGCGAAGGCCGCCAGGATGAATCTGCTGGCCGTTGCATCGGCGCCCGGGCTGGCAGCCTTTGCCACTATGCAACTCTACTCTGCGTTCCGGTGGAACCGCTGGCGCCGGTTGCCGGCCTCCCCGCCGGCAGCGAAGGGCCTGCTGACCGTCGCACTGCTGTTCGGACTCGCGAGGAATCTCGCGCCATTGTCCTGGGGGCTGCGATGATACCGCCCCGAGTTCGACGTCTCACCCAGGACTATGAGAAGCTGCGCAAGCGGTTCGCCGATTGGCCGCTGATTCGACTGACGGGAACCGCCGGGCTACCCCCTGAATTCTACCGGGTGAGCTACTCGATCAAGGGTCTGTACGTCGATCCAACGGGCCAGATCCTCGATCGCTTGGAGCATGTTCTGGAAATGAACCTGTCGCTGGGGTATCCCCGGCGCGCGCCGCAATGCCGCATGCTGACGCCCGTCTTCCATCCCAACTTCGACGACGTCAGCGTCTGCATCGGCGACTTCTGGGCGCCATCGGAAGGGCTGGACGACCTGATCGTGCGCATCGGGCGGATGATCGCCTACCAGGAGTACAACACCAAGAGCCCGCTGAACGGCCTCGCCGCCCGGTGGGCCGCGGAACATCCGCAGTTTCTGCCGATCGATCCGCGCCCCATCGGTCCTCCCCTTGTGGAGAAGAACGAAATCGGAACCGTGCCGCTCGTGGCAGCACCGCTATCGCCGCCCGAAGCCCCTCCAGCCACGCCGGCGGACGACCCCTGGGCGGAGCGCATCGTGATCTCGTAAGAGTGTGGCGCAGCTACTCCTGCCTGGCATGACTACCCGTGCCCCATCATGCGAACACCATTTCCTGAAGCAGCTTGGGCGCGGTGAAGCGCTCGCCGTGGAGGCCGGCGAGGCGGATCGACTCTTCGGTGAATCGCGCGGTTCCGACGGTTTGAATGTGGCCGATCGTGCCGCCCAGCGCGGGGCAGAATCCCCAGCCGAGCACACTTCCGATGTCCGCATCGCGGCGATCCCGCAACACGCCCTCTTCCAGGCAGCGGAGGGTTTCGAGCGATTGAATCCAACGGAAGCGCCGAATCAGCTCGTCGGCGGTCGGCTGGCCGGCTCTCCCCGGGTACCACTTCGCGAGGTCCGGCCACAGCCGCTTCGGGCCACTGTCCGGGTAATCGTAGAATCCCTGCCGCGCTTTTCTGCCGTGGCGGCCGCACTGGTCGATCATGACTTCGAGGACACGGTCGGTCGCGCCGGGGCGGTAGCGGTCGCCTAAGTCGGCGCGGGTCTGCTGCCGCACGCTGCGCAGCAGGTCGAGCGAAACCTCGTCGGCCAGTACCAGCGGACCCACGGGCATGCCGGCCATGCGGCCGGAGTTCTCGATCAGCGCCGGTGCCACGCCTTCGAGCAGCATGCTCATGCCTTCGTTCAGGTAGGTGGAGAACACGCGGCTGGTGTAGAAGCCGCGGCTGTCGTTGACTACGATGGGCGTCTTCCGCAGCTTGCGCGCCAGGTCGAGGGCGATGGCCAGGCATTCGTCCGAAGTCTGTTTTCCGCGGATGATTTCGAGAAGCGGCATACGATCGACGGGCGAAAAGAAGTGCATCCCGATGAAGTTCCCGGGGCGGGACCAAGCGGCGGCGAGGCCCGTGATCGGAAGAGTGGAGGTGTTCGATGCGAAGACGATGCCGCTTCCGGTTACGGCTTCCGTTTGTTGCGTGACGTCAGCTTTCACCGCGCGGTCTTCGAAGACGGCTTCGATCACCACATCGCAACCTCGGAGGCCGGCGAACTCCGCGGTGGCGTGGATCCGGCTTGCTGCGGCGTCGCGCGATGCCGGGGACAACTGTGCCCTGGCAACCTGCCGGTCGAACACGGCGACGCTCGCGGCCTTCCCGCGCTCGGCCCGGTCCGGCGTGACATCCAGCAGCACCACGTCCAGTCCGGCGCCGGCGCAGACCGACGCGATCCCGGATCCCATCATGCCGGCGCCGAGGATGCCGATCTTCGAGAATTCCACGGTGGGTACGCCGGCGGGGCGAGCGGAGAGCCTGTCCAGTTCCGCGCGAAACTGCCGCAAGCGAGCCAGGTTGCGAGCCTCGGGAGTTTCACGCACGCCGGCGTAATATCGCGCTTCGATCTTCAGGCCATTGTCGAAATCCACCTGGCAGCCTTCGAAGACGCTCGACAGGATCGCTAGCGGGGCGGGGTAGAGGCCGAGGGTTCGCTCCCAAAGCTTGGCGGAGGCGGGCCCGAACTGGCCTACAGCGCCGCCCGGAATCCGAAAGTTCGCGGCGTCCCACGGCTGCGAAGGAGCTTTGCCTTCCAGGGACAGGATCCATGCGCGTGCCTGGTCGAGCACGCCTTCGGGCGGCGCCAGAGCATCGACCAGGCCCGCGTCCCTCGCCTGTTGCGCGGTCAAGGTCTGGCCATCGAGCAGGAGAGTCAGCGCGCGCGACACGCCGGCGAGTCGCGGCAGGCGCTGCGTTGCGCCCAGCCCCGGCATCGTGCCCGATAAAATGTCCCACAGTGCGATGCGCGTACGGGGACCGTCCGCCGCAATGCGGTGGTGGCACGCCAGACAGACCTCCAGGGCAGCGGCGCTCACGGGGCCGTCGATTACGGCGACGGCCGGCTTTCCGCCGCTCTCTACTTTGCGGAGCACCGCCGCTAGCGTGGTGGGGTCGCTGGGGTAGCCCGACTCGCCCAAGCCCCCGCCCACCCGCACGATCGCCCCGCGCACCTCGTTGTCCGCGATTGCCGAGGCAGCCTGCGCGCTGAACTCCTCCCAAGTGGGCCCGGACAGGACCGCGATCGGCTGGCTCATGCGCGCTCGATGAGGGTGGCGGTCCCCATCCCTCCGCCGACGCACAGCGTCGCCAGGCCGGTCTCGAGATTGCGGCGCTCCATCTCGTCGAGCAGGGTGCCGAGCAGGATCGCTCCGGTCGCTCCGAGCGGGTGGCCCATGGCGATCGCGCCTCCATTCACGTTCACGCGATCGTGAGGGACGTCCACCTCGTCCATGAAGCACAGCACCACGGCGGCAAACGCCTCGTTGACTTCGAAGAGGCCGACGTCGTCCGCTGTCATCCCGGCTTTGGCGAGCGCCTTTCGAGTGGCGGGCGCGGGGCCGGTCAGCATGATGCACGGCTCGCTGCCGATGCTCGCGAAGGCACGGAACCGGGCGCGCGCTTTCAGTCCGAGGACCTCGCCGATTTCGCGGGTGCCGACCAGCACAGCGGCGGCGCCGTCGGCGATACCCGACGAATTGCCCGCGTGGTGCACGTGGCGGATCGACTCGACTTCGGGATAGCGATGGATCGCCGTGGCGTTGTAGCCGTACTTCTCGCCCATGGCCGCGAAGGACGGCTCGAGGCGCGCGAGGTCGTCGATGGTGGTCTGCGGGCGGATCAACTCATCGCGGTCGAGGATGGTGGCTCCGTTCTGGTCCACAACGGGCACGATGGACTTGTGGAAGTATCCGTTCCTCCAGGCATTGGCCGCGCGAAGCTGGCTCTGGAGAGCGTAACAGTCGAGATCGTGCCGGGCGAAGCCGCGCAGCGTTGCCAGCAGGTCGGCCGAGATGCCCTGCGGCACGGAGTGCGCGGGGAATGCCACGCTGGGGTCGGAGAACAGAGCGCCGCCGCTCGATCCCATTGGGACGCGCGACATGCTTTCCACGCCGCCTCCGATGGCCAGTTCCGCTTCGCCGCAGATGACTTTGGCAGCGGCCATGTTGCATGCTTCCAGGCCGGAGGAGCAGAAGCGGCTCACCGTCACGCCCGCGGTGGTCTGGGCGTAGCCGGCGTGGAGCACGGCGGATCGTGCGATGTCGCCACCCTGTTCGCCGGTCACCTCGACACAGCCCAGAATGACGTCGTCCACCAGCGAGGTATCGAGCGCGTTCCGTTGCCGGATCGCGCGGAGTGCGGTGGCTGCCAGCGAGACCGGCGTCGACTGGCATAGCGCCCCCGCGGCCTTTCCTTTGCCGCGCGGCGTGCGCACCGCGTCGTAGATATACGCATCTCTCATGCGTGGGTTATTATCACACGTCACGGGACCGGACCTCGTGGCATCAGGGCTTCACTTCAGAATCGCGCCGGCGACGATCTCTTTCATGATCTCGGACGTTCCGGCCCAGATGCGGTGAATCCGGGCGGCAGCATAGAGCCTCGCGATGGGATACTCCCACATGTAGCCGTAGCCGCCGAACAGTTGGAGGCAGGCATCGGTGGTGCGTCCGGCCAATTCGGCGGTCCACAACTTCGCTTCGGCCGCGCCGTCGGCCGTCAACTCACCGGCGTTGTGCTCGAGCACGCAGTGGTCCACGAACGCCTGCCCGACGTCGAGTTCGGTTTTCATCTCAGCCAGCCGGAAGCGGGTGTTTTGAAAATCCGAGACCCGCTGGCCGAAAGCCTTGCGCTCTTTGACGTAAGGTACCGTCAGATCGAACGCGGCACGCGCCAGCGCCAGCGATCCGCACGCCGCCGCGAGGCGCTCGTCTACGAGCAACGCCTTCAGTGCCTGGAGGCCTTTGCGAGGGTCGCCCAGAACATTCGAGCAGGGCACCGCCACGTCGCGAAAGAAGAGCTCCGCGGTGTCCTGGGCGTGGTAACCGAGCTTTTCCAGCTTGCGGCCGCGTTCGAACCCCGGCATCGAAGACTCGAGTACGAATAATCCGATGGCCCGCGGATTGGCGGGATCGGTCTTGGCCGCGACGATCACGATGTCGGCATGGATACCGTTGGAGACGAATGTCTTGGAGCCATTCAGGATCCAATGCCCGACCTTCATCTCGGCGCGGGTCTGGATGCCGGCGAGATCGCTGCCGGCGGCGGGCTCCGTCATGGCGATGGCGAGGATCGACTCGCCCGAGACCGCGCGCGGCAGCAGCCGCTGCTTCTGCTCTTCGGTGCCGAGGCGATCGAGGTACGGCGCGACCACCGACGAGTGCAGGCCGAAAGCCATCGGGGTGACCGTCAGCTCCTCCGCAACGATCTGGTCGTAGCGGAAATCGCGGCAGCCGGCGCCTCCGTATGCCTCATCAGCCCAGGTACAGAGGAAGCCGAGCGCGCCTGCCTGTCGCCAGATCTCCTTGGGTGTGATGCCGGCCCGCTCCCAATCGTCATAGTAAGGGGCGACCTCGTTCTTCACGAAATCGCGAAAGGACTTGCGGAACAGGTCGTGTTCCGCTTCGAAGTGGCGTGTACGATTCATGGACGCTCCCCAGCGCGCTACTCATATCGTAAAGCCTCAGACCACCGCCACGAGTGATTCGATTGTGTTCTCAGTAGCCAGCTTGATCGGCGCTCGACCGAACGCCTGCCAGACTCCTGCTGATCAGTCCCCTGGCGATCTTCGCCACCATAATCCTCGGCGTCAATCGCAGGCACGAGTGCCACGCGCCACATGGCCCCTCTTTCGCATATGGGCGGCGATGTCCGATTTGCGGGAACTGTGGGGTGCAGCCCGCTTTGCCGGATAAGGGCCTTCCCAAATCCAGACGACAATGAATCATGGCTTACATGGCCAAGCCCCCATGCGATGAAGCTGTGATTCTCACGAATCCGTGCGGGAAGCCGTCTCCGTTGAACGGTGGCTGGATCATTGCCGCCGCGATTCTCGGTTCGAGCATGGCATTTGTCGACGGCACCGTCGTGAACGTAGCGCTGCCGGCTCTTCAGTCCGCAATGGGTGCAACGATTTCGGAGGTGCAGTGGGTCATAGAAGCTTACGCGCTGCCTTTGGCTGCGCTGCTTCTCATGGGCGGCGCCTTAGGCGACCTGTTCGGCCGGCGTAGAGTATACGCCATCGGTGTCGCGCTATTCTCATTGGCCTCGGTTTGCTGCGGAATCGCTCCCGATATTCGTTACCTGATTCTCGCCCGGTGTTTACAGGGAATCGGGGGAGCTTTGCTGGTGCCTGGCAGCCTGGCCCTCATCAGTGCCAATTTCTCCCAGGAGCGGCGCGGGCGCGCAATTGGCACCTGGTCCGGATTCACATCTATCACGGCCGCGATCGGGCCTGTGCTTGGCGGATGGTTCATCGAGCATGGGTCGTGGAGATGGGTGTTCTTCATCAACGTCCCACTAGGACTGGCCGTCCTGACGTTAACCCTATGGAAGGTTCCCGCAAGCAAGGCCGACATTCCGGGGACACGGCCTGACTGGCTCGGTGGGCTGTTGGCTGCACTGGGCTTGGGGGGAATCGTCTATGCTCTGATTCAATCCGTGCTCATCGCCGCGGTGGTTGGTACGTTGGCCCTGATTGCGCTCACGTATTGGGAGATTCACTCGCCATCGCCCATGGTGCCGCTCCAGCTTTTTCGTTCCCGTAACTTCACCGGAGCCAATCTTCTCACGCTGTTTCTCTATTCGGCACTCGGCGGAGTACTCTTCTTTTTTCCGATGGACCTGATCGAGGTGCAAGGCTATTCGGCCACCAAGGCCGGCTCGGCCCTGCTGCCCTTGATCATCCTGATGTTCTTGCTGTCTCGCTGGTCTGGCGGGCTTCTCGATCGGTATGGGGCCAAGAATCCTCTGGTGATTGGTCCCCTGATCTCCGCAGCGGGGTTCGCCCTATTTACCAGAGCGGGAATTGGTGGTTCCTACCGGACCACCTTTTTCCCGGCGGTCGTGGTGCTCGGGCTGGGGATGGCGGTCAGCGTCGCGCCGCTCACTACTACGGTGATGAACTCGGTAGACCGGCGGCATGCCGGGGTCGCCTCCGGAGTCAACAACGCTGTCTCCCGGATGGCGGCCATGCTGGCCGTGGCAGTTTTCGGAGCATTGCTCAACGGGGTCTTTCAGTTCACGCTAAACCGCCAAATCGATCACCTCGGAATCACGCCAGCGGAGCGCGCGGTGATCATGGAGCAACACTCCAAGCTGGCCGCCATCGAAACAAACCAGGTGCGCGTACGGCAGGCTATCGAGAGGTCGTTTGTTTCGGGCTATCGCACGATATTGTGGCTGGCGGCCGGCCTGGCCATCGCGAGTTCGCTGAGCGCGGCGGCATTGATATCGAGTGACCGGTAATCGGGACACCCGGCACTGTCGCGAACGACGCCGTCTGTCGACGCGCCGACACGGACGACTGCCGGATGGATCGTATCTGCTGGATCTCCAATGCGACTGCCGTGGCAGCAATCCTGCTGTAGCTCTCCAGGAGCGCTGGAAACGTGCAGCGCTGAGCCCTGAGATTCAATGGCGACGTCCTCCGATTACCCAGGCATCGACGAATATTTGCGTGACAGGCTGATGCCGGTGGAAGGCACGATCCCGCATCTCCCCGGGATCGAAATGTACGGGGCTTCGATTCCCGCAGGGTCCGTTGGCGGCGACCTCTTCGAGTACATCAATTTTCAGCAACGTTACGACGTCGAAAAGCGAATCCGGGCGGCTCTCGAGGCATCCAGGAGATTCCTGGAAGCCAGCCCGCCGGACGCACCCGGCTGCAACGAGGTGGATGACTTCCTGCATTGGCTGAAATCACGCGCGGACTATCGAAGTGATATGGAAGCGGCGTACCGGCAAGTTCGCAGCCTGGACCAGATTCGAATCGCTCAAAACCTGGCTGACCTTCAGGACACTGCCGGCGTGCTGCTGGTGGACGCCGAGGGACACGGACTGATTTCGGCGAAGATAGCGTCGACGGTACACGACACCTTCCATGCCCTGATGCTCTGCGAACTCGATCACCATGGAACGACGACGCCGGAGTTGTTTGAGACTCTCAATCTCCGCCTGGCCCATTCGGTGACGGCGCGCAATGCGCTGGGCAGAACCGAGCAGGGATCAGCCCGCGAAATCGCGACCATGCTTTACGGTGAAGTGCACCCATCCGGCCGCTTTCGTTTCGTCAACTTCGGACATCCACCACCGCTGCTGTTCCCGGCACGGTCGCGCGAATTTGCGGCGGTCGATCGGGACCGAATGGTACAGTTTCTACCGCTCGGGCTGGAGGTGCCCGAAGACCATCCGGATCGCGACCGCTACACATCCCTGCGGCTGCGGCAACGCCCGGCGGGCTGTACCGATATTGCCGAGATCGCGTTGTTCAACCCGGGGGACATCCTGTTCCTGCACACGGACGGCGTTTACGACGGAAGCGATGAACGCGAACGCCGTGAGTTGGAGGTGCTGATGCGAGCTCACTCCGGACTCTCTGCCCGCGAAATCTGCGCCGCTGTAATGGAGTACGGCCTGAGCAAGGATGGGCGTCTGCGCGCCGGCGGCGAATCGGACGTGATCGACGATAAGACCGTTTTCATCATCAAGCGAAGCGACAACCTGCCATGAAGGGTGGAGTGTCGCGGCATCACCGGAATACATAGGAGAAAACACATGAAAGTAACGCACAGAACTTCCGCCCTCATGGTCTTTACATTGATTGCCGTGGGGGCATCTTTCGGACAGCAGGTCAATGCCGACTACGATCGGAGCATCGATTTCAGCCGTTACAAGACGTACCACTGGGAGAAGGTTCAGACGGAGGACCAGCTATGGACTGAACGCATCAAGGCGGCGGTCAATTCATCGCTTTCCGCAAAGGGTTGGACCCAGGTAGAATCGGGCGGCGATATTTGCATCGTGGCGATGGACATGAATCAGACGCATCAGACGCTCAATACCTACTATGACAACTTCGGCCCGGGCTGGGGATGGAGAGGATGGGGAGGTGGAGGCATCGGTGACTTTGGCGAAGCGACCACCAGGGAGCAGTCCTACCTGGTTGGGACCCTCGTCGTGGATATGTTCGATTCGCAGACCAAGAGACTGATCTGGCGCGGGTCGGCAAGCGGCACCTTGTCCGACAAGTCCGGCAGGAACATCAAGAACCTCAATAAAGGCGTAGAAAAGATGTTCGAGCATTTCCCGCCGGAACCGCGAAAAGCAGAGCGCTAAAGACCGGAGAATCGCAGTTCCTGACCAGGCCCGCCCCGCCGGAGATGACGTTACGGCAGCCGCACCCGGCGGCGGCGGTTAAGCCTGTGGGGACCAGATGATGGTGCGAGTTCACGCATCGGCCCTAGTGCCGCAGGGTGAACGGAGGCACGCTCGGCATTTTTTCGGGCCTCGGTGGCCTGTGTTTCAACGTCCATTTAGGAGCGAACCATGGCGGCCAGCCTATCTGACTACCTCGCCGCGGAGCGCACGTTTCTGGCATGGATCCGCACCGGACTCGCGCTTGCAGGCTTCGGTTTCGTGATTGCCCGTTTCGGCCTGTTCCTTCGGGCGGCCGGTCTCGAACATGGCGGTTCCAGGCTGGCGCTATTCGGTTCGCCGTGGATCGGAGCGGCGCTCATTCTTCTAGGTGCGCTCGCTTTGGTTTGGAGCGCGTGGCACTATATACGGTTGACCGGGGCGCTCGGGAAGAGCGAAGCCGAGATCCCACACCGGT
The DNA here is from genome assembly GCA_035501495.1 of Bryobacteraceae bacterium. Taxonomy (GTDB): domain Bacteria; phylum Acidobacteriota; class Terriglobia; order Bryobacterales; family Bryobacteraceae; genus JAIQFL01. The sequence goes on along the minus strand of DATJWB010000224.1, from coordinate 32,329 downwards.
CTTCACTTGCCGTGGCTCTCGCGGTGCTGCTCGGAATCATGGCGCTTGCGCTCGCAATTCATCTGATGCCGGCTGCCCAGGCAGCCGTGCAGCCCATTCAGGAGGTACACATGTCGCAGGGAAACGGAATCGTCACCATCGCTTCGCGCCACTCAGTGGATGAAACCGTACAGCGGCTGGAAGGAATGCTCGCGGCCAAAGGCGTCAAAGTATTCGCCCTGGTCGATCACAGCGGCGAGGCGCTGAAGGCGGGCTTCGAGATGCGGCCTTGCAAGCTGCTGATCTTTGGAAACCCAAAAGCCGGCACACCGCTGATGCTCGCTTCTCCCAGCGCAGCGCTCGACCTTCCACTCAAGATCCTGGTTTGGGAAAAGCCGGATGGCACCGCGGTCCTGTCCTACAATGACCCAACCTGGCTGCAGCAACGGCATGCGCTGCCGGGTGATTTGATGGGCAACATCTCTGTTGTGGAAGCACTCGCTGCGAAGGCTGCCGGGTTTTAGGCACCCCGGTGCGCTTTCTTTCCACTTCTACAGGAAGAAGACACGGATTGTCGTCGAAGGGCAAGGGGAAATGTTTGATCACGGTGACGGCGGTTCTTCAGCTCGCAACCCGCCGCTTCGAGCGTAAGGACGCGCCAAATCAGCCCATGATTTGATGCCGCCCAAAAAGCGTCCCGATGAGTGGGGACGCGGCAGGCAGGAGTGCCCGCGCCACAAGACAATCCAAAACTCACTCTTTGCTGACGTTGACGAAGTAGAGATCCGTGGCTACCGCGAAGTCGTTTTTGGGGATTGACGTTTTCATGGTCTTCCATTCGGTGGCGGGCTGGATGACCTGCCAGTTGCCGTTGGCTCCGACCCGTACCGGCATGGCGAAGGCGGGCTCGTCGGCCTCCCAGCGGTAGGCGACTGTGCCTTCGGTATCGTTGAACTTCAGTTCCAGAACGGGCAGCGCGGCGTGGCGAAGATACTCGTCGAAGACGGGCGTCAGGTTCATGCCGGTCCTCTGGTTGAAAAACGCCACCATTTCTTCGGTCAGGATATTTCGATACTTGAAGTGCTGGAACAGATCGTGGAGCAGCGCGAACCAGCGCTGGTCGTCGTTCACCACGCTGCGGAGCGTGTTGAGGAACAGGGCGCCTTTGAAGTACATGTCCTGCGGCGGGGTCCGGTTGATGCCGCGTTCGGTGATGATGGGCTGCAGATTCCGGACCTTCGACTTGTACCCGTTGGTGTACTTCAGCCCGTCTTCTTTGCCCCAGCGATATTCCACGTAGAGGCACTCCAGGTAGGTGGTCCAGCCCTCGTGAATCCACATGTCGGACACGTCGGCGGCGGTAATGGCGTTGCCGAACCACTCGTGGCCGCTTTCGTGAATGATGATGAAGTCAAACCGCGGGCTGATGCCGACGCCGGTCCAGTCGCGCTCCAGGTAGCCGTTGGCAAAGTGGTTTCCGTAGGTGACGGCGGTCTGATGTTCCATGCCCGAGTACGGCACCTCGACCAGCTTGTAGCCGTCCTTCTTGAAGGGATACTCGCCGAAGTAGTGCTGGTAGGCTTCGATCATCCCCTTCGCCTGCGCGAACGTCGTCCTGGCCTTTTCCAGATCTTCGGGCAGCGCGTAGAAGTCGAGCGGGAGGTCGCCAAGTTTGTCGGCGAAGTGCTCATATTTGCCGATGTTCAAGGAGACGTCGTAGTTGTTGATGGGGTATTGAATCAGCCAGTCCCATCGGGTGTAGCCGTCGCCAAGGCCGGTCTTGCCGAGGAACTTTCCGTTGGAGACGTCCACGAGGCCGTTGGGGATGGAGACGCTGAGCCGCATCTGCTCCACTTCGTCACGCCACTGGTCTTTGTTGGGCCACCACAGGCTGGCGCCGATCCCCTCGCACGCGGTGTAGATCCACGGCCGTCCGGCGGGATCCTGGCCGAAGGTGAAGCCGCCGAAGCGGCTGGTCTGGCGCGGTGTACCGGAGTAGTGGAAATCGATGGAGTAGGTACGTCCCTTTTTCAAGGTCTCCGGAAAATCGACAAAGACGGCGCCCAGTTCGCGCTCGGAATGCAGCTCTTGCCGGCCCATCACGATCTTGTCCACTTTGAGGTTGTCGAAGAGGTCAAGCTGGATGCGCGTATCGTCCTGGAGCATTTTGAAGCGGATGGTATTTTTTCCGGAGATCACCTTCCGGTCCGGGTCGACGCGCACGTCGAGGTGATAGAAGAGGAGGTCGTTGTTGGCGCGGTACCGGCCATAGGCGCCGCGCAGGATATCGGCGCGGGTGGGCGGTCCGGGCGGCAACGCCCCGGCGCGCTGCCGGGGTGGGGCATTGGCGGGGGCCGCGGAATTCGCGATGCACGCGGAGGCGGCGGATTGTTTCGGATCGCTTTCCGAGCGCGCCTCGAGGGTCACTCGCGTGGGCGCGCCAGTCAGGTACACCTGCACCGGTTGCGATTCACCGGACCTGACGGCGGCGAGCGCGCTGAGCAGTTGCGCGCCGGATCCCGGCGGGCCTTCGGCGGAGACGGAGAGGCGATAGATATCCGTAGAGCCCGGGTCGCCGGTGTTTCTCAGGTTGAACGAGCAGTTGGCAGAGGGCGTGAGGGAGACGCCGCGCGCCTGTGGGCCCGAGCCATCGAGCGACCGAACTCCGACGACGTAGGAGAGCACGCCCGCGGCGTCCTTATGCAGATCGACGATGTAGAAGTGCAGGCGGTTGGGCATGTCTTCCCATTCAAACTGGCTGCCGGAGTTGAGGCCGGCGTGAAACAGGGCATCGTTCAACTGCCGGTAGTCCGCGACGGTGCGCATCACAGGCTCTCCGTGCGGGCGCTTGAAATCGATCATCCGGATGTCTTCGGGATGGGCATCGATGACGTAGGTGAAGGGGTGGAAGCCGCGGCCGTGCTGCTCCTGGTCGAGATTCTTTGCGATGAGGACGCCGTTATCGGGAGTGAACGAATCGTAGCCGATGCGCTCGACCACTTCGACGGAATAGAAGTCGTAGAGTGTGTCTCCCGAGGAAACGGGATTGGTGGCGTAGTTCTGCGGCGGAGAGTGGTCGCCGGGAGCGGGGCCATCGAGTCGGACGACGATGCCGGCGAACTGGCCGGGCGGCGGATCCACGGCGCGGGCGACCACGGTGCCGACGGCGAGGCCGGAAGACGCGAGGCCGGAGCGGGTGAGCGTGAGCACAGCGTCTTCGCGCAGGAACTGGAAGCGGATCTTGCTGCGCAGCATGAGGCCGGCGGGCATGGACGCACCCTCCGCGGCGGGCACCACCCAGCGGCGATGCGGACCGCCCGGGCCGTTGAACGACCCGCGGTCCATGATGTCCCAAGGGCCCGAACCGGCGCGCGGAAAGGGAGGCTCGTAGGGATTGTTGTTGTTGTCGCCGACGCGAAAGGCAAAGTGTACGATCTCGTGGGTGATGGTGCCGGAGCTTTCGCCCTGGCGGACGGAGGAGAGTCCCCACTGCTGCGCACCGGCGCGCCAAGTGGTCCACGGCTCGTAGCGCGTGGTGACCCAGCGCGGGCCGCCGGGTTCCGGGCTGCCCCATGCGGCGGGAATGTCCTCCTTCGTCTGAAACTTCATTTCACCGAATTCCTGCCACACGCTGGTTTCGTCGTAGCCCGCGTAGATGCGGATGACGATGTCGTATTTGGATTTGATATTCGCGCCCGCATCGGCGGCCCAGAGCGCATCGGCATCCGGCTCGAGGCGGCCGTTGGCGGGGGAGGCGGCAGGCGCGGCGCTCTGCTGGTTGTATTCATTCAGGCCGTATTGATAGAGGTTCTTGGGCATGCGATAAGGGCCGAAAGCATCGAGTCTGCCGATGCCGATCTGGCCGCGCGACTGCTCCATCCAATAGCCGTTGATGGTGTGACCGTGATTGACGGCGGATGGCGTGTTGTAGAAGTCGGCGTAAAACCGGGCGGCCTTTTCCCGCGGGACGGGGTCGATTTGAGGATTCCCGAAGAGGTCGGAGTTTTTGAGGAGGGTGATGACGAACGGCTGGTCGGGGAAGTCCACAGCGACGAGCGCGACCTTGAACTGCTTGCGCGAGGGCACCAGCTTGGGATCGGCCCAATCGACGCCGGGAATGGGATGGTAGTCGGCCCAGGTCATGAGGTCCTGGTCCTGGACTTTTTGAGGATCGATGGGCGGCGGGCTTTGGGCGTGAGCGAACGCACAGGTGAGGAGGGCAATCAGGGTAAACATGGCAAGGCGCTGTTCTGATGAGCGTAGTGTAACGCGACGGACAACTACAGGAACGGTGCTCCGGGTTCCCGGCGGCGGCCGCGGAGATTGGGAATCAGTTTATCGGACGCGACCACGGTGCGCGGCTGAAAAAGCGCCACACCGGTTCAAGCGGGAGAGTCGCGCTTTGGCAGGAGCGAGAGAGCGGCACCCACGATTCCGAGCAGCACGCAAATCGCCGCATCCACCTCGCGGATCACGGTGTAAGCGGGCTGGCTGAGCTGTGCCAGGCCGAGTGACGAGTTGGCTCTCGACGCCCCTTCCAGCACCTGGCGGAAGTAGTATGAGACGCCCATCGCGATCAAAGAGGTGATGGCCAGTTTCTGCATACTCGCGTGGATGACGCCGCGGTAGTATTGAACGAAAATCAGGATGGCCGCTCCGATCTGCACGCAGGCAAGGGCGTACCAGATCCACTGCGTGGTGCGGGTCAGAGAATGGAGGGTAGCGAGATTCAGGAGAGCCTGGCCGAACAGGCTGGCGAGGAACACATCGGAAACGGCCGTGCGACCGGGCGCCGCAGGATGCGGGTCGGCTGCAGCCGGAGTGTTGGAGAGAATGACGGCGGGAGTATCGCGCGGAATCGGCCGGACCGAGCCGGGCGGACCGACATCGCGGCCCTCCAGAGCTTCCGGCCAATCGCCTTCCAGCGTTCCTTGCAGCTCGCGGATCCTTGGTTCGAGGGCCGACAACAACTGGCGCGCGGTCCAGGTGCGGTAGATCGAAGGCAGTTCCTCGCTGCTCACAGCGGTGTAGATCAGGCAGCGGCAACTGCGCGCCAGACTGACGAAGAGCCACGCGCCCACGAGGCACACGGCCGCGCTCCAGAGGGCCGCCGGAATCCAGGGCTCGAGATTTCTGGCGGCCAGAAACGCGATCAGCCACAAACAGGCGACGGCGATGGCTCGCGTGGAAATGTGGAAGCGCGGGGCTTGGGCGATTACGATGGCCTGCACGTCGCGCAGGTGAAATCGCTTGTATTCTTCGCGGAAGCGCAGAGATTTGACCGACAGGAGGTAGTCGGGCGCGAGCCACAGGCTGGCGCCGCGCAGGATCCCGCGGCGGCGGCCGGGCAACTTTCGGTATGGCAGGCGCTCGGCTTCCACGGTCATTGAGGAGCCGGCAGCAGGCGGCCGGAGACGAAGTAGGCGATGAGCAAGGTCCATCCCGCGATCTCGCCCAGGGATACGAGGACAGCCGCCACGAAGCGCCAACGGCTGCGGCGCACCAGGCTCAGGGGCTGGCGCCACTTCATGATCGTGAGCACGAGGCTGGCGGGCGCGGCGATCACGGTAAAGGGGTAGAGGATCAGGGAAGCGAGCGGCAGGATGAGCGCGGTGGAATCGTAGAGGGTGCGGGAGCTGTCGGGGTTAGCAGACTTGGCCCGTCCGGCGCCCGCGGCGACGCACGAAGGGCACCAGGTCAAACCAGCGAAATCCACCGAGCAAAGCGGGCACACGTATCGGCCGCACTGATGGCAGGCGGACACGGCGCGACGGGCGGGGTGGTCAAAACACGCGGCTTCGCCTTCCAGCGCGGCTTCCGCCGGGAGCGTGTGAACGAAAGCCAGCGCGGCAGGAAAGACTCTCACCACGTTGCTCGACCCGCACACGGTGCATACGGCGGCTTCGCCGGCGGCGAGTTCCCATTTCGGCAGGGGCATGTTGCAGCGGGCGCAGGGGACTGGCATAACGGCTGGGTCAGGCTCGCCGCCGGACGACGCGGGTATCGCAGATGAGATCGTGGAGGCCGCGCTTTTCGGAATCGAAGGCGGCCATCACGTAGCCGACGCCCGCGGTCATGGTGTTGAGTCTTTTTGCGAAGTATCGGCCCACGGCGCGGCCCAGGCCGAGGCGAGCGCCGTTCGGGCGCAGCACCTTGAGTTCGAGCGCCAGCTTGCCGGGAGTGGCGCACAGACTGCTGCTGACGAAGAACGCCTCGTAGCTGCAGCCGATGACCATGTCCACGAGGAAGACCGCGCCGAGCATTGCCAGCATGGCGCCGCCGAGCGCCTCGGGCACGCCGGCGCCGGGAGAGGGCTGGCGGAGGGAAGTCATGGAACCCAGCAGCGCAAACTGGACGATGCTGCCGGCGACCATCAGGATGATGCCATCGATCAGCCAAGCCACGAAACGGACCCAGAATCCGGCGTACGGCGCCGGCGCGCCGGGAGCGACGCCTTCGCGGAGTTTCTGGACGTAACGGTTCTTGCAGTCCGAACAGATCAGGACCGTTCCGAAGCGCGCGAGATCATCCGCTCCGTAGGGGCGCTGGCATTCGGCGCAGGAGAGAGTTTCCGGATCGGCGGGGCTCATTTGACGGCGATGTTCACCGAAGCCATGGTGTTTTCCCATTCGAGCGTCAAGCGGCCGCGGTTGCCGCCCGCCTGAGTAAGGGTCATCTTATACTGCTCTACCAGCGCAGGGGTCTTGCCCATGGTCATCGGGACGCGGCCCAGATCCTGCGCCTGGTTGTAGCTTTCGCCCCACTGGCCGAATTCCCGGTTGATGATGAGTTGCCATTTGCCGCTGTCCACATCGACCCACAGGGAGTAGTCGCCAGCGGGAACCGCCAGTCCGTTGATGTCGAGAGGGGCGTCGGTATGCATGCAGGTGGCATCGTCGGCACCGGCGCGCCAGATGGTGGAATTGCCGACGAAGCCCGAGCCGCCCTTGCCGAGCAGGCCGCCATCGGCAAAGATTTTGCGCCCGCGCACGGATGGGGCCGAGTAACTGATGTTGATGGTCTTGCCGTTGATCCGGGCGGCGATCTCTTTGGCTTCGACCTTAGGGTTATCAGTGGTGCGGTTGAACTTCTTGGGCCCTTGCGCCAGGATGAGGGCCGCGGTAGCGACGAGGAAAGCGGATGTCAAAAGGATCTTCATGAATGTTCGTGTGCCTCTTTCAGAAGTATATCGTGCAGAGCATGGGCTCCTGCGGCTACAAAGCGCTCCGAAAGAGAAGGGACGCGGCAGGCAGGAGTTCGTGGGCCACAACGTCTAGCGGCTTTGGCGCCAGGTGTTGACGAGAGTTGCGGAGAGGATCAGGGTGCCGCCGGCCAGGGGCCAGAGGCCGGGGCGCTCGCCGTGTATGAGCCACGCCCAGACGGGATTCAGGGAGGGCTCGAGCATCAGCACCGTGGCGGCTTCGAGCGCCCGCACGTGCTTCATGGCGCGGGTGAGGCAGAGGTACGCGATGCCGATCTGCACCACGCCCAGATACAGGATGACGGCCACATCGGACGCACCGGCTGCCTTCACCGGGAGAGCCAGGGGCATCGCGGCCAGACACGCGAAGAGATTTCCGAGAACCACGGTCGCGAGCCCGGCATTGCCATCCGGGTGACCGCCGAGCCAGCGAAAGCCGGCCAGCATGAACGCGTAGAACAGGCCGCTCAGCGCCGCGACGACGTTGCCGCGCGGCGGATCGGGCGCGGTGGCAACGGCGGACTCGGTGCCCAGAAAGAAGACGGTCATGCCGAGCACCACTACCGCCATGTAGAGCACATCGGGCCCGCGGACGCGCTCGTGGAGGATCAGAGGCCCCAGCAGCAGCAGGTAGAGCGGAGCGGTGGACTGGAGAAAGATGGCGTCGGCTGCAGTGGTAAGGCGGTTCGACAGGACGAAGCTGATGAGGGTGGCGGCATATGCCAGTGCTACCGGGACGATGCGCCACGACCATCCGCGGCGCGCTTCGGGCAAGACCAGCAGCAGTACGGCAGCCGCTACTCCGGAGCGGAAGCTGGCAACCTGCCAGCCGGTGAGGGTCGCGGATTTGATTGCCGCGCCGCCGGTGGAGAACAGAAACGCCGCGGCGAACAGGAGGAGGCGGTTGCGGACCGGCGACGATTCCATCGGCGTGTCAGTGGTTCTTGGGCCGCGAGCCACTGCCCCGTCCCGCCACCGGGATTTCCAGCAAGTGTTCGGGTGCGAACCGGCTGCGGTCCCAGGCGCCGCGCGGTTCCAGTTCCACGCCCACGTCGTAGCCGATCTCGACGAAGCGGCAGTACCGGACTTTGCCCTTGAAACGGCAGGTAGAGCAGACGATTTCGACAGCGGTACCCACGGGGATGGGCGACTCGACTTGTACACAGGCGCCTGAGGGTGAGATGTCTTCGAGATTCGCGACAGTGCCGGCGGGTGCTTCCGCGGCGATGAGCACCCTCACCAGCTCGGAGCACATATAGCGCGGTTCTTTGCGCCGCTCTTCGCTCACTCGGATACGGCTTTGGACGCGATCAGCGCGCGAATTTCGGCGAGGAAGGTGTCGAGGGCTTTGGCCCCCTGGTCGCCGCGTTTGCGGTTGCGCACGGCCACATGGCCGGCCTCCTGCTCGCGGTCGCCGACCACGAGCATGTAGGGGATTTTCTGCAACTGCGCTTCGCGAATCTTGTAGCTGATTTTCTCGCTGCGGTCGTCCACAACGGCGCGGACCCCGGCGGCATCGAGGGTCTTCTGGACGGTGCGCGCGTAGGGAGACTGGCGGTCGGTGATGGGCAGGACGATGGCCTGCACTGGCGACAGCCAGACCGGGAAAGCGCCGGCGTAGTGCTCGATGAGGATTCCGAAGAACCGCTCGATGGAACCATAGAGCGCGCGATGCACCATGAGCGGCTGATGAGCTCTGCCGTCCTCGCCGATGTATTCGAGGCTGAAGCGGCGGGGCAGCGTGAAATCGAACTGCACGGTGGAGAGCTGCCAGGGGCGGCCGATAGCGTCCACCAGCTTGACGTCGATTTTGGGGCCGTAGAACGCGGCTTCGTCGGGAATCAATTTGGCGTCGATTTTGAGGCGCTCGCAGGCGCGGCGCAGGGCGTTTTCGCCGAGGGCCCACTGGTCGGGCGTGCCGTCGTACTTGCCGCCGACGCCGCCATCCCAGGTGGACAGCTCGGCGGTGTATTTGTCGAAGCCGTAGGTGGTGAGCGTATCGACGGCGAACTGCAGGCAGTCCACGATTTCGTTTTCGATCTGCTCGGGAGTGCAGAAGATGTGGGCGTCGTCCTGGGTGAAGCCGCGGACGCGGAAGAGGCCGTTGAGGACGCCGGAGCGTTCGTAGCGGTACACCGTGCCGAGCTCGCCAAGCCGTACCGGAAGTTCGCGGTAACTGCGCTGCCGGTCCGCGTAGATGCAGATGTGGAACGGGCAGTTCATGGGCTTGAGCTGGTATTCGGCATCGTCCAGCTCCATGCGGGCGAACATGTTGTTGGCGTAGAACCCGGCGTGGCCCGAGGTCTTCCAGAGGTCGTAGCGAGCAACGTGAGGCGTGTAGACCAGGGCGTAGCCGCGCTTCAGATACTGGTCGCGCATCCAGTCTTCGATCTCCTTGCGGATGATGCCGCCTTTGGGGTGAAAGAAGATCAGGCCGGGGCCGGCGAGCTCCTGGATGCTGAAGAGGTCCAACTCTTTGCCAAGCTTGCGATGGTCGCGCTTCTTGGCCTCTTCAATCTGCTTGAGGTAGTCGTCGAGGTCCTTCTGGTTGAAGAAGGCGGTGCCGTAGATGCGCTGCAGTTGCTTGTTGTGCTCGTCGCCCTTCCAGTAGGCGCCGGCGATGGAGAGCAGCTTGAAGGCCTTGAGGCGCGAGGTGTCCGGCACGTGCGGGCCGCGGCAGAAATCGATGAAGTTGGGCCCGAGGGTGTACTCGGTGAAGATTTCTCCGGCGCGTTCGTCGATCAACTCGCATTTCATCCAGGCGTCGGCGTACTTGCGGAGGCCCTCGTCCTTGCGGGTGTAGAGGCGCTCGTAAGGGAGTTGACGCTTCTGAATCTCCCACATCTTCTTTTCGATTTTCTCGAGGTCCTCGGGAGTGAAGGGGGTGGCGCGGTCGAAATCATAATAGAAGCCGGTGTCGATGGGGGGGCCGATGCCGAGTTTGGTTTCGGGATAAAGCTCGAGCACGGCCGCGGCGAGCAGGTGAGCGGTGGAGTGGCGGTAGACCTGGAGCGCTTCGGGATCCTTGGAAGTGGCCGTGAGGATCTGGAGAGTGGCGTCTTTTTCAAGGGGGCGAGTGAGGTCGTAGAGTTCGCCATCGACTTTGGCGACGATGGCCGCGTCAGCCAGACGCGGGCTGATCGACCGGGCGATCTCGAGTGGGCTGCTGCCGGCTGCGACCGACTGCTTGCTGCCGTCGGGCAGAGTGATTTCGATGCTGTCCATAATCAAAGGGGGAAAATTTTAGCGTAGCACGGTGAAAGTAGAGGGTGCTCTCGCCCGGATGACATTCGTGGCCGTATGCTGAAAAAGTCATGCGGAATCGCTCTGTACCGGCAGACACAGTCCTGCCCCACGTCGTGTACCAGAACGTTGAAGCGGCGATCGAGTGGCTCGCCTCGAAATTCGGATTTGCCGAGCATTACCGCTATGGCGACCCGGTTCGCGGCGCACAGATGACTCTGGGCAACGCCTGCATCATGGTGCACGCCGCGGACGGGCGCGACGCGAGTCCGGCACAATGCGGCTACGCCACGCAGTCGCTCACGGTCTTCCTCGACGACGTGGACGCTCACTTCGAACGATCGAAAGCCGCGGGGGCGCGCATCGTCGAAGAGCCTCACGAAACGTGTTACGGCGAATGGCAGTACGGCGCGGTGGACCTGGAAGGGCATCACTGGCTGTTTTCGCGGCACGCGCGCGACGTGAGTCCGGAGGAATGGGGCGCGACGATCGCGCGCTGAGGCCTCGCCGTGATGCAGTATGTGCGCGCTCCGCTCGGGGACGCCTCAGGTTTTGGCAAGCTCTCGAAAAAGCCACACCTTGGCCACTCTCCAGTCGCGTGTCACGGTTTCTTCGGAAATCTCCAGCACCTCCGCCGTTTCTTCGACGCTGAGCCCGCCGAAAAATCGCAGTTCTACAATTCTCGCCTTTCGCGGATCTGTTTGGCTGAGCGCGCTGAGCGCATCATCCAAGGCTTCAACGTCAACGCCGCGCGCCCTGGCGCCGAGCATCGCTTCGTTCAACGGCACCTGTAATCCTTCGCCGCGTTTGGCAGAACGGTGCTTGCGCGCGTGGTCCACCAGGATTCTGCGGATCATCTGTGAACAGAGCGCAAGAAAGTGGGCCCGGTTGTTGCATCGAATGCCGCGCGCTCTGACCAATTTCAGGTAAGCCTCGTGAGCCAGGGTGCCGGATTGAACGGTCAGGGCCAGTGACCGCGCCAGGTGCCGGCGCGCGATCGCGCGGAGATCGTTATAGACAAGCGGGATTACTGCAGCCAACGCCTCCTCGTCTCCCCTGCTCCAGGCAGCGAGCATCGCGGTGATATCCGTCTCCTGCACACGCAAATTTTATCAGAACCAAAAATATTTCCCGTTGACGTGACGGGTTTCGCGCTCCATTTCGCGGTATTGGGACAGACGCTGGACATTATGAAATGAAAACCGGCGTCTGAACGCCGCGAAACGCGGTAACGACAGAACCAAAAACACGAGGCATCAGACACCATGAAGCGCAACTACAGTTTCATTCATTCGGCACTGCACGCCGCAGTTGCCGTTGCACTCTCTTCGGGGATGCCGGGACTTTTGTCCGCGCAGACCCGTATCCCGGTCCTCAACACCTATACGCTGACGGACTTAAGCGCCGGCCCCACGGCTTTCTTGGGATTGGGGGGCAATCCGGCCTCCCCATTTCCGATAGGTCCACCCCCGATCTGGTACAGTGACGCCTACGCGATCAATAATGCAGGCCAAGTGGTAGGCGTTTTTTTGAATGGGGGTTCACTGGCGTATGGAGGTGGCGCATATCACGCTTTCCGTACCGAACCGAATTCCCCCATCAACTACCTGGGACTCGATGACCTCGGCGTTCTGGGCAACGACTCCTCAAGCCAGGCTTTGGCGGTCAACAGTTCAGGAGTAGTGGCAGGCAACTCCGGCGACGCCAAGAACGGTCTCAGACACGCCTTTCTTTCGTCGCTTGGAGCCGGACCTTCTGACCTGAACGCTGGCAACGTTCTCAACGCCCAGGATACTTACGCCATGGGGGTTAACGACTCTGGCCTGATCGTGGGGTTCTACATCGACCAAGCCGGCCACCGCCACTCGTTCCTCAGTTTCGGCCCGGGTCAGACTCAGACTTTCGATTGGTGGTACGGCCCTTCTGTCTTCAGCCAAACCTACGACATAAATAACCGCGGACAGGTAGTGGGACAGATAGCGTCCACATGGACTGATGTTCCTGTCGCGTTTCTCAGTAACGCCGGGGGTGGTGTGATCAAGATTGGACACCTTCCCGGCGATCTAACCAGCGTTGCTTACGCGCTGAACGATGCCGGACAGGTAGTCGGACAATCCGGCACCAGCTATCCGAAGGCGTTCTTCTTTCAGGACCTCAATAACAATGGCGTCGTTGACGCGGGCGAGTTGAAATCCCTCGATCCAAACAACAACGAAGAGAGCGGAGCATTCAGCATAAGCAGCAACGGGAACGCAGTCGGATACTTCGGATCTCTCTGCGGTGAGCTGGGCTGCGACGCTAGAAGAGCGGCCCTCTTCTCGAACGGCACCAAGAGCGACTTGAACAATCTGGTGCAGGGCGGTACGAGCGGCTGGACGCTCCGCGTGGCTCGCGGTATCAACGACCACGGTCAGATCGTGGGTTTCATGCAGGATAGCAATGGAACGACACACGCCTTCCGGCTGGATCCTGTCTCGATATTGCCCAAGCAGTAGAAAGACTGCTGCGGCTTGCTGCGGCTATGCCGGAATAATTGTTTGGCCATGGATTCACACGCTGGAAACAGGGCCGTTTTCCGTGCGTGTGTGATCCATGGTCTCGACTGTTTGCTTCTCGGCTTTCGAACGGGGTCGCACTGCATCTCTATGATTCTCCGCCTGTACTAGAATTGTGAGAACCGAGAGAACCCGTCAAAGGTGATGAGTCCTGAAAAGTGGCAGCAAGTCGAGGCAATCTATGTGGCAGCGCTGGCCGAGCGTCCCGAAACCCGCGAAGCCTACCTCGACCGGGCCTGTGGCCCCGACATCGAATTACGGCGCGAAGTAGAGTCGCTCCTCGAGTGCGAGCCAAACGCCCAGACCTTTCTCGAAGAGCAGGCGCCGGAAACGACCCAAGCGATGTTAGGCCGGCAGATCGGCGCGTACAAGGTCCGCTCCAAGCTGGGCGCGGGTGGAATGGGCGTGGTCTACCTCGCGCACGACAGTGAATTGGGCCGCGACGTAGCCATCAAAACCCTGCCACCCGAATTTGCGGCTGATCCCGCGAGGCTGTCACGCTTCCGCCGCGAGGCCCGGACGTTGGCATCCCTGAATCATCCGAACATCGCGGCGGTTTACGGAATGGAAGGCAACGCGCTGGTCATGGAGTACATACCGGGCGAGACCCTGCGGGGTCCCTTACCGCTGGACGATGTTATGAAAATCGCGCGGCAGATCGCCAACGCCCTCGAGGCCGCCCACGAGAAGGGTATCGTCCATCGCGATTTGAAGCCGGCCAATGTCAAGCTGACTCCGGAAGGCACAGTGAAGGTGCTGGATTTTGGACTGGCTAAGGCGCTAGCCGGTGGGCCGCCGGCAGCTTCCGAATCACCCGTTTTGACCGCTGACAGCACACAAACCGGCGTCATTCTCGGCACACCATCATACATGTCGCCGGAGCACGCTAAAGGAAAGCCGGTCGATGCGCGCACGGATATTTGGGCATACGGATGTTTGATTTATGAATTGCTGTCCGGGACCAAGGCGTTTCCCGGAAATGCCGCGGATGCCGTGGCGGGGGTCGTCAACGGCGAACCGGACTGGTCTTTACTGCCGCCGGGGAGTCCCGTGGAATTGCTGCGCGCCTGCCTGCAAAAAGATCTCAGTCAACGGCTGCGGAACATTGGCGATGCCGTGTTCATCCTTAGTGTTGCAAAGACTTCGCCAACTCCGGCCCCGGCGGCGCCTGCGGGGTTCTGGCGGCGTTCGATTCCGTGGGCAGTCGCGGCCATATTGGCGATCGCCGCCGTGGCGGGCTGGTATCGTGCCACGCGGCCGCCGCCGCTGCGGCCCTGGATGCGCCTGAGCGTAGAGTTGGGCGGCGATGCGGCATTGGCCCGGGTCTATGACAACCGGGTTCTGGCGCTCTCGCCGGATGGCACACGAATCGCGATCGTATTTCGCGGAGCCGATGGCAAGGTTGGCCTGGGAACCCGGCGGCTGGACCAAACCCAGATCACTCCTCTCCCTGGCACGGAAAATGCCACCAGTCCGTTCTTCTCACCGGACAGCCGGTCGATCGGATTCTTTGCAGGCGGAAAGCTGAAGAAGATCTCCGTGGAGGGAGGCGCGGTAGTGACCATTTGCGATTCCGCCAACCCTCGTGGGGCAAGTTGGGGCGACGACGGCTACATCGTCTATGCGCCGGGAATCCGGTCCAATCTCATGCGGGTCTCCTCCGAGGGCGGCACGCCCAAGCCAATCAGCAAACTGAACGGCGGCGAGATTTCCCAGCGTTGGCCGCAGGTGTTGCCGGGGAACCGGGCCGTCCTGTTTACCTCCAGCATGAGCGGAGTATATGACAATGCCAACATCGAAGTCCTGAACGCCGAGACCGGTGAGCGCAAGATCCTCTGGCGAGGAGGCTTCGCCCCGCGTTTCGTGCCTACCACCGGACCTGCCCATGGGCACCTGTTGTACCTGCACGAAAGTTCTCTGTTTGCCACGCCGTTCGATCTGAGATCCCTGACCCTGACCGGCTCACCAGTGCCGATTCTGGAGGACGTGTCCAGTACGATCGTGAGTGGTGGCGATTATGACGTATCGGTGAACGGACTATTTGTCTATGCAGTTGGGCATGGCGTGCGTCAGCGGCTGGACTTGCTGGACAACGCGGGTTTGCGGCAGCCGATCGGCCCGATCGGACGATACGCTTCGCCTGCGTTCTCGCCGGACGGCAAAAGGGTGGCTTTCTCCGCAGCCACGAATGAGGGCTGGGATATTTGGGTGAAGGACCTGGAACGAGACACGGCTTCCCGGCTGAGTTTTCTTGGAGGAACCAACGACTCTCCAGTCTGGACGCCCGATAGCCGCGGTATCGTCTTCCAATCGACGGATCCCAAGAGGCCGGGCATCTATTGGGCTCGTTCCGACGGTTCAGGCGAAGCCGTGTGTTGGCTGGAAGGCAAGTTCGTCCCTTCTTCCTTCTCTCCCAACGGCAAACGGCTGGCCTTCAGCAGTATTCCGTCTGACGGTACGCCGGACATTTATACGGCGACGGTCACGGGGGATGCGGCCCGGCCCGGACGCGGAACGCCGGAACCTTTTCTGGCAACCAGCTTCACCGAATATGAACCCGCGTTTTCACCTGATGGACGATGGCTGGCCTACAGCTCCGATGAATCGGGGACCATGGAAGTGTACGTACGCCCATTCCCCGGACCCGGCGGCCGCTCTCAAATCTCAACTGGCGGCGGACACACGCCCAGATGGTCGCGCGCTGAACATGGTCTTTTTTTCGAGAATCCCGATGGCATAATCATGGCGTCCAACTATGTCGTCCAGGGGGACACCTTTGTGTCGGCCATTCCCCGCGCGTGGTCTACATTTCGCTTCATGGTTCAGATGGGAAGCCACACCTATGATTTTGCCCCGGACGGCCGGCGCGTTGTGGGGTTGATGTCGAGCGAATCCTTCGACGGACAGAAGCCGCTGACCCATGTGACTTTCCTGCCGAACTTTTTCGATGAACTGAGACGACGGACCGGAACGCGCTGATCGAGTCCCACTAATCGTCTTCAACGAGGTAGTTACTGCGGCGGGAGTGGCCTGGTTCACTGTGGTATACGTAAAATCAACAACTTGCACATACCCAAGGCAAGGCGGTAGGATGGGTATTTACCTCATGAAGGCCTTACTGGAATCGCTCCAGCCAGGGGAGCAGGACTGGGATCTGGCCCAGGCGATCGATCCGGCCCGGCTGCCAGCCCACATCGCAATCATCATGGACGGCAACGGAAGGTGGGCGGGCCGCCGCCGGTTGCCGCGGGTGGCCGGGCACCGGGCGGGGATTGGCCCTGTCCGCGCCACGGTGGAAACCTGCGCACGGTTGGGCGTGAAAGTTCTGACGCTCTATGCGTTTTCGATCGAGAACTGGAAGCGGCCCCGCGCGGAGGTGGAAACGCTGTGGCGGCTCCTGCGGTATTACCTGAAGCAGGAACTTCCGGATCTGCAAAAGAACGACATCCGGCTGCAGGCGATCGGCCGGCTGGACGCTCTACCACCGCAAGTGCGGCGCGAACTGGAGTCGGTGGTGGACGCGACCTCGGCGAATCGCGGGCTGCTGGTAAACCTGGCGATCAACTACGGGGGACGAGCGGAAATCGTAGATGCGGTCAACGCGATTCTGGATATGGCACGGCTGGAGGGCAGCCTGTCGTCGCTCAAATTGGATGAAGATCTGATTGCGGGCAACCTGTACACGGCTGCCTCTCCGGATCCGGATCTGCTGATCCGAACGTCCGGCGAGATGCGCATCAGCAATTTTCTGCTTTGGCAGATCGCGTACGCCGAGTTGTTCGTAACGGAAACGCTGTGGCCCGATTTTACCCGCACCGACCTGCTGCGGGCCGTGCTCGAATACCAGAAGCGCGATCGCCGCTACGGCGGGTTGAGTGCCGGCGGTCCCGGGGGCGGTGTTGTGCGGGCCGGCGATGACGAAGCGCTGATTGAAGCCGTCCCGACATCATGAGGCGGGTCCTCACTGCGCTGGTTCTGATCCCGCTCGTTATCTATACAGTGTTTTGGGCGAACTTCTGGGTTTTCCTGGGAGTCCTGACCGCTATTGCCTTTCTCTGCTATCGCGAATACAGCGACATCGCCGGGCATTTCGGTTTCGGAGCGCCGGGTGCCACGGGTTATGGCGCGGGACTTCTGGTGCTGGTTTGGGAAGGAGACATGGCGCTGCTGTTGGTCGGGCTGTTGCTCATGGCGATGGCCCTGGCGATGCGCGGCGAAGATCTGGCAAAGTCGATGCTGCGCGCCGCACTGCTCTTCACGGGCATCGTGTACGTTTTCGGGTGCTGGAGATTCGCCATCCCGCTGCATGCTCAGAATCCGCACTGGCTGATGTATGCCTTGCTGTTGAACTGGATCGGCGACACGGGCGCGTACGTGGTGGGGCGTAAGTTCGGCTCCCATAAAATGGCGTCGCGCGTCAGCCCCAAGAAGTCGTGGGAGGGTGCGGCGGCGTCGGTGGTGGTTTCGGTAGTGTTTGCCGGCTGGTACCTGGTTCGCGCGGTTCCGGGCGTTTCGATTGCAGAGGCGGTGGCACTGACGGCGGTGGCGAACGTCACGGGGCAACTGGGAGACCTGGCGGAGTCGGCGATGAAGCGCGGGGCGGGTGTGAAGGACAGCGGTGCCATGCTTCCGGGGCACGGCGGCTTCCTCGATCGCGTGGACAGCACCTTGTTCACGCTGCCGGTGATTTACGCGTATCTAAAGGTGGTAGGCTGAAGACGATATGGCACCGGGGACTTTCGTAGTCTTATTCCTGCTGGCGCTCCTCTTGTTCCGGCATAAGATCGACCGGTTGGCCGAACTCCTGGCTGAGGCATCCAACAAGTTCCGCGGCGGTCCGCCGACTCCCATGCACCCGGTGCCGTCCAACGACAGCATATTGCTGCGGAAGCGGGTTCGGAAGGTCAAAGGCTGGAGATTCTGAAGCGGCGGCCGAAAAGCGCCCCGATGAGTCGGGGCGCTGCAGACACGAGTGTCCGCGCCACATCCTCAGTGGGTCATCGCGTATACCACGTAGTTCACGCCGATGCGAATTCCTAAGGCTGAGTATTGCGCCGGGTACTCCGGATTGTCGGCGTGCTCCCACGAATCGCCCAAGTCCATGTTGTGGCAGATGGCCACCACCAGGCGGCCCGCCTCGTTGTAGATGCCGCGCCATGTGGCGGCGAATCCGTCGTACTCGTAGGTTCGGTGCGAGCGGATGAACTGGGCGCCGGGGACCTGGTAGCGGTCATCCAGATCGTAAATCACGTGGAAGATGTCGTCGGAGTTGGCGAGGTCCACGATCGGGCGGTCCGGGAATACCTTTTTCATGCTCCGCTCGAAGACGCTCCACTCCTCGGTCCCATGGAAGTCGTCACACATGAAGAACCCGCCGCGGTCGAGGTATTCGCGCAGTCCTTTCGCCTGTGAATCGGTGAGCTCCCAATGGCCGACTTCAACTGCATAGAGCCATGGCCAGTCGTACTGATCGCCTTCGTCGAGGTTCACGGGTTGCTCGGCCGAGCGCGCGTGGAGGCGGGTCAGACGCCGCAGAGCAGCCGAGAAGTGGCGGTCCGAGCGGGGATAGTCGGTGGTCCAACTGGAGTAACCCTGTTGCCAGGGGACATTCCCGAAACGGCCCCAGCCGCCGAAGCCGCGCCCGTGGACACCATAAGCGGGAGGATACATCAATCGCGCGAAGACCCACTCGGTCTTCTCCCGATAGTCAGGGGGCAGCGGGAAGTCGGAATACTCGCGGCCGGGGTATTCGCGGAACGGACGCTGGAACGCAAATGCGATGCCCAGGATGACGAGTCCGGTCCCAATGCGCATCGAAATGAGACGCAACGCCATGGCTGTGGCCTTTTCGTGAGGATAGCAGACGGAGGCCCCGCGGCGCGTCGCTCCGCGATACAGTAATATTCGAGGAATTCGACACCATGTCCACTACGCGAAGGCACTTTCTGGGCTCCGTCGCGGGCGCGTCGCTCGCGGGCGAACTGCTGGCCGAGGCGCCGCAAACCGTGTCACCGAACGATCGGATCCGGGTCGCCCTGATTGGGAACGGGATCCAGGGGAGCGGCGACGCACGCACGTCACTCGCTACCGGCGGTGTGGAACTGGTGGCGGTGAGCGATGTCTACCAGGGCCGCCTGATTCGCGCGAAGGAGGTGTGGGGCGACCACCTGTTTACCTCGCGCGATTACCGCGAGGTGCTGGCCCGCCCCGATGTAGACGCCGTGATCATCGCCACCCCGGACCACTGGCATCGCAGGATTTCGGTGGACGCCATGAATGCCGGCAGGGACGTCTATTGCGAAAAGCCGATGGTGCAGTTGATCGACGATGGCCAGGAGGTGATCGAGGCGCAGAAACGCACCGGTCGCATCATGCAGGTGGGGAGCCAACGGGTCAGCTCCATCGTGTATCAGAAGGCCAAGGAGTTGTTGGAACAAGGGGCCATCGGCGAGGTGAACCTGGTAGAGGCGTGGGTGGACCGCAATTCGGCGATCGGGGCGTGGCAGTACTCGATTCCGCCCGATGCGTCGCCCACCACGATCGATTGGGACCGATTCCTGGGGCGCGCGCCGAAGGTGCCCTTCGAGCCGGTCCGGCTTTTCCGCTGGCGCAATTACCGCGACTACGGCACGGGAGTGGGAGGCGATCTGTTCGTGCACCTTTTCTCGGGGATCCACTTCGTGCTGGGGGCGATCGGGCCAACCCGGGTGTTCACCACCGGTGGGCTGCGATTCTGGAAGGACGGGCGCGACGTGCCGGACGTGATGTTGGGACTGTACGACTATCCGGCGCGCGGCAAATTCCCGGCATTCAACCTGTCTCTGCGGGTGGATTTCGTGGACGGCGCCACGGAAACGCAGGGCTTCCGGTTCGTGGGCAGCGAAGGCATCCTGACCATCGGAAATGGCGTAACCGTCTCCAAACAGCCGCGCGAGGCCGAGCCCGGCTACACCATCGATACCTTTCCGAAGGCCCTGCAGGAGCAGTATCTGCGCGAGTATCGCGAGAAGTATCCGCTGCGGAAGGCGAGCGCCGATTCGATGCGGCCTCAGGGGGACGAACGCTTCCTGGCGCCCCCCGGCTACAGCGACTGGCTCGATCATCATCGCAACTTCGTCAATGCGGTGCGCTCGCGCAAGCCGGTGATCGAGGACGCGGTATTCGGATTCCGCGCGGCAGGGCCGGCGCTGCTCTCGAATATCAGCTACTTCGAAAGGCGCGTTTGCGAGTGGGACCCGGAGACGATGACGATGAAGTCGTAGGCATGGGAAGGGAGAGCGAGTCGAGCCGCCTGAAAGGCGTCCGCGGGCAGGATTGCCCGCCCCACAATAATTGACGAACCGATGCCGTTCCTTTCTGCTTCCCAACGCAGCCTGCTGAAGGCCGTTTCGCAGCTTGGATATTGCAATCCGTTCCTGCCGGAGCGAGTGGAGCTCGAGCGCGCTGCGCTGGGCGCGGAGTTCGTGGAAGGCGAGCCCGTCTGGAGTTTCCATGTGGACAACCCGGGCCCGCGCGAGAACCACTGGCGTATCCAAGGCCGGCTGGAACCGGCAGCGGAGCAGGCGAGGGAGCGCCTGCTGGAAGGCGCCGATGCAAGCGAATCGGACCTGGTGCTGTACGAAGACGCGGTGCTCTCCCTGCTGTATACGCGCTATTACCGCGACCTGTACGAAGCCGGGTTCGGCCTAGCGGCCGGCAAGAACGACCCGGGCCGCTGGAAGTTCTACACTCGCTTCCGCGATGACTTCCGGCACTTCCTGCAAATCGAAGGCGCGGGTCTTCCGACCGGGCACGAACCGCGCCATACGTTTGCATGCTTCCGGCAGATCCAGCGGGCCTTCGAGCAGGTGTTTCGCGACATCATCGGCAGCTCGATGCCGGCGGCGCGGCTGCGGGCCGCCATCTGGCAATCGATCTTCACCCACGACATGCGCCGCTACCGCCGCACGCTCTACGCGCGGATGGGCGAGTTTGCCACGTTGATCACGGGGCCTTCGGGGACAGGCAAGGAACTGGCCGCGCGAGCCATTGCGCAATCGCGATATGTAGCTTTCGACGAACAACGGCTGTCGTTCGCGGATGATGGCGTACAGTCGTTCTTTCCGATCAACATCTCGGCGATGCCGGCGACCCTGGTGGAGTCGGAGCTTTTCGGGCATCGGCGAGGCGCGTTCACCGGCGCGGTGGCGGACCGGAAAGGGTGGCTGGAGGTTTGTCCCGAATCGGGCTCGGTGTTTCTCGACGAATTAGGGGACCTCGATCCGGCGATCCAGGTGAAGCTATTGCGGGTGATCGAGACGCGCACGTTTTACCCGGTGGGCGACACGGCCAGCCTCCAGTTTCGCGGCAAGCTGATCACCGCCACCAATCGCGATCTGGGCGAAGCGATGCGCAAGGGGCAGTTTCGCGAAGACCTGTATTACCGCTTGTGCTCCGACCAGGTGATCACGCCTTCGCTGGCCGAGCAACTCGAGGATGCGCCGGGCATCTTGCGCGAGTTGGTGAGCTACATGGCGCGCCGCGTGGCAGGGCCCGAGGCCGAAGAGCTGTCACACGAAGTCATGCAATGGATCGAGGAGAAGCTGGGGAAAGACTACTCCTGGCCCGGCAACTATCGCGAGCTGGAGCAGTGCGTGAAGAATGTGCTGATCCGGCGGGATTACCGGCCGTCACGGGCGGCGGAGGAGACGCCGCTCCAGGAGTTTTGCCGCGAGGCCGGCGCCGGGCAACTGCCGGTAGAAGACCTGGTCTCGTGGTACGTGACGTTCGTCTATAGTCAAACGGGGAGCTACGAGGAGACGGCGCGCCGTCTCGGCATGGACCGCCGGACGGTGAAGGCGAAGGTAGACCCGGTACTACTCCGGAAGCTACGTAACTGAGGCGTGTTGTAGACTGGCGTTAGATGTCTGCGGCGCTCAGATGGCGGCTTTTCCTGGCGGCTGCGTTGGGGATTAATCTGACCGCCTTTTTCCTGGCGCACCAGGTGGCCAAACCACCGGTGGCGTACGGTGCGGCCTTCGACGTGGCCGTAACGGTGCCTCTGCTGTATTTCTGGCTGGTGGTGCGGGCCGGGCTTCAGCCGGCAATCACGCTGGTACCGCTCTTTCTGGTAGCTCTGATTAGGGCGACATATGTGGCGCCCGGCCTGGGATGGATGCGACCGGTAATTGGGGCGTGCGCGGAGTTAGCGGTTCTGACAGTGTTGACGGTGCGAGTGAGGCGCGGCCTTCGCGTCGCGGGGACGGGTGGCGATTTTCTGGAGAGAGTCGGGCTCGCGGCCAGCGAAGTGGTGCCTGTGGCGCCGGCAGCGGAGTTGCTGGCCGCGGAAATCGCGGTGCTTTACTTCGCGTTGGGATCGTGGCGCAGCAGGCCGTTTGTGCCGGCCGGCGCGCGCGCATTTTCGATTCACGAGCGAAGTTCGGCGGGCATTCTGTTCAGCGCGATTGGCGGGCTCTGCCTGGTGGAGTCCGCGGTGGCTCACGTGGTGATCCAGCGGTGGAGCGTCGCGGCTGCGTGGATTTTGACGGCGCTCAGCCTGTACTCGGCGCTGTGGCTGGCGGCCATCGCGCGCTCATTCGCGATGCGGCCGATCCTGGTGGGGGGCGGGGAACTGGTGGTGCGGAATGGTATGTTGCACACTCTGCAAGTCCCTTTGGTCAAGATCAAGTCAGTGGGGCGGGGAAGCGGGGACGGCGCGTGGTGCATACCGCCGCTGACCGATGCCAATGTGGTGGTGGAGTTTAGGGAAGTTGTGACCGCCCGCGGGCTGTACGGTCTCAAGAGACGCGTCACGCAGGTTGCACTGTCGGTGGACGATCCAGAGGGGTTCGAGGCGGCGTTAAACCGGACTCTGTAAAGGGCTTCCGGCAATTCTCACTCGGGCCCGCGGGGACACGAAACGTGACACCCTGGGTCAACGCCGTTACACTTGAATTATGCCCACACTGGAGGCTTCGCCGGCGGAGGCCGTTGAACGTATTACCGGGGTGTTGAAATCCGCGGTCAAGCCATTGACCTTTGGCCAATTGAAGAAGGCCACGCGATTGGCGGACAGCGAGTTGAAAAGCGCCCTGGAGGCGGCTATGACACAGGGCGCCGCATTCCGCTGGCCGGACTACCGAAAGACGCAGTATTTCTGGCGCCAGTCGGCCGATGATGCCGCGCGCCAGGCGGTTCTGGCGATCGCTTCCGAAGAGGCCCTCTCTTCGGCGGTGCTGATTGCCAGGGCATGCAAGCAGGTTCCGGGGTTTTCCAGGAACGCCATGCAACGAACTGTGGCGGCCCTGATTTCCGGGAATGAGTTGCAAAGAGTGCCGGGCCTTAGGGCGGGAACGCTGATGGTACGCCCGGGAGATAGCGCCGCCTACGCGGCAGCGGCGCGAAAGTACCTCGCCGAGCGATTTCGCAGAGCGGGTTTTGATCCGGCCGGGCTGACAGTGCCTCTGCCGGTTGGGGACTCGAAGCAGGCTGTTGAGGTGGCTGCTGAAGTCCCGGCTGATGCGGCATCGCGGATTTTGGAAACGATCCAGTCTCTGGAACCGGACCCCGGCGTCCCGGTATCCACGCAGCGGCTGCGGAATCACCTGCCCGGTTTGAGCAAGGCCGCTTTCGACTCGGCCGCGCTGGAGTTGCGCAACACCGAGAAGGTCTTCCTGAGTCTTCACCACGATCCGCACAATCTCCCGCAGAATGAGCGGGATCTCCTGATCGATGGCGGCGACGGCACATTTTATGTTGCAATTTCGCTTAGAAGATAAGAAATTGCTTCCCAACCCCTTCGGGCGCGTGGTCGGCGATCCGCTGGAGGACAGCATCGACGTTCAGGAGATTAACCGCGAGGCGTTCGATGCCTGCCGCCGTTTAATCGAGGATGTAAAATCGCAGCGCGGGAGCGGCGCGATTACCTTATTTGGAGATGCGGGGACCGGCAAGACCCATTTGCTGGGACGGGTGCGCCGCTGGCTCGAAACCACACCGGAGAGCCTGTTTGTCGCCGTAAGGATGGATACCAGCGCCCGGATGTTGTGGCGGCATCTGCGGCGGAGTCTTGCGGATGCGCTGCTTCGCGCCGATGCTTCCGGGCGTCGCGCAATCGATCGTCTTCTTCGTGCGAGGCGGAACACTGTAGAACACTTGCCGGAGCGCGACCTGGCAATTGTCCTGGAGAACCTCGTGGATGGAAAGCACGTCCGCGACTCCGCCGCGTGGCTTCGGGGTCAGGAATTGCCGGAAACCGCGCTGGATCGGATGGAACTTGCGGGGCCGGGACCGGAAGAGAATCAGGAAGTCGCATCCAGGAACGCAGTCGTGTCTCTCTGCTCGTTGATCGAGCCGGGCGTAGTGGTGTTTTGTCTCGACCAGTGGGAAGCGCTCCAGAGCTTCGCGAGCGACACCGAGGGACTGTTTGCCTCAGGCCAGGCCGTCTCGTTTTTGCATGATCCGCCGCTCAGAAACGTGTGCATCATCTGCTGCGTGCAGAGCGGATTCATGCCCAGGCTCGAGACGGTGCTCGACGAAGCGATCCGTCACCGGCTGCTCAGCCGCCGCCAGGGCATTCATCCGCTCGACTGGGACCAGGCGCGGCGGCTGATCTCGGCGCGGCTGGATGAGGTTCAGGCCTTATCCGAGATCCGCCGCGGGAATGGCAACCTGCTCTGGCCTCTTGCCGAGGCTCCGATTCGGCAGGTATTCACGGCTAACGCGGCGCCGGCACGCCGGGTGATCTCGCGATGCAAAGACCTGTTCGATCTGTGGCGCTGCGGCGAAGAGGCTCCCGAAAAGACACTCGACGCCTTCCTCGAAAGCATGTTGGAGGAGCGGATCCAGCGGGTTGACCCTGCGGACGCGGAAGCTGCGGTTCGCAACGGGCTGCCGCTCCTGCTGCATTCCATGGCCGCCGCTCCCGGTGCGGGCGGAGGCGCGTTTGACTTCTCGCTGCGCGGGGGCCGGCAACGGATTGCGGTCTGCAACCAGGCGAACGCGAGGTCGCTGCTGGCACGTCTTCAAAAGATCGACGAAGCATTTCGACCGGGCGAGGGCCAGAGCATCCTGCTGCTGCGGGATGCGCGGCTGCCCATCGGCGCGAAGGCGGAGAAGACCAGACAGCGCCTCAAGTCGATCGAAGATAAGGGCGGCCGGCTGGTTGCGATCTCGCAGGAGGCCGTGGAGGCGCTGGCGGCTTTGCGCCGGCTCCTGGCAGACGCCCAGAGCGGCGATTTGGCGTATCGGGGCGATCCCGTGCCGGCCAGCAGCGTGGAGCAGTGGATCGCAGGCCATCTGCCATCGAGCGTGGAATCCCTGGTATCCGCACTCGAAGTTGCCAATCCGCTGAGCCCCCGGTTGGCCGACCTGGTGTCACAACGAAAAATCGTGAGCGTGGAGGAGGCCGCGCGCGCCCTGGAGGCGCGGTCCGAGGAGGTCGAGTCTTGTGCGCGTCGTGATCCGCGGCTATTTGGCTTTTTGGGTGGCGGCACTCCAGCAGTATTTCAAGTCGTCGAAAGAGTCGATTCCGCTGCAACCGAGTAAGGAGAACGGCTTCGTGGCCCAGTTATCGATCACGGACGTACGGCGGGAAATCATGCGTGCCGCCGGGTACGCCCGAACTCCCGGGGTAGCGTCGAGTTCCATCATTGGCAGCCTCTTCCATGAAGTCGCCGCCGGGCTGATGGGAAAACACGGGTGGCAGGCGGCTCTCGAGCCGGGTGAGTTCCAGGATGCCGCGCGGCTGGCGGCCCACACCTACGAGATGCTGTTGGGGCCGCGTCTCAATTCGGCCCAGGCAAGCCTGCGGGAGTGCGGAAGCGAGGCTCTGGGGCTGTGGCAAGCCACTCAATCGATGTGCGCCTGGCTGTGCCGGATGCTCGAATCCGCGGTGGAGCGTGGTGTAATTCAGTATAACCCGCAAACGCGCGCCTGGATGGGATCGGAGAATCTCTGCAGGCCGGAGCATCCGCTGCTGTGGGAGTTGCACGAGCCTGGCTGGACGGCTCCTGTTCAGATCTCGGGCGTGGCGGATGCGGTCCTGCGGGATCCGGCAAGCGGCCGCTGGTGCGTGTTGGAATACAAACTCGGCCAGGGACATGCGGAGGCAGACCTGGCGCAGGCGTGTCTTTATCATGCGATGCTGACGGCCTCCGACTGGGCGCCGGCGGGCGGGGCCCTGGCTGTGTTTTCGTTCCGCCCGGAACTCGAAGAGCGCTTCTATTCCAGTTCGGAATTGCACGAGGCACAGGCGGCGTTGCGCAACCTGATCGGGCGGTTGGCGGGTGTGCTGCCTGAGCAAGCGTACCAGCAGCCTTCGGCGGCTTCGCCCGATCCTCCGGCTCCGCAGGCGGCTCACTCGGAACTCGGCCATCGACTGGTTCGGGCGCTGCGGGATTATGGCGTGTCGGTAGTGTGGAACGGAGAGCTGATCGCCGGGCCGACTTTCCTGCGTTTTCCCATCCTGCCGGGACGCAATGTGAAGAAGAAGGCAATTACCGATCGGGCGGGAGAGCTGCAGATGCAGCTTCAACTGGAAGAGGCGCCGTTTATCGATTTGGCCCAGGGACGGCTGGTCATCGATGTACAACGCCCGGACCGCCAGACGGTAGCGTTCTCCTCCGTGTGCGCGCAGATTTCGCGGCCGCGGAACGGCAGCTCTCTGGTTCCGCTGGGTGTCGACCTCAACGGAAAACTGCAGAGCGTGGATCTGGCATCACCCAATAACCCTCATCTGCTGGTTGCCGGAACGTCCGGCAGCGGGAAGAGCGAATGGCTGCGCATGGCCATCGCCGGGATGATTCTAGCCAACACTCCCGACACACTCCGCCTGGTCCTGATCGACCCCAAGCGCACGGCGTTCACGGAACTGCAGGGGTCGTCTTTCCTGTTTGGACGCAAGGGGCTGGTCTATCCGCCGGAGGACCGCACCATGGACACCCTCGAGTCGCTCATCGAAGAAATGGAGGAGCGCTACCGGCGCTTCTCGAAAGAAGCGGCCAGCGATCTGGCGGAATACACTGCGAGGACCGGTAACATGCTTCCCCGAATCGTGTGCATTTGCGATGAATATGCGGACCTGATCGGCGATCGTGCCGCCAAGAAGGAAGTAGAGAACGCGGTCCACCGATTGGGAGCGAAGGCGCGGGCGGCGGGCATCCACCTCATCATCGCCACCCAATACCCCGATCGAAATACCGTGGGAGGCGCGCTCAAGATGAATCTGGGCGGGCGCGTTTGTCTACGGACGACAAACCACATCCAGTCCAATATGATCATCAACCAATCGGGCGCGGAGCGGCTTCTGGGGAAAGGAGACCTTTTCTTCCTGAGTATCGGGGAGCCGCTGCGTTTTCAGGCGCCATATCTTTCCGCGGAGGAGCGCGCGCGCATTTTCGGAGGTTCCCGCAATCAGGTGGAATCTGGAAGTCCTGCCACGGTCACGTAGGCAGATTACTTGATGGCGCCCGACAAACGCCGAGATGAGTAGGCACGCGCCGGTGCGGCGCACAACACAGGATGAGATTGGTGTCCCAGCCTGCCGGCGGAATTGGGAATCTCGCCGGTAATGGTGCAAGCACGAAAAGGAATCGGCTGAAGTAGCGTGCTCGCAAGGCGGCAGCCTCGAAAACCCCTTCGCGGGCACCGGCGCGGGAGGCTGCCAAAAGCGTCCCGAAGAGTCGGGACGCGGCAGGCCGGAGTGCCTGCGCCACGTCGATGGCGCAAGGGTTTTCATGGAGTTCTGTGGGCTGGCGGGGGCCCATGGGTACAGGCACGAATGCCTGGCACGAATGCCCGCGCCACATCGCGTCCGAAGACCGGCGGGTCTTCGTGGATTTCGGTGGGCGGGGCCCATGGGTACAGGCAAAAGTGACTGCGACGCGTCATGGCTCACGCGTGTCCACGCGCTAGACGAAGGCCAGATCAGGCTCCGGCGGGGAGTCGAGAGCCTCTCTATCGGATCGCTGAAAATCCCCGACACACCATCCAAATGCTACTCGGCAGCAGCGGCACCCGCAGAGGCGGCCTTCGCGGAAGGCTTTTTCCGGGCAACCCTTTTGGCGGGTTTCGCCGCTTTCGCCGCCCGGTACTCCGCCCAGCGCTTCCTGGTGGCCTCAGCAATAGCTTTCCTGCCAGCCGCCGAGATTTTCCGCTTCTTGGGTGCGGCGGCCGGAGCGGTGATTTCCCGGCCCTTTACCTTTGCCCACCGTCTGCGCTGCGCTTCCGCCATTTTTCGGCGAGCCGCAGCACTGAATTTGTGGCGTTTGCGGGGTGCGGCGGCGTCCGAAGCAGTCGCGCGCGCCGACCCTGGAAGCATAGCGCGAAGTTCGGAGATCTGATCAGCCAGTTTTTCCCGCCTGGCCTCCAACCCCTCAATCGCCGCGTGAATCATTTCATCCGTCATTTTTAGTGGCATATTTTCTGACTTACCTAATAATTTTTTGTGGGCCTCTACTCAAATGTTACAACAAGTTATTCGAATTTTGGCTCACTTGAGGCAAGGATTCGTTGTGGAGTGTGTGCGGTACATCATGATTGTTCGGTCAGGTACAACTGCAGAAGTCGAGAGACTGGAAGAGAAGGCGTCTATTTTCCGGTGTAGGCGACCGCATCAATCTCGACTTTGGCGTCTTTGAGCGGGAGAGCAGCCACGATGATAGTGGTGCGGGCCGGCCTGGCATCGCCGAAGAATTCTGCGTAGACCTCGTTCATTGCCTTGAAATCGGCCGCATCGATCAGGTACACGCCGCACCGGACGACGGCCGCCATCGACGATCCGCAGCCCTCCAGAATGTTCTTGATATTGTTCAGCACCTGGCGCGTTTCGACCTGGATGTCTCCGGACACGACGTTTCCAGTGACCGGGTCCAAGGGGACCTGGCCGGCCACGTAGATGTAGTCGCCGGCTCGAACGGCAGGCGAGTAAGGGCCGCGCGGGGTGGGCGCGCCGGGTGGGGAAATGCGCTCGATCATCGAATTAGTGTCCTTCCGCTTCCAGGTAACGTTCTGCCTCGATGGCCGCCATACAACCCGCTCCCGATGCGGTGATGGCCTGGCGGTACACTCGATCCTGGACGTCGCCGGCATGGAAAACGCCGGCCACGCTGGTGCGGGCACCGCCCTTCGATACAATGTAGCCGTCGGGATCGGTCTCGATCTGACCTTTGAATACCCTCGTGTTCGGAATGTGGCCGATAGCCACGAAGAAGCCATCGACATCCTGCTCCCAAACCTCGCCGGTTTTGAGATTCCGCAGACGAACGCCGGTGACGAGTTTCTGGGAGACGTCGAAGACGTGCTCGACCACGGTGCTGGGGAGCCACTTGATTTTGGGGTTGTGACGCGCGCGGTCGAGCATGATCTTGGAGGCTCGGAACTCATCGCGCCGGTGCACCAGGGTAACTTCGCGGCCGAAGCGGGTGAGGAAGTTGGCCTCCTCCATGGCGGAATCGCCGCCGCCGATCACCATGATTTTCTTCTCCCGGTAGAAAAAGCCGTCGCAGGTGGCGCAGGAACTGACGCCGTGGCCGATGAGGCGCTGCTCGGACTCGAGGCCGAGCCAGCGTGCCGAAGCGCCGGAGGCAACAATCACGGTGCGGCTTTCGATCCATTCCCCTTCGACATTGAGACGAAAGGGCCGGGTCGAGAAGTCTGTGTCGATTACCGAGCCATGGAGGAATTCGGCGCCAAAGGCCTGCGCCTGCTGCTTCATGTTCTGCACCAAATCGGGGCCGTTAATGCCTTCGGGAAACCCCGGAAAATTCTCGACCAGGGTGGTGAGCGAAAGCTGACCGCCGGCTTCGTGGCCGCTGACCACCAGGGGCTTCAGGTTGGCCCTCGCGGTGTAGATTGCGGCCGTGTTGCCGGCACAGCCGGAACCAATGATCACTACGTTACGCATCGGAAAGATCAATTTAGCATGAAAGTGACGAAGTTCCCGCGGCGGTGGTCGCTTCGCGAGCGAAACCCGCGGATGCGCTCAGGTAAGCACAGCCCAGGGTGATGAGTTCCCGCCGCACGGCTCGAATCGTGCGTGGGAATGGCCGGATTCCAGCAGACTCCGGACCACCCCCACCATCGACCCCTGGAGCACCAGAGCAACCAGGTGCGGATCAGCCGCCAGCGGCTCTGAGGAACTCACCAACATTTGGACAATGGCGCGATTGAAACGGATTCCCATATCCCGCGCAATCCTCGCGCCATCGACGTCAGAGCTTACCGAGTATAAAGCGGAGCTGGTCTTGGGATCCCGCATCTTGGCGTCCAGAAAAGTGGAGATGAGCGCGGTCACCATCTCATGGTGAGTGCTGCCCTGCTGTTCTTTGCAGGCACGTTCGACCGCATCGAAGACTTCGGCCAGATGGCGTCTCAAGGCCGCCTGCAAGAGCGCTCTCTTGTTGGGGAAGTACTGATAGAGCGTTCCGACCGACACGCCGGCTCGCAACGCCACTTTAGTCGTGGTCAGCCCGTCCTTTCCGACGTTCAGCAAAACCTGAACAGCGGCTTCCAGAAGCGCATCCACGCTTGCCGCGGAACGTGCCTGGACTGGCGATTTACGAGGCTCCAGGAAGATATCGGAACGCTGACGCAAAATGCGAACTCCTCATCCGAAGTTTTCTTCATCCAATCACCAGAGGAGCGATTTATGCAACCGACCAACACTGTGAAAGCGAAAGAAGTGAAGAACGATACGGATCTTGGCGGCGGTTTCAGCCTCCGAGGCTCTACCCTTACGTTGATGCGCCTGGGTTACGGTGCGATGCAACTGGCGGGGCCGGGGGTATGGGGGCCACCTCGCGATCAGAACGCTGCTGCCGCAGTGCTGCGGGAGGCCGTCGCCAGCGGTGTGAACCATATCGACACCAGCGACTATTACGGGCCGCATGTGACGAATCAGATTATCAAGCGGGTGCTCCACCCTTACCCGGACGGTTTGACGATTGTCACCAAAGTCGGTGCGCGAAGGGGAGACGACCAATCCTGGATTCCGGCGCTTTCGCGCCAGGAACTGATCGATGCGGTTCATGACAACCTTCGGAATCTCGGGGTCGATCGTCTGGACGTCGTCAATTTACGCGTTGGTGGAATCCTGGCGCCCTCGGAAGAGTCCGTGGCGGAGCCGTTGACTGTGCTCGCGGAGCTCAAGCAGGTGGGCCTGATTCGCCACCTCGGCCTGAGTAATGTGACCCCGGCGCAGCTGGCCGAGGCTCAGGCAATCACCGAAATCGTTTGCGTGCAGAACTTCTATAACGTCGCACGCCGCGCGGACGACGGCTTCATCGAGCAGCTCGCGGCACAGGGCATAGCGTACGTGCCGTTCTTCCCGCTGGGAGGATTCACGCCTTTGCAGTCCTCGGTGCTGGAAACGGCGGCAGCTTCAGTTCGCGCCACGCCGATGCAGGTTGCACTCGCGTGGCTTCTCGATCGTTCACCGAACATTCTGCTGATTCCGGGTACCTCGTCTGTGCAACATCTCCGCGAGAATCTCGCGGCCGCGGCCCTCGAACTCCCGCCCGAAGTCATCGCAGACCTGGATTCCATCGGCGGGAGCCCTGGCGGCGACCTCGGCCGGAGCGTCCACAGGTAGTCTGGAAACTGGATGCGAAGGAGCCATCCATGAAATTATTTGTGACTGGAGCAACCGGGTATATCGGCAAGGTGGTGGTGGAGCACGCTGTTGGCGGTGGCCACTCCGTGGAGGGTCTGGCACGCAATCGGGTAAGTGGCGGCAAAAGGGTCGCAGTTCGGCACCACGCCAGTGATCGGGGCAGTCCGATCATCGCAACGTTCAGTGCCGCGGTTGCAGCGCCCGCCGCGGATGGCGGAGAGACCGACGAGACGGTCCCCATTCACGAAGGACTGATGCTCATGCAAAACAGGCGGCGAAGCACTGTGTGTCCGCCTGGGTCGAGCGGCCGGTAAAGAGCACTTCGGATGTGGATGATATCGCCCGATTCTATCGCTCCGAGAGGGCGACCGCCGCTCGCTGTATCACTAAGCGGAGAGACAGATGCGACCAAGGGCCAGTTGGCGGAAGCTATCGGGCAGGCTGTGGATGTGCCGGCACTCGGCTTGCCCCGTGCGGAAGTGGAATCGATGTGGGGCCGTTCCTGACCGCATTCGTGGACTAGGGTGGGAAGCCGGCGATATCGGATCGCTTCCCAGTCGGTGTGGATCCCGCCAAGCAGCGCCCGTTCGCACGTCAGGCGGTGTTGGGCCCGGCCGACCCTCTGCGCGCAAAGCGGCTTTCACGGCGCGGCTGATGTAACGGAACTGCGCATCGCGGTCGGGATGATCTTCTCCTTCCTCAGTTTTACGATTGCCTTGCAGGCTGTAACCGTCCTGTTTGAGGAGTTGGGTGACTTTGGTG
>DATJWB010000223.1:0-21833 GCA_035501495.1 Bryobacteraceae bacterium | reverse complement strand
GTCGTGGCGGTGAAAGCGGCCCGGAGGAGGGAGATTGTGGGCTGGATTGGGTCCGGAAATCCGAATCCAATCGAGAAGTGCGCGAGGGGGAAGGAGTTGTGGTCCGCCGGAAGACAGACCGAGAGTGTATGCTGCCGGGAGGGCAGCATAGGAGCCATGGCCAGGTTGGTGTACGCGGATCCTGAGCTGTCCAGCCGGAGCGGAGTGGGATCGCGACCCGGGAGCAGGATCTCAAGCGTGATCATGGTCCCGATCCCGCATTGCGGACATCGCCTCAGATCGCGGCCGGTGAGGCGGGCGTAGAATTCCCGGTGACCAATGGGTGGCGGAAGCAGATCTGGTTTTCAGCCTGTAGAGTAGACCAATCTCACGCCCGAGACGCAGCGGAATTACATTCACCACGTAGCTGCGTATGCCCGGTTTTTCGGCAAGAGCCCCGAACTGCTGGACATCGACGCCGTCCGCCAATATGAGCTTCACCTGCTCAACGAGCGCAAACTCTCGCCGGAAACTATGGTTTTCTGGCCAACTCCCATCGCCGCGAGAAACTGGACTTCTGCGTCGGCTCCTGGCGGCGCCCTGCTCTCGTCCAGTGTTTCAGGGAGCCTCGCGCAAAACGGATTTCGCGCGTTCGGACCCTCTTTGAAAAGCTCATTCACCGGACTGAGGGAGAAAATAAGCGCGGATTGGCCGGTAAACGAATGAAAAAGGTAATGCCGACCGATTGCAAAGGGACTGAGCGAACATGGCGGCCAAACCGGC
Organism: Bryobacteraceae bacterium; assembly: GCA_035501495.1. Classification (GTDB taxonomy): domain Bacteria; phylum Acidobacteriota; class Terriglobia; order Bryobacterales; family Bryobacteraceae; genus JAIQFL01. Next base: position 21,071 of record DATJWB010000223.1, on the reverse strand, counting down.
CAACGCTGCAAACACACCGGCGACGAGACTATTCACGCGCACTTGTCCTTTCGCGCGGGGGGAACACCGCAGTGGCCCTTCGGCGAAGCCGGCCAAGGGGGTTGGTTGGGATTACAAGTCTGGCTGGATGGTCAGGGTACGGGCGCCCGGGGATTCGGGTCGCTTAGGAGGAGGATACCAAGCCGACTCACAGCGCGATTGGCCCCGGTGGGGGAGTAGTGCAACCTTATTGGCGGGGATGGGCGGACTACTCGATCTCGAAGGAGAGGTACTGCAGTTTGCTGTCCCTCTCGATGAACAGCGCCACGGATTCGCCACGCTTGAATTTCTCCATCATGGCGCGAAGGCCGTCCACATCCGACACCGCGGTACCGTTCACCTCGTGGACGACGTCTCCTACCTGCAGTCCGGTTGCGCTGGCCGCGGCCGATGCGGAAAGGGCGGCCACGATGACGCCGTACGGTCCGCGCAGGCCTGGCAGTATGTCAGTGATTTGTTTATCGATCGAGATTCCGACAATCCCGAGTTGCCGGATGCGATTTTTCTCGGGATCGATGCGGTCCGCCAGGTGGTCCGTATCGTGTGTTTCCTCCACCGGTGCGACCTCAATCGTCAGGGTCTCCGCGCCACGCTCCAATTGCAGTTTGACCTTCTGGCCGGCGGGATGCGAGAGCATCGCCGTGGTGAACATGGGCACGTTTTCCATCCGCCGCCCGTCCACCGCGGTTACGATGTCGTTCAACTTCACACCCGCGCTTTCCGCGGGCCCGTCCGGGGCGACATCCGAAATCAGGACGCCCGAGTCACGCGTCAGCTTGAGGGCGGCTGCCAGCGTTGGTGTGATGGTCTGCACACCAACGCCGATCATCTGCTGGTGCATGTGCCCGTGCTCGCGCAATTCATGGGCGGCCAGTTCGATCAGCGGGCTGGGGATGGCGAAGCCGATGCCTTCGCTCCCGCCCGACTGCGAGAGGATGAAGGTATCCATGCCCACCACTTCGCCGGCCGTGTTGACCAGCGGGCCGCCGCTATCGCCCGGATTGATGGGCGCATCGGTTTGAATGAAGACGAAGGGGCTGTCGGGCTCCGGCTGGCGGGCCACCGAGCTGACCACTCCCATGCTCATGGAGTTGCCCAAGCCCTGGCGGCTGCCAAATGCAAACACCACCTGGCCCTGGCGCAGCTTGTGGTAATCGGCGAAATGCAACGCAGGCAGGCCGTCTGCGGGTATCTTGATCACCGCCACATCCAGTTCCTTATAGACGCCTACCAGTGTGGCGTCTACCGGAGGTGCAATCGCCAAGGCGAGGGCGTCGCTGATGATCTGATCGGGCGACGCGGAAGGAGCCATCTGGCTCATCCTCGTCACCCGGATCCGCAAGGCATTTGCCACCACATGGGCGTTGGTGACGATGTAGCCGTTCGGGTCGATAATGATACCCGATCCCACCGCCTGCTGGCGGCCTAAAGTCACGCCGGAGGTCCGGCCGGTTGTGGATTCTTCCCGGGGACCGTAGCGGGTCACGGAAATCTCCACCACGCTCGGCGCCACGCGGGCGGCCAAGGTTTGCACGCTATCGCTGAACTGATCGAGGATTGCGGGCGAATTCCGGCGGGCAGTCTGGGCGTGAGCGGAGAAAAGAGAGCCGGCGAGGCAAAGCGCGGCCGTACGGGGCATTTGCTTAAAAGCTGCCATCTGTTACTAGTGATGCACAACAGGCCCGGGAGGCTACGCTGTCGAGTTAATCATTTTGGGGCGAAGTTCGGACGGGGGTCGCCCCGAAAGCGGAGCGTATGGCAACACACATCCGGCCCTGGGCGGAGATCTGGCCTTTTGACGAGTTATGATCGAATCAGGCTGACCAAGATTCCAGATCCGGTTTCCATAGTGCTGTTCGACGGAGTGTGCAACCTCTGTAATGCTTCCGTGCGCTTTATCATCGACCGCGACCCGTCAGGCTATTTTCACTTCGCCCGCCTGGCGTCAGACAGCGCCCGGCGGTTGCTGGCCGAGGCGCACGCAAACCAGCCGCTGCCCGACAGCATGGCGTTAGTGGAAAACGGACGGTTGTATTTGCGATCCACGGCGGCGCTGCGCATCGCCCGCCGGCTGCGATTTCCATGGCCCATGCTGTGGGGGCTGGCAGCCGTGCCGCGTCCGTTGCGCGATTGGGTCTACGACTGGATCGCCCGCAACCGGTACCACTGGTTTGGCCGCCCGAACCAATGCCTGTTGCCAACGCCGGAACGGCGCGCCCGCTTCCTGGCGTAGCTCGGCGCCGGCAGTCTGCGAAACGACCTCGGCCCTGTCCTACGACGCGTGCGCCAGGCGGCGGTGGTCTTTCAGAATGCAGCTATCCATGACCACGGTCAGCCCGGCTGCTTCGGCGCGGGCGGCGGCGCCTTCGTGGATGACGCCTTCCTGCATCCAGATGGCTTTGGCGCCCTTGCGGATGGCCGCCTCGACGATGGCCGGGACGTACTCTGACCGCCGGAAGATGTCCACGATATCGATGGGGTCCGGAACCGAGTCAAGGTCGGGATAACATTTCTCACCGAGCACCTCAGTCTCGTGGGGATTCACCGGGACGATGCGGTAGCCGGACCGTTTCATGTATTCCGCGACCCCGTAGCTGGGACGGTAGCGTTTGCCGGACAGGCCAATCACGGCGATGGTGCGAGCGGTATCGAGTACTTGGGAGATGCGGTTCATGCGGGTTCCCGTCCGCGCGGCGGCCGCCGGGGCGGTTGGATCGCGCGCTTGAGCTTATGAATTTCCTCTTCCGAAAGATAGCGAAACTGGCCGGGCTTCAGCGGTCCCAGCTCCAGAGGGCCGATCCGGACCCTTCTCAACTTCTCGACCAGCCGGCCGAAATGTTTGAACATCAGGCGGATCTGGTTGTTCCGGCCTTCGTACAGGCGGACTTCGTACCAGGGATTGTCGCCTTCACGAATGAGCTTCAGCCCGGCAGGCAGGGTACGCCGGCCGGAAAGCGGAACACCTTGCCGGAAATGCTGTTGCTGTTCGGGCGTCAACGCTCCGTTGACCTTGACGACGTAAGTCTTGGGAAGGTGCGTGGCCGCGGACATGATGGCGTTGGCGGTTTCCCCGTCGTTGGTGAGCAGCAGCAGGCCTTCGCTGTGATAGTCGAGTCGTCCAACCGGGAAAACCCGCTCTTTCACGCCGCGGAGCAGTTCCATCACGGTGGCGCGGCCTTCCGGGTCGCTGACCGTGGTGACGGTGGAGTCGGGTTTGTAGAGGGCAAGGTAGACCTGCCGTTTGGGTGCATGCAGGAGCCGGCCATCGACCTTGATGTGGTCGCGTTCGAGATCGGCCTTGGAGCCGAGTTCCGTGACCACCGTCCCGTTCACGGAAACGCGGCCTTCCAGCATGATCTTTTCCGCCTGGCGGCGGGAAGCCACTCCTGCCTGGGAAAGGATCTTTTGCAGGCGCTCTTCGGGCACTAGTTCTCCTGCGGAGGCTCGCCGGTGGCCGCGTCGGCGGGGACTTCGGGGGTCTCTTCGGAAACAGGGGAAGCCGGCTCGGCATCGGCTGCATCCGGTGGAGGCGGCGGCGCGCCGGTTGGGGTGGTCGCGGCCGGAGCGGCTGGTGCCGGCTGATCGGCACCCACGACGTCGCTGTCGGCGAACGCCATGCGGCGAATCTCCTCAAATTCCTTGAGGGAGGGCAGTTCGCTCAAGTCCTTGAGCCCGAACTGGATCAGGAACTCCTTAGTGGTTTTGTAAAGGATCGGCTTGCCGATCACGTTCTTGCGGCCGGCATGGGCGATCAGCTTCCGGTCGAGCAGGGTATTGAGAACGCCGGCGCCGCGCACGCCGCGGATTTCCTGGATTTCGGGCGAGGTGACGGGCTGCTTGTAGGCAATCACGGCCAGGGTCTCGAGCGCGGGAAGCGAGAGTTTCAGGGGCGGCTTGAGGCTCTTGACGAAGCTGCGGACGGCTTCGTGGTGTTCCGGCTTGGTCGCCATTTTGTAGCCGCCGGCGACTTCCCGGATCGTCACGCCGTGCTCCGGCTTGTCGAACTCGGCCACGAGCTGATCGAGCAGGGTGCGGACCCGGTCCACAGGCTGCTGCAGGGCGGCGGCAATCTGGGCCAGCGTCAGAGGTTCCTCGGCCACGTAGATAATGGCTTCCAGGACGGCGCGGAGTTGGGTATCCCCCACGGCGACCGGCGTTTCGGGCGCGGGGGCGGGGTCGCCGGTACCCAGCAACTCGTCCATCGATACTTCGGCGGGAGCCGGGAAATCCGTGGGCGCCTCCCCGGCGGGGGAAGTTTCGGCCGTCCCGGCAGCAGCGGCAACTTCGGCTGCCGGCTCGGGAGCCGTGTTTTCCCCTTCCGGGAGTGTTTCCAATTCTTGCAATTCTTCCATGCCGGATTAGATGTAGTCTTTCCCGATGGCCGCGATAGGCTGTTCGGAGGCGAAAACGCTTTCGAAATTGGCATGCCGCTGGAGTGCGATTTCGCCGAATAAGTCCTTCTGTGTCAACATTACAGCTTGCATTCGCACGATTTCGAGCACGGCCAGAAAGAGCGCGATCATACCCTTGCGGCTGCGCTGCTGTTCGAAGATCCTGAGGATGAACACAGGCTGATCCGGGGCCTGTTCGAGAAATCGTTCCTTAAGATACCGGATCATATCCGAGACGGTTACATCGCTCGACTCTACCTCATAGACTGGGCGGTTCTTAGCTCGCTCGAGCAGTTCCCCGAAGGCTTTCACCAGATCGAACAGCGTAATGGCCAGGCCGGGATCGTCGTCTTCCGAGACGAACGCCTTGATTTGGGGGTTCGACCAGACGTTTTCCTCGATCATGCGCTTCTGCTGGAGCATTTCGGCGGCATTCTTAAAGCGTTCATGCTCGAGCAGGCGCTCGACCAGTTCCTGGCGGGGGTCCTCGGAGTTGTCGCCGAGGCTCTCCAGGACAGGGTCGCGAGGCAGGAGCATGCGGGACTTGATATGGATCAGGGTGGCCGCCATATAGACGAATTCGGCCCCCAAGTCAATGTCCATCTCGCGCGCCTTCTCCATGTAATCGAGATACTGGGAAGTGATGGTGGCGATCGGGATGTCCGTAATGTCGATCTGCTGCTTGCGGATCAGGTCCAACAGCAGATCGAGCGGCCCCTGATACTGCTCCAGGTGAAAATTGAGTGACGATGACACCGCTTTTCACGATAGCACGTTGAGGGGTGCCGCTCCGGCCCCCTGGACTCCCCGCCGGGCGTGGAAATCCCTGCCGGTATTGGCCTAACATCGACTCGGGCGAAACGTCCAAACTGCACAAAGGCATGTCTCACGGCACGGCGGGTGCACGTCAGGCCCGGGTCGTCCGTCAGTTCCTGACGGGGCCCAACCGTTTCGAGTAAAACTATGCTGGTTCGAACCTTAGTGGCAGGTATCCTCCTCGCGAGCGGCGCGTTGGCGCAGATGTCGTCATTTCCCAAGCCGTCCTATTTCCGGGAGGCTTTTCACAAGAGCCAGACCAAAGTGACCCTTCGGGAGCCGGTGAAATTGAAGGACTTCGTGGCAGGCGGCAAGCTGGAGCTCAATCTCCGCCACTTTCTGGAGGCGGTGATGTCGAACAATACGGACATCGCGCTGCAGTTGCTGACGGTGGAGGTGCCCCGGTACAACATCGAAATGGCGATGGGCACGTTCGACCCGGTCGCCCGGGCGTCGTTTTCCACCACCCGCTCGACCAGCCTGCCCTCCAGCGTGCTGGACGCGCGGACCACCTCGGAGACGAAATCGCTGTCCCAGCCGTACAGCTTGAGCTACTCCCAGACGCTGGAATCGGGGACCAGCTATTCGGTATCGTTTTCCGGCGCCAAGAACTCGCAGAGCAACGGCTTCAACTTCTACAACCCGTCGTTGACGGCGGGGCTGACGTTCAGCGTCAGCCAGCCCCTGGTCAAGAACCGCGGGTTGTACGTGAACCGGATACCCATCATGTCGGCGCAAAGCAATTACAAGGTGTCCGAGTATGCGCTCACCAGCCAGATCCTGAACCTGGTAAACAATGCCGAGAACGCCTATTGGGCCGTGATCTCGGCGCGGGAAACACTCCTGGTTCAGGAAAAGGCTCGCGACGTGGCCGCCGAATACCTGAAATACATGCAGCAGCAGCTCGACCTGGGGGCGTTGTCGCCGCTCGATATTTTTAACCCGAAGCAGCGGCTGGCGGCGGCCGAAGTATCGGTCTCGCAGGCGCGCTATGCCCTGTTGCAGGCGGAGGACTTTTTGCGGCACCAGTTGGGCGCGGACCTCGATCCGCAGATCCGCCAGCTTCCGCTGGTTCTTACCGAGCCGGTCGATTTGGGGCCGGCGGAAAACATCACCGTGGACCGGGAGCAGGAAGTCGAAAAGGCGCTGAACATCAACCCGGCGATCAAAGGCGCGATGCAGAAGCTGGACGTGGACGACCTGGGGATCGAATCGGCGCGAAACGGGCTTCTCCCGAACCTGATGTTCAACGTGCAGTACAGTTCCAGCGGGCGCGGGGGAATCTATTATCCCGACAGTTCGAGCCTGCTGAACACGGGAAATGGCTCGGTGGTTGCGGTTCCGGGGGGGATCGGCGACGCGCTGGGCCAGATGTTCGGCTTCGGGTACCCGACCTACCAGGCGGGTCTCAGCCTGACCCTGCCGGTCCGGTCCAAAGCGGCCTCCGCCACCATGGCGGAAGCGGTGGTGCAGAAGAAAACGGACGCCCTGACTCTTCGCAATACGCAGCAGAATCTCCGGCTCAACATTCTGACGGCGGTTACCTCGCTGGAAGGCGCCAAGGAGCAGTTGAAGCTGGCGATCGTTCAGAAGGATTTCGCGGACAAGAATCTGGATGCCGAGAATCAGAAGTACAAGCTGGGCACGGAGACGAATCAGAACGTGCTCCAGGCGCAGGCGGACCTGGCGAGCGCGGAACTGAACGTGGTGAACAGCCAGATCGCGGTGCGGACACGGCTGTTGAATCTGCTGACTCAGACCGGCGAGCTTCTGGACGCGCGAGGGATCGTGGTGAAGTAGGCGGAAACGCCTGGATACCCGACGCGGCAGCCTCGAGTGCCCGCCCACTTTGCCCCCAGGAAACTTCAAACCAGTTACCACGCTTTCGATCTGCAAACTCCGGCAGTCCCCGGGAATAGAACGGCCGCGCGGGAGGTAGACGGAGACAGGAGAACGAATTTAGATGCAATGGAAGCGCTTTCTTCCGGCTGCTCTCGCGATCGCAGCCGGGACGGGAACAGGCACGGCCCAGACTGCCACTCCCATTCAACACGTGGTGGTGATCTTTCAGGAGAACGTGTCGTTCGACCACTACTTCGCGACCTACCCGAACGCGGCGAATCCCGGGAGCCAACCGGTTTTCGTGCCGCACAATGTGGGCAATCATCCGACACCGAGCATCAACGGGTTGAGCGGTCCGCTGATGACCCACAATCCCAATTCGGTGCAGCCCTTCCGCCTGGATCGCTCGCAGGCGATCATCTGCGACCAGGACCACGACTTCACGGCGGAACAAAAAGCGATGGACGGGGGCCTGATGGATCAATTCGTGAACCTGCTGGGAGTGACGGTGTGTTGGTTCAGCGTGAAATGGAGAGCGGGCGCCTCCGTTAGTGAGTATAGCGCGAGCCACGGCGGGCCGAGCGGCGACTGGAACGAGAACGAGAAGGCAGCGGACGGAGACTGCAACTGGTTTCGAAAGTAGATCAGTTCTGGCTCACACGAGGTGCGCCGGACACCGAAATGCTGGGTTCCGTCCAGCCGGTAGGCTGGGCTTAACGGCACAGCGAGAGGCAAACTGGCTAGGAAAAGAAGAATCTTGAATCCATCGTGCGTGGCGTATCGTAGCGGGATGACGCGCTGGGAATCGGGGCGGTTCAGATGCGCTGCGCGAGGGTGGCTCGCGGGGCTGCGCCGGTTCAACTTCCGAGTAGCGCACTCGCCCCGGAATTATCGCCTCCTACACGCGGACAAGTAGACTTCGCCCGCGTCGCCGATGCCCAACACGGGCGCAACAATGATTATTGGTGTTGATGTGTGTTACTTTCCGTATTCCGTGTCGCGGATGAACTGGGCGAGGTCGTCCCGGAACTGGCGCGCCACTTTATCGTTGAGATACACCATGTGGCCCGACTCGTAGTATTTGTAACTGATATTCTTCAGCAGGCTGGGCGGCGCTGGCAGATGCCGCATTTCGTAGATGCCTTCGAAATATGGCGTTGCCACATCGTAATAACCGCCGGCCAACAGAACCCGCAGGTTGGGGTTGGACTTCAACGTGAACGCCAAGTCAGGGATCACGTTGAGCCCCTGGCCAAATCCCTGGTTGTTGGTAGGCCCGCCCGGCGCCTTGTGGCGAAAATCCCACTGAGTCCCAATGTCGTCTTCCGCGTCGGGCTTATAAATTTCCTCGTGGCCGAACTCCAGTTGCGTGCGCAGGTAGCTGTTTATGGCGGCCAGGTAGGCGGAGGAGATCGCGACGTCCTGGGGGTCGTACTCGGCTTCCTCGGAAAGTCGGTTCAAATCCGGTCCGCTAAAGCGGGTGTCCAGGCGTCCGGTAGTGAAGCCGTCGGCATCCCGGAGCATTTTTGAAAAGGCGCCTCCCTCGACGCGCAGGTTGGCCTTCAAGATGTAATCCACTGGCAGGCCGGTGTAATCGTGCAGTCTGGCTGCGATCGCGCGCTGCTTGTCGGCGGAGAGGTCCGAGCCGGCCAGCAAAGCCGATGCGTATTCGCCCGTGGCGAACTGCTCAACCTCCCGCAGGAACGGCTGAAGCGCACGGGGTGGCGTGGGAAGCTTGTGATGGTAAAACGCCGAGGCCGCATAGGTGGGCAGTGCGAGAATATACGGCTGCTCGATCCCCGGATTCCAGCGCGGCCCATCCAAGAAATTATCGAAACTGAGAATCGCCGAAAGCAGCACGATTCCGTTCAAGTCGACGCCCTGCAGCATAGCGCTCAGCACGGACGCGCGCGGCGTGCCGTAGGACTCGCCGAACAAGTACTTGGGCGAATTCCAGCGATCGAACTTGGTTAGAAACCGCCGGATGAAGCGGGCGAAGGCGCGCGCGTCCTGATCCACGCCCCAAAACGCCTTTTCTTTATCCTTGCCCAGGATGCGGCTGAAACCGGTCCCCGGCGCGTCGATGAAGACCAGGTCGGTCACATCAAGCAGGCAGAAAGGATTATCGACAATCTCGTAGGGTGCGGCGGCCTTGTGCTGGGCGTCCGGCGTAAGCACACGGCGGGGTCCGAAGGAGCCCATGTGTAGCCACATCGTGGAAGAGCCGGGTCCACCATTGAATATGAACATCACCGGACGCACGGCGGCCTTGTCGCCTTTTCGGAAGTAGGCGGCGTAAAACATGCGCGCCCGCGCGGGTGCGTCCTCGGGCTTGGCCGGGTCGGACGGGTTGAGCACGGCGTCGGGCAGCATCTGGCCGTCGCTCGAGATGAGCGCGTCATAGGCGTCGGTTGCGCCTACCCAGATGACTCCGGCTGTAGCGCGGTACTCGATCTTCTGCCCGCCTACAGTGACCGTGTTTTCGGTGACGGAGTCCGCAGGGGACACGAGCCGGCGCGGCGGTTCGATGGCGCGCTCATTTTTTGCGGGGGCCGCTTGGGTCCACGCCGTAGTACAGGTAACGGAGAACAGCGCGATGCCAACGAGTAGGATTCGCATTTCCACCCTCCGGATTGGAATCCAAGAGTATAGCACCCCTAAATCCAAGCCCGGCTCGTCAGCCTTCGCGGCGCAGCAGCCCGAGCCTGCGAGATGATCGAGCGCGTGCAAACCAGCTTTCCCGCCGGAGTTGATCGAAGCCCTCGAGGCCGCCGGACAGAGATACTACCCACTGGCTGGTTCCTGGGTGAGAGATCCCTACCAGACCGCCTGCGGTGAGCCGCTTTCGACAGATTCGGCCAGAGTCGCGGACGTATCGTCGGCATCCGGAAGTTGAGACTCCGCACCCGCACGATATCCGATGAATCCATCACCAGCAGAGCGACCCCTAACGGGCGTGACCTGAACGTCAAGCGGCTTGCTGGCGACGAATCTGCCGTTGCTTCCGCGCTCCTCCAACTTCCGGTCGCGCTCCGCGTGGATCTCCTGCTGCCGCCCAGTCAGCATGTCCTTCGGTGTGATGTAGCCAGTCGCGCTGTTCAACCGGACGTTGTTGTAGTGGTCCACGTATCCGCTTACCAGACGCCGGGCATCATCGAGCGATAACGGCGTTCCTGGTCGCATGCACTCCCCTTTGAGGGATTTGTGCCAGCGTTCGATCTTCCCGTTCGATTGCGGGTAAAACGGAGAGGTGCGGACGTGCGTCATTCCCGAGATCCGAATGAACTCCTTGAAGTCCTTGGCGATGAACTGCGGCCCATTGTCCGAGATGATCCGGGGCCGCGCCTCAGGGTACTTCTCCTTCGCGCCTTGCAAGATGATCTCGATGTCCGCCTCGGTCATCACCTCCCGGATGTCCGAGTTCACAATGTACCGGCTGAAACCGTCCAGGATGCTGCACAGGTAGTAGAACGTCCCGCCGATGTTCAGGTAGGAAACACCGATGTGCCAGTGTTGATGTGCCGTCAGCGGCTGTGCGAAGCCGGTGCCCGTTTTCGACGGCTTGCCGTTCCACTTCGACAAAAGTCCGGCCTTGCTGAGCACCCGCCACACGCTCGACGGGCTGACCGCCACGATGTCGGCGTCGAGCATCATGAACGTCAGTCGCCGGTAGCCCTCCAGCGGGTTCTTCAGGTGGAACCCGACGATAGCCTGCTTCTCCCACTCCTCCAGCCAGAAGTCGCGCGGAACCCAGCCGTTGTGCCCGTTCACCTTGCCGTAGCGTTCTCGCCAGTCGTAGAACTTGCTGTCGGTGAATTCGAGCCACTCGATGAACCGCCCGGCGCCGATCTCGGTCCTCTCCGACCAGCGCCGGACGAAATCCACGATCTGGTCCCGCGTGTCGTGCGCTACCCAGACGCCGGTCACAGTCCCCCAAGCGTTTTTTTAGGGCCACATGCTCCGCCATCAACTCGGCCAAGACCTCGTCCTTGGTTTGGATTTTCCCCTCCAGGTAGGCGACGCTCTCTTGCTCGGCTGATTGGATGGTCGGCCTCTTCTGATCGAATGCAGCAGCCCCGTTCTCGAAGAACTCCTTCTGCCAGCGGTAGAGGACCGTCGGCTTCAATCCGATCTCATCGCAAAGCTTCGAGATGGGTTCCTTGTCCAGCAAATGACGCCGCAGAATGGCGCTTTTTCTTCCGGTGTGTAGTGCTTCCGTTGCTTCTTCATACGTTCTCTCCATTACCTTACTGGGAGAACGCCTTCTCCATTTCCAACTGAACCGGAACAACGGCGGCAAACTGTAACGACGCGGGCAAGGGCAAAGGGCTGGTGATGGGGTACTACGACGGCAACACCGTCACAGCACTGTGGAACTATGCGCAACACTTCTCGATGAGCGACAACTTTTTCAGCACCGAGTTCGGCCCGTCCACGCTGGGGCACCTCAACTTGGTGTCGGGCCAGACGAACGGAGCCACGGTGGTACGCGACACGGGGACCGCGGCAACGGTGATCCGCAACGGAATCCTGATCGGCGACATTCGTCCCGCACTGGACGATTGTTCGGCGAGCACGGCAAGTACCGTAACGATGGCGGGACAGAATGTGGGCGACCTGCTGAATAAGAATGGAGTGACGTGGGGATGGTTCGCGGGCGGATTCACTCCAAGCTCGCGGAATGCCGACGGCACGGCGGTTTGCGCGACGCAGCATACGCTGTTTGACGCAACTGCGCCGGTGGCCGACTACGTGGCGAATCACGAGCCCTTTCAGTTCTACCAGTCCACTGCGAATCCGCACCACCGTGCGGCCACTTCGACCGCGATGATCGGGCAGACCGGCCAGGCGAACCACCAATACGACATCAACGACTTCTTCACCGCGCTGAATGCCGGGAACCTGCCGGCAGTGAGTTTCCTCAAAGCGGCTGCGTACCAGGACGGGCATGCCGGCTACTCGGATCCGCTGGACGAGCAGACGTTCCTGGTGAAGACCCTCAACGCGCTGCAGCTCTCTCCTTTCTGGGAAAGCTCGGCGGTGATCCTTACCTACGACGACTCGGACGGTTTATACGATCATGTGATGCCGCCGATCGTGAACGGGTCGGCGACAGACGCGGACGCGCTGAGCGGGAGCGGGGCGTGCGGAACGGCGGCCGCGGGCGCGCCGGTGGGGCGGTGCGGCTATGGGCAGAGGCTTCCGCTGCTGGTGATCTCGCATTATGCCAAGGTCAACTACGTGGATCACTCGGTGACGGATCAGACTTCGATTCTACGGTTCATCGAAGACAACTGGGGATTGGGGCGGATCGGTGGGACATCGTTCGATTCCATGGCGGGGACGCTGGTGAATCTGTTCGAATTCGGCGATGGCGGAACGGCCCACAAGCTCCTGTTGGATCCGGTGACGGGACAGCCGCAGTAGGCTCGCGTCGCTCGCGGGGCGGGGATTAGTAGCGGCTCGCTTCGCTCGCTTAGGTCTCTGTCAGCGCCTTTTTGAGCAAAGCGGAAACCTCGAGTTTGGCCGCGTTGTCCCTCAGGTAGTCGTGGTCGAGAGAATCGCGGCGGTTGCGAATGATGCCTTGGATGTCGCGCCATTGGACATCGGACACGCCGCCGCCTTCGCGGAACCAACACAGCTTTGCCAGCAGGATGTCCTCCGGTGTAACGAACGGCGCTGGGGTATCGGAGAGCCCGTTGCTGGGCAATAAGACCGCGCGGTCGAGTTGCTGTAAACCGAGGCGGAATGCCCTGGCGGGAAATAAGTCGACTTTGAACGCGATCGGCATATAGATCACATTAAAAGGCCGGCCGGCGCGGAGCGCTCCTCGAGCTTCCTCCGAGTCGGCGAAGAAAGTCTCCGGCAGGCTTGCCAGGAAGCGGCCCAAAGTCTCCAACGTAAAATCCGCAACTATATCGATGTCGTTCGTGAACCGAGGCTCGCCGAACGCGATACTGGCCCACGAGCCGCCGATGGCATAGCGCACTCCGGCCCGATCGAGCGCGGTCTTCAATGGCGCGAAGACTTCCGCGGCGGACCTGGTCATCGCCGGTACACTTTGCGCGCCAACTCCAGCCCGAACCTGGTAATCGCAATTCGGAAAGTAATTTCCTCCTCGCTGGCGTCCGGGTAGGTCCAGCGCGTACCCGCACGCTGGAGGTCATCAGCGGCAGACCAGAGAGCAACCGCGATGTCAATCCGCTCCGCAGGCGACATTTCCGTAAGCCGCTTCCAATACACCTCCCACGCTTTGGGTGAGGTGTCGTTGGGGATCATCGTTCCTTCCAGTATGGCGCAACCTGCGAAGCTTCGGATCAACTGCACCTCACGACGAGGGCACCAACTCTGCGATGGCGGCGAGCAATTCTCGCGAGGGGACCGGTTTGATGAAGACCCGGGACACCATCTTCTCTTCGGGGTGGCCGTAGAGATCGTCGGGCCACCCCGACAAGACGACTACCGGGACATTGCGGTCCAGTTCGCGGACCCGCCGGATCAAGGCGCGGCCTTCGCGCGGATCGGGCACACCGGCGCAATTCAGGAATCGAAGGTCCATGATCAGCAGGTCGCACCCGTGATGGAGCTGATCGAGCGCGCCGGTCGGCTCCATAGCCATGAGGACCTCGTGGCCGTATGCCTCGAGCATGCGGCGCCGGAGGTGGAGCTGCGCTCCATCGTCATCCGCCAATAGAATACGGGACATTAACGTAAGAGATCTTCCAGTTGGATCTTGGTGTCGGTCTTAGCGTCGCGATATTTGACGATCACGGGCGTGTAGACAGAAATGCCCCAGTCCTTGCCCGGGCCGCTGGTGATGGCGCGGGTTCCCGCCACGATGACGGCCTCTTCGGGAACGACCAGGGGCTCGTCGCCCGCGGCGCGATGCACGGTTTTGCGCACCAGATCGTAGACCGGCGTGGAGCGATTGAGGATGGTTCCGGTTCCCAATACGGAGCGCCGTTTCACCACGGTGCCCTCATAGATACCACAATTGCCGCCCACGAGCACCTCGTCCTCTATGATGACGGGAAGCGCGCCGACGGGTTCGAGCACGCCGCCAATCTGGCTGGCGGCGGAGATGTGACAGCTCCTGCCGACCTGCGCGCAGCTTCCGACGAGAGCGTGCGAATCGACCATGGTGCCGTCGTCCACGAAGGCGCCCGCGTTGATGTACATCGGCGGCATGCAGGTGACGCCCCGCCCAATATAGCAGCCATCACGGATGCTGGAGCCGCCGGGCACGATGCGGACTCCGCTGTTGGCGGTGAGCCGCTTGACCGGATATGTCGATTTGTCGAAGAAGGGCTGACGGTCGGAATCCACGGACATATCGATGACGCCGCCCATGCGGAATCCCAGCAGGATGCCTTTCTTGACCCAGGCGTTGACGCGCCAGCCGGTGGGAGCGGACGGATCGGGCTGGGCGGCGCGCACGTGTCCCTGGTTGAGGGCGGTCTTGAACGCCGCGAAGAGTTCGAAGTGCTCTTCCGAGTAGATCTCCGGCTTGTGGTCGTAAAGTGCTTCGATCTCAGCCTGCAATGGGCACTCTCCCCAACAGGGCGGCTGCCTCCAACACCGTCTCGATTTTGGCCAGGCTGGCGGGGCTGGGCGGCACCATCGGCAAACGGTACACGGGCTCGAGCAGACCCATCAGGCCCATGGCCGCCTTCACGGGAATGGGATTCGACTCCACGAAGTTCACGTTCATGAGCGGCAGGTAACGGGCCTGAATCTGGCGGGCGGCGTCGAAGTCGCCGCGCAGGCAGGACTGTGCCAGGCGCGTCATTTCGGCGGGGATCTGGTTGGCCACCACGGAGATCACGCCGCGGCCGCCGAGGGCCATCAAGGGAATGGTGATGGCGTCGTCGCCGGAGAGCACGTCGAAGGTGGAAGGCACTTCGTGGAGGACGTTGGCCTGCTGCGAAATGTTGCCGGACGCTTCCTTCACGCCGACGATGTTTTCGATCTGGGCGAGCCGCGCGAGTGTAGCGGGTTCCACATTCACGCCGGTGCGCCCCTGCACGCTGTAGACGATGACCGGCAGGCTGGTGGAGGAGGCAATGGCTTTGTAGTGCTGGTAGAGGCCCTCCTGAGTGGGCTTGTTGTAGTAGGGAGTCACCGAGAGAATCCCGTTGACGCCGAGGCGTTCCAGCTCGTGCACGAGCTCGATGACTTCGTGCGTGTTGTACCCGCCGGCGCCGGCCACCACGGGGGTTTGGCCGCCGGCTTCCTGGATGGTAATCTCGACTACGCGCAAATGCTCGGCGCGCGAGAGCGTGGGGCTTTCGCCCGTAGTGCCGCAGGGGACCAGGAAGTCGATCCCGGCCTCGATCTGACGGCGCACCAGCTTGCGCAGCGTCTCTTCATCCAACGAAAGGTCGCGCCGGAACGGCGTTACCAGCGCGGTACCGCATCCAGTAAACATGTACCACCTCCATAAGACAGGGGTTGGGGGTTAGGGGTTGGGGATTGGGGCGCCCCAAATTTCGCTAAATTCGTAGAAGCCTTTCTTGCCGATCACCCATTGTGCCGCTTTCAGGGCGCCGCGGGCGAAGCCTTCCCGGCTGCGCGCGGTGTGGCGCAGCGTAATGGTGTCCGCCGCCGAATCGAAGCCGATTTCGTGCGTTCCCGGGTGCGCGCCCGCGCGGTTCGAGGCGGTGTCGATGGCGCGCGCGTATCCCGCCTTCTTCATTTCGTCTACCAGCTTCAGTAGTGTACCCGATGGCGCATCCTTTTTGGTGGAGTGGTGGATCTCCCACGCCCAGGCACCGTATTCGCCCTCGTCTGCGAGAAGACGGGCGGCTTCCGCGACCACGCGTTGAAAGACGTGGACGCCGATGGAGAAGTTCGGTCCCCACACCAGGCCGACGCCGTTCTTTTCGACCACGGCTTTGACCGCAGCCGCATGCTCCAGCCATCCGGTGGTGCCGACCACGAGGTTGACGCCGAGCGCGGCAATGCCTTCGATATTGCGGGAAACGGCCCCGGGGATGGAGAAATCGATGGCCACGGCGATATCGCGGAAGTTATCCGCGGTGATGCCTTCGAAGCCGGAGTTGTTGAATTCGTCGAGCTTCAACGCCACGGTGAAGCCGTAGGCCGGAGCGAGCTGCTCGACGAGGCGGCCCATCTTGCCGTAGCCGATGATCGCGAGGCGGCGCGCCGAGTCGGTGTCAGACATGCACAGCCTCGCTGCGTTCGAAGACCTCAGGATCGAGCGAGGCGAAGAACTCCTCGTGCAGAGCGGCCACGGCGCGATGCAGGTCGGCTTCCGCAACTACGAAGCTGATGTTGAGAAGCGAGGCGCCCTGCGAAATCATGCGGATGTTGATGCCGTTCATGGCGTTGAAGACGCGCCGTGCGACTCCGGGAGTGAAGCGGATATTCTCCCCCACCAGGCAGACGATGGCCTGGTTATGTTCCACACTCACCTCGGCGAATTCGCGAAGATGGCTGAGGATGGCGTCGGCGTTGCGGGTGTTGTCGATGGTGAGGGAGACGCTGACCTCGGCGGTGGAGACCATGTCCACGGGGGTTTCATAGCGGTCGAAGACCTCGAAGATGCGGTGCAGAAAGCCGTGCGCCATCAGCATGCGGGTGGAGTGGATGTTCACGATGGTGATTTTGCGCTTGCAGGCGATCGACTTCACCACGTTATCGCAGGCCACCGTGTCGGCGATGATGCGGGTGCCGGGGACTTCCGGACGCCGCGAATTCAGGATGAGGACGGGGATGTTGCGCTCGATGGCGGGGACCACGGTTGCGGGGTGCAGCACCTTGGCGCCGAAATAAGCGAGCTCGGCGGCTTCCGCGAACGAGATGGTTTTGACACGATGGCCGCCGGGCAGGATGGTGGGGTCCGCCGTGAGCATGCCGTCCACGTCGGTCCAGATCTGGATCTCTTCGGCGCCGATGCCCGCGCCCACGATGGAAGCGGTGAAGTCGGACCCGCCGCGGCCCAGGGTGGTGGTGACGCCATCCTCCGTGGAGCCGATGAAGCCGCCCATCACGACCACGTGGTCGGCGGCCAGAGGTATCACGGAGGCTTCCAGGCGCGAGTAAGTTTCCGGGAAATCGGGCGCGGCCTGGGTGTGGCGCCTGTCGGTGACGATCACGCGGCGCGAATCGATGTGTTCGGTCTTCATGCCGAAATGGCGGAAGGCCAGGGTCACGATGTAGCTGGAGAGGCGTTCGCCATAGCTCGAAATGGCGTCGATGGAGCGCGGGGTCAGCTCTCCAAGGACGGCGAGGCCTTTGACCAGCTCGGTGAGTTCCTGGAAATGCTCGTCGAGCGTGCGGTCGAGCTCGGCGCGCTGCGCGAGTGGCACGACCAGACGGGCCTCGCGGGAATGGGAGTCGCGGAGATCATGGAGCTGGCCGATGTATTCGTGACGCTTGCCTTCGATGGCCGCGGCGGCGATGGCGAGGAGCTTGTTGGTGGTCCGGCCCATGGCCGATACGACCACTACGGGATGCCGCCCGACACGCGCTTTGACAATTCCGGCGACGCGTTCGATGGCGGCGGCCGACTCCACGGAGGTGCCGCCGAATTTCATCACGATCATCAGTCGAGCATCCCTTCCGAGTGCATCAGCTCGGCATTCAGCACCGCCGCGCCGGCGGCGCCGCGCACGGTATTGTGGGCGAGGGCCACGAACTTGTAGTCGAGGACGGGGCAGGGACGCAGGCGGCCGACGAAGGCGGCCATGCCGCGCTCGCGCTCCGCGTCCTTGCGCGGCTGCGGGCGGTTGGCCTCCTTCATGAGGATGACAGGCCTGGCCGGCGCGCTGGGGAGTTTGCGCTCCTGGGGAAGGCCCGAGAAGTTCTCGATGGCGTCGCGCAACTCGGCCATGGACGGCTTGGCGTCGAGTTCCACCGACACGGTGATGGTGTGGCCATCGACGACGGGCACGCGGTTGCAGTGCGCGCTCACGCGGGCGGCCAGCGGCTCGATGTGGTCCCCGCGGAATTCGCCGAGGATCTTCTGCGTCTCCTGCTCCATCTTCTCTTCTTCATTCCCGATGTAGGGAATGACATTGCCCACAATGTCCATGGAGGCGACGCCAGGGTATCCGGCGCCGGAGATAGCCTGCAGGGTGGTGACAATGATGCGGGTGATGCCGAATTGTTTGAACGGCCCGAGTGCCATGGTGAGAGTGATGGTGGAGCAGTTCGGATCGGTGACGATCTGGCCGGTCCAGCCGCGGAGGCGCTGCTGCCCGGGGACCAGCTTGAGGTGGTCGGGGTTGATCTCGGGGACGAGCAGCGGCACGTCGCGCTCCATGCGATGATTGCGCGAATTGGAGACCACCACGTGGCCGGCCTGCGCGAACGCGCGCTCGATATCGGTAGCCACCGATGCGTCCATGGCGGAGAAGACGAGGCGCGGCGCGTTTCCGGGCTTGCACTCCTCGACGGTGAGGTCGGCGACCGACTCCGGTGTGCCGCCTGCGAGGTGCCAGGTCATGGCGTCGCGGTACTTCTTGCCGGCGGAGCGGTCGCTGGCGCCCAGCCACTTGACCTCGAACCACGGGTTGCTCTGCAGAAACTTGATGAAATGCTGGCCCACCATGCCGGTGGCGCCGAGGATGCCTACTTCGATTCGCGTTTGCATAAGTGCTGTACCATTCGCCGATAGATTTCGACGGCTTCGAGCAATTGTTGTTTGGGCACATGCTCTTCGAGCGTATGCGCCACGTGGATGGAACCCGGCCCGATGAGGAACGGCTCGCCCCATTGGCCGCCGAACGCCGGGATGTCGGTGGTGAAGGCCACGACGGTGGTGTCGATGCCGTCGATGGAGTTCAGGTGGAGCGCGGGAATTTCGATGACTTCGCGCAGTTCGGCGCGGCCCGCGGCGGCATTGGCGAGGGCTTGCTTGGTCTCGGTGGGATCGCCCACCAGGCGAATCATGATGTCGGCCTTCGCTTCGTCGGCAACCACGTTGGGGGCCCGTCCGCCCGAAAGAGTGCCGATGTTGAGGGTGCTGGGGCCCAGCAGAGAATCGACGGGCAGAGGGATGCGGCGCATCTCCGCGAGCACATCGATGAGCTTGTGGATGGCGGAGTCTCCCAGTTCGGGGTACGCGGAATGGGCCATTTTGCCGGAGGCCACCACCTCATAACGGAGGGAGCCTTTCGAACCGAGCGCGAGCCGGTTGCCGGTGGGCTCACCGTTGATGATGTAGCGGGACCCGCGCGGAGTTTGTGCGGCGTGGTACGCTCCGGCGCTGGTGCGCTCCTCGCCCACCACGAAGAGCAGGCCGAAGCCGCGTTCGCCGGCTTCGAGCATGGCCTCTACGGCTGTGATCATGGCGGCGATGATGCCCTTGGTGTCGCACGCGCCGCGGCCCCAGATGCGGTCGTCGTCTTCGCGCGAAATGAAGAACGGGGGCACGGTATCGAGGTGGGTGGAGAGGGTGACTGAGAGCGGCCAGCCCCATTGGGCGAAGACGTTGAAGCGCCGCGGTTCGACCTCCATCCGCTCGACACTCCCGTCGAACCGGGCGGCCAAGTCCCGGAGGTAGTCGTAAAGGTAGTTGCCGACCCGCTCTTCGTTGTTGGTGATCGATTCGATGTCGATCAGGGCGCGCGTGAGTTCGAAGACGTGCATAGGCGACCAATCGGAGGAGAGCAAAAGAGAAGGAATACGCGCGGACCCTGCGCGTGGTTTTCATCCCCGATAGCGCTCCACCCGTCTGAGAAACGAGTGACAGTGGGCGGGTGTTAGCCCGACCCCCCAACCGGAAAGAACTGAGCTTTCCACTCCGGTTTCGGCGGAATCGAAACGGCCCCTTTCGCCCGGGCCTCCGAAGCGCATCGGAAGTCCGGCCCGGCTACTGATGGCCGCCGCACCTCTACCGCGAAGTTTCAGAATACCGGAGCGGCGAAGGGCAAGTCAAATTGGAGCGGCAGCGACGGCGATTAGCTGGACGGGAACTTGAGATTCGGAGGCGGAGGTGGTCAGATTCCGCCAGCCTTCCCGGGGCGCGACGGAGGGAACAAGAGGTCCAGCCGATTCGATGGGCGACCGTGCGAGCTCTTGAGCATTTGGGCGCCGAGGTGCTAAGGCGCGCCATGACGAAACTCACCACGGAGAAGCGCTCCGAGGTGGTAGAACGGCCGCGGCGGCACGATGCGCAAAGGCGGAGCGGAAGGGGTAACATCATGGCGCGGACAAGCGCGCCGGCGTTTCTGGTACGGGTTCGAGTTCAAGGGCGAGATAATCGAACGGCCGGCGCCGTCCTTGCAGGAGTATGCACCCAGGTTTGAATCCGCGATCGTCACCCATCGTGCTGCCAAGCCAGAGACAGTGAGCTTCTATCAGGAAAAGGTCCCTCGGCTGCTATCGGATCAGGTGGCCTCCGGCACGCGACTGGACAGAATGGACGAGGCAGTAATCGACGGCTACATGCAACGGCGCACGCGGCAACTTTCCAGGTAAGTGCGCCCTTGCCGCCTGCTTCCATCGATACGGTGTGCGGCCGGGCCCTCCGGGTTACATCGCCATAAGGGAAAGATGATGGGCGGACGACGCAACTCAAGTTGCCCAAAGACTTCGTGATACACTCGCTTAGGCACACCATGTTGACCGGATTGGGCGAAGCGGGAGCGGACCCATTCACCCTCATGAAGACTGCCGGACAGAGCCGCGTCAAGGTGTCGCAGCGGTATGTCCACCCGACCCCGGAAGGCATGGAGCGTGCCTTCGAACGCTTGCAGAATCGGAACGACGAGAAGGGCAAGGTCGCGGAGGTTGAGAGCCAGGCTGAAGGTGCGTCCGGTTTCGAAGTCCCCAGAATTTCCCCCAGACCCCAAAAACATCGTCGGGTAAGCTATCTGCAAGTTACTAAAACTAAGCTTCGGGCCCTTAGCTCAGCGGTTAGAGCAGCGGACTCATAATCCGTTGGTCGAAGGTTCAAATCCTTCAGGGCCCACCAACTCACCATCACAAACGGGCGCCGAGCGCATCTGCCAGCAT
>DATJWB010000222.1:0-19724 GCA_035501495.1 Bryobacteraceae bacterium | reverse complement strand
TTCGACCTGCACTGCCGTCTGGCCGAGAGTATTGATCACGAACGCCGTTTTGTTTCCTACCGTGATCCCTTGGCCCGACAGATTGGTGCCCCGGATAAACGCCACGCCCCCCGGGCACAAACTGCTGGACCCGGACTCATTGTAACCGAAGCGATGGTGGGCTGCGCGTGGACGATCCCTCCCTACAGCAGCAAGCACCACCCAGCAAGCGTGATCTTCAGTACGTCCCTCCCGACGGTCAGAGCAGTATATCACCCCCCCGGGCCGTGCTTTAATCACCGGCAACATTCCGCCGATTCCCCTCCCCTGCAATGCGCTGGGTCCGCCCTTTTCCGACTGGAATGCCTTCAAGATACCGATCCTGTGGGGAGTTAAGAACACGGCTCCGTACTTCCATGACAACTCGGCGAAGACGTTGGAGGATGTTGCCGCTCATTACGCGAGGTTCTTCCAATTGATTCCAGCGCCTGTAACACTTACCGCGCAGGATCAAGCGGACATCGTCGCCTACCTGAACCTCTTGAATTAAGACGTAGGCCCGATTGTGAAGTCGCCTGAGGTGCTGCGCTACTCATGGCGCAGCGCTTCCATCGGGTCCACACCAGTTGCGCGTCGCACCGGGACATATGACGCCAGCAGCGCGACGGCCGCAATCGCCCCGCCGGCTAAGGCGAGCGGACTTGCGGTGTCCGGGTTTAGGTCCTGGATGAGGCTGGCGGCCAGCGGCCGGCCCCATGCTACCAAGGAAGATCCGGCTACCAGCCCCGCGCACAGCAACCCCACGGTGTCGCGCAGCACGAGGCGGCTGACGTCGCCGGCCGTCGCTCCCAACGCCATACGGACACCGATCTCGTTCGTCCGCCGCGCCACACGGAACGCGAGCAACCCGTAGATTCCGATGCCCGCCAGTACGGCTCCCAGACCGCCGAAGAACTCCGACAGCGTGGCGATCAGACGCTCGGGCACGATGTTCGAGTCGACTTGAGCCGCCAGTGTTGCCAGGCGTTTGACAGGAATATCCGGGAGCACCTCGCGTACCAACCGCCGCGCGGTTTCCGCTATAGCGGCCGGGTCGGCGCTGGTACGAAGTTGAAACTGATCGAACACGTGGTTCACCTGGAACATGTCGAAGTACATGGTGGGGAATGGAGCGTCGCGAAGTTCGAACGGTTTGACATCGCCGGCCACTCCGATAATTTCGTAGGGCTGATCGTCCCCGAACGGCAACGGGCGCGGATCGTGAACGACGGTGATGTTCCGGCCGATGGGGTTTTGGCCCGGGAAGTAGTGCCGCGCCACGGCGTTGCTGATAATAACCACTCGCGGGTGGCCGGCATCGCGCGGGCTGAAATCGCGGCCGGCAAGCAGCGGGATGCCTAGGGTTTCGAAGTACCGCGGGGTAACAAAGTAGATCGCGGGACGCAGGCGCTGCTCCGGCTGCTCGACAAATCCTTCGGCGTTCAGAAAGCGGCTGCCGGTCCCGCAGCCCTGGAGCGGCGTGCAGGCGGTGATGGACGCCGAGCGCACTCCAGGAATGCTCTGGAGCCGTTCCAACAGCCGTTGGTACGGCGCGGCCAAGGATTTGCCTTTATAACTGCTGTGGTCAGGATCGAGAGTCATCAGCAGGACGTGGTCGCTACGAAAGCCCAACTCGAAATTCCGCAGTCTGGACAGGTGGGCGAGAAAGACCGCAGTTCCCGTCACCAGAAAGATGGAGAGCGCCACCTGAGCCGCCACCAAGGCTTTTCCGAACAGGCGCCAGAACCACGTATCGCCGCCGCGTCCACTCTGCCGCAGCGCGTTGGCAGGTGTGGCGCGGAAGGCATACATCGCAGGAGCGAGGCCGAACAGAAAGGCCGTAAAAACGCCGATCGCGGTCGTCACCGCCAGCAGTTGAAAATCAGGATGCACTTCCACGTCGATGTGCTCGAACGCCCGGCCGCTCGCCATGATGCGCACCAGGACGCCCGTGCCGGCATAGGCCAACAGCATGCCCGCCAGGGTCCCGGCGGCGGACAGCATCACCGCTTCGGTAAGCATCTGCCGCACCAGCCGCCCGCGTCCGGCGCCCAGTCCCACGCGCACCGCGAGCTCCCTCTGGCGCCCAGCCGACCGTGCCAGCAGCAGGCTCGCCATGTTGATGCACGCCAGCAGCAGAAGCAATCCGACTACCCCCAATAACAGCATCAGCGCCTTGCCGTATTGCTCCCGCACCCGCGCGAATCCCGCGCCCGCCGGCTCCACATCGAGTTGGATCGGCTTGACCTTGGTGTAGTTGCGGGCGGCCTTTTGCTCCACCAGTTGCAGGAGCAGCACACGCATTTCTGCTTGGGCCTGCTGCCGCGAGACACCGGGTTTGATGCGCGCGATCAGACGCACGGTGTCTTTCTGATTGGGAATCCAGACGTCGGTCCGTGACCCCACGCGCGGGCCAAAGTATCCGCGCGGCGCCACGCCGACGATGGTCTTGGGCGCATCGTTCACAAAGATGCGCTTGCCCAGGATGGACGGATCGCGATGGAAGCGGCTATTCCACCACGACCAACTGACCACGGCGGCTTCCCCCTCACCGCTGGCCGGAACATCATCGGAAGTGGTGAACCGGCCGATAGCCGGCTTGAGGCCGAGCACCTCAAAGTAGTTTCCCAGGACGCTCTCTCCGATCACCGTCTCCGGGTCTGAACCGTCCACTCGCAGGCTCGCCAGATTATCGAAAGACATGCCGGTCAGGGCCGAGAGAACGTGGTTGTGATCGCGGATGTACTCGTACCTGTCCCATTCCCAATAGCCATCGTCGCGTACTTGGCCGGGGTCGCCGCTGAACAAAAACTCCACCAGTTGCTCCGGATGGGCCACTGGCAGTTGGCGCAACATGATGGTATAGAACAGGCTGTAAATCGCGGTGTTGGCGCCAATGCCGAGCGCGAGCGAGAGAACCGCCACTGTCGTGAAGCCGGGGCTGCGCCGCATCAGCCGGAGAGCGTAGCGCAGGTCGTTCAAAAACATAAATGTTTAGAATGATATCGGAAGTATAAAGTTCCCGCGCCTGCCCCATCCCTTGCTCGGAAAAAGACTGCGCAGTTTCCGTGGGCCAGCGGCCAACTCCGGAAAGTCCTCTCCACGGCGCGCTGCCAGGCTCCTTGATCCGAGCCGTCCACTTTGCGCGCCGCGCACGCCTGTTGCGGGCCTCCGTGCCCGGTTCCCCGCTATTCCGCGCGCAGCGATTCCACCGGGTTCACCGAGGCCGCGCGCCGTGCGGGGATGATACCCGCCGACAGCGCCGCCAGCCCAAGCACCATGGCCACTCCGGCCAGGGTCGGGATATCCCACGAGCTCACCCCGAACAGCAGTCCGCGCATCAGGCCGGCCGCCGCCACGGACGCTCCGATGCCAAGCACGGTTCCCACCGCAATCAACCGTCCGGCCTCGCCGAGAATCAGCCCGTAGATCGACCGCGGCTCCGCGCCCAGAGCCATCCGAATACCGATTTCACGGTTCCTCTGGCTCACCGAGTACGCGATCACCCCGTACAGGCCCACCACGCCCAGCAGCAAGGCCAGCGCCGCGAATCCCCCTGCCAGCCACGCCAGGGAGCGGTGCAGGTACGCGGACTCGGAATTCTCGATGCGCTCCGTCATGGTCATTCCGCCGCGCGGCACGATGCCCGCGTCGATCTTGCGCACCATCGCCGCCATCGCCGGCAGCAGCCCCTCCCCGCCCTGCGAAGTCCGGGCCACCAGCGCGAAATAACTGTCGGGCCTTTGTTCGAACGGAAAGTACAGGACCGGCGGAATCGCGGCGTCCAGCGGCCCTTCCCGGATGTCGTCCACGATGCCGACAATTTCCACCGCGGTGGGAGGCGTCGAGTGCTCCACAATCTGCTTGCCGACCGCATCTTGATTGGGGAAGTAGGTTCGCGCCAGGGCGCGGTTGATAATCGCGACCGCCGGCCTGGAACCATCGTCCCGGTCGTTGAAATAGCGGCCGCGCAGCAGCCTGGCGCCCAGCGTCGTGAAGTATCCGGCGCTCACATCCCGCTCGGGCGCATCGTTGTGTTCTCCGTGCCAGGGCCTGCCCGCCACGTGGAACCAGGTCGTGTTTCCGTTGCTGGTCATGGGGACCCCGTTGACCGCCACGGCGGCCGATCTCACACCCGGCAGGTTCTCCACCTCGCTCAGGACCTCTCTGGCCAGCGCGATCGCCTTCGGGTCCGTCCCGTATGTCGGCCGCGGCGCCACGATTTCCAGCGTGACTAGCCGGTCGGGCTGTATCCCGAGGTCCACGCGCATCAGATGGTACAGGCTCTTGCCCAACAGCCCGGCTCCGGCCAGCAGCACCAGCGCCGTGGCCAGTTCCAGGATCACGAGTCTCGATCCGAGGCGCCGCCAGACCGTACCCGCCGATCCGCGGCTCGCCTCCGCCAGCCCGCTCCGCAAATCGGAAGTCCGGATGCGGAGACACGAGGACATCGACAGCAGCACCGCCGCCAGCGCGGCTATCGCCCCCGCGCCGCCCGCCACGTGGCCGTTCAATGCGAGACCGTCGAGGAAAGGCAACCGCGCCTTGAGGTCTTCCGAGAGCAGTCCTTGCAGAAGGTCGATCGCCCCGCTGGTAAGGCTGAGACCAAGCGCGCATCCGGCGGCCGCCAGAACCACCGCCTCCGTCGCAAACTGCGCGACCAACCGCCCCCGGGAAGCACCCAGCGCCCGGCGCACGGCGAGCTCGCGCTGCCGGTTCGCCGAGCGCAGCAACACCAGGCCCGCCACGTTGACTCCCGCGATCAGCAGCAGCATTCCGGCGCCGGCGAGCAGCACCATCAGCATGGGATGGATATCGCCGGTGAACGCCTCCGCGAGCGGTATCAGCATGGCGCCCTGGCTTCGATTCGAGTCCGGATACTGCTTCTCGAGGTCGCGGGCGATCGCCTGCACGTTGGCCAGGCCCGCCTGCAGCGACACGCCCTCCTCCAGCCGCGCCACGCCGTAGATGCTGTGGCAGCTCCGCCGGAGATCGCATGGATAAGTCGGCTGCATGGCCGTCCAGAACTCCGCGCGGCCAACCGGAGCGAAATGAAACTCGCGCGGCAGCACACCGGCGATGACGTGCGCGATACCGTTCAGCGTGACCACCTGCCCCAAAACGTCCCGGTTTCCGCCGTACCGCTGCTGCCACGCGGCGTAGCTCAGCAGCGTCGAGCGGGGCGCGCCCGGCAGATCCTCGCCCGCGTAAAAGTCGCGTCCCAGCGCCGGCGTCACGCCGAGCGTCTGGAAAAATCCGGCGCTCACGCGGGCGCCGCGCGCCGGCTGCGCGCCCGAAGGAGTGTTCAGCAGAAAACCGCTCTGCTGATAAACGTCCAGCGAGCGGAACACGCGGTTCCGCTGTTTCCAATCCTGGTAATCCGCGTACGAGAGGTTGCTGCGCGGAAACATCGCGTTGGTTTCATAAACGGCCACGAGACGAGCCGGTCCCCGGTAGGGCAGCGGCCGGATCAGGACGGCATCCACGAAAGCGAAGATGGCCAGGCTGGCGCACATGCCGAGAGCCAGCACGAAGACCGCGGTGAAGGTGAATCCGGGATTCTTGCGTAGCTGCCGCATCGCGTACCCGAGATCTTTGCGGAGATTGTCGATCACGTTGAGCCGCCCTCCTCTCACAAAACTGACCGTAGAATACGCCGCACATCGCCGCGCCGTCAATTTCTTGTGCTGTCCGCGAACTGGGTCGCGTCGGGAGCTTACGCCCGTCTGATCTTCGGTCCGATCACCGGAATTCCATCCAGCCGGCCCGCTCATTGTGTCTCAGTGCGCGCCGCCCTGGCCTGCTCCGGCAGATTAGGTGGATCGCGTACGCAAAACGGAGTGAGAAGGGGTGAGAACCGGGTGACTAACTCCGGCTGTGTACGATTAGAAACCTGCGAGTAGCGTAGCCGTGCCCGCGTTCCGGATCCCCTGGAGCTGAAGTGACGTAAATTACCGCCGCCTCGACAGCTTCCAGACCGCCGGCGCCAGCGTGATCAACAGCCAGAGCGACGAAGGTTCGGGAACGGAATTCACTTCCGGCCCGCTCAGAATAACGTCGAAGGCGAACTGCAACCCGTCCGTCGGGCCATTGAGCTCGTCGGGGCCCGTGCCGTCGAAGTTGCCCAGGCCGGTCAGCCCGTCGGCAAGGGTCCCCGTTCCCAGGTTTTCGGCGTACGACATATTCTCCCAGGCGGAGATCACGATCTCGTAATCGCCCGGCGCCAGCGTTCCTCCGTCCAGCAGCGCGTCGTTGCAGTAGCCGCTTACCGCGTTGGTGTTGGCGCCGGCGGGGCAGTAGCTGCCGTTCAAGGTGGAGCCCAGGAAGTGGCCGGCCGAATCGAAGAGGCTCAGGTACGGAGTGAAGCCTCCCTCCTGAATCACTGTCCCGTGCCCGTTAGTCCCGCCGCCGTAGCTGAAGGTGATCGCCTTCATGGCGGAGGCGTCGCTCACATGAAACGTCGCGGCGAAGCCCGTGAATTGCGCCCATTCCGGATCGGAATTGTCGGCAAGAATTTGGTCCAGCGTGTAGCCGCCGCCGGAGATATTGGCATCGGTCTTTAGATCTCCGGTGAATGACAGAACGAGGTCGGCGCGCGCAACCCGCTGCCACCCGCCCGCGCACAACAGGAAAGTTAGAAAGGAAAGCTTCCAGGGGAACCGTCTCATGGTAAAGTCCTCTCTGCTCTCGCACTACTGGGTCAGGTCCACCAGGTATCCCACCAGCATCACGCGCTGCTCGCCTTCGTTGTCCAGGTTTCCCCCGCTGGTGTGAAACGTGAATCGCGGAATTTGGCCCGCCTCGACGTACCACCGGATGTGTTCGTTGTCTACATACGTCCGTAGACGGTCGGCCGTGAGGCTGTCTCCGGGATACATGTTGGGGTTGTACTGGAGCGCGTACCGGTTAAGAATGTTGAACGACGAATCGAGGACGTACAGCTCGACGTCCTCCACGCTGCTGTTTGCGTCCGGTTGGATCCGCACCGAAATATCGGTCACCGCCAGCCTCTTATTGGCCGGCACCGCGGGAAAAGCGAAGTCACAGAAGTTCAAGCCGCAACCGGTGGTGGGACCAACCGCCGCGTGCACATACGCCTGATACGGCGAGCGCGCCGGCTCGTCAATGTTCTTGATCAGCGCCGCCCTGATCGTTTGCGCCACAGCCTTGGGGAGATTTATGGAACTGATAACGGCGAAGATGGCTAGCAGCACCGCGCCGGGAACCAGAAGACGCGTCAATTTGCGCACCCGTACCTCCTTCTATCCGCGAACCCGGCGGGTGTCGTGGCCGCGGCCTCGATAACGTACAGAGTTTCCTGCGTGGGTGACGCAAGCAATTTCCCCGCCACGGTACCGGGCGGCCGCCGGCCAACCGCTTATAAGTGTTTGCTGCGCATAAAGTAGCCAGCTAATGAGGGCGCCGCCAGGGGAGCGCGGCCGTCATGCACGTCGCCGATTTTTATGAAAAGATCCTCAAATCTCGTATGAAATCGCCCCCTCTGCGTACCCCTGTCTCCGGAGAGGTCGCCGCTAACCGATAATCAGTCATGCATTTCCGTAAATCCGTCCTGGCTCTCCTGGTACTTATCGCGTCCGCTGCCGGCATCGCTGCGCAAGGCGCGGCGGTGTCCTCCGGCCCGGTGCAACCGGCGGCCCTCACCACGCTCAACAACGCGTTTCGCGCCGCGTACGCCGATGCCAAGACCCGTGTCCTGGCATCCGCCGGCCCGGCCATCATCGTCAGCGGCGATACGTTCACTCTGCTGCGCGACGGACGGCGCATCGAAGCCAACGTCGGAACCGCTGTCTACGACCCCGTCAAGACCATCGCCCATATCCCGCTTGCCATCTACGTGACCCTCACGCCCGGCGATGGAGCCGTCGCAGACGATCGCCTCACGACCCTCGCCCTCCTGCGCCAACTCATCCCGTCCGCCGCGGCCAGCCTCGATACCCTGAAACTCACCGCCGCTACGCTCGCCCGTCAGAAGCGGATCGTCGCCGCCTCCCTTTCCTTCCTCGATGATGTCGCCGGTAGCCGCGCGTTCGCCCGCTCCGACTTGCTGGCCTTCACGCGTCGCATGGCCCCGCTCGTCATGGACAATGTCACCGAGGCCGCTCGCGCGCAGTTGGATGCCGTCCACGCCCAGGTCTCCGCCTGGCGTCGCGACCTGAGCCCCCAGGAGTGGGATCGGCTACACGTCCTGATCGTCGGCCCCCACATGCCCCGCCAGGATCTGGTGGTCGCGCAGTACTTCCTTCGCCTCCTGCACGAGCCCGCCGAAGGCCGCCGCGTCGTCTACGCCGAATCTCTCTGGGAGGAGCCGAAGGCCCTCGATCTTCTCGGCACACACCTGCTCGATGGCAGCATCGGCGAGGCCTTCTTCGGCGACTACATGCGCATGCACCGCGACCTGCTGGGCGACGCCGCCCGCCGCTACCTTCCACGCCTGCTGCCGGATTGAGCCGCGCACGCGCGCCCGAGTGCGATACAGTATCCCAATACAATTCCGCGCTCCGGCGTGGGGATCGCCGGCTTGAGCCGTCAGGAGGGGTGCATGAGACGGAACATCGAACCCGGGTGCTCGGCCGCGTCTGCCGTGTTCTTCGTTCTTTTGATGGTCGCGGCCTCTCCCGGCCCCGCAGGGGCCGTAGACCCCCCGCAAAGCAGCGACCTCAGCGGCGTCTACACCTCTAACGAGGGCACTCTCTACTACGTTCGCCAGCTTGGCAGCGTCCTCTGGTGGGCCGGATTCAACCCCGATCCCTTCAGCCCCGTTCCGGTCCTTGCCAACTCGTTCCACCGGGGCATCCTCTCGGCCCAGGTCTTCCGCGGAACTATCTCCGGCGCCACGATAACCGGAGATTGGGCCGAGGTGCCGCGCCAGGCCACCTCGACCCTCCGCAACGGCAATCTCCAACTGCTGGTCCAAGGGAGCACGCAGCTCCACGTTCAGTCGCAAACCGGCGGCCTCCAGCTCACCGATCTCACCCGGATCACGCTACCCACGCTGCTCTGCACTGATAGCGCCGGCCATCGCGATCCAGCCTGCCTGTTTGCCAAGGTGCTCAAGAACCAGCAGCCATTCCTGCGCGGCCATGAAAGTCTGCTGGACAATCTCAAACCGTATAAGGACAACGCCGTGGTCTTCGGCACCGCGGCTACCCCGCTGCAACTGATTTCCCCGTTCGGCAAGACAACCACCTGCCAGGATTTTTTCAACAAGAACGACGACGACGGCGACCTCACCATCGACGTCTACATCGACCGCGCCAATCTCGATTCCCAGCCTGGCTTCTGGACCGACGGTTGGATCAACAGCCCGGGACACGTGCTCGGCAAAATGGCCTTCCTGGAAAATCGCATGCATACCGAGTCCATCATGTTCGGGCGGGCAGATGCCGACTGTACCGCCGGCGAGCCCATCCTTCTTCCCGGATGGGGTGAGAGGAATGCCGCCGGAACCCTATTTCAAGGCATCCCCATCGCGGGCGACGTCGCGCCCCTCGGCTCGTTCCTCGCCATCGGCGGCCAGCCGGTCCACCCGGGCGACCGCGTGCGGATCACTGGACCGCTCGCGCTCGATTGCGGGCACGGCGCCACCAACCCCTGCTACGAGACGGAGAACGATCCCAATAATAACGATACGAAGAACCTCGAGATTCATCCGATCTACTCCATCGACGTTGTCCAGGACTTCAGCCTTCCCCGCCTCCAGACCGATCTCACGGGCAATTGGGCCGCCTCCGACGTGGGCACCTACTATGTCCGGCAAATCGGCAACACGGTCTGGTGGCTCGGCCTGAGCAGCGATGGCGGTATCGCGTTCGCCAACGTGTTCAAGGGCGCGGTTCAAGCCGCTACCCACACCATCCAGGGAGAGTGGGCGGCCGTGCCGCTCAGCCACTCGCAGAATAATGGCACGCTGACCGTGTCCGGACTCTTTTGTCCCGCCCTGTCCAACGATCAACTGCCCTGCAGTTCTACCGCTCCCGCGGCGCAGTGGAATCTCCTGCAAACGCAGCAGACGTCCGATCCCGCATTCGGAAAGCTGCCGCTCGATGGTTTCCAGTGGAGGAAGCTCTATGACCGGAACCGGCCGAAACTCCAGCTCGTGGTTCCGCAGAGTGTTTCCTTGGGCACCATCAGCAACGGCGGCGAGGGCAGCGGTAACCTCGTGCTCACCAACGTCGGCGCCAGCCCGGTGCATGTTCAAAATATCCTCTCCAGTGTCGCCGCCATCGACCGGTCGCCTCAGACCTTGACCGTCGCCCCGTCCTCCTCCGCGACCGTGCATGTCTCATGGCTGATCGCGACCGATACGTCTCCCGGCAAGCACCCGCACACCGCAACTCTGCGGGTACTCAGCGACGACCCCGTTTCGCCATCGGTTGCCGTCAACGTGCAAATGACCGTAAACGGAGGAAAGCCGCAATAGGAATGACCACTCGCCGCCGCCTCCTCATCCTTGCTCCGGTTGTCTTGTTCTACACCGCCTGCGGCATTCGTAGCGGCGTAAGCCCGTCGCCAGCTCCCATCCTCCTCTTCAACGGCACGGGAGCCTCTCCCGGCGATGTCGCGGCCGTCGAATCGATCCTCGGCCGCGGCCGCCTGAACTATGCGACCGCGAATTCCCGCCAGTTGAACGCGATGGACGAATCGCGAATCCGGGCATATCGTCTGCTGATCGTTCCAGGCGGGAATTTCATCGAGATCGGCAACAGCCTGGCTCCGGACACATCGGCGAAGCTTCGCCGCGCGGTGCAGGGCGGCCTGAATTACCTCGGGATCTGCGCCGGCGCTTTCTTCGCCGGCAATTCGCCCTACAACGGTCTGGATCTTACCTCGGGTGTCCGCTTCGGTTTCTACGCCGCCGAAGCTCGGGGCGTCCGCAAGGCCGCCGTGCCGGTCGCTGTTGTCGGAGCGCCAACCCTCGATCAGTACTGGGAGGACGGCCCGCAACTGAGCGGCTGGGGCGCGGTGGTCGGCACATATCCCGACGGAACCCCCGCCATCGTGGAAGGCACCTTCGGAACCGGATGGGTCGTCCTCACCGGCGTTCACCCCGAAGCTCCCCAGAGCTGGCGGCGCGGCATGACGTTCGCCACCGCAGCCGGCGAAGACAATGCCTACGCCGCGACGCTCATCCGCGCCGCGCTGAATCGCGAGCCGCTGGCCCGTCATTAAGTCCGGCTGAGTCCAGCCGCGAGTTGCCAAAATCCCTCGCCCTTCACCCCTTGCCGAACCTTGCTTTCGGGTGTTCACTAGAGCAGACCGGGAATCACGGCTTTGACTTCGCGCCGGTATTGAGCGTATTGCGCGCCGAACTGCTCCAGCATGAATCGCTCTTCCATCCTCCATTTCATGCGAAAACCGCAGAATGCGATCGCCATGCCTGTTAGGCTCGGCAGAGTTCCCTCGCCGATCGACGTTCCCAGCAGCCCGGCCAGGATTCCTGAGTAGATAGGATGGCGCACAAATCGGTAGGGACCGTTTCGGATCAGCTCGTGACCCGCCTTCACGGTCACGGTTCCGCTCCAGTTGCGCCCCAGGGTAAATCGGGCCCAAATCGCAAAGCCCAGGCCGGCGGCGGTGATGGTCAGGCCGCAGAGATTGACTGCCCGGCTGTCGGGGAGTAAGCGAATGTTGAGCGGACCAAAGCGCCCCGGCTGGATTACCAGGAAAGCGCCGAGAGGAACCAGAAGTCCATACACGAAGCGGCTGGTTGATGAATCCCGCCGCACGCTGCGCTTGGTGGTTGCGGCGGCGGGAATCCACACAGCCAGAAATATCAGCCAAAGGGCGACATACACGTCCAACTGATTCACCTGGAAATATACGCAGCGCGGCCGGGAGAAGTTGCGCCCGCCCAGTGCTCTGATCGCGCTTTCGCACCTGGCGTATCGCGCGATCCGCCATGTGAGACCATCTGGACCTGCCTGAGCCGCGGTAGCCGGCGCCGGGAACCGTCGGCGGCACACTCATGTCGGCCGTTTCCGGGGAGCCGATCTACGAACAGTCAGGTTCCACCCGGCGCGTTAGGCTGGGCGCCGAAGACGGGCGTGCTTGCCGGATGCTTCAGGTTCACATTTGGCGACGAT
The DNA here is from genome assembly GCA_035501495.1 of Bryobacteraceae bacterium. Taxonomy (GTDB): domain Bacteria; phylum Acidobacteriota; class Terriglobia; order Bryobacterales; family Bryobacteraceae; genus JAIQFL01. Next base: position 7,602 of record DATJWB010000222.1, on the reverse strand, counting down.
CTCCCTGGCAGCCGGTCGGGTCACTTCGGAGCTTTGCGCTTGACTGTGATGCCGCGCACCTTGACACATCCGTAAGTGACGGCTTACTGTAAGGTATGGCTGACCGATTGGAGATGCTCGGCGCCCTCGCTGATTCCACGCGCCAGAGCGTCGTCAGTCTATTGCGCCGCGGGCCGTCTACCGTCGGCGAACTGGCGGACCGGCTGCCGGTCAGCCGGCCCGCGGTATCGCAGCACCTGCAGGTCCTGAAGGCTGCGGGCCTCTTGGAAGAAGAGCGCCGGGGGACCCGCCACTACTTCCGGCTCAACCCGAAGAGTCTGGCGAAACTGCGCGATCACATCGATGCCATGTGGCGCGACGCCCTCACCGCCTTTTCCGGTTTTGCCACCCAGGAGAGTTCCCGTGAAAGACAAAAAGGAAAATCTCGAGCCCATCCAACAAAGCATGCACGTCGATTGTCCCTTTGAAGATGCCTTCCGCCTCTTCACCGAGGGCTTCGGCAAATGGTGGCCGCTGGCTCCCGGCTCCGGACCGGGCGCGGACCCGCCGACCTGCGAAATCGAGCCGTGGGTGGGTGGCCGGGTGCTGGAGCGGTCGGGCTCGGGTGTGGAACGCGAATGGGGCTCGGTGACGGCCTGGGACCCTCCGGGCAACCTGGAGTTCACCTGGCAGCCCGGCGGCCCTAAGGACGAACGGCAGACCGTTTCGGTGGAATTCCAAAAGGAGGCCGATGGCACAAGGGTGACCTTGACACATCGCGGCTGGCAGTTTGCCGGCGTCGCCGTTTGCGTCTCGGGTGCCACCGGATCCGCCATCAAGGTCATCCATGGCCTGGCGATCTCCTGGGCGCCGAACTGGAGACCCGTCGCCATCGGGCGCGAAATCGGCGATTCCGGGGTCCCCGCGGATCCCGTCGGTTTCGGCACGCGGGAGCAGGCCTGGCGAAACGCGGCGCGGCCCGCTTGGGCCGAGGTGTTCCTGAATTCCTTCGCGGCCTTTGTCGCTGAGCACATGCTCGCCGCAGTCTGATCGGCAACCACAAGGAGGGAAGAAGTGAGCCTGGTTCCAATGGTAGTAGAGCAAACGCCGCGCGGCGAACGCTCCTTCGATATCTATTCGCGGCTGCTGAAGGAGAATATCATCTTCATCGGCACCGCCATCGATGATGCCGTCGCCAATCTGGTGATCGCGCAGATTCTGTTCCTGGCGGCCGAGGATCCGTCGAAGGACATTGCCCTCTACATCAACTCTCCGGGCGGCGTGACCACCGCCGGCCTCGCCATCCTCGACACCATGAACTGGGTGGAGCCGGACATTGTAACTTATTGTCTGGGACAAGCCGCTTCCATGGCGGCGGTTTTGCTCGCCGCCGGCACGAAGGGCAAGCGCTTCGCCCTGCCGTACGCGCGCATCCTCATCCACCAGCCGCACGCCACTGGTCTGAGCGGCCAGGCCGCCGACATAGACATCCAGGCGAGGGAGATTCTGCGTACCCGCGAGATCCTCAATGATATCCTCGCCCGCTCGACCGGTCAGCCGCTCGAAAGAATCCAGCGCGACGTAGACCGTGACTACATCTTGGACGCCGCGCAAGCCGTCGAGTACGGGATGATCGACCGCGTTGTCAGCCGGCGGGACCTTCCAGCCAACGCACCAGTGGCATAGACTCGGACTACCCACCTGGAATCGCCCTTTCTTACAACGGCGCCGCCGGGCCTGTTAGATCACGCCCCCGTGTCGCCGGCCGGCACAGAGCCGGCCGGCAATCGGAGCTCATTTGCCCTGGTCCTGGGGCATCACGATGCAGGTTGACGCCGTCGTGGCCACATTCCCCGCATTATCTATCGCCGTGGCCTGAATCGAGTACGTTCGGCCGTTGCCGGTGCCGAGACGGTCCGCGCGGAGTTGCACAATGAATCCGCCGGAACCGTCCGGCGTGATCACAACATCGGGATCGCCGGGATCTGGGGGTTCATTGCTGGCGACGCTAACTTTGAAAGCGCCAGTTGCGAGACCCGACAACGCGTCGCTCGCCTTCACGTCTGCCACCTGGACAAACTTATCATTTGGTGGCCAGAGCGAGCAGCCCGGAGCGGGCATCCCTGAAATCTCGGGAGGTGTTTGGTCTATCTTGATCGTTTCCCCGTGCGGAGTTTCTTCGCCTGCGTTGTCGAAGCTATAGAACAAGAGCTGATGAACTCCGTCGCTCGAAATTGCAAATGGACCGGCATACGTTTGGTAGGCGCCGCCATCCCGGCTGTTTGCGCCGCCATCCAGGCTGTAGTATGTCGCGGAGACAAAGGTACCCATGGCGGTGGCACTGAGCGTAACGGTCACAGGGCCGAGGTACCAGCCATTCTTGCCGATGTGGCCGCTGAGATTTGCCGTGGTCACTGGGATTGTGCCGAAGCTCAGCTTGCTGACAAAGGCATTCCCCCCGCTGTTGAACCTCTGGAAGGCGCCTGGGGTGGTGGGGAAATTGGCGGAGCCGGCCCACCCTGTGACAAAGGCGTCGCCTAACGCATCGACCGCTATGCTTTTACCCTGGTCCCAAGCACTTCCACCCAAGTAAGTGGAGTACAGAAGCGCCGAGCCGGCGGCATTCAGCTTGCTCACGAAGGCATTACTATAGGACCCGCCCAAGCCTGCCTGGAAAGCGTCTGGGGTGTTGGGGAAATTGGTGGAATTGGTTCCGCCCGTGACATAGGCGTTACCCCACTGATCCACCGCTATGCCGTAGCCATAGTCGTCTCCTCTTCCGCCTAGAAAGGTGGAGTAGACAAGACCTGAGCCGGTAGCGTTCAGCTTGGTCACGAATGCATCCTGGACCCCGCCGCCGAATGCGGTCTGGAAAGCGAATGGCGTGGTGGTCCATTCCCCGTATTGCGTTGAGCCCGTGACGTAGGCGTTGCCCGAAGCATCGACAGCGATCCCAGAGGCATAACAGCATCCGCCAAGATAGGTGGAATAGACTAAGGCCGAACCGTTGGCGTTCAGCTTGCTCACGAAGGGACCTGAGCCGGTCGCCTGGAAAGCACCCGGGGTCGTGGGAAAGCCCGCATTGCCCAAGCCAGTGATATAAGCGTTGGCTGAACCATCGAGCGCGATGCCGCTAGCTACATCCTGGCCACCTCCGCCCAAGTAAGTGGAGTACAGAAGGGCGGAGCCGGTGGCGTTCAGCTTGCTCACGAAGGCATCTTCGTTGCCCGCGTATGCGGTCTGGAAGGCGCCCGGGGTTGTGGGGAAATCGCTCGACTCGCTGGAGCCGGCCACATAAGCGTTCCCGGAGGCATCCACTGCTATGCCGCTGCCTGCGTCGCGGCCACTTCCGCCCAGGTAGGTGGAGTAGGCTAGAGCCGAACCGTCGGCATTCAGCTTAGTCGCGAAGGCATTCGAGCAGCCCGAGCAGCCCCGATAGGTTCTCTGGAAGGCGCCCGGAGTGGTGGGGAAGTCCGTGCCGGTGGTGAGGCCCGTGACATAAGCGTTGCCCGCAGCATCTACCGCAATGCCACTGGCGTTGTGGCCGCCGCTTCCGCCCAGGTAGGTGGAGTAGATCAGAGCCGATCCGCTGGCGTTCAGCTTAGTCACGAAGACGGCGTCGCCATGGTTGGTCGTCTGGAAGGCGCCCGGGGTAATGGGGAAACTGAACGATACGGTCGAGCCAACTACATAGGCGTTTCCGGTGGCATCCGCGGCAATGGCGCCCTCCGAACTGCTGGACATTTCGCCCAGGAAGGTGGAATAAACCAGCGTCGGATCAATCACTAGCGCACGGCTCCGGTCATATGCGGACACGCTGAATCCCACTCGATCCTTGCCGCGCAGCACATACCGGCCGCTCACGCTGCATCGCTTACCTCCGATTTCCTGATACACGACGGGCGCGTGCTCGATCACTTCACTGCCGCCCAGTCGTACGACAAGGTCGCCCTCGCGATTCACGCTCAGCTTCCGGACGCCCTGAAAAACCAGGCCGATCGTTTGCGGATCAGCGCCCGGAGCCACCAGAAAATCATATTCGAGCGACCGCTGATTGCCGTGGTACACCAGGTCGATGCCGGGATAGACGTCGTTGTACTTCACCGCCGCATAAGTAGGAACGTTCGTGCGCCATCGGCTCGGATCGCTGCCCACGAAATAGTTGCTCTTGCCGGGCAGTCCGTCCATCCCCGCAACTACGGCTTGCGCATTCGCGCCTTGCAGATTCATCCGGAGCACGCGGTTTGACTCTTGCTGTTGCAGGGAAAGGACAGCGGAATCCCGGGTGAGAAACAGGCTATAGCCGGGACCCCGCGCCAGGTACTTGACGCTCTCGTCAGTCTGTCCCTGGTTCGCCTCGAAGCTCAAGGGGAGTTTTCCGTAGGCCTCCATCGCCTGTGGTCGCGTCGTGGGCCCCGTCCGGGCCATCTGCTGCGTCGAACCAGGCGCGGGCATGAGTGGGAGCCACAGGAGCCAGGCGGAAATCATGAACCAACGGTTGGTTCTTGGCGCGCTCCAGACCGGTTGATTTGTCTGGATGAGGAGCGTCGCGGGCGGCCATCTTCTCGAAAGCAAAAACATAGAACATCTCCTTTGCGTTGTCGCTGGACGGCACAGTTTTCTCCAGAAACGCGCACTATCGGGTTTGTGCATCACGGCGGTTCGCCCGTCCTGCACAATCGCAAGCGGCACACGCGAGTTCTTCGCCGGTGATCGAAGCGGCGTTCGATCCGCGCGTTTTGTCTCGTTCTGGTTTCAGGCGCCGCTGGCGCGAGCGGCATGCGAAAGGCGAATACCACGCGCCGAGGAGACTAGAGCGTTCGCGACCGCAAAACTGATTTCACCTTCGAAGCTCTGAAACTCCGGTCGCCATAAGCTTAAGCGCAAAGAGGTCTCAACGCAAGCTCTGGCGCGATGGGAACAAACAGGTGGCCTTCGGAAGGGTGTCGGGCATCACTCTGTGAAGCCGCCTTGCGGCACGTGGTTTCCACACGCCGGCAAACGCCCGACTCCTCGACCTGCGAAGCTCCCCGAATCCCCTGCCTCATCGGGCCTGGGTCCCGCCGCGCCTCGCCGCCAATACCTCCCGCCCAAATCCCGGCAGCAGCGCTCCCCACCACAGGCCCACCACGGTGCGGAACTCCTCCGCGCCTTTCGCCCGTGTCCATCCGCGGTGTTCCACCGTCACCCGGGTGCCGTCGCCCACCGGTTCGAACCGCACCTCCACCTCGCTGCTCTCGCCCGGCTCGAACGGCGCTGCCGACCATGCCAGCAGCAGCCGCGCCCCCGGCTCCCACGCCAGGACCCGTGCGATCGCCTCACCCCCCTGAAACAGGCTTCCGGACTCGAAGCGCATCGCGCCCTCTCCCGTCCGGTACTGTGGCCCCCTCTTCCACCACGCGTCGATCTCCCCGGTGAAGATCCGGAATGCGCTGCCCGGATCCGTCCGCACAACCGTGGTCACCGCGACGCCATCTCTGGAACTCATGTGTGCCCCCCTCCTTTCGAATTCTCCACGTGCTCGCGAAACGCGCCGAGCTGATCCGTCCAGAACATCTCGATCTCGTCCAGCCATCCGCGCAGCCCTGAAAACGGCCCGCGCCGCAGCCGGTACATGCGGATGCGGCTGTCGCGCGGGTCTTCGTGAGTCTCCTCCACCAGTCCCGACACGCGAAGCACCCGCAAGTGCCGGCTCATCAAGGGCGCGCTCACCCGCGCGGCTCGCGCCAGCTCTCCGGCCCGGTGCGGCCGCCTGCGCAGCAGGTCGATCACGCGGCGGCGAGTCGGCTCCGCCAGCGCTGCCAGGGTTTGGTCCACGGCGGTCATTTCGAGCTCGCAACCGGCGAGGCGAACAGCCAGCGGTGGCCCTCTCCATCCATGGCGCGGTAAACCCGGAATCCGTACGGCTGGTCTTCCGGCTCCGCCACCACCACCGCGCCCGCGTCCCGCGCGCGTTGGAAGTGGGCGTCCACGTCCTCCACCTCGCAAAACAACTGGTACGGCATCGCAGGCAGGTCTTTCGGGCTCGCCAGTCCACCCGCCTTCCAGGTCGTGGCCAGCATCACGACGTTGCCGCTCAGCTCCATCTCGGCGTGGCCGATTTTGCCGTCCGGCATCGCCATGCGGTACTTCTCCGCGAAGCCGAACGCGTCGCGAAGGAAGTCCATGGCCGCGGGGGCATCGTCGTACGCCAGCATCGGAATGATGCGCTGGGGCGCTTGGTTTGTGTTTGTCTGCATTGCAAAATATTAATCGTTTGGTTAACTATCTGTCAAGCCGCTGGACCCGTTTCGCGCAGTTCCGCCGCTCGCGCCGCACCATCGTCCTTCCTGCCGGCCGGCTGCAATGGCGCAACCCTGCGGCCCCGAGGTTCTTCGATTCACCGCCCCTTCCTGACAAATTCTGCTTGATCCCGCTCCACTTGCCGCCCGCCTGCGGCTTGCGCGCCGAAACCTCGTGCTACTGTCGCTCCAGGAGAGCTTCTGTGCGCCAGCCGTTCCTCAAACCCGTAGCCGCGTCCCGGGCCGGCCTTGCGCGCGGAATACCGTCCGCGCGCACAGCGCCGCGCCAAACGAACCTAGATGTTGTTTATTTTCATCATGGCTGCTGTTTTTTTCGACACCGGACCACCCGAAGTCTCCCGCCAGCCCGCCTCCCGTTACCCAATTCCACCCGCCCCGTGTTATCGTCGAGGTCGGTTAGCCCCCGCAGCATGCACTCCCCCCTTCTGAGCCGGGAAGAGGAGCTTCATTGGATCGCCTTGAGGCTTGTCCCGGGCCTGGGTACCAGGACGTCCGCCAAACTGATTGAACGCTTCCGGACCGCGCAGGCCGTTTTTCGCGCTTCCCGCACCGAACTCGAGGCCGCCGGCGCCAGCGGCGCGGTGGCGCAGTCCATCGCCAGCGGATGCACCTTCGAAGATGCCGCCGGCCAACAGGAGAAGATGCTCGAATCCGGCGCCGTGCTGGTCACCACCGGCGATCCGAGCTATCCTCCGGCGCTGCGCGAGATCTTCGATCCTCCTGTGCTGCTCTTCGCCCGCGGCCGCGTGGATCTGCTGAAAACGCTGATGTTAGGTGTAGTCGGCACACGCCGTCCGACGCCCTACGGGCTGGCCGTTGCCGAGCGAATGGCCGGCGACCTGGCCCATGCGGGGCTGACTGTCGTCAGCGGGATGGCACGCGGCATAGATTCCGCCGCTCACAAAGGCGCGCTGGCCCGCGGCGGCGCCACCATCGCCGTCCTCGGCAGCGGCGTCGATGTGGTCTATCCCTCTGAAAACAAAAAGCTGGCTGCCGATATCGCGGCTCGCGGCCTGATCGTCTCGGAATTTCCCATGGGCGCGATCGCATTTCCGCAGAACTTTCCCATCCGGAATCGCATCATCAGCGGAATGAGCGTGGGCGTGCTGATTGTGGAAGGCGCGCAGTACAGCGGATCGGCCATTACGGCACGGATGGCGATGGAACAAGAGAGGGAGGTTTTTGCCGTTCCCGGCAGTATCATGTCGAAAATGAGCTGGGGTCCCAACCTGCTGATCAAGCAGGGAGCGAAGCTGGTTCAGGATTGGAACGATGTGCTGGTGGAGTTGCCGGCCGAGATCCGTCGAGATTTGGCGGCCAA
>DATJWB010000221.1:0-27983 GCA_035501495.1 Bryobacteraceae bacterium | reverse complement strand
GCGAAGGGCTACCGTTAATCAGAAACGGGTCGTGATCGTTGTCTGGGCCTCGGCTCAGAACGAATACCTTGTCCGATTCGGGGTCGAAACACCGCCCGGGTTCCACGACGATCAGCGGGCCGTAGAGCCCGGTGCTGAGTTGGATGTAGTCGTTCAGGTGGGTGTGGTAGATAAAGGTGCCTGCCCGCGGGGGGGTAAAGCGTGCCACAAAGGTCTCGCCGGGACGGATGGGCGGAGTTATCTGCTGGCCGTCACCGCCCCATCCGGGGACGCCATCGTAATAGCTTTCGAGTTCCATGCCATGCCAATGGACGGATGTGGATTGGCCCAACTGGTTTTCTACCGCGATCGCGACGGGCTGGCCACGAGTGAGAACGATGGGCGGTCCCGGCGCGGTGAACCCGGCGCGGCCCGTCGTTTCCACCGTGCCGACCTCTTCGATCCGGTAGCCAAGACCCGGAAGGTCATGGAGACTGACACCCTCGCGCCGGCCCACGATGAGTCGGAGTGGGCGGACGTCAACAACGGCTGGGGCGGCGGCCGGCGTCCCCTGCGTAACGGTAATACCCAGAACCAGACCGGCCATGTGACTCGAGGCATCGTGCTCCTCATGGTGGGTTCCAATCGGATCTGCGGTCTGTCGCAATTCCGGTGCGACATGAAACAAAGTGTGGCAGTGAAACAGCCAGTTGCCCCGCCGTTCGGGCGTCCATGAAAGCACCACCGAGGAACCGGGAGCGAGCGCTTCGGTGACGGCGCGGCGGCGGGCTGAAGGCAACAGCGTTTCCCAACGCTCCTCGTCCCCTGTGCCCTCGACGAGGAAATAGTGCCCGTGCAGGTGTAGCGGGTGGTATTTGTCCGTAGGATTGATCCATTGCCACCGCACGGGCGTGCCGGCCGGAAGGGTAAGGCGCTCCGTGTGCGGCCAGGACTTTCCGTTAATGACCCACGACTGACGGTCAGGCGTGGGTGGATTGGCCTTGGGGTCGCCCTCCTGCAACCAGTGTCCCAGGACGAAGACTCTGTCCGTTACAGCGCCCGCTGCCGGAGGATCGACGATGAATGCCCCGGAGAGCTGGCTGTCGACGCCGTCTCTCGTCTCGAGCGAAGCGCCGGTGGTGGTGCCCCAGTAGAAGTAGGCGCCGGGGAGGGTGGCTCGAAATTCGACCGTGCGCGCTTCTCCCGGCCGAACCGTGACCGGGCCTGGGGAGACGCCGGTGTGGGCATGAAGTCCATGAATGGTGACGGGCGTCAGGAGCCGGTTCCGGGTGGAGATGCGGACGCGAGTGCCCGCCGGAACTCGGATAAGCGGCCCGGGGTTCATAAGCGGCTGGCCTTCTTCCCCAAACGCCTGCACCGGGATTTCGGGACCGTTGTCGCCTTCGGGATTCCAAACTCCTTCGCCGACTTCCAGGCGAAGCGTCAGGATACCGGAGGACAGTTGTCCGGCTGGTTGGCGGTTGTCGTTGGGCTGAATCTCGGCCGGCTTTTCCCAGTTGTCGGGCGCTCCCGGCGGGGAGGCAAACGACTGGAGAATCAATCGCCTGTCGAACTCCGAAAAGTGCAGCCGATCGAAGGTCATGCCCATGACTTCCTCTCGCGACCAGCGATCCTTCATCATGCCGGTTTCCGAATGCCGGGCGACCCCTTCCAGGACATGCCCCATCTCATGCGCCAATACGTTTCCCAACAGAAAGCCGGCACTGAGCGGATTCCTCTCCGCCGTTAGCCGGACTTGGTCCATCACCAGGGTCACGCAAGCCCCTTTTTGGGCGTAAGGTTTGGCGAACCCGGCGGTTTCACCGTCCAGACCGGGAGGGACTCCGTCAACCAGCGAGACGACGATCTTGCGGTGTAGCGGATCCTGCGAACAGACCGGCGGCGCGGATGCAGCCGACCGCCAAACCACCTGGACGCCGATCTCGGCATAGGCTTCCGTGACGACCATGCGTGCTCGCTGAAACGCGCCTACAAGATTGCGGCCCGGCACCGCCGGCAGGAACACTTCAACTGCAGGTCGATCGCTTGGGGCGGTGGCGGCTGCGGTCATCAGCAGGCTGACCAGAAAGCGCATAGAATCCTCCGGGGGAATCTGCCAAGATGGGATGGCTGGTTCCGGAGGCCAGCATGCGGCTCAAGGGCACTTGAACTCCTTCGAAAATCCCTCAAGCCGCTCTCAATTTCTGCTCAAGCCTTCTCAAGGCTAATTTCGCTATGGAAGAAAAGGACTTCCTGGAATTCGGGCCGTTCCGTGCCGACCTGCGGCACAAAGCTCTTTCCCGAAACGGTCAGCCGGTTCCGCTGCCCGCCAAGGCCTTCGACGTCCTGTGCGCTCTCCTCCAACGGCCCGGGCAGACGGTTCCCAAAGACGAACTGATGAAGGAAGTGTGGCCGGACACCTTCGTAGAAGAAGGCAATCTCACCCAGATGGTTTTCCTGCTGCGGAAGGCCCTGGGCGAATCCGAAGGTGGGCAGCCCGTGATCGTCACGGTGCCGCGTCAGGGGTACCGGTTCGTGGGTGGCCTGACCAACCCGGCGGCCCGGGAGGTTCAAACCGAAGCCTCCGCGGCGCAGCCGCTTTCTCCCGCGGCGGCGATGGCTGGTGAACGCCGCGTGGCGCCATGGGCGGCGCCGGCACTGATGGTGGGGCAGGTTCTGGCCCGCCAGTTTTCTCGGCGGCAAGCCGCACCAGAGCCAAGTCTGAACAGCCTGTGGTGGGTCGGTGCGGCGATCATGATGGTGTCGGGGTTGGGCGGGTGGATGATCGCGCGCTACCACTTTCGCGAATCCCTTCCCGAGCCCCGACTGGTTCGGTACATCATGCCCCCTGAGGGAAAGACCGCGAGCTACCGTGCTGGAAAGGTCTCCCCCGACGGCCGCTCGCTCGCGCTAATCGGGGTGGACCCTTCCGGCAAGGGGCAGCTTTGGATGCGCCGGCTCGATGCTCTGGAGGCCCAACCCCTGGCCGCCGCCGAAGCCTACCCATTCTGGTCCCCCGACAGCCGCTTCATCGCCTTCGTCCAGGATGGCAAGTTGAAAAAGATCGAGGCGACCGGAGGGGCGCCGCAAACCATCTGCACTGCCCCGCTCGTGATTGGCGGCTCCTGGAATCTTGATGGGACCATCGTTTTCGGCGATGGCTCCGCGATCCTCCGGGTCCCGGCCAAAGGCGGCGAACCCGCACCGCTCACCCGGCTGGATGCCTCGCGCGGGGAAACCACCCACGATTTTCCCGCCTTCCTGCCTGATGGGCGCCACTTTCTTTACTCTATTCACAGCCGGAAGAGGGAGAACGGCGGCATCTATGTGGGGTCGCTCGATGCGCCCGATGCCCGGATCCGCCTGCTCGACGACATCTCCAACGCCGAATACGCGCCTGGACTGCATTCCGGCGCCGGGTACCTGTTATTTGCCCGGGGTGAGTCGCTGATGGCGCAGCCGTTCGCTCCCCGCGACCTGCAACTGAGCGGTGAAGCTTTCCCGGTCGTCGACAGGATCACGCGAAGTCCGGCCAACCTGCACGCCGCGTTCTCCGCCTCGGAAAATGGGGTCCTTCTGGTTACATCGACGTACCAGGGCGATCAGCTGGCCTGGTTCGACCGCAGCGGGAAACGCCAGGGCACCATCGGCATGCCTGGCCTTCACTTGAATCCACAGCTCTCTCCGGACGAACAGACGGTCGCCGTTGACGAGAACAATGCCGAGAGATTTCTGAGCGACATATGGCTCTTTCCCGTAGGGCGGGAAACATCCTCGCGTTTGACGCTCCACGGTTCGGACAGCGCCCTCTGGTCCCACGATGGCTCCCGCATCGTTTTTCAATCCTTGAACACCGCCTGGTATGAGAAGTCTGTTGCAGGCCCGGAGAATGAAGCCTTGCTGCTCGAAGGCGCCAACATGCCCGAGGACTACCGCCTTCCCTGTGAGTGGTCCAAGGACGGACGGTTCCTGATCTATTCCCAATGGGATCGAAAGACCGGATTCGACCTCTGGATGCTGCCGCGCTTCGGGAATCGCAAGCCGGTATCCTTCCAGCATGCCGAGTACAACGAATGGTGTGGAACGCTCTCCCCTGACGGTAATTGGATCGCCTATGCCGCCGACGAATCGGGCCGGAGCGAGATTTACGTACAGGCTTTCAGGGAGGAGGGCGCCGCGTCCGAAAGAAAGTGGCCGGTTTCCAACAACGGTGGACACTGGCCGAAATGGCGGCGCGACGGCAAGGAACTGCTGTACCTGGACGCCGAACGCTGGATCGTCGGGGTGGAGGTGAAGACCGATGCAAGCTTCCGGCATGAGGCGCCGCAACGATTGTTCCCATCGGGAATTCGCACTCCGGATGCCCGCTTCGATGTCACGGCCGACGGCCGCCGCCTCCTCATCCCCGCCGCGGTTACGGCAGCAGACTCCGTGCCGGCCACAGTGATCCTGAATTGGACCAAGGGAATCAGGCCGTAGGGTCATGGGCAGGTGGCAACGCCGGCAATTTGCGGCTGATTGGTAATCCGATGTCAACCGGCCCAGGGCAGCGCGACCACGGCAACCTGACCCACGCTCTTTCCTGGAAGTGCTGGAATACGTGGACCAAGCCCAACCCGATGGGGGAACCAGACACAAAAGTCACCAGCCTGTTGCGTCAGTGGAGCGGCGGGGACCCTCGCGCGCTGGAAGAACTCGTGCCCATTATTCATAAGGAGCTGCGGCGTTTGGCCCATTATCATCTGCGCCGCGAGCGTGACGGGCACACGCTTCAAACCACTGCCCTGGTGCAGGAAGTCTACCTCCGGTTTTGCAGCCAGGAGGAGCCGCGGTGGGAGAATCGAGCGCACTTCTTCGCAGCGCGGATGATGCGACGCATCCTGGTGGATTACTCGCACCGGCGCGACGCGGAGAAGCGGGGCGCCGATGTCTTCCACGTTTCGCTTGACCATGCGCTCAGCATCCCCGTGCCGGAGCAACTCGATCTGATTGGGCTCGACGGGACACTCGATCAGCTCGCCCTATTCGACGCCCGCAAGCGCCAAGTGGTGGAAATGCGTTCTTCGCGGGGCTCCCGGCCCAAGAAACCGCAATCGTCCTGAAGACCTGGTCTCGCCGCCGAGGAAACCGCCCGAACGCCCATACGCGGCCAGCAGAGATTCCACCTCCCCGCGAACAGACGCCGATTGCTGCGCCGGATCGGCGGAGCGCTGTTCCTCAGGCAGTTCGAGACAGGCCGCCATGGCCTGTTCGACGTCTTCCCATTTCGGATTTCGAGCGCCACCGAGCATGCCGTCGTCTGTCCTTCCAGATACCGGAAAAGCCACGCTTTAGCAATCACCCAGTCGCGCCGTACGGTTGCCTCGGTTAGCCAGGGCGATGATGCCAAACACTGGGAACGCGGCCTGCATGACGGCCTGGAGACCTTCGAACTGCGTCAGCAACCGACCGGCCGCGGTGATCGGCAGGTTACCTTCCAGGATTTTGAGTTCAGCCGTTGCTACACGGGCGCCGCCGGCCAATCGTGTGGTCGAGCCTGCGACTCGATCCGTAACACCCTCGAAGCTATCGAGCGCCGCAGTATTTGCCGTGGCCGCGCTCGTAAGCGCCGCGAGTTGATTCTCAAGAACTGAGAAGTTGCCCGACGCAACAGTAGCCGCAGTCCGACACCCTGCACGGACGAAGCGAGCCGGTCGATTTCAGCCCCGCCTTCCGTCTTGCAGCGGATTTGTAATCAGAGTTCGGGGGTTCAATCCCCTCCGCCGGCTCCAGCTAATTCCAATTCTGAACCACTGCCGCTGAGGTCCGCGACACTCGCTCCTGCGGATTCTCATGGGACCGCTTCCCAATTGCCGCCTCAGGAACCGGTCTGTTGTCTTGGTGTCTATCCCCGAGGCGCCATGAGAACGAACTGGGTCGCCGTCGCGGTTATGCTGGCGCTCCTGTTGGTGGTCCTTGCTTCCAGCACCCAGCGCCCTCCATCTGCCGGTTTCATGATCAATATTGCCGTTGCGCCGGAGAATTGCGGAGACGGACGAAGTATCGTGGCATCGGCAGTTGGGAATCACCACGTCACACTGAAACTCTGAGCCAAACCTTGATTTCCTCGTATTGCCTGACACGCTGCGGGAAATCCTGAAGTACCGGGCGGACAAACTGCTATACGTGAGAGCGCAACCCGGAGTATCGTTTCGGAGAATTCGTTCGGCTTGCGGATGCCGTCCGCCCGGAAGCCGAAATCATCAGCCTGAATGAGATCCGCTCGTCTCACTGAGGAGGCCAAGAGGCACCCACGCCCTGAATGGTGAAGTGCGGACCACGCACCGCCGGGCCCGCTCGTTGCATGATGCAAAACTGCCCTTGCGCGCAGGCCAACCAAAAAGATTATGATGAAAAGGCGTGAAATAGCCGGTACGAGTGGCCCTGGGTTGATCTCGGGCGGAAACGAAGCTTGAGGTGAATGTGCTGCTGCCTGGCACAACCACGAACCGGCGGCTCTGGAGGGCGAGTCCCTGATGCATCCACCGATGCGCGCGCCATCGCGCCAGGCGGCGGCTATGGCCGCGGCCTGTGCGACCGCGGTTTTGGTCTGCGTATATGCGCTTCGAGGGGCCGATCAGCCGGCCCCCAGTCCGCCTGCGATGTTCCAGCAGTATTGCTACGCTTGCCACGGGAATAACGTTGCGACCGCGGGAGTCAGCCTCGAAAAGCTGACGTCAGCCCCGTCCGTGGCCGAGAACTATCAGGTGTGGGAGCGCGTCATCGCGGTGCTCGACCAGAAACGCATGCCTCCCCAGGGCATGCCGCAGCCCAGCGATGAGCAGCGGTCGAATGCGTCCGCGTGGATCCACGCGCAGCTCGACGCCTATGTGAGAGCGCACGCGGGCGATCCCGGACGGGTCACCGTCCGCCGTCTGACCAGCGGCGAATACAACTACGCCGTTCACGATCTCACCGGCCTCGACCTCGATCTCGGTATCGACGCGTCGAACGACTCGGTGGGCGGCGAGGGCTTTACCAACTTCGGCGATGTCCAGTTCATGCAGGACGCCAACTTCCAGCGGTATCTCGAAGCGGCGAAGATCGTGTCCAACCACGCGGTCATCGGCGCCGGACCGCTTCAGTTCTACGTCGATCCCGGCCAAACGGGATTCGAGATGTCGGCGATCCACCGCATCAAGGATATTTACACCGCCTACGGTTTTCGCACCGTCTCCGGCGAGGGCGGATTCTCGTTCGGCCTCGAGAAATACGCCAAGGCGATCTTCGCGGCGTGGGAATACCAGCACCGCGCCGCGCTGGGAAAGCCGAATGCCACCTTCGCCTCGCTCGCCGCGGACGAAGGCGTGACCGCGCGCTTCGTCGAACACATTTACCGCACCATGAACCGGTCCGACCTGCTGTACCCGTCTTCCGAAATGGCATCGCGATTCCATCGCCTTCCGGCGCCCACGGGGGACATCGCGGCCAGCATCGCCGCGGGGCGCAAGAGTGCCGATGAGTTACAGAAGTATCTCACTTCATGGCCGGGCTGGCTGTTCGCCCGCGGCGATGCGGCATACGGCGGAGCGGGCGATGAGAGCCCGCTTATCATCACCGAGAAATCTCTGCGGGTGGAAGCGGCGCATCATTTCGTCTACAACCGCGTGGGCAGAGGACCCGGCGGCGGAAGAGGCGGCCGCGGCGCACCAGCGCCGGGACCGCCGCCGACCGCGGTGAAGTTCTACCTGTTCGCTTCACCCGTCAACCCGCAAGCCAAAGGAAAGCCGGTTCTGATCTGGCGCAACCCCACCGTCAGTTTCCGCGCGGGCTTCGGACGCGGGGCCGCGGCCACGGTGAACGCGAACGGCGCCGACGACCCGAATGCGGTGGCCGCTGCGGGCGCAGGTGCTGCCGCAATTCCGCCGCCGGGCGGACGCGGAAGCGCGCCGGCCGCTCCGCGCGTGCCTCTTCGCGCTGCGGTCACCGACGAATCCGCCAAGTCCCTGAACTTCGGAACCAGCCCGGATGACACCACCATCGGGCCGGACGATTTTGCCTCCGACCTTTCCTCCACGCTGATCGAAGTGAAACTCCCGCCCGGCATGACTACCGTCAATTTCCAGGCCGACGCCCAGGTGGGCGCCGATCGCGACCAGGTTTTCCGCGTCATCATTACCGATCGCGAAGACGGCAGTTCGCGTGGCATCCCGCTCCGCGCCATCATCGGCGACCCCAAAAGCGCCGGATACCTGGCCTTCAAAGCGGGCGTGCTGCAACTGGCGGACATCCTGCCTCCGAATTCCAACAGCGAGCCCACTCCCGCGGACAAAGATCCGCCGCCTGAACCATTCGACCCGGCCTATAACGTTCCCGAGCATGACGCGTTCGACAACGATGTGAAGTACGTTCGCGACGACCACTTCATCTACAACCATGTTCTGGACGATGCCATGCGACGCAAAGTAGACCAGGCCTGGGACGACTTGTATACCTCGTTTGAGTATCACGATCATTACTGGAAGCTGCTGGAGGCGCACTACAAGTTGAATCTCGCCGGCAAGCACATCGGCGAACTGACCAAGGCGGATTTCGACGCGATGCCGGCCGAAGCTCGCGCTTACTCGATGGGCTTGCGCAAGACCTATGACGAGGCGCGCGCCGCCGAAAAGGCCGCCGAGCCCAGGCACGTGGATGACTGCCTGGAGTTCGCCAGCCGCGCGTGGCGACGCCCGCTTACCGCCAGGGATAAGCTCGCCCTGCGGACGTTCTATGAGAAGATTCTGGCGGCCGACCCCGATCACACGCGCGCCGTCCGGGCTCTGATTGCGCGCATCCTGGTGGCGCCTGAGTTTCTCTATAAACTGGAAACCGCCCCGGCACCGGAATCGCTGATCAAACCGGCGTCTGCGACCGCCAGCGGGAACGTCAGCCCCTTGAACGATTGGGAAATTGCCAGCCGCCTGAGCTTCCTGATCTGGTCATCCATACCCGACGACGACTTGCGCAGTGCCGCGGCCGCGCACGAGTTGACCGACCCGGCCCAACTGCGCAAGCAGGCCGCTCGCATGCTTGCCGATCCCAAGGCGCGGCGCATGGCCACGGAGTTCTTCGGTCAATGGCTTGGGTTTTACCAGTTCGACAAGTTTCAGGGCGTCGATACCAGCCGCTTCCCGGAGTTTACGCAGGAAGTGAAGTCGTCGATGTACGACGAAGCCGTATTCTTCTTCGAATACATCCTTCGCAAAGACCGGCCGGTTGGCGAGCTGCTCACCGCCGACTACGACTTTCTGAATGCG
Organism: Bryobacteraceae bacterium; assembly: GCA_035501495.1. Classification (GTDB taxonomy): domain Bacteria; phylum Acidobacteriota; class Terriglobia; order Bryobacterales; family Bryobacteraceae; genus JAIQFL01. Next base: position 18,726 of record DATJWB010000221.1, on the reverse strand, counting down.
CCGCTGGCCAGGTATTACGGCGTCTCGCGCGAGATCAAGAGCAGAAACGAACTGGAGCTGGTGGAAGGGGCGAACGCATTCCATCGCGGCGGAATCCTGCGGCTGGGAGCGGTTCTCACCGCCACTTCGGCGCCGCTGCGGACCAGCCCGGTGCGCCGCGGCGATTGGGTGTTGCGGCGCATTCTGGGTACCGCTGTGCCGCCGCCTCCAGCCGACGCCGGTTCCATTCCGGCTGACGACAAGTTGTTCGGCGGCCTGTCGGTTAGGGAGCGCCTGCAGGTGCACAAGCGCAACGCCACTTGCGCTACCTGTCACACGCGGATCGATCCGTTGGGCTTCCCGCTGGAACATTATGATTCCACCGGGCGTTGGCGCGAACGGTATTCCGACGGCAAGTCCATCGATGATTATGGCGACCTGAATGACCATACCCGCATCGAGGGCATCACGGGTCTTTTGGAGTATCTCGAAAGCAGACAGGCCGAACAGGTGCAGCGGACCCTGGCGCGAAAGCTGGTCGGTTACGCCCTGGGGCGCACCATTCAACTTTCCGATCAGCCGCTGATCGATCGTCTGCAGTCCGCCGGGGAAAAATCGGGAATGTCCGTCCTGGTGGGCGAAATCGTTACCAGTAAGCAGTTTTTGAATCGTGCCGGCGGTGATGCGCCCGCGGCGCCGATGAAGCGCGTCGCCATGCAGGCTCCGAATCCAATCAACCGGCTCAGGCAGGGAGACCATGAACAAGACTGAAGGGACATCGAGGCGTCATTTTTTGCGAGGGGCAGGCGTAGCTCTGGCGCTGCCGTGGTTGGAATCGCTTCCGCTGTTTGGCGCGGCGGATACACCGGCTGCCAGCCACCCTCCTTTGCGGTTTGCCACTATCTATTGGTCGAACGGCATCAAGCCCGCGCATTGGTGGTCGAAGGGCAACGGCGCCGCCATGGAGTTTGGGCCGAGCGCCGCGCCTCTGACGCCATATGCCCGTGACCTTGTCTTCATCAAAGGCCTCTTCAACGAGCAGGCTTTCAAGAATCCCAGCCCCCACCAGGGGCGCAACGCGAATCTGCTTTCGGGCGCCTGGGTGAGTTCCAACCCGAGCGACATTCGCGTCGGCACATCGATGGATCAGGTGCTCGCCAGGGCGGTCGGCAACCGCACGCCCGTGCCGGGCATCGCCCTCGGCATCGAGCCGAATGAATTGCGCCTGGAAGACGGCCTTTCGATGATCTACGCGTCGAACATTTCCTGGGAGTCGCCCACCCGGCCCGCCACCAAGGAAATTTACCCGGCACGCGTCTTCGACTCCCTGGTGGACGACGGCAAGGGCCGCAAGCTCGACCGCAGCATCCTGGATGCCGTGCTGCAGGAAACGCACGACCTGCAGCCGAAGATCAGTACCAGCGACCGCAAGAAGCTCGACGAGTACCTGGAGTCCGTGCGGTCGATCGAAAAGCGCATCGACACGGCGAACAAACAGGAGCGCATCGAGGGCTGGCGCCCCAGCTTGGATAAGCCGAACATGCCGCGGCCGGCCAACGAGATTCCGCAGAACGTGCCCGATCACATGAAGCTGATGCTCGACCTGATTGTGCTCGCGTTCCAGATGGATAAGACGCGAATTGCCACCTGCATGCTCAATAACGACCTTTCCCAGATGAACTTCAAGTTTCTGGAAGGCTGCCATGGAGCCCTGCATCTGGACCTTACACATAACGGTCACGTTCCCGAACTCGAGGCGATGTATCTCAAGACCAATCAATTTCACGTGAGACAGTTCACCTATCTGGTCCAGCGTCTGAAGGACATCGACGAAGGCGGGGCATCCCTGTTCGATCATTCCATACTGCTGTTCCTGTCGAGTCTGTTCGACGGCGATGCGCACGGTGCCGATCAACTGCCGATTGTGCTGGCGGGCGGCGCCGGCGGCGCACTCAAAGGCGGACGGGCCCTGGATTTCCTTGACAAAGGCACCGACAACCGGCGCGCTTGCAGTTTATATCTTGCGATTATGGATCAGATGGGAGTCAAGCTGGACCGTTTTGGCGACTCCGACAAGCGTTTGCCGGACCTGTTTTCGTAAGCCGTTGATAATAGACGGACGCAGAATTCACGGTCTGCTGGTGGACAAGCACGCCGATATTTCCGGCCGATGGAAGCCGTGAAGACGTTATGCTCTTGTGAGTGTCTCTGCCTTGCGCTTCGCCAGCGAGGCGGCATTCTCCAATGTTATCCAACAAGCCTCCGAAGGGCTTTGCTGGCACCCACGTGCTACACTTAAGTTTTTCTTAAGTGTTTCTCCTTCATGGATTTCCTTAAAGGTCTCAATGCGCAGCAGCGGGAAGCGGTCAGTCATACTGAAGGCCCGCTCCTGATTCTGGCTGGCGCTGGCAGCGGCAAGACGCGGGTGATCACTCATCGAATTGCCCACATCATCACCACGCGGCGGGTCCCGGCGACCGCTGTGATGGCCGTTACGTTTACCAACAAGGCCGCGCGGGAAATGCGCGAACGGGTAACTACCCTCCTGGAAGACGTGCGGCTCGAATCGCCGCCCGTCGTGTCCACGTTTCATTCCTTCTGCGTGCGGCTGCTGCGCCGCGATGGCGACCCTTTGGCGCGCGTCCGCCCCGGCTTTACCCGCCGCTTCACCATTTACGACGACGAAGACCAGCTCGCCATCATCAAGGCCACCTTTCGTGGCATGGGCCTCGATGAGAAGGAGTTCCTGCAGTATCGCGCGGTCCTGTCGCGAATCAGCCATGCCAAGAACAAAGGCCTGGCGCCCAAAGACCTCTACAAATCGGCCGTCAATGCCGAGACCGAAAAGCTCGCCGCGGTGTACGAGGAATACGAAAAAGCGCTCCGCACCGCCAACGCGCTGGATTTCGACGATCTCCTCCTGGCGTCCGTCCGTCTTCTGCGAACCGACGACGCCACGCGGGAAACCTGGAACCGCCGCCTCGGCTACGTCATGGTGGACGAATACCAGGACACCAACCGCCCGCAGTACGAGTTGATGCGACTGCTTTCGGAAGCGCATGGGAATGTCTGCGTGGTCGGGGATGAAGACCAGTCGATCTACAGTTGGCGCGGCGCGGACATCAAGAACATTCTGGACTTCGAACACGACTTCCCCGGGGCCAAGACCATCCGTCTGGAACAGAATTACCGCTCCACTAAAAACATCCTGGCGGCGGCTTGCGCGGTAGTCGAAAACAACAAGGCCCGCAAGGGAAAGAAGCTTTGGACCGAAGCCGATGCCGGCCCTCTCCTGGGACTTTATGCCGGCTTTGACGATCAGAATGAGGCGCTGTTCATCGCCGACACCATCGAGAAACACCTGTCATCGAACCCCGGGGATACGGTGGCGGTGCTCTACCGGACCAACTTCCAGTCGCGCCAGATCGAAGAAGCGCTCCGCCGCTACGGACGCAAATACAACATCGTCGGGGGCTTCAGCTTTTACCAGCGCGCCGAAATCAAAGACACGATCGCGTATCTGAAACTCGCCGCGTCCAACACCGACTCCGTTAGCCTGTTGCGCATCATCAACACCCCGGCGCGCGGCATCGGGCGCACCACCGTGGAGCAGATCGAAAAGTACGCCCGCGAACACCTGATCAGTCTCTGGGAAGCCATCGGGCAGGTGATCGACGACCAGTCTCTCTCCACGCGTTCGCAATCCTCCCTGGTAACGTTCCGAAACCTGATTCAGGAGTTGTCTCTGGTGGCCAGCACCTCGGCATTGCCTGAACTGCTGCGGTTCATTCTGGACCGCACGGGATATCGCCGCATGCTCGAAGCGGAGAAGACTCCCGATTCCGAAACCCGGCTGGAGAATCTCGAGGAGTTGATCAACGCCGCTGCCGAGGCGGCCGAGCGTGGCGAGAGCATTTCGGATTTCCTGGATCACGCCGCCCTGGTCTCGGAAGCCGACGCGTACGACGAACGCTCGCCCGTCACTCTCATGACCATGCACAACGCCAAGGGCCTGGAATTCCCGGTGGTATTTCTGGCCGGCATGGAATTGGGACTGTTCCCGCACAGCCGCTCGATGGATTCCGAAGAGATGCTGGAAGAGGAACGGCGGCTCTGTTACGTGGGCATGACCCGCGCCCGAAAACGCCTCATCCTGACCTGGGCCAAATACCGGCGCCGGTTTGGCGGCGGCGATCAGGAGCGTTCCACTCCGTCATGGTTCCTGGGCGAGATCCCGCAGCACCTGATTATGAATCTGGGCCCGCAGGAGCAGGCGGGAGAAGTCGACCTGCTGGTGGAACGCAACGATGTCCGGCTGGCCGCCAAGCGCAATACGTTTACCGGAAAGACCTACAATTCCATCGAGAACATTTCGCAATTCTTCGGAGAGCGAGGCATCCCCTTCAACCCTGGCGCCCCGGCCGGATCCAAACCCAATCCCTCCGCCTCGTTGAAGACGCCGCCCTCGCCGCTCCCCCGTCCCGGCAAAAGCAACGCGCCGCTGACCAAGCCCCTGCCCACGGTTCTGCCCCGCAAAGGGGCTCGCGCGGGCATGACCGTACAGCACCCCAAGTACGGCACGGGAACGGTGGTGAGGCGCGAAGGCGACGGCGAAGATGCTAAGATCACAGTAAACTTCCCTCGTTTCGGGCTCAAAAAGCTACTCGAGAAATACGCAGGACTGAAAACAAACTGATGAACACGAAGAACGTCACCGACAAACTGGAACGTAAGAAAGTCAAGCGTGCAGCGCGCAAGAAAGTCGCGCCCAAGGCCAAACGCGCCGCTGGTGTGGCACGCGGCTCCCAGAAGAAGAAGATCCGTCACCAGGCACAAGGCCAGCGCAAACGATAGCCACGTGGCGCAGGCACTCCTGCCCTGCCGCGCCGAGGCTCCCTCCCGGCGCTTTTTGGTCGCCTCGAACTCCTGTGCCCGCGAAGGGTTTTCGGAGCTTGCCGCGTCGCCCCTCATGTCGTTTTGCGGGTGCACAGCGCCACTCCTGGCGAAGGGGATTTCGACGCCGCCAAGATCCATACCCTGTCGTCGTTAGTTCGTCCCGCACTCTGTGGGAAAATAGTTGTAGCTTGGCGATCGTAATTGATGGCATCTATTACGCCCTGGGCCTGGCAGGCGCCGGCGCGGTAGTCGCGTGGCTGGTGAGCCCTTGGCTGGCGTCGCCGCTCTGGCTGCTGGCGCTGTTTTGCCTCTACTTTTTCCGCGACCCCGAACGCGCCATACCCTCCGGGGCCGTAGCCGTCTCGCCCGCCGATGGTAAGGTCGTGGCGGTGAAGTCCGAAAGCCGCACGCTCCAGCGAATCAGCATCTTCCTCAACGTTTTCGACGTTCATGTCAATCGCGCCCCCATCGCCGGCACCATCGAGAAAGTGCATTACCAGCAAGGGAAATTCCACGTGGCGAGCCGCGAGGAGTGCTCTGCCATAAATGAGCAGAACGTGGTGACCGTGCGGGGCGACGGCACCAGCGTGACCTTCAAACAGATCGCGGGCCTGATCGCGCGCCGCATTGTGTTCAACAAGCGGCCCGGCGACCGCGTCGCCGCCGGCGACCGCGTGGGGCTGATCAAGTTCGGATCGCGCGTCGATGTTCTGCTCGGGCCGGAATGGGAGATCGTCGTCAAGCCCGGCATGCGGGTGGCCGGCGGATCCAGCGTCATTGCCCGCCGTGGAGACTCGGTATCGTCGCCGGGACAGGCCCATGGGTCTTAAAGACCGGCTGGTAGACCCGCGTTCTCCGGAACGGCGCCCTCGCCGTGTGGCCTATGCGCTGCCGACCCTCTTCACGGCGGGTAACATCTTTCTCGGGTATATCGGCATCCTACGGTCGTTCCGCGGAGCCATGCAGGCAGCCACGCGCGGATCCGCGCACGAGCACTTCACTATCGCCGCCACTGCCATCATGGCGGCCGGCGTGCTCGACGGCCTGGACGGACGCATCGCCCGCATGACCAACACCACCAGCGACTTCGGCCGGGAAATGGATTCCCTGGCGGATGTCATCAGCTTTGGTATCGCCCCCGCGGTTCTGGCCTTCGCCTGGGGCGTGCAGTTTATCGAGCCGTCTCTCGGTGAGCAAATCCGCAGGGAACTCTTCAACGCCGGCTACTTCATCGCGTTTCTCTTCCTGCTATGCGGCGCGGCGCGCCTGGCACGCTTCAACATTCAGAAGAACCCGATCCCCAAGAATCCCGGCCGCCCCGACCGCAAGTACTTCGTCGGCCTGCCCATCCCCGCGGCCGCGGGCATGGTCTGCGCGGTGGTGTTCGCCTGCGACGGCGAGCCCCTGACATCCTGGAAAGCGTCGGCGGCGTGGCTTGCCTTGCTGCTGCTGCTCAGCTTTCTGATGGTCAGCACCTGGCGGTATTACAGCTTCAAAGGTATCAACCTCGCCAAACCCTACACCCCGCTCATCATCATTTTGATCGGAGCGCTGATCTACGCCATTTGGAACTGGCCCCAACCCGTGTTGCTGGCTCTGGCGACCGCTTATGTCGGCGGCGGCATTGTCATCCGCATCGGCGGCATCATCCGGCGCCGCATCCGGCCCGCTTCGCCGCCACCATCGGAGCAGCGCGTTGGCTGAGACCTTCACAGCGGCGCTGGTGGGGAGCGAATCTTTGCTCGGCCGCGAGATCCGCGACGTGGTGGCGACCTCGGGAGAGGACATCCATCTCCGCCTGATCGCGTCCGAAGACGAGCAGGCCGGGACGCTCACCCGGGTTGGCGATGAGCCCTCTCTGGTCGAAGGTCTGAGCCCCGAAAGCTTCGACGGAGTCCGAGCCATATTCCTCGCCGCCTCGGCCGATGTCAACCGCAAAGCATTGGAGATCGCGGGCGATGAACCCGAGGTTGCGATCATTGACTTGACCGATTCCGCCGAAGAGCGGCCCGACGCGCGTTTGCGCGCACCCATGATCGAGTCCGCGGACGATCTGGAATCCGAAAGCCCGGAGGGCCGCGTTCACGTGATCGCCCACCCCGCCGCGATTGCGCTGGCGCTGTTTCTGCGCCGCATTCACGAGCACGACCGCATCCGCCGTTCGGTAATCCAGATCTTCGCTCCGGCCAGTGAGCGCGGCTCCAGCGCGGTCGAGGAACTGCAACAACAGACCATCAGCCTGCTCTCCTTCAAAAGCCTGCCGCGAGCCATCTTCGACGCGCAGCTCAGCTTCAACCTGCTGGCCAGGTACGGCTCGGAAGCGCCCGCCGCACTCGAGGAAACCGAACTGCGGATCGAGCGTCATCTGGCCACGCTCCTCGCGCTGCCGGGCGAAGGTGAGGGCGCAACCATGCCATCTCTGCGCGTCGTTCAGGCGCCGGTCTTTCACGGCTATTCGTTTTCGGCCTGGGTCGAATTGGAGAGCAATCCCGGAGTGGACGCCCTGGAAAGCGGCCTGGTCACGGCAGCCATCGAGGTGCGCGGCCGCGACTTCGAGCCGCCCAACAACGTCGGGCATGCCGGCCAGAACGGAATCGCCGTGGGCCACATCGCCGAGGACCGCAACAACCCGGAAGCCTGCTGGTTCTGGCTGGTGGCCGACAATCTCCGCCTCCCCGCCGAAAATGCCGTAGCCGTCGCGAGGCAACTATGAAAGGCAGGGTTTGGGGGTTGGAGATCAGGGGTTGGGGGATGCTGGCGGCGATCGCGTTCCTTTCCGCCAGTTGCGGCTACCACGTCGCCGGGCACGCCGACCTGATGCCCAAGACCGTCCACACCATCGCCATCCCGGCGTTCGGCAACCAAACCGTCCACCAGAAACTATCGCAACTCATCTCCGAGGACCTTACCCGGGAGTTCATCTCGCGCACCCGCTATACCATCGTGGCGGAACCCGAAAAGGCCGATGCCGTGCTCAATGGCACCGTGCTCCAGTTCGCCTCCGGCCCGAACATCGTCGATCAGACCTCGGGACGCGCCACCGGCGCCATCATCATTGTCATCCTGCAAGTCACCCTCACGGACCGCCAGACGGGGAAGACGATCTTCTCGCGCCCGCGATACGAATTCCGGGAACGCTACGAGATTTCGCTCGATCCTCAGGCGTATTTCGATGAAAGCGGCACCGCCATCATCCGCCTGAGCCGCGACGTCGCGCGAAGTGTGGTGACTGCCATTCTGGTGGACTTCTAGCTGTGACACCCGCGCAACTGCTGGCCCGCATTCGCAAACAGGCGATTCCGCCCGCAATCCTGCTGTTGGGTACCGAGGCATACGAGCGCCGGCGGCTGCGCGACGCCTTGGCCGCAACCGTCGCCCCGGAAGCCCTCACCCGCCACGATCTGGCGGAACGCTCGCTCGCCGAGGTGCTGGACGACGCGCGGTCGCTCTCCCTCTTCGTATCGGAACGCCTCATCTGGGTCACCAACGCCGAAGCTGCCATGCCGCGCGGACGCGGTGAGGAGGAAAGCGATTCCGAGTCCGCACCGTCTACGGGCGATACTGCCCTGTTGACCGCCTACCTGCGCGATCCCACCCCGGGCGTGGTCCTGGTGTTCGAGGCGATTCGCTTCGATTTCGAAGGCGACGACAAGCGCCGCCAGGACCGCGTCCGCAAGTTCTATGCCGCCATTACGGAGGTAGTGGAACTGCGCCGTTTCTCCGTGCAGGATGCCCGCGCGGAGGCCGAAGCGCTCGCCCGCCGGGCGGGACTGCGCATCGACCCCGCCGCCCTGGACCTGCTGGTGGAGGCTCTGGGTGCCGACGTGGCTCGCGTGGCGGTCGAGATTGAGAAATTGTCGCTCTTTGCAGGCGCACGGGCAGTCGGGGAGGACGACATAGCCGCCCTGGTGCCCGATGCCCGCGCAACCAACGTCTTCGCGCTGGTGAACGCGTTAGGCAGGCGCGACCGGCGGCGCGCGCTGGAGGTCCTCGATACGCTCACCCGCGAAGGGCAATACCTCCCGCTGGCGCTGGCCTTCCTCTCCACGCAATTCCGCATGGCCCTCGTCGCGCGCGAGGCCGGGCTGAAGAGTTCGCAGCAGATTCAGGGGCACTTCACGCGCCTCGGCATCCCGATGTGGGGATCCCGCGCCGACCAGGTCTACCAGACCGTGTCGAAGTTCGACCAGTCCCAGTTGGAGCGCGCCATGAACCTGATCTATCAGGCCGACAAAGGGCTGCGCGACACCCGCGACGACCGGACGGTCATGGAGCAGTTCATCCTGAAGTTGGTGGGGTAACCCTTTCCTGCTTGTCCTGCTTCCATCGCACCGGAACGATGAGCCTGTTCCGCCTCGTCCAATGGTCGCGCCGCGCTGCTCGCGATCGGCAGCACAGAAACCGCACGGCGGAAAGGCCGCGCACGCCCCCCTGAGCATTCACACCCGTTTTCGAACTCCCATCCTCTTGCCGGCCAGCCGCTTGCCTGCCGCTCGAACCTGCCTCGCCGCTGTCGCCCTGTTATGCTCTGAGGTGCGATTCGATGAAGAGGCCCGTCGGACGACGTGGCGCGTTCGTCGGGCGTGTAGAGTGCCAGTGGCGGCGAAGGACACGTTTTTCGGAACGAACCCAATTCCTATTGAAAGAAAAAGAGTTACAGATCGAATGACACCTTGCGAGAGCCCTTTGGGCCCACCAAACGATCGTCGAGGCCCGATTTGCCCTCACTTCCCGCCTCCAACCTTCCGCCCTTCGAAGTTGACAGGCGGCTCCGAAAAGCGGTATCAGTCTGGATACCCCTCAGAAGGAGTCGCCCATTTATGAGAGATCGCTTCGCCACGTCCGGGAGTGCGTTGTTGGTTTGCGCCCTTGCCGCCGGCTTCGCCGCCCTGCCTGCCGTCGCGCAGAGCAAGAAGGGCAGCAAACCCGCCGCCGCGACGGCCACCGCTTCCGCCCCGCAGAAGATGGACGAGGAATACACCAAGCTCATCCACGAGTACCTCCAGGATCCACGCATCACCACCGAGCTGGTGGACCACATGCCGGCATCGGACACGGTCCCCTCGCCGCTCAAGTTCCTGGGGCGCATCCCCGGCAAGCCGGGCGAGCTGACGTACGCCAAGGACATCTACCGCTACTACGAGGCGTTGGCCAAGGCATCCCCGCGCGCCAAGTTCTGGAAGATCGGCCAGACCGAGGAAGGCCGCGACCAGGTGATCCTGGCGATCGCGGATGAAGCGACCATCAAAGATCTCGACAAGTACAAGGACATCCTGGCGAAGCTTGGCGATCCGCGCAGAATCACCGACGAGCAGGCGCACGAGCTCATCAAGACAGGCAAGCCGCTCTATTGGGCCAACAGCGGCATCCACTCGCCCGAAACCGGCGGCCCCGAAATGCTCATCGAGCTGGCCTACCGCCTGATCGTGGAGGAGACGCCCTTCATCCAGGCCATCCGCAACAACATCATCACCTTCATCACACCCGTCATCGAGGTGGACGGGCGCGAGAAGGAAGTCGATACCTACTACTTCAACAAGGGCCTGCCGCAGGGCGCCATGCGCCTGCCGCTGATGTATTGGGGCAAATACGTCCAGCACGACAACAATCGCGACGGAATGGGGCAGTACCTCAAGATCACCCAGAACTTCACCAAGGGCGTGCTGGAGTGGCACCCCACCGTCCTGCACGACCTCCACGAAGCGCAGTCTTACCTCTACGTTTCTACCGGAACGGGCCCGTACAACACGTCGCTCGACCCGATCCAGATTGACGAGTGGTGGCTGCTGGCCCAGACCGAGGTGATGGAAATGGCCAAGCGCGGCGTGCCGGGCGTGTTCACCTACGGGTTCTACGACGGCTGGGTGCCCAACTACCTCTTCTGGATCGCGATTACCCACAACTCCTTCGGGCGTTTTTACGAGGTGCAGAGCTACGGGCCGGATGTGCAGCCGAACCTGCAGCTCGGCGCCACCCAGACCAGCCGCGAGTGGTTCCGGCCGAATCCTCCACTGCCCTCCATCAAGTGGGGACCGCGCAACAACACCAACATCCAGGAATCCGCGCTGCTGATCGCGCTGAACCGCGTCGCCAGGGATAAAGAGCTTTACCTGGAAAACTACTGGATGAAGAACAAGCGGTCCATCGACAAGGGCAAGAACGGTCCGACTTATGCCTGGCTGATTCCTGCCGGGCAGCGCCGCAAGGCTGACGCCGCCGACATGGTGAATGAGCTGCGGAGGCAGGGTGTCGAAGTCCACCAGGCGACTTCCGCCTTTAAGGCCGGCAATGTCGATGTGGCCGCCGGTGACTACGTGGTCCGCGGCGATCAGCCGTACCGCACCCTGGCGGATATGTATTTCAGCGTACAGAACTATCCCACGGCCAATCCGCGCCCCTACGACGACACTGGCTGGACGATGGAGTATATGCGCAACGTCAAGCTCGTGCCGCTCACCGACAAGGCGGTGCTGGATCGTCCGATGACGATGCTCAGCGCGGATGCCAAGGCGGCGGGCGGAGTGGACGGAAGCGGCAGCACCCTGGTCATCGAACATACCTCCGACAACGCGCTGATGGGCTTCCGTTACAAGAACAAGGACGTGAAAATGCTCGTGGCGGAGGACGATTTCGATCTGAACGGCCGCAAGCTGCGCGCCGGCGCGTTCATCATCCCGAATGCCGACCGCGGGCGCCTGGAGCCGATGGTCCGCGATATGGGGCTGTCCGCCTGGGCGGTGTCCTCGATGCCATCGGTCAAGACCCACGAGATGACCCTCCCGCGGATCGGATACGTGCACTCCTGGTCGCGGACTCAGGATGAAGGATGGGTGCGCGCGGCGCTCGATCATTACGGCGTACCCTACACCTATTTCGCCGACCAGAAATTGCGCGAAGGCAACCTGCGCGCCAAGTACGATGTGATCATCTTCCCGCACGTGGGCGGCAACGCGCAGTCCATGATCGCGGGAATCGCCAAGACCGGGAATGTGGCGCTTCCTTACAAGAAGACCGACAAGACGCCGAACCTGGGCGCCATCGACGAAACCGATGATATCCGCGGAGGCATGGGATTCGAGGGGCTGCAGGAGCTCTCCAAGTTCGTCGAAGCCGGGGGGACGCTGATCTCCGAAGGCTCCACGGCGGCGCTGATGGCCGAGTACGATCTGGCCGGCGGTGTTACGGTGGAGCATCCCTCGCAATTGTTCGCGCGCGGGTCGATCCTGCGGGCGAAAGTGGCGGACCTGAAGAGCCCGATCGCTTACGGGTATGACGGGAGCGATCTGCCGGTCTACTTCAACCAGGATCCGGTGCTGAATGCCTCTGGTGGCGGTGGTGCGGCGGGAGGCTTCGGAGGCTTTGGTGGCGGCGGTGGCGGAGGATTCGGAGGCGCAGCGGGAGCGCAGAATGGCCAGAATGTGACGCCCAACGCGGTGCCGATCCACGTTTCTCAACTGGATGCCGGCAGCCCGGTGGACGTTTCGCAGCCTGCCGAAGCAGAAGCAGCGGGTGGCGGCGGCCGTGGGGGCCGTGGCGGACGCGGCGGCGGTGGCGGCGGCCGGGGTGCCGCAGGAGGCGGGGGCCGCGGCGGGTTCGGCGGCGCCGAGGAGCGTCCGCGGGTGGTCGTGCAATTCCCGGCGAATGCCAATGACATGCTGTTGTCGGGAACCCTCGCCGGCGGCGAAGCTCTGTCAGGCCGGGCAGCGGCGGTGGACGTGTCCCTCGGCAAAGGTCACATCGTGATGTTCGCGCTGCGTCCTTTCTGGCGCTGGCAGTCGCAGGGCACCTACTTCCTGGCGTTCAACGCGATTCTGAATTGGAATCACCTGGATGCCGGCAAGCCCGCTCCGGGACAGCGCGCTGCCACCGAAGCGGGGCAGTGACGATATGGCGTTACTCGGCGGACTCGCGCACCAGGTCCGCCGAGACCCGCATCAGGCGCTTGAAAAAGCGATTGGAAGCGCCGGCATCGGGTTCGACACCCTGACGCGCGACACGTGAACGGCGCGAGACCAGCACTCTACCGTCGGCGACCTTGTAAGCGGTCACGGTGTCTCCAAGGATCGGTTTGCGATAGAGTTTCATACCCTTCAATCGTATTAGATTCACCGCGCGGCGGGCAAGATGCTGGAAAGGAACTCGCCATTGGCGTATTCCAACAGCAACTCGATCGACTCGGGGTTATCCAGGATTCGAAGCATCACCGCAACATGCGGATCATAAGTGCCGATATTCACCACACCGTATGGCCGCGCCCCGAGACTCTCGTCCCACAGGGGAAGGGCGAGCAGCCATTCATGATGCCGGTTGGATATGGCGAAATACGCCCCATCGAGCAGGGCATCCCCGCCCGCCCGGTCGTAGATCCGCGGTTCCAGGCGTTTCGCCGCCCGGCCGGCTATGCCATCGCCGAGTGCCAGAGCTTCTTCCCAGGTATCGGATTTGATGTCCGTCCCCGCCACGGTCCGAAGGATCTCGCGCTCCGGCGACCCGGTCAGATCGATCGCCATCAGGTTCAACTCGACACCGTCCTCGTCAAGTTCCAGATCGGCGTTGGGGTCGACTTCCGAGGTGCACCGCGAAATCTCTGCCACCACCAGCCCGCCAAGATCAGCCAGGGCTCTGAGCACCGTCTCCTTCATATCCGTGACCGCGTTTTCCTCGGGGCGGAACAGCTTGCGGATTGCCAGCAGGCTGTTCCGCCGCTGAGCGATGATCGCGGCCTCGGCGTGTGGAATTTCATTGCCGCCGCGGCGCCGCCCAAGCTTCCACACCACGCGATAGGCGGTCCAGGGCGCGGGATTCCGGAATCGCAGCACCGCGACGCGGGCGAGTTGTGAGAAGTAGAATTGCTCCCGCGCCTCGGCGGTCAAGTGTTCGTCGAACACTTCTACCTCCTGATCGTCCCCGTGAAAGAGCTGATAGCCTTCCACATCCGCCCCTGCCTCCAATTCCATCGCGGCGGGGAATCGCACGAGGATATTCAGCTCACCCACTTGCTCCCAGCGGATGCTCTTCTGGAAATAGTCCCGATCGTCCTTCTGCGCCCCTTCTTTCCGGCGCAATTCCTCGACGTTCATGGCGTAGACATCAAAATCCCAGCTCCGGAGCAAGACGCGGGCCGGATCTTTCTCGCTGGGAGGGTGGTGGAAAGCGAGAATGGTTCGATTGAATCGCGGCCGCACCTCTTCCGATTCCGGGAAGACGCCGGCCGAACTCCGGCTGCTGTCGATGACGTATTGCGACAGATGCCCGGCCGGCACCCACATTGGCGGCAGCGCATACTTTGCTTCCGAGCCGCTGCGGCACTCTACGATTCCTTCGATCGCCTGCTCATTGCGTGCGTCCCCGTCTTCGTTCAATTCCACATCCCAGTTGATCCGCGCGCAGCTCAGCGCGAAATTCGCGGCAAGCAGCCGTCCCCGCGGGTCGGGAAACCGCTGGATGATTTGCGGCAAGGCCCACTTCCTGATCGGGAAACGCTGGATCACTTCGCTGTAGAATTCGCGGAGTTGCAGGTGGCTGCAATGCTCCACGGAATCCGGTTTTACGGCAGTCGAGTGATTGGTCTTGGGCAGCCTTCTGGGATCGCCGAAATAGCGCCCGGCCGACTCCAACTCCACCACTGGCGGAAAGAGATTCAGAATCGGTGCGAGCCATTTCCAATAGACGGGGAACCGGTGCTCGCACAACTCGCGGCCCATCAAGGCGGGGATCAGATTCTGCTCCCTGAGATCTTTGAACCTGCGGTCCAGGTCCACGAGATCGGCTGACCTCCAACTCAGTTGCCGACCCGTCTCATGTTGCAAAACGTCCAGCAGGTTCTCCAGCCGATTGGCGTACCTGGACCCGATCGACGGAGATGCAATCAGCAGCAGGGCAATCTTCTTTTGCTGGAATCGCTCGCGCCAGCGTTCCAGCATGTAGCGGGTGACGATGCCTCCCAGGCTGTGGCAGATGAAGATCATCCGCTGTGCATCCAGCACGGGCGGGTATTGGTCGGTGGCGATCAGCGCGGAAAGCAGTTCACGGGCGCAATCGGCGATTGTGAAATCGGTGGAATCGAATGCGGTATAGTATCCCCCGAGGTAGACGCCGGAGTCCTGGAACAACTTGTCGCCGGCAACCAGGTCGGGCCAGAAGGTGCCGCTCTTCTGGTTTCGCCAACAGGCGTCCGAGTCCGAGAGAACGCCGTGTACAAACACGATCACGGAGCCGGTCTCCCGATAGATCCGCCAGTTGTTGTTGTATGCTTCGGCTGGCACCTCGGGATGCTTCCAGGGAGAGATGGACAGATCCGGCACAATGGTCTTCCTCCAGATAAAATAACAAGGCTGGGAGCAACCGGCCGGACGGCCAGGCACTGTAACGCGACTGTAACGCGGCAGGCTGGGACGCGGCAGTTGCACAATTGTGTTACTTCGGTTATCCTGGAAAAGTTCGCGAGTACAGGTCTGCTCTTTGTGCTACCACCCGTCTGTGACGGGTCCGGCCGGGAGTGAGGCCCCGAGGTTCCACCGGTTACGCCGAATGGAACATGGGCCTGTCCAAAGCAGGTAATCTCGTTCAGCGACCTGAGGTTTTGTTCGGGATTGCAAAGGGGTCCCGGGCTGTTTTGTGGGTTGCGACACTTTTTTGATTCGCTAGCCTTCACTGGGCCTTGTGCCGGTGTCACTAGTTCCCACAGGCAGAAATGCTTGTGCCACGAGAGGAAATTCGTGCCGACGTTTAACCAACTTGTGCGTAACGGGCGGAGACCGCCACGCTGGAAGACCTCGAGCCCGGCGCTGGAGAGTTGTCCCCAGAAGCGTGGGGTCTGCACCCGTGTCTACACTTCGACTCCCAAGAAGCCCAATTCGGCGCTGCGAAAGGTAGCGCGGGTACGGCTTACCAACGGGATCGAAGTGACCACTTATATTCCCGGGGTTGGCCACAATCTGCAGGAGCACTCGATTGTGCTGATCCGTGGTGGCCGTGTGAAGGATCTGCCGGGCGTGCGCTACCACGTGATTCGCGGCGCGCTGGATACCGCCGGCGTGGCCAACCGCAAGCAGGGCAGATCGAAGTATGGCGCCAAGCGGCCCAAATCGTAAGGAAACGTATGCCACGCAGAAGAAGAGCCGTCGTTCGTGAAGTGCTGCCGGATCCGGTGTACAACTCCACCCTGGTCGAGAAGTTTGTGAACTCCATGATGTGGCAGGGAAAGAAGACCACCGCCCAGGGCATCTTCTATGAGGCCATGGACAAGTTGAAAGAGCGGACCAGCGACGATCCGTTGAAGGCTTTCAAGAAGGCGGTGGAGAACGCCAAGCCGCTGCTCGAGGTGAAGACCCGCCGCGTGGGCGGCGCCAACTACCAGGTTCCCATCGAGGTTCCGCAGAATCGCCGCACTTCGCTGGCGATGCGCTGGATTATCACCAACGCCCGCGGGCGCGCCGAGAAGGGCATGGCGGAGAAGTTGGCGAACGAGTTGAACGACGCCGCCAATCTGCGCGGCGGAGCGATCAAGAAGAGAGACGACGTGCATCGCATGGCGGAAGCCAACAAGGCTTTCGCGCATTATCGTTGGTAGGAGCAAAGGGTTTCAGGGTTTCACGTTTTTATGCCAAGAACTATTCCGCTCGAAAGGATGAGGAACATCGGCATCGCCGCACATATCGATGCTGGTAAAACTACAACTACAGAGCGGATTCTGTATTACACCGGCCGCACCCACAAGCTGGGAGAGGTCCATGAAGGCACCGCCATCATGGATTGGATGGAGCAGGAGCAGGAGCGCGGCATTACCATTACATCGGCCGCGACCACCTGCGAGTGGCGGGACATCCAGATCAACATTATCGACACGCCCGGCCACGTGGACTTCACCGCCGAAGTCGAGCGCAGCCTGCGCGTGCTGGATGGCGCGGTGGCGGTTTTCGACGCCGTCGCCGGCGTGCAGCCGCAATCGGAGACGGTCTGGCGCCAGGCCGATAAGTATTCGGTTCCGCGGATTTGCTTCATCAACAAGATGGACCGCGTGGGCGCGGATTTCTACCACTCGGTCGAGACCATCGTGGATCGTCTGAAGTGCCGTCCGCTGCCGATCCAGATTCCGGTGGGCGCCGAAGATCAGTTCAAGGGCATCGTCGATCTCGTGGAGATGAAGGCCATCCTCTGGCGCGACGAGACCCTGGGAGCCAAGTTCGACGTGGTGGACATTCCGGCGGACCTGGCCGAACAGGCCAAGACCTACCGGGAGAAGCTGATCGAGGTCATTTCCGAGTTCGACGACCAGCTCTTCGAGAAGTTCATCGAAGGCCAGCCCGTGACCAACGAGGAGATCCGTGCGGGCATCCGGAAAGCCACCATCGGGCTCAAGGTGTTCCCGGTGATCTGCGGCTCGGCATTCAAGAACAAGGGCGTGCAGACCATGCTCGATGCGGTGGTGGATTACCTGCCGTCGCCGCTGGATGTTCCGCCGATCGAAGGCGCGGATGTGGACGATCCCGAGAAGGTGATCATCCGGCACGCTTCCGACAAGGAGCCGTTCTCGGCGCTGGTGTTCAAGATCATGACCGACCCGTATGTCGGCCAGTTGGCGTTCTTCCGGGTGTACTCGGGAACGCTGAAGTCGGGCGATTCGGTGTACAACGTGGCCAAGCGGCGCAAGGAACGCATCGGGCGCCTGCTCCGCATGCACGCCAACAAGCGCGAGGAAATTCAGGAAATCGTGGCGGGCGATATCTGCGCGGCGGTGGGCCTGAAGACCGTCTCGACGGGCGATACCATCTGCGACGATCAGCGGCCCGTGGTTCTGGAGTCGATCGATTTTCCGACCCCCGTGATCCAGCTCGCGGTCGAGCCCAAAACCAAGGCCGACCAGGAGAAGCTGGGCATGGCCATCCAGAAACTGGCGCAGGAGGATCCGACGTTCCGCGTCAACACCGATCCGGAGACCGGCCAGACCATTCTCTCGGGAATGGGCGAGCTGCACCTCGAGATCATCGTGGACCGCATGATGCGGGAATTCGGTGTGGGCGCCAATGTCGGCAAGCCGCAGGTGGCGTATCGCGAGACCATCCGCAAGGCGGCCGAGGGGGAAGGCCGGCACATCAAGCAGTCGGGCGGCCGGGGCCAGTACGGCGTGGTGAAGATTCGTGTGGAGCCGCTGCCTCCGGCCAGCGGAGTCGAATTCGTCAACGAGATCTTCGGCGGGGCGGTGCCGAAGGAATACATCAAGCCGATCGAGATGGGAGTCCGCGAGGCGCTGGAAGGCGGCATCCTCGCCGGCTTCCCCATGTCGGATGTCAAGGTGACGCTGTACGACGGCAGCTACCACGATGTGGACTCTTCGGAAATGGCGTTCAAGATCGCCGGATCGCTGGGGATCAAAGAAGCCGTACCCAGGGCCAAGCCGGTACTGCTGGAGCCGATCATGTCGGTGGAAGTGGTAGTCCCCGAGCAGTACATGGGCGACGTGATCGGAGATCTGAACTCGCGGCGCGGCCGCATCGAAGGCATGCAGTTGCGCGGCACGACTCAGATCATCAAATCGATGGTGCCTCTTTCCGAGATGTTCGGATACGCCACCGAGTTGCGTTCGCGAACCCAGGGGCGCGGCAGTTTCACCATGCACTTCGGAAGGTACGAAGAGGTGCCAGGCGGTCTCGCAGAAGAGATCGTAAACAAGATCCAGGGCAAGATAACCAGATAAGGAGTTATTTCTCTCATGGCAAAGGAAAAATTCGACCGCAGCAAACCGCACATCAATATCGGGACGATCGGGCACATCGATCACGGGAAGACTACCCTGACGGCGGCGATCACGAAGGTGCTGGCGAAGCACAATCCGAAGAACAAATTCCGGAG
>DATJWB010000220.1:0-64892 GCA_035501495.1 Bryobacteraceae bacterium | reverse complement strand
CCCGGTCCGCATTCACACGGATCCGGGCGCACAACTGGCCGCGGAAAGCTTGGATGCGCATGCCTTCACCAGCGGCCGCGATATTTACTTTGGCCCCGGGGAATTCAGCCCCGCAAGTCCCGGAGGCCGCCGTCTTCTCGCGCATGAGCTGACACATGCTCTACAGCCCCCAGCCGCCCTGCCCCTCATTTGGCGTGACGAGAAGAAAGGTACAAAGCCGCACGGCGCAGATGCGGAGGCAAGGGTCAACGGCGTCTCCAACAGGCTTGACGAAATACTACACGTAGTCCCGGATAACTACGATCCAGGCATCCTCGGCAAGCTCCGCGAACTGAATCAGAGAGTTAAGAAAATCAAAGAGAATTTCCAGAAAGGCACCATCCCCGCCGCGGAGGCGGAGCGCGCCGCCGAAAAGGACTCGGAGCGCCTCCAGGGTTACCTGGCTGAAGATCCCGCTCTCGAGACACTCGGGCGGATGGAAACCGCCTTCATCCGTTCGAACCGGAGCGCCTTGAGATCGGCGCTCTCGCACGGCACCACGAGGGCGAACGACATAAGAGACACCATCGAGGCGCGCCAGCAGACCGGCACCTCCGCCAGCTTCAAAGAATTAGGCGAACACACTCCATCATCCGCGCTGGAACGCGACGTTCTGGAGGAGTTGGCAATCCGTCAATCGCCCGGCGGCGCGCAGCAGCCCGAGCGTTTCGATGTCGGCAACTTCGGCCATACCTACGCCGAACAACTGATCAAGGACCTTCCGTCTGGTCTCGACCGCGAGGTCAGGATCTTTATGGACGACGGCAGGGTGCTCCGCGCCGATCGCGTGCAGTGGAACGACCCGAACGACAAGAGCAAGGGTGGAACGGTCTTCGAAATCAAACCTGATACGGCCTATTGGCAGCGGCAAGGCCTGGAACAGGCCAAAAACTATGCGAAGCATCTGAGCAAAAAATGGGGCGCGAACTTCGAGGCAGTGGTGAAGTTCTACAACCGGCAGGATGTGCTCGACCTTGTGCGGGACTTGCGCGCGGCTCCCGGTACGCCTGCGACCCAAGAGAATCCGCCTTTCCTCCCGGAACCGAACGTCCGGGAGCGAACGCCGAAGGCTCCTCCTGCCGAGCCCACCGGTGCAGGCGAGACGGGCGGCAGCGAAGCGCCCGGCAGAACCGTTGTCCCCAGCGAGCCGGTTACGCCCACGTCCGTAGGAAAACCCCCGTCTCCCGTCTCGGCGCGCGATCTCCTGGGCGAGTCGGAAAGGGTCCGGTCTGACCTGCGGTTGATGACTGGGGCCGCCTATGCCGCATGGGGTTATCTGCACTATTTGAATATCAAGGCGCACATCGAGGAAATCGCAAAGGCGATAGACATGGCGGCGGCTCTGAGTGCTGGCCGCTCCCCATTTCAGAACCAGATCGAGGCGGCCGACCACGCTGAAACCCATGCCAAAGAAGTGCAAGACTATTTCAACTCCCTCGACGTCACCAAAGCGATGCCGTCGGCCAAAAATCCAGAGTGGGACAGTTGGTACGACCTGAATCAAATCCAGCTCAACTATCTCCTGTTGGAAATGAAGCTGCGCGAATCGATCGGAAGACTCGCGGACGCGCAGTCGGACCTCAGAAAAGAACTGCAGGACATGAACGATCTGCTGGTTGAATACGAGAAGGGTATGCTGTTTCCCATCACCAGCGTCGAGTATGCCGAAGCCATCCTGTTCGCCGAAGCGGGAGGCCGAGTCAACCCGCGCCTCGCGAAGGCCGAAGCTTCCTATCGGGACGCGCAGCGAGCGGCGGAACTCGAGGAACGGAAGGCGCAGGCGGCGGCGAAAACTCTCGAGTTGAGAATCCGTCAGCTTGGCGGGACCGGAAGGTTCGAGGACATGTCGATTGAGGACATCCGTTCGGCAAAGCTCGAAGACTTCACGCTCTCGCGGTGATTAGGCCGAGTGGGGTAATCCGATGGTTTCCTCGGTGCTGACAGCGTCGCGTCCGCGGAAGCCCATGCGAAGCCCTGGAGCACGGCGAAGAGTGCGTGCAACATGGTCGTCAGGTAGCCGGCTTGGTAGCCTTCCGCCGGAAGGTCGGAGCCCGCCGACGCGTTTCTTCAGCCTCGTATGATCCAACCGCAGCGGATGGCGATGGGATACACGCCGTGCTGGCGGGCCAGTTCGACCGCAGCCTGCCACATCGATTCCGACAGCTTAGTACGCCCTGACAGGGTGCTCCGAAACTGAGGGAGTGGCGGTCACGCAGGCTTGCCGAAAGGACACGAGAAACTCGGCGAAGGCGGGGTGCGATTCGAGCTGGAGGCGCGTGGGCTGGCCGCGCTCAATCACCCCCAATAGCATAGGAACTTATCCTGCTTGTCCGAACACTCGACGAGGCGGGTGACGTAATGGGAGCTTGCGGCGATATTGTCCAGCCTCGCATCCATGCGGTCAATTCTGGCATTGACTGCAACAAACCCCCCGCGCACCTCCTGGCGCAGATCGGCAAACTTCGGTTCATCTCACTCTCCCGGGAGCGGAACAGGCCCTCCACGAACATCCTGTCTTCTTGCGTCATTCGTTTTCAGTGCAGCTTCTACTTGAGCTTCTGAATGATCGTGTCCGTGTCGAAGACGCAGCCGCCCCAGGTACCGCCGCTGACGTCCTGGAGCGCCGCCCAGAGGCGCGTTTGGGGGGGCAAATCGGGGTCGGGCGCGAGGTCGTCTCGCATGGGGCGGGAAGCCAGAAGGCGCGTACCCTCCTCGACGCTGCCGTCCACCACCAGGTTCACCGAGCCCTCCAGCCGCACCCGGTCGATCACGATCTCGATGAGGTCCCCTTCCCGGACCTTGCCGATCGGACCGCCCGCCAGCGCTTCCGGTGTCACGTGTCCGATGCATGCGCCCGTGGAGACGCCGCTGAACCGGGCGTCCGTGATCACGGCCACGTGCTTGCCGAAATCCAGATAGCGCAACGCGACCGTGATGCTGAAGATCTCCTCCATGCCGGAGCCCATCGGACCGCGGCACATCAACACCAGCACATCGCCCGGTTGGATCACGTGGTTCTTGATGGCCGCCACGGCGTCCTTCTCGGTCCGGAAGACGCGCGCCGGGCCGACCTTGCGGTATACCCCCGAAGCGTCCACGACGCTCGGGTCGATCGCGGTGCTCTTGATGACCGAACCGCCCGGGGCGAGATTGCCTTTCGGAAACGTGACCGTGGACGTGAGTCCTCGCCGCGCAGCACCCTCCGCGTCCATGATGACGTCTTCGGGGTCTACACCGTCCCTCTCGCGCAGTACGCGCCGCAGTTCGCGGCGCCGCTCGGACTGCTCCCACCAGTCGAGCACGTCTCCAAGTTTCTGCCCGCTCACGGTGAGGAGATTGGTTTCGAGAAGTCCGGCGCGCCGCAAGTGGAGCATCACTTCGGGGACACCTCCGGCGAGGAACACCTGCACCGTGGGGTGCATGCGCGGGCCGTTAGGGAGCGAATCGACCAGCCGCGGAGTCCGGCGATTCACGCGGGTCCAGTCGTCCACGGTCGGACGCTTGAGACCGGCGGCATGCGCGATGGCGGGCAGGTGCAGAATCAGGTTGGTCGATCCGCCGAAAGCCGCGTGGATAACCATGGCGTTGCGCAGCGCGCCTTCGGTGAGGATGTCCTTCATCGTGAGCCCGCGTTCCTCGAGCGCCATGACCGCGCGCGCAGAGCGCCGCGCCATATCGAGCCAGATGGGATGGCCGGAGGGTGCGAGTGCGGAGTGCGGCAGCGACATGCCCAGCGCTTCGCCGATCACCTGGGAAGTGGCTGCGGTGCCCAGGAACTGACAGCCCCCGCCGGGGGTGGCGCAGGCGCGGCAGAGCCCTTCAGCCGCCGCTTCGAGCGTCATCTGTCCATGCGCGAAACGTGCGCCCGCGGACTGGATCTTCCCCGCGTCCTCCCCTTCTTCGGCCAGCAATGACACACCGCCCGGCACCAGGATGCAAGGCAGGCCGCGGGTCCCGGCAAGCGCCATCATCATGGCGGGCAGGCCCTTGTCGCAGGTGGCGATCCCGATTGCGCCGCTGCGCGTGGGCAGTGAGCGGATCAGGCGCCCGAAGACGCTGGCCGCGTCGTTGCGATAAGGCAGCGAATCGAACATGCCGGTGGTGCCCTGCGTGCGCCCGTCGCACGGGTCGGTGCACGTGGCGGCGAAGGGGAGCGCGCCGAGAGACTTCAACTCTTTGGCGGCAGCATCCATCAGCAGGCCGACTTCCCAGTGCCCGGTGTGGAAGCCCAGTGCCACTGGAGTTCCGTCAGCCGCGCGAATGCCGCCGTGCGTGCTGAGGATCAGGAACTCTTTGCCGCCGAGCGCGGCTGGATCCCAGCCCATGCCGGCGTTCTGGCTCCATCCGAAGATGTCGCCGGACGGGCGGCGAAGCAGCATCTCCGGGGTGATGGGCAGCGCGCCTGACGGACCGGGGGCTTTGGAGCGGACGTCGAATAGCGAGGGGTCTTGGGAATCCAGGATCTGGTTGAAGGGCATGCTACAGCTTTGGTTTCGTGGTGAAGATCTCGCGAAGTGGAAGCTCCCATCCCGGCAACAAGGGCGTGGATAAACTATCGTCGATATACAGTGGAGTGACGGATTTGGGGCCCCGGTAAACAAAGACCTTCTGGCTTTCCGGATAGAATTGCCAAACTTCTTGAGTACCCACCGCAAGATAGGTTGAAACCTTGCGATCGCTCTCGGCCGTCCGCTCACTTGGGGAGATGACCTCCACGGCGATATCCGGCGCCACCGTGATGGGCGTCTTTTTCAGATCGAGGCACACCCAACGCTCGCCCAGCAAGACGGCTACATCGGAGCGAAGACGGTCGTCCCTTCCGAGCACAAACTCGCTGTCCAAAAGGGCGCCCCCACCAGGTTCCCGGCGAAAGCACTCGACGAAGCTCACATAGAGACCACCGACGATCATCTGGTGTTCAGGTGTCGGGCTCGGCACTACGATCAGTTCTCCCTGCAGCAACTCCAGATTGCGGCCTTCCTCATACGGCAGTTGATCGAACGCCGCACCGGTCATGGTGGTGGTCGTCGCCATGCTACACCTCAAAAACCTTGCCGACCGGGATCTCCCAACCCGGAAGCAAAGGCGTGCTCAAACTCTGGCCGACAGACAGAACCGCAATCGCTTCTGCACTCCGATGAATCAAGACTCTTCCGCTTCCGGGATAGAATTGCCAGACCTCGAGGGTGCCTGCAGACAAATATGTCCAGACCTTGCGCATGCTGTCGATAGCTCGCTCAACTGGAGAGATCACCTCCATAGCAATCGCTGGAACCAGCGGGATCGGCGTCCGGTCCGGATCGATGGAGTTCCTGCTATCACCCAGTACGACTGCAAGATCGGGTTGGAGACGATTGTCGTCTCCGAGGGCGAACTCGCTCTCCTGGAGCACCTCCCCTATCGGTTCGCGATCAAAGTAGGCGTAAAGGCTGTAAAGAATTCTGCCGGCTATGCGTTGGTGTCTCGGAGTCGGAGTAGACACTTCGATTACTTCTCCCTGCAGCAGCTCCAGATTACGGCCTTCCTCATACGGCAGTTGATCGAACGCCGCACCCGTCATAGTAGTGGTGCTTGCCATGCCTGTCCCCGTGCTTATTATCGCGCGACCGCTTAGTCGGCGGCGAGCCGCTGTTCTCCGGACTGCGCTACCTCCGTGGCCAGCCGATTGAAGAACTTCTTGATCAACATGCGCGCGGTGGTGTCCAGCAGGCGCTGCCCCACGCTCGCAATCGTGCCGCCCACCTGCACGTCGCCGTCGAATTGAACGTTCGTCCCGGCATCCGCCGGAGAGAGCTTCAGCAGACCATCGCCCTTCATGAAGCCGATTTTCCCGGAGCCTTCGACGATCAGCCGGAAACTGTCTGGAGGATTGGCATCCCCAATCCGAACCTTCCCCGAAAAGTTTCCGGAGATGCTCGCCAGCACCATTTTCATCCGCATGGCGTATTCGTTCTCCGCCACGCGGTCGAGGCCCTCGCATCCGGGCATGCACTTGGTGAGAACCGCGGGATCCTGCAGGAGCGCATAAGCGCGCTCCTGCGGGACAGAAACCGAATAGGAGCCTGAAACCTTCATGACGCCCTCGAAAGCGCCGCCGTCAAAGCGCGAACCGCATGGACCCTGGCGAGGTGCCGCCGGTAATCGGCCGAGGCGAACAGGTCCGCGTTGGGCTGCTCTCCCGATCCCACCACCGCCGCCGCGTCCGCAATCGAAGCTCCCTTCTCGAGCAACTCTTCGGCGGCGCGGTCGCGAAATGCGTGCGTGCCCATGCCGGTCACCCCAACGCGCGCCATGGCGATACCGTTGCCGTTCTTGCGAATGCGCGCGGCCACGCCGACCACCGCGAAACCGGATGCCGGATGGGGGAACTTCTCATACCGCGAGCCCTCGTTCGAAGGCTCCTTCGGGACTTCGATATCGAGCACGATCTCGCCCGGTTCGATCGCCGTGGTGAAGGCATCCTGGAAAAAGTCGGCGGCCACCACCGTCCGGTCCGAATGTGCGGAGACCAGGTGAATGCGGGCCTCGAGCGCCACCAGCGCGGCTGGATAATCCGCCGCCGGATCGGCGTGGGCGATGCTGCCGCCCATGGTCCCCATATTGCGCACCTGCACATCGCCGATCTGCGCTGCCGTCTCCACCAACAGGGGACAATGCGCGCGAATGACGGGAGACGTCTCCACGGCGTGGTGAGTCGTCATCGCGCCGATGCGCACGACGCCGTCGACCTCGGTGATGGAGTCGAGGCCAGGAACGCGGCCCAGATCCACCACCTCGGCAGGTTGCGCCAACCGCAGCTTCATCAGCGGGATCAGGCTCATTCCCCCGGCCAGGATCTTGCGCTCGCCGCCCTCCATCAGCGCCAGCGCCTCCTCGAGCGACTTCGGAGCAGTGTAATCGAATGACTGCGGGATCATGCTTGGCCTCCTGCGACAGGCTGGGCCTGTCCTGCTTGAATCAGCTTCCAGATTTTTTCGGGCGTGAGCGGCATGTCGATATGCCGGACGCCCAGCGGCGCGAGTGCATCCACCACCGAATTGACCACCGCGGGCGAACAGCCGATGGTGCCCGCTTCGCCAACGCCTTTCACTCCCAATGGGTTGACCGGCGACGGCGTTTCCGTGTGGCTGCTCTCGATGAACGGCATGAAGTGCGCCTTCGGAAGCGCATAGTCGGTGAGCTCGCCGGTTACAAGCTGCGCGTTCTCGTCGTAAACGGCCTCCTCCCAGAGCGCCTGTCCAAGACCTTGCGCCACGCCGCCGTGAACCTGGCCGGACACCAGCAACGGGTTGATGACTTTGCCGCAATCATCCACCGCCACGTAGCGGCGGATGTCGATCTCGCCGGTGTCGCGGTCCACCTCCGTCACCACCACGTGCGCGCCAAACGGGAAGGTGAAATTGGGCGGCTCCCAGAAGTATGTGGCCACCAGGCCGGGCTGGGTGTTGGGCGGCAGCGTTTTTGCCAGGTGGGCCGCCGCCACCATTTCCCCGAAGGACACGGACTTTCCGGATGTCTGGTCGACGCAGGCGCCGCCCACCAGTATCACGTTCTCGCTCCCCAGGAGCATGGCGCCGAACTTGCGGATTTTGGCCTTGAGCTCCTGCAGAGCGTAATAGAGCGCCGCGCCGCCCACCGCCGTACCGCGGCTTCCGAAGGTGCCGATGCCGTACTGCACGACGGAGGTGTCGCCGTGCACCACCATCACATCGTTGATGTCAACGCCCAACTCGTCAGCCACTATTTGTGCGAAAGTGGTCTCCTCGCCTTGCCCATGCGGCGACGCGCCGGTCAGCACGGTCACCTTGCCGGAAGGCTCGATCTTCACAGTCGCGCTCTCCCATCCGCCGGCGGGCATGGCGGCCGACGGGCCCATGGCGCAGATTTCACCGTAGGTAGAGAGGCCGATTCCCATCAGCTTGCCTGCCCTGCGACCCTCCGCCTGCTCCTGCCGCCTGGCCTTGTAATCCACTGCATCGAGCGCCTTGTGCAGGGGAGCCGCATAGTTACCGCTGTCGTAGGTCAGGCCGGTAGTCGTTGCATAGGGGAACTCGTCGTTCCCGACGAAGTTCTTCAGCCTGATCTCGGCGGGATCCATCTTCAATTCGGCTGCCAGGATGTCCACCATCCGCTCAATCCCGTGAGTAGCCTCGGGACGGCCGGCGCCGCGATACGCGTCGGTGGGCACGCAATTGGTGAAGACCCCGACGATGTCCGCCGAGATGCTCTTGAACTTGTACAGGCCGGGCATCATCAGCACCGAAAGCGTCGGAATGGCCGCGGTGAGCAGTTGATGATAGGCCCCGAGATCCTGGATGAGCTTGAGCTTGAGGCCGAGCATGGTGCCATCGCGCCTGGCGGCCACCTCGTAGTAGTCCACATGGCCGCGGCCGTGGATGGTGCACTGAAAATTCTCGCGCCGCGACTCCACCCATTTCACCGGCTTGCCGATGGACTTCGCGATGTAACACATCAGCGCCTCTTCGGCGTAGACGTTGAGCTTGGAGCCGAACCCGCCGCCCACTTCCGGCGTGACCACGTGCAGGCGATTCTCGGGCATACCCAGGATCCCCGCCACCAGGCTGCGCAGCAGGTGCGGAATCTGGGTGGAGGAGAACATATTGATTGACTTGTCGCCGGGACGCCATTCGGCCACCACGCCGCGTGTCTCGATGGACGTAGGGATCAGGCGCTGGCTGGTGATCCGCTGCTTCACCACGACTTCCGCGTCGCGGAACGCTTGTGCGGTGTCGCCACCCTCCTGGTGGAAGTTGAACGCGATGTTATCCGGCCACTCCGGGTGTACCGCCGGGGCGCCGGGCGCGATGGCCTTTTCGGGATCGGCTACGGCGGGCATCGGCTCGTAATCCACTTCCACGAGATCGGCCGCGTCGGCCGCAAGGTAGCGGTCGGTGGCCACCACCACTGCAACGGGATGGCCCACATAGTAGACGCGGTCCTGCGCCAGCAGATGATGGTGCGGCACGCGCAGGCCGGGCAGCGACGCGGCGGTGGGGACGGCGCCCAGACCTTTGACATCAGCGCCGGTGAAGACCGCCACCACGCCGGGGCGCTCGAGCGCGGCCTTGCTGTTGATGCCCTTGATGAGAGCGGCGCCGTGTGGACTCCGCACGATGCAAGCGTGGTGCATGCCGGGCATCTTGATGTCGTCCACGTAGGTGGCGGTGCCGGTGATGAGGCGCGGGTCTTCGACGCGGCGGATGCTCTTGCCGACGAGCGTCGCCGGCTTGCTGATGGTGGTTGTGGCCATTGCTACGC
The DNA here is from genome assembly GCA_035501495.1 of Bryobacteraceae bacterium. Classification (GTDB taxonomy): domain Bacteria; phylum Acidobacteriota; class Terriglobia; order Bryobacterales; family Bryobacteraceae; genus JAIQFL01. The sequence goes on along the minus strand of DATJWB010000220.1, from coordinate 55,574 downwards.
GCCCGCCTTTCCCGCGGCCGCACGGACCGCATTGACGATGTGCTGGTAGCCGGTGCAGCGGCAGAGGTTGCCTTCCAGACCGTGGCGGATCTCCTGATCGGTCGGGTTCGGGTGGTCGGCCAACAGTTGCCGGGTCGACATGATCATGCCCGGCGTGCAGAAGCCGCATTGCAGCCCGTGCTCGTTCCAGAAGGCCTCCTGCACGGGGTCCAGCTTTCCATCGGAAGCCAAACCCTCGATGGTGAGGACCTGCCGGCCATCGGCCTGTACGGCGAACATGGTGCAAGACTTGACGGCTCGCCCGTCGAGCATCACGGTGCAAGCGCCGCAGATCGACGTCTCGCAGCCAATGTGCGGGCCCGTCAGGCCCACCACTTCGCGCAGGTAGTGAATGAGAAGGAGCCGAGGCTCGACTTCGTCAGTGTAAGGCTTGCCATTAATTGTGAGAGTAATCTTACGTTTCATGTGAGCATCCCGGGCCTGTGTTGGCCCTAGTTCCAGACGGTTAGTAAGGGTATCAGAATCCGGGTCGGAATCAAAGTGGAAGGCGGAGTACGGCTGGCTCGTTCTGCCAGCACATTCCTTTCAGGTTCTCGAGATTGATCTGAATCCCGGCGCCGCGGGCGTCGAAAAGTAAGCGTTTGCATGTATACTGAACTGTTCTCGGGAAGGCGAATCGTTATGAAAACCAGAATCGACCTTGTGCTGATGATCGCCCTGGCGTTCACGCTGATTGGTGCGACGTTGACCTTGGCCACACCGGCCGATCCGGCTCCAACCCGGCCGCAGGGCCCCTGCGACATTTACGCGGCCGCCGGCGATCCCTGCGTAGCTGCCCACAGCACCACCCGCGCACTGTACGCCTCCTACAACGGCCCGCTCTACCAGGTCATGCGTCAGTCGGACGGCAAAACCTTGAACATCGGCGTCGTCCAGCCGGTCGCGTCGCCGGCCCCGGACGCCGGTGGATACGCCGACGCCGCCGCGCAGGACGCCTTCTGCGCCAACACCTACTGCTGGATCACCACCATCTACGACCAATCCCCGAAGCACAACCATCTCACCCAGGCGCCCCGCGGCGGATTCAGCGGCCCCGCGATGGGCGGGTTTAACAACGTCCCGGTCGCCGACATGGCGCCGATTACCATCATGGGCCACAAAGCCTACGGCGCCTTCATCGCGCCCGGCATGGGCCTGCGCCAGAACGACGTGAAGGGCACCGCGGTGGACGACCAGGCAGAGGGGCAGTACTGGGTGATTAACGGCCGGCACTACAACTCCGGCTGCTGCTTCGACTACGGGAACGCCGAGATCGACAGCCGCGACGACGATAACGGCACCATGGAAACCACGTACTTTGGCAACGCCACCGCCTGGTATCACGGGAATCAGCCCGGCCCCTGGATCATGACCGACCAGGAGAACAACCTGGTTGGCTGCGTCACGAACGATGGAACCAAAAACTGCCCAACCCTTCCGAACATCCCCTGGCGATTCGTGACCGCCATGGCCAAGGGCGAGCCGCACCACTGGACCTCCATGGGCGGCGACGCGCAGAAAGGCGACCTGAACGTTATGTTCGACGGGCCGCGCGTTGACGCTACCTATGACCCAATGCGCAAGCAGGGGGCCATCCTCCTGGGCAATGGCGGCGACAACAGCGTCGGCTCGCAGGGCACCTTCTACGAAGGTGCGATGACAGCCGCCGGCACCTTCCCGACCAACGCCACCGATGAACTGGTGCATGCCAACGTCGTGGCGGCCCGCTACGATGGGCCGCGCCTGAGTCTGTCGCCGGCGTCGGCAACTGCCAACCCGCCCGGGCTGCAGACGTTCTCACCGGGGTCCTCGCAGGACACCACCGTGACGTTCACGAACACCACGGGGGCACCCGCGGCGGGCGTCAAGTTGAGCATTTCCGTGCCCGGCAAGCAGTGGACCTCCATCCTTGCGGGCGCCGGCGGGACGTCCAAGACGTTCCCTGACCCGGTGCCCCCGGGTGCGAGCGTGAGCGCGACCTTCAAGGTCACCTCAGGGCCGGCGGCCTTCAACGGCGACCTGCTCGGCATCGCCTCCTGGACCAACCCTGCCACCGGCCGAGCGCACACCGGGTCAACCGCCGAAAAAGTCCGGAACGTCACCCCGATCAAGATCAACGAGTTCCGAATCAGTTCCCCCAACAACTCGACGGACTCGTTCATCGAACTCTACAACGCGGGCGACAAGGAGGCGGACCTCTCCAACTGGACCCTGACGGAGCACGCCACTCAGCAAGCCATCTTCTCGTCGGTAAAAGTCCCGGCCGGGACGAAGCTCGCGGCTCGCGGCTTCTACCTGCTCGGCCTCTCCAACTCAGGCCTGGCTGCGCCCGCGCGGAAGGGCGATACCACCATCTATGTCCGGAACACCAACGGTATGTCGGCCGGCGATACGATCAACATCGATGGCGAGACCCGCAGGATCGTTACGGTCGGCACGGCGGCTGCCAACATCACAACACTGTGGCAGCCCCTTCCCGACGGTCCGGTAGTCACGATCCCCACACGCGCAACCAACGTGCCCGTCACGAGCGTGGCCGGCTTCGAGGTCGGCCAGAAGATCGCCATCGGCTACGGCGCCACATACCCCGCGGTCGCAAAAGCCATCGAGCGCTACGAAGTGGCCACGGTGACCGCCGTCGGCAAGCCCGGAACGCAAGCCTTCCTGGGGGCGGATGCGGCTGCCGGAGCAACCAACATCAAGGTGACGTCCGTCGCCAACATCTCGGCCGGTGACAAGATCCGGTTGGACGTCGACAGCGTTGGCCACGGGATTGAGACCGTCACGGTCAGACGCGTCGGCACGCCGGCCATCCGCTCGGCGCTCACCGCAAATGCCGGCGCCGGCGCTACCAGTATCAGAGTCCGGGGCGCGAACGGGCCGGGTGGCGGCTTCCAGGGCGGTGCGCCCTTCGCTGTGGGCGACCAGATCACCGTTGGCACGCCCGCGAAACGCGAGACCGTTACCATCACCGCCGTCGGCTCGCCGAGCCAGGGCGGCTTCAGCCTCGACTTTACCCCGGCCCTCGCCCAGGCGCACATCGTCCGCGAGGGGGTGGTGGCTCCCGGTACGGGCCTTGACCTCACCGCTCCGCTGCGGTTCAACCACGCAGCCAACCTTCCCTTCAGCGCTCGCGGGACGGGGATCACGTTCGAGCCGGCCACGGCCTTTGCCCACTCGAGTAATGAGCCCGTGCAGCCGCTAGGCGCCGGTATCAAGCTCGACAGCCCCCTGTCCATGGACCATGCCATCGACGCGGTTGTGCGTGACGCAGCGGTCAAGACCGCGGGCTATCAGGGGATGCCCGCGCCCCACCAGTGGTTCGGGGGCCCTGCCCTCTCGCCCGCCGCCGGAAGCATGGTGCTGCGGGACGCCGCCGGCCTGGTGGTGGACAGTCTCAACTATGGCCTCCTCGTCGATCCATGGGCTTCCGAGGGTTACCATGGCGCCTCCGGAACCGGGCAGAGCGGCTGCCGCGTGACTGCGCCCGGCTCTCCCGGCGGCTTCGGGCCATTCGCGGCCGCCGCGGCCACCACCAATCGGAGCGCGGGCCGCTTCCCGGACGGCGCCGACAGCGACAGCAACTGCACCGATTTCCTGTTGCAGGCCGCCACCACCATGGCCGCTTCGGCCGCCGGTGCGACCAATATCAGAGTCGTCAGCGTGGCAGACCTTTCGGCCGGCCAGACGATTATGATCGATACGGATGCCAACCGCGAGACCGCCGTCATCGCGACGGTAGGGACCGCAGGCGCGACCACAGCCGGCGCAGCCACCAGCGTGGGTGCGACCGTGATCCCAGTCGCCAGCGCAATCGGCTTTACTGCCGGCCAGACCATCAACATCGATAGTGGTGCGAATTCCGAGACGGCCGTGGTCGTCTCCACCACCGGCGGCGGCAGAGGCGGCCGCGGCGGCGGCCCTGGCGGCGCCACCATCACCGTCACCACGCCGCTCACTTTCGCGCACGCGGCCGGAACACAAGTCTCCGGCACCGGCATCACCCTTACTACGCGATTGACCCAGGCGCATGACAGCGGGGCGCAGGTCGCCAGCGGGGTACCCACGCCCGGCGCCCCCAACCAGTATTACCGGTCCGGAAGCCGGCAATAGAAGGCGCCGCGCCCGGGAATCGCCGGCCGATTTCCCCGCTTCCGGGCTTGTGGCAAACTTGAGTTGATGCCCGAATCGATGGAGTTTCTCCGCGGCGTCCTCGGTGTGATCGGCTTGGGCTGCGCCTACATGACCGGGCGCTCGCTCATCCTGTTCCGCCGAGGCGCGCAGAAGCTCTCGCGGCTGTACGGGTGGGTGATCCGCACCACCCTCTGCCTGGCGGCCATGGCCTACCGCCATTCGATCGATACCGTCGACATCGTCATGTGGGCGCTCGCGGCGATTGCCTTCGCCGGAGGCTGCTGGAATGCCTCGCACCAGAAGCCTCCCGAAGATTTGAGCCACGAGATCTTTCCCGACTGACGCACGCGGGACACGCGCCTCTCATCGTACACTGATGATTCATGCCTTTTTCGTTCCGGCACGCCATCTGCAACGAGGCCTTCGAGGGATGGCCTTTCGCCGACGCGGCGAAAGCGATCCGCAAAGCCGGGTATACGGGTATCGAAATTGCGCCGTTCACCTTGGCGGAGAGCCCGTCGGCGGTGTCCGCCGCGCAGCGCAAGGACTGCCGCGACACTCTCGATTCCGAAGGGCTCGCCTTCGTCGGGCTGCACTGGCTGATGGTCAGCCCGAAAGGCCTGCATGTGACAACGCCCGACCGCGCCCTGCGGCAGAAGAGTTGGGACCACATCCGCGCGCTCATCGATCTCTGCGCCGATCTCGGCCCCAATGGCGTGATGGTCTTCGGCTCGCCCAAACAGCGCTCCACGACCGGCGGACTTACCCGCGAGGAAGCTACGCGAAATTTCGTGGAGGGGCTCCAAAGCGTCGTGCCGGACGCCACCCGGCGCGCGGTGACAGTGCTGGTGGAGGCCCTGCCCGTCCAGCAGGCGGACGTGGTGCAGTCGCTCGAGGAAGCCGGCGCGATTGTGCGGGAGATCGGCAGCCCCTTCGTTCGAACGATGTTTGACGTGCACAACGCCATCAATGAACGGGAGCCGCACGCCTCGCTGGTGGACCGGCACTTCGAGCAGATACGCCACGTCCACGTCAACGAACTCGACGGCCGCCATTGCGGGGCCGGGAATTACAACTTCAAACCCGTTTTCGAAACCCTGCGACGCCGTAACTACCAGGGATGGATTTCGCTGGAGGCCTTCGACTTTACCCCGGGTGCGGAGCGCCTTGCCAACGAGTCGCTGCGGCACCTCGAAGCGGAAATTGCCCAACTGCCATCATGAGCCATTACGTCGTTACCGGAGGAGCCGGATTCATCGGCTCCGCGATCGTGCGCCGTCTCCTCGCGGAAGGCGCCCGCAAAGTCGTCGTCATCGACAATCTGCTGACCGGGCGGGAGTCCAACCTCGAGGAAGTGGCGGCCTCGATCGATCTGCATCGTGTGGACATCCGCCACTACGAGGAACTGGTTCCGCTTGTCCGCGGAGCGGCGGTGGTGTTCCACGAAGCGGCCATTCCCTCGGTGCCGCGTTCCATCGACGATCCGGTTCCTTCGCATGAGATCAACATCGACGGGACGTTTAACGTGCTCCGCGCGGCGCGAGAGGGCGGTGCCGGGCGCGTCGTGTATGCCGCGTCGTCCTCCGCGTATGGAGACACGGAGGAGCTGCCCAAGGTGGAGAGCATGACTCCGCGCCCGAAGTCGCCCTACGCACTGCAGAAACTCGTGGGCGAATACTACTGCAACGTGTTCTCCGAGGTGTACGGCATCGAGACCGTGGCTCTGCGATACTTCAACGTCTATGGTCCCCGGCAGGATCCCTCCAGTCCGTACTCCGGCGTCCTGTCGGTGTTCATGAAGGCGATACTCGAGCGGCGCGCGCCCACCATTTTCGGAGACGGCGAGCAGTCCCGCGACTTCACATACGTGGACGACGTGGCCGAGCTCAACCTGAAGGCCGCGCGGGCCCGCAACGTCTCGGGCAAGACGATCAATGCGGGTAATGGCGGCCGCGTCACGCTGAATCAGGCATGGGCGCTGCTGCAATCCATCGAGGGGATCGGGATTCCCGCGCTCTACGGCCCTCCCCGGGCGGGCGACGTCCGCGATTCCCAAGCGGAGACCGCCACTGCCATACGCGATCTCGGGCATGCGCCCCGCTACTCCTTCGAGGAAGGCATGCGGCTCACGCTCGAGTGGTACCGCCGCAATCGACAAAGCTAGATGAGGCCAGGTTTATTTCACTCTCCGGGCCAAGCCCGGGCCGAACTATACTTGGGAGACGAATGGTGATGCCGGCGCCGCAGCATTTTGACGCTTTACTCCTGGTCAGTTTTGGAGGGCCGGAGAATACCGAAGACGTCATACCTTTTCTCGAAAATGTTCTCCGCGGTAGGAACGTGCCCCGCGAGCGCATGCTGGAAGTCGCCGGGCACTACTATCACTTCGGCGGCAAGAGTCCCATCAACGAACAGAATCGCGCTTTGATCGCGGCGCTCGAAACCGAGCTTCGCGCCAATGGACTCGCGCTGCCGGTGTATTGGGGAAATCGCAACTGGCATCCCATGCTTGCGGAGACGGTCCGGCGGATGCGGGCCGACGGCATCCGCTCCGCGCTGGCCTTCGCTACTTCGGCCTTCGGTTCCTACTCGGGGTGCCGGCAGTACCAGGAGGACATCGACCGCGCCTTGGCCGCAGTGGGTCCCGGCGCTCCGGAGATTCGGAAACTGCGGCCGTTTCCCGATCATCCCGGCTTTATCGAGGCCGCAGCCGGCCGGGTCCGCGGCGCTCTCGACCAGATTCCAGAGAGCCGGCGCGCCCGGGCCGAACTCATTTACACCGCCCACAGTATTCCCTGTTCCATGGCCGCAGCCAGCCCCTATGTGCGGCAGTTGGAGGAGGCGTGCAGGCTCGTCTCCGAGGCTGTGGGACACGCGGGCTCGCTCGTCTACCAGAGCCGGAGCGGACCGCCCACTCAGCCCTGGCTCGAGCCCGACGTGTGCGATCGCATCCGCCAGTTACACGCCTCCGGAATCGGCGACCTCGTTCTGGCCCCCATTGGTTTCCTGTCGGATCACATGGAGGTCGTCTACGATCTGGATACCGAGGCGGCGGCTTTGTGCCGCGATCTCGGCATCCAGATGACGCGTGCGGAAACCGTAGGCGTACATCCGGCTTTTGTTTCCGCAATCGTGGAGATGATCCGGGAGCAGACGGAGGGCCTCGCGCCGCGGCGCGTGGGCTCTCCGAGTCACGAAACATGCGGCCCGGAATGCTGCCCCAGACCCGCCCGGCCGCCCGCCGCGTCGGGCGGCGGAAGGTGACCGTGCGTTCCGTTTCCGCGGACCTTTCGCGGGCACAAACCGCAGAACGCGGCTTGAATCTGGAACTCGTTGTCGCGCTACAGATTCACTTCCACACCCTGGACGTTCTGCGGCCGGAAGTTGTTGTAAGGCCCCAACGTGGATTCGGGAATCTGTCCCGCGCCGCTGCCTCCAAGTCCATCGATCATCAGCGCCGGTAATCCGCCGCCCTGCAGTTGCGCGGTCTGCAGCCCCGGGATTGCCGGCAGGGTCCAGCCCGGATTCTGGTTCAACAGCGGCGGCGTGGTGACGGCATCGTTGCGTGAGTATCCGTAGTAGGCCTCCGCCACGAGGTTGGGGGTGAAGATGTAGGTGGCGGAAAGTGTGCCGCTGCAAATCTTCCGGCGGTCGTTCAGTCCGAACCGTGCGAACGCACTCAGCTTGGATCGAATCGATCGCCGGCGTGTACATCGGGTACCTGCCGCTGAAATCGGTGGCGCTGGTGCCCTCGATCCGCGGGTTGTTGCCTCAGCTCGAAGTGCCGTTGAAGCCCACCGCCGCTGGTCGGGGTGGCCACGTCCGGCACCATGACCGGCAGCAGCAGTTGATAGTTGCGTCCTAACGGCGTGGGCAGGTTGTTGAGGCTCTGGGTGGTGAGGTCGGTGTGGACGTCGGCACGGTCGGTCTGCGGGCTCAGCCTGGTGGCCTGGTTCACCACGCGACCGAGGCGCCGGCGACTGCGTCGTGGCTCGGGTCGGTGACGATGCCGTCGATGGTTCCGTGCAACAACTGGCCGGCGCAGTACGGCGCCGCGGCCAGAAAGACCAACAAGAGTGCGCTCCTCCCCATTTTGACCTCCTACTTGGAAAACATCGCGACGTTGGCCATCGGCGAAGGCATCCCGTCGGCCGTGTGATCTTCCATCAGCTCGACGCGCATCCCGTCGGGGTCAAAGAGATTGCATTGCCGGATGTGGTTCCTGCCGACCTTCGCGGTGATTTCCTTCTTGTAGTCTTTGCGGACCGGGTTGGCGTTCAGCCTGGCAATCGCCGCATCCATGTCCGGCACTTCGAGCGCGATGTGGTAGACGGTGCCGTAGCGCTCCGGCGTGGGCGGCGGGCCAAGTTCAAACTCGATGTAGTCCCGTCCTTCCGGCACAAACAGGTTTGAAAAGCTGGCGGTCTTTCCGTCCGCGCTGCCGCGCCAGAACTCGCGGAAGCCCAGGATGTCGATGTAATAATGCGCCGTCTCGGGCTTTCCCACGTAGAAGCCCACATGCAGGATGTGGGTGGAGATGCGCTTGTCGGACATATCCTTGCCGGCATGCTTCATGCTTTCGCCGTCGGGCGTGTATTGGGTGACATCGATATGGTTGCCATCCGGATCTTCGAGCCCGGTACCGATGTTGCCGATCCGCCCGCGCGCCGGGGGTTTGTCGGAGACCTTGTAGCCCTTCGACTTCACATATTCGCGCAAGCCCGCGGCATCATCGGTTTCGAGTGCCAGGTGCATGAAGCGGGGCTCGTTGGGACTGGTCTCGGGAGAAAGCTCGATGTACTGGCGGTCGTTGATTTTGATGAAGGTCATCCACAGCTTGCCGTCCTGGAGGATGGAGAACGGCTCGCTGAAGCCCAGAAAGTCCTTGTAGAAATGGCGGGATGCCTCGATATCATGCACGCGGAACGCCACGTGAGGCATACCCACAATCCGGGGCCGTTGGGGCTGCTGCGCCGACAGCATCATCGCCGCGGCAATCGCCACCGCCAGAAATCTGATTCGCATCGCGTAGGACCTCTTTTAGATCCTACACTCTGGAATGGAGTGGCGCGGGGCATGCTTGCCTGCCGCGCCGGCATGAGACAGCTTCGAAAACCCCTTGGCCGCCAATGGCACTGTACACGCCCGACAAGCGTCCCCATGAGCAGGGACGCGGGTCGTTGGACTGGCGGTAACAGGCTACCCAGCCCTTTCAGAAATCGTTCCCAACTGAGATGCTGCCGCTGGCTTCGCCGCCGTGGCGTTTGAAACCACGGCCGTAGAACCTCGTTGCCGAATACCTGGAGTCGAGCCCGGTTGCCTGGGATGGCGTGATATTGGAAGTAGCCCCGCTACCTGGACCAGCCATCTCCCGGCCTCCATCGGCGAGTCGTGCACTCGCTCGCGCCGTTCCTCTCGTGGTACTTTGAGCTTCGCGTCTTTCGGCGCGCCGTGAATCTGCCGGTCTTATAGTGGGTTCCCACAGATGTGAGTAAACCCCGGAAAATTGAAGGTTTCCGGCTTCCCTTCTCCACGCTTCTCCCGCCGTTCGGCGGCACACTGCCCGAATTCGATCCGGCGGGTCTTCTCCGGGTGCAGCTCCAGCCCGAACTTCCGCGGCCGTTCCCGCAACTGCTCCAGGAACTGTGCGCCTTACCGCCGCTCCCCGCGAGGTGGCCCGGAGATCCAGTACCTGATGCAGTTCGGGCATCTGCGGGGTCTCCCGGTTCTCGCCCCTGCCCATCGCTTTCGGTGCAGTCTCTACTAGACTATCCGTCGCATGGCTCTGTCCAACGCTTCAAGTGCGGCCTCGCCAGGCCCTCCCTGTACGACTTTTTCACATCGCAGCCGGTTTATCCCGGCGCTATCCAGGCAAGAGTGCCCGCGCCACATCCAACTCATGCGGGCGAATGGAGCGCTGCGGCCACCGTCAGTTCTTCCTCCCCGGCCTGCTCCAGGACGGAAGGATCCAGATCCACTACACACGCGTTGATCTGCCCTTCGGTCGCCCCGTCGAAGCACAACTCGCAGACAGCCAGCGCGCCCGAGGCGCAGCGCACCGGCGGGCCGAACGTCCGGCAGGTAAGCGGGCGCGCGGCGTAGAGTTCGCAGGTGCCCGCATCGGGATCGAGCACCGGGCAGGGCTCGTCGTCACCTCCCCTCCACGCTTCCGCGCGACTGCGAATTCGCGCGGCACGCCCGGAGTCGTGGCATTCCAGCTCCGTGAGCGCGTGCCGCAGCCGTTCGGCGTCTTCGCGTGTGATGGGAAACGGCCCCATGCAGCATTCGCAGCAGCCGGGACGGCAGGCCAGCCATGCGCCGCTCCTGCGAATCGCGTCCGCCAGCGCCCGATCCACTATCTGAATCAAAGTCTCGCCGCCACCGTCCATTGCTTCGAGAATAGCGCGCGCCATGTTACCATCGCCATTCTCAGAGGCTGATGGCTTGCGCAAGGTCTCCCTGGCTGCATCGCTGCGGATCATCGGACGAGGGTCGCTGAACTGGCTCGCCGAACGGCCGATCGTGGTCTCCTTCGAAGTGACCGACGCCTGTACCTGTTATTGCAAACATTGCGACCACGGCGGCCCGCGCGATGAAACCCGCAACCTGCCGCCCGCGGAATACCGGCGCTATGTGCAGGCGCTGCGGCCGTGCGTCGTCCAGGTGTCCGGCGGCGAGCCCCTGATGCGCGACGACGTGGCGGAAATCGTCCGTGCGATCAAGCCAGACTCCCCGGTGCCTTACACCATCCTGGTTTCCAACTGGACGCTCATGACCGAGCCGAAATACCTGGAGCTGCGGGATGCCGGAGTGGACCAGTTTTCGGTCAGCCTCGATTTCCCCGACGACCGGCACGACGCATTTCGCGTACACCCGGGGCTTTACCGCCATCTCGAGAGCCTGGTGCCGCGCCTCGCAGCGCTCGGGCATGACGACATCGTGCTCAATTGCTGCATCACCAGCGAAAACGTCACGGAGATTAACGCGCTGGCCGATAAAGCCCGCGAGTGGGGCGTCAATCTCTGTTACAGCGCCTATTCCGCGCGCCGCACCGGGTGCCGCGACTATTTCCTCAGTGCACCCGAACAGTTGATGGAGCTGAACCGGCAACTGGACCGCGTGGAGACGCGCCGCGATCATACCAACTGGATCGTCAACGCGCCCACCACGCTCGAAGCCACGCGGCAATACTTCGCCGATGGCGGCGCGCCGGGCTGTACGGCCGGCCGGCGGTTCCTGGTGGTGACGGCCGACGGCCAACTGCAGCCCTGTTCCATGCAGTTCAGCCGCTATCCACTCGAACAACGCGAACGGATGGTGCGGGAGTTCAGCGGCGCCAACCAGTGCGGCGAGTGCTACGTTTCGATCCGATCCTATCTGGATAAGAGCTTTCGTCAACTGCTGTGGGAGAACGTGAGCGGCTTTCTCTCAGTCAGTGCGAAGGGAAACTGACAGCCTTGCCCCAGCAAGCGCGGCGCGCCTACCGCGCCTACATCGCCAACAGCGCAGCCATCAACTCAATCCCGTCCCACAGATTCTGAATCCGGATGTTCTCGTTGAAGCTGTGCTGGCTGTTGTCGTGATTGGCGATCGGGGTGCTGATGGTAGGCACCCGGAGAATCTGCTCAATCGTGAACAGCGGCACGCTGCCACCCATGGTCGGCAGGCGCACCACCGGCCCTCGCGCGGAGTCGGCGGTCCGCAGCACCAGTTGCGAGATCGGCAAATCCATGGACGTTCGCGATGCGGGATAGCCGCCGGGCACTACTACCACGCGCGCCACTTTGGGATGAGCCATGCGAGTCTCGCGATCGGGCTCGGCATCCACGATGAAGTACCCTTGCCCGCGAATGTGCTCCATGACGCGCCGGGCAGCGGTCTCCGGGCTGATGCCCTTCACCAGGCGGATGTCGATGGTCGCGGTAGCCGACGCCGGGATGACGTTGCTCGCCTGGGCTCCGGTGCGCGCGCTGCTCATGCCTCGCACGTTCAGCGACGGCAGGTTCAGGAGTTCCACCAGCTTCTTGCCGCCGCCCTCGGTGCGCCCCAGCCACAGTTCGCGCTCGAGCTCAGGTTCCACCTCGGGCGCCTCGGCCACGGCGCGCTTCTCCGTTTCACTCAGCGGCTCGATGCCATCATAGAAGTGGTCGATCGTGACGCGCCCGTCGTCGTCCTTCATGGAGGCCAACAGGCGCGCCAGCATCATGGCCGGATTGGGCGCCCAGTTGCCGTAGTGCCCGCTGTGCAGTTCGTGATTGGGCCCGTAGAGCGTGATATCGAGCGTGGTGATCCCGCGCGCGCCGAACACGATCTGTTGCCGCCTGCTCTGATGGACGGGCCCATCGCAGATCAGCCAGACATCGCTGGCCAGCAGATCTTTGTATTTTTCGATGATGCCCGCCAGGTGCGGGGAGCCGGCCTCCTCTTCGCCCTCGAAGACGAATTTCACGTTGGAATGGAGCGGCGTCTTGGAGGCCTGGAGCGCATCCAGCGCCCCGGCAATCGCGACCAGAGGCGCTTTGTCGTCCGAAGCCGAACGCGCGTAGATGCGCCATTCCGGATTGATCGGGCCGCTGGAAGGCAACGGGATCACATCGCCGCCCTGGTCGAGCGGCCGGTTGCGGAGCACCGGCTGCCAAGGCGGTGTCGCCCACTCCTTGGGGTCGAGGGGCTGCCCGTCGTAATGCGCGTAGAACACCACGGTGCGCGCGGCACCCGGCGTTCGGATCTCGCCGAAGACGACGGGCGGCGCATCCGGAACCTCCAGCAGCCTGGTCTTCACGCCACGCTTTTCGAAGATGGCCGACACGGCGGCGGCATTGCGGCGGATGCCGGCGTCATCCCGCGCCAGATTCGGTAGGGCAAGCAGATCCTGAAATTCGGCGAGGATGGCACGCTCGTGGGATTCGCGCCAATGCCGGGCGGCGACCGCCGCGGGGTTCGACTGGGCGTGCGAGAGCGCCGCGCACGCAAGCCAGAGGGCGATTCCGCGAAACCTCATCCTTCGAGCACCTGCGCCACGGTGGCCAGGGCGCCACCTGCCGCGCAAACCTCCGCCAATGCCTGAGCGGAATCTTCGCTCTTCAAAGTTTGTACGGCATCGGTAACCACCGTGACGTGCTTGCCGGCCTTCAGGAGCCCGCGGGCCGCGAACAGAACGCAAACCTCTGTCACCACGCCATAGACCACGAAACGCCCGGCCGCCAGACAATCGAGCAGCGGGCGGATGGTACGCGTGAGGAAGACATCGGTGGTCTGCTTTTCGACCACGATCTGCTGTGCACCATCGATCGACACATCGGAGGGGCGGTTGGGGATCACGACTCGCTTTTCGAGCAGCGTGCGCTCCGCCTTGTGCTGTCCGGTTGTCCCGGAGATGCAGTGTGGCGGCCAGTTGGCGAACTCGGGGTCGTTCTCGGTGTGGGCATCGGCCGTAGAAATCAGCGGGATGCGGTGTTCAGCGGCGAAGCGGTTGAGGCGCGCAATGGCAGGAACCAGGAATTCCGCACCCGGAACATGGAGTGCGCCCGCCGGATACAGGAAATCGAGCTGCGTATCGACGTCGAAGAAGACGGTCTTCATCGGACCAGATTCTGCCGCGTTCGATCGATCAGATCCCGCAACTCGCGGCTATAGATCACCGGCCACGGCTCCGCTGCTTCCAATTGTCGCAGAACCGGAGCGAGCTTCGCGACCGCGCGGGCGGCATGTTCGCGCGCCTCGTGGATGCCGGGCAGAGGCTCAATCAGGCGCCCGCCCAGGATCACCGGCTTCATCAGGGCTTCGCCCCGGCCGCACTCGCCGGAGCGCGCGATCACGTCGCGGTGGACGTCGCGGAAGACCTGCTTCGAACCGGGAATCGAGATCTTGTCCTGGCTGTATTTGGCGGTGAACCGCTTGATACCGCTGATGTCGAGTTCCACCAGCTTATAGGTGGTGCTGAGATTGGGCGCGTCCGCCGAACAGGCAAGCTGGGTACCCAGCCCGAAGCTGTCGATGGGCGCGCCGGCGTTCACGAGATCGCGAATCTTGTACTCGTCGAGGTCGCCGCTCACCATGATTTTGGTGTCGGTGAGACCCGCTTCATCCAGGATGGAGCGGATTTCGCGCGAGAGGGGGAAGAAGTCGCCACTGTCGATGCGGACCCCGGCCAGCGGCCGGCCCAGTTTGACGGCGTGGCGCGCACCCTCGATGGTGTCGTAGGTGTCGAGGAGTTGCACGGTGCTCTCGCCGAGCGCGCGCTGGAGCTTGCGAAAGGCTTCCATTTCGCACTGGAAGGACATGACCCAGGAGTGCGCGGAGGTGCCCATCACGGGGATCCCGTAGCGGAAGCCGGCCAGGGTGTTGCTGGTGGCGGAGCAGCCCCCAATGTACGCGGCGCGCGCGCCGAGAATCCCAGCCTCGGGTGTATGCGCCCGGCGCGTGCCGAATTCCACGATCGGACGCCCGCCGCCGGCTTCCACCGAGCGCACCGCTTTGCTGGCGATCAACGACTGGAACGATAGCGCCGAGAGCACGTAGGTTTCGGGGATCTGCGCTTCGATAAAAGGGGCGCGGATGGTGAGCGCCGGCTCGCCCGCAAACAGCGGAGTGCCCTCTGGCACCGCGAAAAGATCGCCCGAAAATCGCAGCCGCCGCAGATAGTCCCAGAAGGCCGCAGGCGTGTTGCGGAACTGCTCCAGCCCACGGAGGTAATCGATCTCTTCGGAGCTGAAACCGAGATTGAGAAGGTAATCGACAATTTGCGGCAGGCCGGCTGCCAGGATGAAATTCCGATGCAGCGGCAGTCTTCGAATGGCAACTTCGAAAGTCGCTTTCTCGTCCGCCTTTCCGGCTTCGAAGTAGCCGGCAGCCATGGTGAGTTCGTAAAGGTCGGTGAGCAGTCCGTTCATGAAATTATCTGGCTACAGCTGTGGCGCCGCCACTCCTGCCTGCCGCGTCCCGACTCATCGGGACGCTGGTTTGGTCGCCGCGAACCGCTATTTCTTTTTCGCCGGCGCCTCAGGAGCAGCCTCTTTCACATCCGCCGCGGCTTTCTCGAGATCCTCCACGGCTTTGGAGTCTACCTCATAGATGCTGGGCTCGTTCTCCCGTTGCGCGAAATAATGGTCGCCCTGCTTTTTCACGGACACTTTCTCAGTCCGTTTGTCGTTGTTGGACACCACCGTGATATCCAGTTCCGGCGTCCCGCCGCCCTGATCCACGAATTTCGTCGCGCTGAAGTCGCGCAACTTGTCGATCAAATTCTGGACGCTGGTGTTGTCCATCGTCTTCGAACCCGACATCCACTTGTCGCCGCTCTTGGTGTAGGTGGCGCCCTTGATTTCGATCTTGCTCGGATCGCTGAAGCCGAAATCGAATATCTTCTTGTTGCGGAAGTCGTCTCGCCCTTTGTCCAGCGCGTCCCCGACGTCCGATGCGATCTTGTAAATGCCCGCCACCGCGGAGCTCTTGGCGTAGTAGTTGTTGTCCTTGGTCTTGTGTACTTCGAGCGTCTGCGTCCCGCTCGCATCCTGCACCGTCGCGGTGGCGATTTTGGGTGCTTCGGCGAACTTCTTGGCGGCATCCGGATCGGGCGTGGCCAGATCCATCTTGGCGTCCTTCAGCTTGTTGACCAGGGTGTCCACCTGGGTGCTGTCGGCGCGCAGCGGTTGCGGCTTGAGGATCTGCCATTCGTTGGAGCTGTTCTTGCCGAACTCGACGGACTGGCCTTTGGCCTGCAGCTCCACACGCGTGAGCTTGTCGGAATCGAACGTCAGCAGGCGCTTGTCGCGCAGGTCGTCTGGCTTTTTGTCGAGTCCGGTCTTCACGTAGCTTCCAATGGTGAATACCCGCGGGTCGTTGGGCAGCTTGGCGTAGGCACCGGATCCCGTCGGCACATCGTCGCCGATCAGCACCTCGGCGGTCTTGCCGTCCTTCTTCGTTACCACGATATCGAGCGAAGGCTGATCCAGACCGTAAGGCTTCAGGTCGGTGGCGTTGTCCTCGATCACCTTGTCGGCGTTCAGCGAGGAAAGGCTCGAGACCATCGAGCTGACGGAATCCTGGTCGGCGGCCAGCGGCTGCGGCTCCGTGATCCGCCACTTGCCACCCTCCCGCTTCAGGTCCAGGATGTCGCCCGACGATTTCTTTGCGCGAATCTCCTGGAAGTCCGCGTCGGGGATCGAGAGCATCTTGATCGTGGTGTCGGCCGGCTTCTTGGCGGCTTCCTTCTTGTTCGACCACCAGATGTAGCCGCCCAGGCCGGCCAGCACCACCACGTAGATCAGCAGCCCACCCGGGTTCTGCGGGCTGGGGCTCAGACCTTTCCAATTCACGGTCTACCTCCTCTTCAACCAGGTGACCATGCCGAACGCGACCACGCCCAAGGGAAAGATTACGCAGCTCAGCCAGAACAACATGCTCACCTTCTGCGGCGTGATGTTCAGGGGCCGGTCTTCCGGAGCCTTCGGTCGTATGGATATGAGATCCTCGTCGGCGGTCAGCCAGTTGATCATGTTCAGAAAGAGGTCACGGTTTCCGTTGAAGCGAATGAAATTGTTAGCCACCCACAGCGAGCTGCCGACGACTACGAAGCGGCCCGCGTTGGTGCCGCTGAAGGAGCCGGCGGCCGCCAGCGTCAGCGGTCCTTTCTTGTCCTTCTTCGGATCGATCTGAATGCTGCCGGAGCTGAGATTGGAGGTGGCGAAGCTGTTGTCGCCGGTGGCGAAAAGCTTGGCCACGGTAGTCTTGTCGCCGTTTGCCACGTCGAGCGTGCGCGCCAATGGGAACGCCGTGGCCACGTCCTTCATTTGATTGACGATGGGGTGGGACTCGTAGCTGGCCACCAGGGGCACTTCGGGACCCAGGCCGAAAACCTGCCCGATGCCGCTGGTATCGAGCGCCAGGTCCTTGTTCACGGTGACACCCCAGGTCTTCAGCAGGGCGACGAGGGTAGTGGCCTCATCGGTCGCCGAACGCGCCATGCTGATGGGCGGATCCAGCATGAACAAGGCGTGTCCGCCGCCTTCCACGTACGCTTTAATGGCGTCGGTCTCGGGCTGAATGTAGTCGTGCTGCGGGCCGCCCACGATCAGCACCGTGCAGTCGCTCGGCACCTCGATCTTCCCGGCCGCAGGCGCGGTGGCATCGCCGCCGCCCGCCTTCAGGAGCGACAGCGACCGGGTCTTGTAGTTGTTCCGCTCCAGCGCCTGCTTTACCGCGGCGTACCCGCTGCGATCCGTGTCATCGATGCTGTGCTCGCCCTGCCCGGTCACGAAGCAGGCATTGCGCTCTCCCGACTTCAGCGAGCGGATCAGCGCTCCCGTCACTTCTTCCTCGGTGAGGCTCTTGGCTTCCTCTTTCTTGGCCCCTCCGGCATCCACCAGAATCGTGACATCGCGGCGGTAGCCGGCGGCTTTCGCCTGCTGCGGCTTCTTTACCGGGTCGAGATACTCGACATGCAGCTTCGGCGAGAGAGTCGCATATTGGTCCAGAAGGTCGCGGGCCTGTGGGAAGCGGGACTGCTCGTCGAAGTAGGTGATGGTCACATCCTTCTTCAGTCCTCTGACCACTTTTACCGTCTGGTCCGAAAGGCTATATTGCTTGTTGGAAGTGGAATCATACGAGTAGTCGTGGTTGGCGACCAGGTAATTCAGGCCTCCTATGATCAACAGCACCACCAGAATGTAGACCGTGACGTAGGCCGTGTACTTCGTCTGTCTTGTCTTCAACCATTCGGCTTTCATGTTAGGACCTCCAACGCAGCGATTCCATGCGCCGCAGCGTCAGGAACAGCGCCAGGAAGATAAAGCTTACGTAGAACACGACGTCCTTCAGGTCGAGGACGCCTTTACTGAAGTTCTCCATATGGGTAACGATCGACATGTAATTGGCGAGCTGCGAAACGGTGGTGTTGCCGAACGCCGTGAACCAGCTCAACATCCAGAGCATCAGGCTGAGGTGGAAGGTCACCACCACCGCCACAATCTGGTCTTTGGTCGTGGTGGAGATGAAGGTGCCGATGGCCAGCAGGCAGCCACCCTGCAGGATCAGTCCCAGGTAGGCGACCAGCACGGGCTTAATGTCCGGTTTGCCCCAGGCGAACAGAGCCAGCACACTGAGCATCGACATTCCCAGGACGCAGAGGTACAGGGTCACGGCGCCCAGCCATTTGCCGATGATGATGCCGCTGTCGTTTACCGGCGAGGTGAGCAGCAGCTCGATGGTGCCGCTGCGTTTCTCTTCGGCCACCAGCCGCATGGTGATCATGGGGATGAGGAAGAGGGCCACCGTGGCAGCGAATCCCAACAGCGGCCGGATGATCTGGCCGTTAATGTCCATGGGCTGCGACTGCCCCATCATCTGGCTCTGGAAGGAGAACCGGACAAAATCAGCGGTGGCGGTGTAAAAGGCGACCCCGAAGACCAGCGCGAAATCCGCCAGCACGGCGTAGGCGATCGGGGAAACGAAATAGCTCTTGAGTTCTTTGCGGCAGATGAGCAGGATCTTCTTCACTGGTTGTCTCCCTTCGCCACCGGGGTGCTCTCTTTGGATTCGGCCTTCTCGGGCTTGGAATCGGCCTTTTGATCGGACTTGGTGAGCTGCAGGAAGACGTCTTCCAGACTGGTGCCCAACATCCGCAGCTCGCCCAGGTTCCAACCGGCATTCACCACGGTGCGTGCAAGGTCGGCGCGGATCGGGCGGCCCTGCAGGCCTTCGATTTCGAAGACCAGCCTGGCGTTCCGCGAATCCTTCATCAGCACCCGGCTGACGCCCGAGACCTGCTCGAGGCGCTGCTGCACCTCGGTCGCGACGGGACGTCCTTCGTTGGCCTCGATTTCGAGAGCCACATGCTCCGCGCCCCGCGGCCGATGGGTGACGTTGGTCAACGTGTCGTTGGCCACCAGCCTCCCTTCGTTGATGATGATCACCCGCTCGCAGTTCTGTTCCACTTCCGAGAGGATGTGGGTGCTGAGAATGATGGTGTGCTCGCCGGAGAGCGCTTTCAGCAGATCGCGAATTTCGATGATCTGCTTGGGGTCGAGACCGGAAGTGGGTTCGTCGAGGATCAACACGTCGGGGTTGTGGATGATCGCCTGGGCGATGCCGACGCGCTGGCGGTAGCCTTTGGACAGGCGGTCGATGAGCTTGGTGCGCACATCCTGGATGGCGCAGCGGCTCATGGCTTCATCGACCCGCTTGTCGATCTCGCTCGCGGCAATACCTTTCAGCTTGCCGACGAAGTTGAGGTACTCGACGACTTCCATTTCGGGGTAAAGCGGAGGGGTTTCGGGGAGGTAACCGATGCGCTTCTTGACCTCCATGGGGTGGTCCATGACGTCAAACCCGGCGACGTTGGCTTTACCCGAGGAGGGCGGCAGGAAGCACGTGAGAACGCGCATGGTGGTCGTCTTCCCGGCGCCGTTGGGCCCCAGGAAGCCGACAATTTGCCCTTTTTCTACTTCGAAGGAGATGTTGTCTACGGCAAGCGTACGGGCGTATCGCTTGGTTAGACCTTCGACTTTGATCATAATGCTGTATTCCAGACAGGACAGAGGCGGTTAGTTGTCATTTTGCGCAAGGCGCGCTTTTCGAAGGTGGCGCTGCAAGTGATTAACTTGAAACTTAATCATACGGACCGCAGGCCAACGTTGTCAATCGCTTAGGAACCGCCGCCAGCGCCACCGCGGCGACCGGGCGGTTTAGCGGCCCATCGGGCCGAGATACCGGGCGAGCGGACGAGGCACTCGCGAAACGGGCTGGGGGCGAGGAAATGCCCCTTTGCCCGCCCGATTTCTTGCATTTCCGAGGGTTCCAGTACGGTCGTACGATCAGGCGGATTGCGGAAGATAGCAGCTTGGGAGAATTGGTGGCGGCGCGCAGACTCGAACTGCGGACCTAGGGATTATGAGACCCTCGCTCTAGCCAGCTGAGCTACGCCGCCATCCAAGATTCAAGTGTAGCAGACCACTTCTGCAGACGCCTGGGCGGATGCTGGAGATCCGGCGCCGACTGAAAAACCTGAGTTTCGGATACCCCGTTCAGTTTATATTTCAGAATTATCTGGCCGATCTAATTGTGGAAAACCCTGAGTTTGCAACTGCCGCCACCCTCGACAGGTGTATCGAAGAGTACAGAGCTGATTAGAATTCGCCGAGCCCGTAGGATTTCATACATTTGAATCGATCTACGGGGGAATCGGCTTGCGCCAGTCCTGCGGCGTGGGGCTGATCGCCGGACGGCGAATCTTGCACAGGTTTTTCCACAGGTCGGTCGAGGCTTCGATGGCGCCGGGACACGCCTTCACGGGCAGAGCCGTTCGAGGCGACCAGGAAGCGTCGGCGGGAGTGACGACGCGGCAGCCTCAGGCACGAGAGCGCCTGCGCCACGCCGCGGGCGAAGAATGAGCCTGCCAGCGCGATTGTTGACACCACCCGCGCCGAATCAGATAATCGGGTTTGAAATAGTCTGGAGCGGCGGCGCTAAACAGGCGGCACGATCCAAAGGCGCTTTGGCTGGAACGCGCACCTTGGAAAGGGCATCGGATGCCGTGGCGCGCCGCCAGCCGGAAGCTACGGCCCGTTGATGCGAGGACCATGCCACTTCGAAGAAACGAGCCTTGCGGGGCCGCCGTCCTGAGCTTCCTGCCGGCTGCCCTCCTGCTGGCCGGGTGTGCCGCTTCCGGCGCGAAGATCGGTTCCACGGAACCGCCGGCCATCCCAGTGATGGTGTCGGAAGTAGCCCTGCGGGACGTTCCCATCTACTCCGAGTTCGCGGCGCAAACCTACGCCCGGAATATGGTCGATATTCGCGGACGCGTGGAAGGATACGTCGAACAGTGGCTGTTCCGTCCGGGCTCGGACGTCAAGGCGGGCCAGGTGCTTTACGTGCTCGATCTCCGTCCTTACCAGGCGGCCGTCGAGCAGGCGGCGGGCAACCTCCACCAGAGCGAGGCGGATCTCGAGTTCGCCAAAAACCAGGTAGTCCTTCTGCAAGCCCAGGCGAATCTCGTCTCGGCACAGGCCAGTCTGCTGAAGTCGCAGCAGGACGTAGACCGTCTGACGCCACTGGTGAAGGGCGACGCTGCATCGAAGCAGGACTTGGATGCCGCGGAGGCCGCGCTCAAATCCAACCAGGCAAACGTCATGGCTCTCCAGGCGAATGTCGATCAGACGGCGCTCTCGACCCGCACTCAGCTTGCCGCCATGCAGGCCAAAGTCGAGGCGAACCGCGCGGCTCTGCGAACCGCCGAACTGAACCTGCAGTACGGCACGATCTGCGCGCCGGCCGATGGCCGCATCGGCGACTCGCTCATTCCGGTGGGCGGCCTCGTCACTCCGAATTCACCACAGCCGCTCACCACCATCGTTCCACTCGACCCGATCTGGGTTCGGTTCAAAGCCACCGAGACGGAGTACCTCTCCTGGGCAAACCGCGGGCAGTCCGTGCCCGGCGGAAATCTGCCTCTCACCCTGGTCCTGGCGGACCACTCCGAGTATCCGCTGACCGGCCATATCGAGAACGCACTCAATCAGGTCGATCCCAAAACCGGAACGCTGGAACTGCAAGCCCGTTTCCCCAACCCGAAGCACATGGTTCTGCCCGGTCAGTTCGGCCGCGTGCGCGTCGAGGTGCGGGAGCGGAAGAACGCGCTCCTGGTGCCGCAGAAGGCCGTGCAGCAGTTGCAGAGCATGCAGACGGTTTACACGGTCGGCGCGGATTGCAAGGTCGAGCAGCGGGCGATTGCCACCAGCGACCGTGTGGAGACGTCGCTGGTCGTCGAACAGGGCCTCAAGCCCGGCGATCGCGTGATCGTAGAAGGCCAGATCAAGGTGCGGCCGGGGATGCGCGTTCAGCCTCAGCCCTATTCGGGGAACTGAGCCATGGCGCGATTCTTCATCAGCCATCCGGTGTTCGCGATGGTGATCGCCATCGTAATCGTGATCCTGGGGGCGGTCGCGGTGCCGGGACTGCCGGTCGCGAGCTACCCGGAGGTGGTCCCACCCATCGTGCAGATCACCACGAACTATCTTGGGGGCAACTCGCAGGACCTCGAAAAGACCGTCGCGCAGCCGATTGAAGAGCAGTTGATCGGCCTGGACGGCATGCTCTACTTCTTGTCGAGCAGCGGCAACGACGGCTCGCTCAACATCCAGGTGACCTTCCGGCTGGGAACCAATCCCGATATCGCCACCGTGCAGACGCAGAACCGCGTCAACATCGCGATGCCGCGGCTGCCGCCCGAGGTGCAGGTGCAGGGAGTGGTGGTAAAGAAGGTGTCCAGCGCGTTTCTGACGAGCGTCAGCCTGGTTTCACCGGACAACCGCTACGATTCGATCTTTCTCACCAATTACGCGCAGATCAATCTGTTGAACCAGGTGGGCAGCCTGGAAGGGGTGGGGGACTGCCGCCTGGGTGCAGCGCAGATATACTCCATGCGGGTCTGGGTGAATCCCGACCGCATGGCGCAGTTTGGAATCACCGCCAGCGACATCAGCAACGCCATCCAGGCGCAGAATCGCCAGAATCCCGCCGGGTCGCTGGGGCAGCCGCCCTCTCCCTCCGGCACCGACTTCCAGTACACCGTCGCCGCGCCCGGACGCCTCGTCAATGCTGCGGAGTTCGAGAACATCGTGCTGCGCGCCAGCCCCGACGCCGGTTTGCTCCGCATCCGCGATATCGGGCGCGTACAACTGGGGGCCTTGAGCTACGCCGGCTTCAGCCGCGTGAATGGCGTACCGTCGGGAAACCTCATCGTCTACCTGTCGCCCGGCGCCAATGCCGTAGCCACCGCCGACCGCGTTCGAAAATTCGTCGAGCAAGCCAAGCGCAGCTTCCCCGCCGGCATGGATTACGTGATTCCCTACGACTCCACGGTGTTCGTGCGCGCGGCCATCAAGGAAGTGATGAAGACGCTGTTCATTGCCACGGGACTGGTCATCGTGGTGGTCTTCGTGTTCCTGCAGAACTGGCGCGCTACGCTCATCCCGCTGCTGACAGTTCCGGTGGCCATTGTCGGCACCTTCGCGCTGTTCCCCATACTCGGCTTCTCCATCAACATGACCAGCATGTTCGGTCTGGTGCTCGCCATCGGGATCGTGGTCGATGACGCCATCGTGGTGGTGGAGGCCGCTCAGCGCCACATCGAGGAAGGCAAGCCGGCCCGCGAGGCAGCCATCCTGGCGATGGAGGAGGTGTCCGCGCCGGTGGTCGCAATCGCCTGCATTCTGGCGGCCGCGTTCGTGCCGGTGGCGTTCCTGGGCGGAATCAGCGGCCAGATCTATAAACAGTTCGCGCTCACGATCGCGGCCTCGGTGCTGATCTCGGCATTCAACGCGCTATCGCTGAGCCCGGCGCTGAGTGCGATTCTGCTGCGTCCGAAGATGGCTGCGCGCGGCATTATGGGCCGCTCTTTCCGCGGATTCGACCGCGCCTTCGATTGGACCCGCACGCGCTATCTCGGCGGCGTGAGCGGGCTGATTCGCAAACCGCTCCTTGGGCTGCTGGGGCTACTGGGCTTTTGGATAGCCGCGGGCTCGCTCTTCCGCCACCTCCCAACCGGATTCCTTCCCGAGGAAGACCAAGGCACGATCTTTGTAGCTGTGCGCCTACCCGATGCGTCCTCGGTTCCCCGCGCCGAGGCAGCCAGCCGAAAAGTAGAGGACATCGTCCGCAAGATCCCGGGGGTGAGCGGCACTTTCGTCCTCGGCGGGCTGGACATTGCCACGCGCACCAGCAGTTCCAATGTCGCCACAGTGATTGCCCGCCTGACCCCCTGGGACGATCGTAAGACCGAGGACGAATCGTTGCACGGCATCCTGGCGCGGATGCAGGCGGCTTTCGCGTCGGTTCCCGAAGCCACGGTGTTCGCCTTCGGCCTTCCCCCGATCCTGGGGTTGAGCACCACTGGCGGATATCAGTTCATGTTGGAGGATCGCTCCGGCTCGAACGTGGACGACCTTGCGCGGACGGCCGACCTGCTGGTGCAGGCGGCGCGCAATCGCCCGGAACTCGGCCCGGTAAACAACACCTTCCGCTCGAGTGTCCCGGCCTACAAGATCGAACTCGACCTGGACAAAGTGCAGACCTTCGGGATCCCCGTGAAGGAGGCCTACAACACGCTTCAGACTTTCCTGGGCGGGCTGTACGTGAACGACTTCAATGTCTTCGGCCGGACGTGGCAGGTGCTGGTACAGGCCGAGCCGGAATTCCGCAGCCAGCCGCGCGACGTCAACCGGTTCTACGTTCGCGCAGGCCAGGGGGACATGGTTCCGCTGGGGACGATTGCGGCCGTGGCGCCTACCGCGGGGCCGGACGTCATCTATCGCTACAATCGAGCCCGCGCCGTCCAGTTACTGGGCGGCCCGGCGCCCGGGTACAGCAGCGGCCAGGCGGTGGGCACCATGGAGAATCTGGCTGCGGCCGTGCTGCCCTCGGGATACGGCTATGAATGGACCGGCACCACGTATCAGGAAAAGGAGGCGCAGGGGCACGAAGGCGTGATCTTCGGTTTCGCCGCGGTGCTGGTTTTCCTGTTCCTGGCGGCGCTGTACGAAAGCTGGTCAATTCCGTTTGCCGT
The DNA here is from genome assembly GCA_035501495.1 of Bryobacteraceae bacterium. Lineage (GTDB taxonomy): Bacteria > Acidobacteriota > Terriglobia > Bryobacterales > Bryobacteraceae > JAIQFL01. The sequence goes on along the minus strand of DATJWB010000220.1, from coordinate 30,841 downwards.
CCTGCTGGCGTTGCCGCTGGGCTTGTTCGGCGCGCTGGCCGCGGTATGGCTCCGGGCTTATCCTTACGACATCTACACCCAGATCGGGATTGTGACGCTGATCGGGCTGGCGGCGAAGAACGCCATCCTGATCGTGGAATTCGCCCGCACGCGGCACGAAGGCGGAAAGTCGATTCGGGATGCTGCGATGGAGGCGGCTAAGCTCCGTCTGCGGCCGATCCTCATGACGTCGTTCGCGTTCATCCTGGGCGTGACCCCGCTGCTGGTGGCGGCGGGCGCCGGGGGCGCCTCGCGGCGGTCGCTGGGGACCGCGGTCTTCGGCGGGATGAACGCCGCCACGCTGCTGGCCATCTTCATCGTGCCGGTGCTCTTCACGGTGATTCAGGGCATCGCGTCGCGGAAGCCGCGACCGGCGCTGGGCGCCGCGCCCTTGACGGAGCAGCCCAAATGAAACGACACGGCGCCTGTTTTCTCATGTTGCTGCTGGCGGGTTGCACGCTTGGCCCGAAGTACCGGCGGCCCGCGGTGGCAGTGCCCGATCAGTATCGCGGCCCGGCATCCGCCCCCGAAGCTTCGCTGGCGAACGCGAAGTGGGCGGAACTCTACCAGGATGCCACTCTCAAGGACCTGATCGCCGAAGCCCTGGAACACAATTTCGACCTGGCGTTGGCCGCGGAGCGCGTGGAGGAAGCCCGCGCTCAGTTCCGCATCACCGGCGCCGAGCGGTATCCGTTCCTATACGCCGCGGCCGGCTTCACGGCGACCCGGCCATCTTCGATTGGCGCCAACACCGGCGTCCCGGAGGGCACGTCCCTGGACTCCAGTTACACCCAAGCCGGCGCGGCGCTTTCCTGGGAGCTCGACTTATGGGGCCGCTTGCGGCGTCTCACGGAAGCGGCTCGCGCACAATACCTGGCCACCGAGGAAGCCCGCCACGGCGTGACGATCTCGCTCATTTCGGATGTCGCCTCCACCTGGTTCACGCTGCGCGAGCGGGACCTGGAACTGGAGATTGCGCGACGCACCGGCGAGATTGCCACGCGCCACCTGGAACTGGTGCGGCTTCGCCACGATCACGGGGCGGCCACCGGCCTGGACGTCCAACAGGCCGAGCAGTTGGTATACATCGCCGAGGCGCAGGTGGCCAGCGCCGAGCGGGACATCGCCCAGGCGGAGAACGCGCTCAGCCTGCTGCTGGCGCGGCCGCCGGGCGCCATTCCGCGGGGCAAAGCCACGGACGATTACGGCCTGCCGCCCGAATTGCCCGCCGGGCTCCCTTCCTCGCTGCTCGACCGCCGGCCCGATATTCGGGAAGCCGAGCAGAAGCTGATTGCGGCCAATGCGCAGATCGGGGTCGCCAAGGCGTATTACTTCCCGCAGATCAGCTTGACGGGCTTTCTGGGAGGCCAGAGCCGCGCGCTCAGCGAGCTGTTCACCGGACCCGCCCGGAACTGGTCGGTCGCGCCTGGGGCCCTTTTGCCGATCTTCACGGCCGGACAGGTGCGCGTCGCCGTTCACCTGAGCGAGGCGCAACAGCGGGAGATGCTGATCGCTTACCAGCGGGCCATCTACAATGCGTTGCGCGAAGTGTCGGATTCCCTGGTCCGCTACGATCGCACGCGGGAGCAGCGCGGGCAGCAGGACCGGCTGGTGCACGCGCTGGCGGAGGCGTCGCGGCTTTCCATGCTCCGCTATCAGGGCGGGATGGACAGCTATCTGCAAGTGCTGGATGCCGACCGCAGCCTTTTCCAGGGGCGCCTGGCACTGGCGCAGGTGCGGCTCCAGGAGTTGCTGGCCTTCGTACAGTGCTACCGCGCGTTGGGCGGCGGCTGGCAGTAAGGAGCGCACGCATTCCGGCGAGCGTGATTTCACCTACAGAGTGATTTGCAACCGGGTGTGCCAGCCGATACCGTGGAGTCTCTATGCGGAACTTCGACAGTCTTTCGGAGAGGGAAATCCTGGCCCTGGCGATTTCCCTGGAAGAAGAAGACGAGCGCGTATATGCCGATTTTGCGGACGGCCTCCGCGAGAACTTCGCGGCCTCGGCGGCTGTCTTCGAAGGCATGGAAGCCGAAGAATCGGGCCACCGCCGGCGGCTGATCGAGTTGTACCGCCAGCGATTCGGCGAGCACATTCCGCTGATCCGGCGTCACGACGTAAAAGGCTTCGTCCAGCGCAAGCCGACCTGGCTGGTCCGCCCCCTGGGCCTGGACGCCGTGCGCCGGCAGGCCGCCACGATGGAAGTGGAGAGCCGCCGTTTCTACGAAAAGGCCGCGGGCCGCACCAGCGACGCGGGCATCCGGCAACTGCTGGATGACCTGGCGCAGGAAGAACGCTCGCACGAGGACCGCGCCGAAAAGCTGACGGCCGAGAAACTCCAGCCAGACGTCAAACGCGAGGAGGACGAAGCCCGCCGGCGGCTGTTTGTGCTGCAGATTGTGCAGCCCGGCCTGGCGGGTCTGATGGACGGCTCAGTCTCCACGCTGGCGCCGGTATTTGCCGCGGCGCTCGCCACGCACAAGAGCTGGGACGCCTTCCTGGTCGGGCTGGCCGCCTCAGTGGGAGCGGGCATCAGCATGGGCTTCGCCGAGGCGCTTTCCGACGACGGGAGCCTGACCGGACGCGGCCACCCGTGGTTTCGCGGGTTCATCTGCGGGGCCATGACCGCCCTGGGCGGAGTCGGCCACACGCTGCCGTTCCTGATCGCCGATTTCCGGGCCGCGATGATCGCCGCCATCGCGGTGGTGTTAGTGGAGCTGGGGACGATCTCGTGGATTCGCCATCGCTACATGGACACGCCGCCACTGTCCGCTGCCCTGCAGGTGGGCCTGGGCGGCGTGCTGGTCTTTCTGACGGGCATCCTGATCGGAAGTTCGTAGCGGTCGATTAAGAAACGTCTGGGGGACGCGGCACGAGTGCCCAGGCATGAGTGCCCGCGCCACGTCGAAGACCGGTACCGGCGGATGCCGCGAACCACCGGTGTACGATGCGAACCTGCTCTTTAACGGGTCGCTGTTCGCAAGCGGCGACGCCTACACTTTTGCCGACGTGACCGTTTCTTTCAACAACACGGAGTTTCTCGGGTGTGCGACGGTGGGCGTGTTCGAAGGCACCACGCGGTGCGCCAAGACGCCCGGGTATTATACCTTGGACCTTTCGAACACCACGCTTTCCATCGTGAAAACGCCCGATTTCACGGTGCCGGTTGGCGTTCCGATCGCAGTCTCCGCCCAGATCGTAGGTACCGCCGCCGCGGGAAACTATCTTCCCAACACCGATGGCAGCGCATCGTGCTCGTTCGACGACACGCTGAGCTTTGCACCCACCGGCCCGGTATTCGACCTGCCGCCTGGCTTCACGGTAGATTCCGTCGATGGCCAGATCGTGAACAACCAGTGGGTCGGGGCAGAGACCGTCACAAGCGCGCCGGAACCGTCCGCGACGGGGCTGTTCACCATCGGCGGCGTCCTGCCGGGCGGCTCACGAATGCTTCGCAAGAGGCGACCCGGCACTTCCTCGCAACCGAATCCCTGAGGGACCGACCATATTCTTCACCCTTCTCGAGGGCGCGGCTCAGAACTCTTCCGAGCCGCGCTCGTTGGGAGAAGCGGTATTGGGGGACGTCGGGCTTAGAATCTCACTGTGCCGGAGAACTGCATCCGGCGCATGCTGCCTCCCGCCGCCAACCCCGTAATCTGGCCGGCGTTGGCGCTTTGCACATCGCCGTTCGGAGTGCCGAGGTTGGTGTGGTTGAACGCGTTGGAGGCATCCGCACGAAGCGTGAACCCGATCCGCTCGGTGAACTTGAACGTCTTCGACAGCGAGATGTCCTGCTGATAGAAGCGCGGCCCGAAGAGCGTGTTGATCGGGTAATTGCCGAAGGTATTGGCAGCCGGGATCAGGAACGCGGAGCCGATGCCTCCGACGAACCATTGGTTGCGATTGTGCTGGGCGCCGGCGTACGGGTCTCCCGACCCGATATTCGGCCGGTTATTCGGCCCGGTGTTGGGCTGTCCGCCCTGCGAGCCGTAATTCTCCAGCGTCGGCGAAAAGCCGAAGCCGCTGTAGATCGTGCTGATGCCGCTGATGGTCCAGCCGCCCAGCGCGGCATCCAATCCACGGCTGATGTTCGCGCCGAACTGCCGCCCCCGCCCGAACGGGATCTGGTAGGTCTGCGCGAGGGTGAGTTGGCTTCGCGGCAGCAGATTGCTGTAGCCCTGCCCGGCGGCCCGGGCATACAGGAAGTAGTAGTTGGAGTCGTAACCCCAGCCGTCGCCGTACTGCCTCTGGTACGTGTAGCTGCCCTGCAGAGTCCAACCATGGAAAGCATTCACGTTGACCTGGGTCTGCAGCGAATTGTAGTGCTCGTTCGAGCAGTTGCAATAGTAAGACAAATCCTGCGTCCACCCGAACTTGCCGTAATAAGGCCGGTCGAGGTTGGTGTTGGACACACCCGGGACGAAGATCGCTTCGTTGGGGTTGATGCTCTGGCCCGTGCCAATGAACCCGTGGCGATTGGCATTGCCGACGTAGGAACCCGTCACGGCGATCCGGCTGGTAACCTGGCGCTGCACCGAGGCGTTGTACTGATACGTGGTCGGCAGCGTGATCTCGGCCGGACGGAATTTCGGATTGATGCCCGCCGGAAGCGGGAAGGTTCCGTTGGAACTGACTGCGATGGGGGCCAGTGCGGTCGGACCCTGCGCGAGGGTGAAAACATCCGTGAATCCGTTCGGCGGATTGATCTGCTGGTTTGCCAGGACCGGGACGTTCTGCGTCACGTTGTGGCCGAAGTTCGAGCCGAACACTCCCAGGTCGTAGGCGATTCCGAAGCCCGCTCGAACCACCGTCTTGGGGTTGATCTGGTAGGCCAGGCCGATGCGCGGCGCAAAATGGTGGTAGTTCATGTTCTGGATGCCGTGCGACGAAACACCGCCAACGCCGAACACGTACATCAATCCATTGCTGAGATTGAGCGTCGCGCCATTACCGGCGGCATTCACGCTCTCGGGGTACACCAGTTCCCACCGCAAGCCGGCCGTGATCGTGAATTTGGAGGTGGCGCGGAATTCATCCTGACCGTAGAAGTAGAGGCGGGGCTGATGTTCGCTGGCATCGGTGCTGCTGCTGACGTAGCGCCCGAAGCTCGACACCTCACCCAACAGGAAAGTCGCCAGCCCGATGCCTTGCGACTGGTTCTGTCCGACTGCGGCGACGACTCCCGTGTTGCCGCCGTTGAAGGTCAGCTCGCCCGCGCGGTGGGTGTCGCTGGGGACTCGCAGGTTGGAAGCTCTACGCAGGTCGGCGCCCACTTTCACGCTGTGTTTGCCGATCGTCTTGGTAAAGTTGTCCACGAACTGGAACTGCGTCTCGGTTTGCGTGAGCGGGCAGTTGCACTGGTTGACACCCAGCGAGTAGCCGAGCTGGTAGGAATCGCCGGGCGAATTGACGGTGAATGCCGGCAGACCGGAAGTATAGGTGTTGTCGAGATTCAGCCCGGGAATGCCGGCGTCTTTGGCCGGTGAGGTTCCATAGCCATTGGGCGTATCGAAGACGTGATACCGCATGTACCCGAAGCGGAACTCGTTGACCACGGTGGCCCGGAAGGTGCTGGTCCAGCCGATCGCCACGCTCTGGTTGGAAGCCTGCGAGTTACCCGCGTAGTGGCCGAACGGCGGTCCGCCTGCCGTCTCGCCAAACGCTCCCGGTCCAACCTCGGTGAAGCCCTGATAGCTGTAGCGGCCAAAGATGGAATTCTTCTGGTTGATGTAATAGTCTTCGCGGGTGTTGTAGGAGTTCCCGGTGATGGTCAGCGAACCGCCGGCCGCGTAGTTGTTGTACATGGGCGTATTCGGCGACAGGATCACGTTCGGCAGCGGCCAGTACGACAGAAGTTTCTGCGCCTGCGGACTAAGCTGGCTCTGCGGAATCACATTGTTCGGGTACGGTGTTCGGGCGACGCCGGTGGTCGGGTCGCCGCTGGTCGGATCGTAGATCTGATAGGTGGAACCGGCCCCCGGAATCGTCAGCCAGTCGCTGAAATTGCCGTTGCGATTCAACGCGTCGGGAACGCTGGTCTGCACAGAAGCGCCCTGCGCCTCGCGATTTCCCTGATAGTCGCCGAAGAAGAACAGCTTGTCCTTGATGATCCGGCCGCCCAAGGACCCGCCAAACTGATTCTGGCGGTAGGTCGGGTTCAGGTGGTTGAACGGATCGCCCGCAAAGCTGAGGAATCCCGGCGTATTGAGCTGCAGGTACTCAAACGCGTCGCCGTGGAAGGCGTTCGTGCCTGACTTGGTCGAGTAGCTGGAGATCCCGCCGCCCACGTAGGAGAACTCGGCGTCGAAGTTTTGATTCGCCTGCTTCAACTCCGCGATGGAATCGAACGTCGGGTTGATGACGATGATGCCGAGAATCGGATCCTGGTTCGTGGTTCCATCCAATTCGTAGCCCATCGCCGAAAACAACTGGCCGTTCGTCACCATCTGCACGCTGCCCTGCGGGTTTTCGTCGGAGGCGTGCTGCCAGCCGATTTTCGCGGTGCCGGGATTCAGCAGTTCCATGGACTGCATGTTCCGGCCGATATTCGGCAGGTCGTTGATCTGCTGGTAGCTGAAGGTCTGGGCCACGTCTGCGCGATCGGCTTGCAGCAGCGGCGCCGCGGCGGTCACTTCCACTTCGGTCGCCACGTCGCCGACTTTCAGGATGGCGTCGTAGCGGGACGCCTCGTCGACGTGAACGATGATTTCGTTCGAAACCACCTTCGAGAAGCCGGCGGCCTCGATGCTGACCTTGTAAGGATCGGGGATCAACTGCCCCTTGTTGTAGTTACCAGCAGCGTCGGTGGTAACTTCGGTGACGGTGCCCTTGGCCACGTCTGTAATCGTCACCTTAGCGCTCGGCACCGACCCGCCTTTGGGATCCGTCACGGTGCCGTAAATACTGCCGAAAACCTGCTGTGCCTGCAACCCGAAGCTAAACAACAGCGTCAGGGCGATTACAGACAAAAGCATCCTGCGAGAAACGCTGGACATTGCGTTGAGTCTCCTTCTCTTCGTCGAGGAGCCGGCCAGGAAAAACACTGCCGGGGAAAGAACAGCGGAAAACGTCGCGGATGCGGAATAGGTGTTGAAAAAACCGGTTTGCGCCCCTGTCCCTGACTAACATCCGCCTCTCACCTAGTGATTTAATATTAGCAAAATACTATCAAAGGGTTACAAAAGCTGTCAATGACAAATCGCTGATCTGTATAGTCAAATGTGTGAATCAATTAGTTGTACGATTGAACTAAAACGCCTGGCGGGGTAAATCTTGAAAGTTAACGTTAAACCTGGCGGCCGGTCGGGATTGATTCGACATTTGCGATTTAAGTATCCTGGATACAGTCACGTAACGGATGCCAAGGGCCTCGCACGAATGCTCCTCGGGAGAGAATCCGAAGCGGGGATCGTACGGGTAGGTCCCATTCAGCCTCGGGTAATTGATTGACGGAGTACCATGGGTTTCGCAGGAAACCTGTCTAGCCAGCTTTCGAAGTGCGGGAGATCGTAATATGCCCGAGAAGAGTTCCACGCCTGCCGCCGAATTGCCTAAATACAAGAAAATCCTCGAAGAATTGCGCACCGCCATCGCCGCCGGGCAGTATCGTGTGGGCGAACGGCTGCCCAGCGAATCGGAGCTCGGCTCCCGTTACGGCGTCTCCCGCCTGACGGTACAGCGGGCGCTCAAAGAACTCCAGATCGAAGGACTCGTGGGCCGGCGTGCGGGCTCCGGAACCTTCGTCAACCCACGAAGCCGTCCCCAGGGATACCTCTTCGGCCTGCTGATTCCGGGACTTGGGGAAACCGAAATCTTCGAGCCCATCTGCCAAGGTATGGCCAAAGCCGGACGCACGGGCGGCCACGCCCTTCTTTGGGGCGACACGGCGCAGCGTGGGGACGACTGGGCCGACCAGGCGCCTCGCCTCTGTTCCGACTACATCGAAAGGCGCGTCAACGGCGTATTCTTCGCGCCTGTGGAGTGGCGAGCCGGCAAGGACGCTCTCAATCTCAGGATCTGCGAGACGCTGGATCGCGCGGGCATCCCGCTGGTGCTGTTGGACCGCTGCATTCACGCCTACCCCAGGCGCTCCCCCTACGATCTGGTGGGCATCGACAATCGGCGGGCGGGTTACCGCATGACCGAATACCTGATCGAGCGCGGGAGCCGGCGGCCGGCTTTCCTCACCAAGCCGGATTCCGCACACACCGTGGAACTGAGGATTGCGGGCTTCCGCGATGCTGCCCGAGTCCACGGTTACAACGAGGACTTGGTGGTGCGCTGCCTGCCATCGGATGGCGATACCATTTCTCGAGCAGTCCACACCTTGCGGCCGGACGGATTTGTTTGCGCCAACGATGCAACCGCTGCTCAATTGATGCAAGTGTTGGACGTTCTCGGCATTAGCGTCCCGGAGCGGGTCAAGATCGCGGGGATCGACGATGTGCGATACGCCAAACATCTGCGAGTGCCGCTCACCACTCTCCGGCAGCCGTGCACAGCGCTGGGAGAGGTCGCGATTCAGACGATGCTCAGCCGGATTGGCGACCGGTCCCTTCCGCCCCGCGACATCCTGCTCGAATGCGCGCTCGTGCCACGCCGTTCCTGCGGCGAATAAGGTTGGTGCACGCGAACACACGGGCACCCTTGTTCCGCGCCTCGGGGCTCGAATAATATATGGCAAGGATGATAGGAAACAGATGGATAACCGGAGTACTTCTCACGTGTCTGGTTTTCGCTTCCTGTGCGCCCACGAGCGGCGGCGCGGCGCATGCTACGGTGCATCTGCGCGACGGCAGCTCGGTCGCGGGCACGGTGCTGGCCAGTTCAACCTCTGAAATCAAGATCGCGGGCGACGACTCGATGATGCGCACGATTCCCATGAGCCAAGTCCTGTCTGTGGACTACGGCCAGCCAATGGCGGCACTGTCCGCGAGCGGAACAGCGCCGGCGGCGCCACCGGACGGCACACCGCCGGCCGCCCCTCCCGACCCGGTCCACGATCAGCATTACCACCCGGAAGAGCCTGCCATCACCACCAAGACGTTCGTCGTGCCGGCAAGTACGTCGATCTCGGTCCGCACCGAAGAGACCATCGATTCCGCCAAGGCCGTCGAGGGGCAGACGTTCGCAGCCGAAGTGACCAAGGATGTGCACGACAGCGCCGGCGATGTCGTCATTCCGCGCGGATCGAACGCGCAGATTGTCATCAAGTCGGCAGCCCAGGGTGGGCGCTTCCGGGGAGCCTCCGACCTGGTGCTCGATCTGAATTCAGTTGCAGTGGACGGGCGCATGTATCACCTTGACACCCGGGCCGTCGTCGAGCGCGGCCGCGACGGAGTGGGCGCGAATAAGCGGACAGGCGAGTTCGCGGGAGGCGGCGCAGCCGTGGGCGCGATTATTGGTGCAATCGCGGGCCACGGAAAGGGGGCGGCCATTGGGGCGGGCTCGGGAGCCGGCGCCGGCGCGCTCACCGAAATCCTGACGAAGGGGCCGGCCGTGAGGGTGCCCGTCGAAAGCGTGCTGACCTTCCAACTGGAGCGGCCTGTCCAGGTTGTGGCCGCGCAATGATGCTGGAATAACGGCACGGCTCAGCTCCCCGCGATGGCAGCCAGCCTGTCGAGGATCAAGTCCACATCCGCCTCGGTAGTGCGTAGATTCATGAAGCAGGCGCGCAGTCCGGTGCGGCCTTTCACCAGCGCCGGGCCCAGGAAGGCGGTACCGCCCTCCACGAGCTCCTTCAGCACGCGGCGATTGCCGTCGCTGTCAAGTCCGGTAAGCCGGAAGCACACGCAGTTGAAAACTACGGGAGCGAGCAGCTCGAAGCCCTCGCGCGCGCCAATCTGCCGGCCCATGTACTCCGCCAGTTCGTGCATGTGCTCAATCACCCCGGCATACGCATCCGCGCCGAAATGTTTCAGCGACCACCACACCTTCAGCGCTTTGAACGCGCGCGAAAGCTGCGGACCCTGACTGGCGAAATCGAGGAAGTCGGGGTCTTCGGACATCGTCAGGTAGCTCGACTGTGCGCTGAAAGCATCGAGCAGGCGCCGGCGGTCGCGCACCAGCACGCAGCCCGCTTCGAGATTGCAGAAGAGGAATTTATGCGGATCGAGCGAAAGCGAGTCGGCGAGGCCGGCCGCGGACAGGGCGGTTCGGAACCGTGGGCTCAAAGCCGCGAGTGCGCCAAAAGCGCCGTCCACGTGCAGCCAGAGCCCCTGCTCGCGGCAGAAGTGCGACAGATCTTCGAGGGGGTCGATGGCGCCCGTGGTGACCGTCCCGGCGTGTCCCACCACACAGAATGGATCGAGGCCCGCCGCGCGGTCGTGGGACACTGCTTCGGCCAGCAGGTCCAGGCGAATTCGGAATTGCTCATCGGTGGCGATGGGGCGCAGGTATTGCCTGCCCAGGCCGAGCATGGACACCGCTTTGACAATGCTGGAGTGCGCTTCCTCCGACGTGTAGAGCACCAGTGGCGCGCGGCCGCCCTGCAAGCCCGCGGTGCGCGCGCCGTCGCCCAGGGCGTGGTCGCGCGCAGCCGCGACTGCCACCATGTTGGCCATCGAGCCGCCGCTGGTCAGGATCCCGCTGGCCGTAGCCGGCATGGCGAAGAGCTCGGCGAACCAGCCAAGCACAGTCTGCTCCACGGCGTTCGCGGCCGGAGACAGGTGCCACAGGTTGCAATTCTGGTTCAGGATGGCGGCCACATGGTCCGCGTACGGCGACAGCGCGTTGGGGGAGGGCTGCACATAAGGCAGGAAGCGCGGGTGGGCGGTTTGAGTGGAATTCGGGACCACCACCTGCTCGAGTTCCTCGAAAAGCGCTTCGAGAGGCTGGCCGGTGCGGGGCAGCGCCTGCTGCTTGAGCTCACGCAACGCCGCGCGGTCCAAGGCAGGATACACGGGACGATCCGCCACTGTGGCAAAGTAACGCGCGGCGAAACGATCGAGCAGCATGCTGGCCCGTTCGTGCTGTTGCGGGGTAAAGAGAAGTGCGTTCATTGCAGAAAAACAGCTTAGCGTCCTTTTGCTACGGTGGAGAATAACATGACGAGCGCGAACGAAGCCTTCGAGCAGGCACTCGAGCATCATCGCGAGGGGCGGCTGGCGCAGGCCGCGGAACTCTACCAGCAGGTGCTCCAGTCGAATCCTGCGAACGCCGACGCACTGTACCTGCTGTCCGTAATCGCCCATCAGGCCGGTGATCACCGAGCGGCCGTCCAACTGAATCGCCGGGCGCTGGCGCTGGTACCCGGCGATGTGCGATGCTACAACGTCCTGGGCCTCGCTCTCATGGAACTCGGACGCGATGCCGAAGCCGAAGCCAGCTTCCGGCAGGGAATCGCGACGGCCGCCAACCCCGAACTGCACAACAACCTGGGCACGCTCTGGAGAAAGCAGGGCCGTCTCGACGATGCCATTCAGGCCTACCAGGAGGCCCTCGCCGAGTCGCCCGGCTATGCGAATGCGCACTACAACCTGGGCAATGCCTGGCGCGACAAGAAGGAGTGGGAGCGCGCCGCCGAGTGCTTCCAACGGGCAGTGAACGCGGAACCGGATCATGCTCGCGCGCTGGTGGCGCTGGGGCAACTGCTCCAGGCCCTCGAGCGCCCCGCTGAGGCCGTTCCCGTTCTGGAAAGAGCGGCCTCTCTGATTCCGGGCGACGCCGAGCTGTATTGCGATCTCGGCGACGCCCTGCAGACCCTCCGCGAGTGGCAGGCGGCCGTCGATCAGTACCGTAAAGCGCTCGCGTGCAATCCGAAATCGTCGCGGGCGTGGTACGCGGCCGGGTGTGCCGAAACCTCCCGAAACGAATATGCCGCCGCCGGCTTCTGTTTCCAGAAAGCGCTCGAGGCGGACCCCACACGCCGCGAGGCACAGCACAACCTGGGCCACAGCCTGTTCAAGCTTGGAAGGGTTACCGAGGCGATTCAACTCTTCCGCCAGGCCGCCGCCGCGGGAGACCCCGAGACGGCCGAGTCGGCGATCGCCGTAATCATTCCGGGGGACCCCGCCAGCACCAACCAGGATATTCTCGACGCGCGGCGCGCGTGGGTGCGCCGCGCTCTGCCCGTCGCAGCCCAACACCCGCCGCTCGCGCCCCGCAAAGGTGCCGTGCGCGTGGGGTACCTGTCCGCGTTCTTCCAGGACCACAACTGGATGAAGCCGGTCTGGGGCCTCATCAACCAGCATGATCGCCGCCAATTCGAGGTGCATCTCTTCTCCGATGCTCCTGCCTCCGCAATCCGCCACGGCTACCGGCCGCATCCTTCGGACCACTTTCACGACATCACCGGCCTCTCGGCCGAAGCCGCCGCGCAATCGATCCGGCACTCCGCCATCGACGTACTGGTGGACCTGAACGGCTACAGCGCGCCGCAGCGCCTGGCGGTCCTGGCGCTCGGTCCGGCGCCGCTGATCGTCGGCTGGTTCGGCATCTTCGCCACTACCGGGATGTCCTGCTTCGATTGGCTCGTCGGAGATGAGGTCGTGATCCCGCCCATAGAGGAGCAATTCTATTCCGAGAGGATCGTGCGTGTTCCCGGCAGTTGGCTCACGTTCGAGGTGGACTTTCCAGCTCCCGAAATCGTGCCCCCGCCCTGCTGCACCGGGCGTCCCATCCGCTTCGGCAGTTTCGCCCCGCAATACAAAATCACGAGCGATGTGGTCGCCGCCTGGAGCGCCATCCTGCGGCAGGTTCCGGGCAGCACGCTGCTCCTGCGGAGCGCCGCATTGGGCGCATCGAGCAATCGCGCCTACGTCCACAGTCTCTTCGAGGCCCAGCAGGTCCCGTCCGAACGCGTGCGCATGGCGGGCCCCTGCGAATACTTCCGCTTCCTCGAAACCTATGGGGAGATCGATATCGCGCTCGATACCTTCCCTTACAACGGCGGCACCACCACGGCAGACGCCATCTGGCAGGGGGTCCCTGTGATTACATTCGCCGGGGACCGCTGGGCGTCACGCAACAGCGCCTCCATCCTCCGCGCCGGCGGGCTCGGCGAGTTCGTCTGCCAGAGCCTCGACGACTACATCGCGCTGGCCGTGAGCCTGGGAACCTCTCGCGAGACCCCCGACCGCCTGCGCGACCTTCGCCTCAACATGCGGCCCCGGCTTCTTGAATCTCCGGTCTGCGACACGCGGACCTTTGCCCGCAACATGGAAGGACTGTATAGGTCTCCAGCGTCGCCCCCTGAATCCGAGTGACAAGCCACCGTCTCAGTTCGAAGTCGGGATTCTTGACGCACGATCGACCACCAACATTTCGACCGGACTCTTGCGTTTCTCGAGCTTGAGCCCGAGTTGATCCTGCAAGACTCGCTGCCAGAGGACGAACATGTCCGCGCCGGGCTCCAGTCTCAGCTCGTAAGTGAAATCGTAAATTCCCGGCAGCCCGGTTTTGTCCACGACCGGAACGGGGGCGCCGCTCGCCATCCCGGGCCTCCCCGGGTCGTCCTGCAACACGATACTGAGCTGCACCGAAAGGAGATTCGCAAAGCGTTGCAGGTCGCCCCGGAAGCGGCGTCCGCCAGCGATCACGGTGTCATTGTCATCACCCGCCGCGTGGATTTTGGGTCCGTTCCGGTCGACCACGAGTTCGTAGACGGAAAGCTCCTTGCTCTCCTTGTGCAGAGCCAGCCCGAAGCGCTCCGCCAGAAGCGTGCGGAGCATCCTGCGGAGTTGGTCTTTCGATGTGGGTCCATCGGTTTTGGCGTCGACATCGTATTCATTGTCATCGAGCCATTTCGGGCCACCCGAAACCTGGAATGGCTGCACCCCATAGGCTTCCTGGATCAGAAACTTCAAAGTCAGATTTTTTCCGTTTACCCCCGTGGCGTTGAACGCGATCTGCTGGATTGCGTCCTTTCCGAGAATGCGCGCGCTGGGCTTGACGGATGCCACCGCAAACGAGGGCCGAGCGTCCGTGGTTTGGGCGAAGAGGGGGCAGCCGCAGAGGAAGACGAGAATCATGCGCATCGTTTATTTCACCCAGGCCATTCCGTCCGGCCCCCTTCCGGTTTGAATCCTGGCGATCAGGTCCAAGGTCTTCAGATCGATCACCGCAACGTTGTCGTCGCCCGTCACCGCGACATAGGCGCGGGAACTGTCGGGCTCGATCAGAATCCCGGCAGGCTGGTGGCCGAGGTTCATGCGTTTGACCTCTTTCCGTGTGGCGCGCTCGAGCACCACCAGGTCGCCGGCATCCAGGTCGGAAATGAGCACCAGCCGGCCGTCGGGAGTGAACTTCAACCGGTTCGAGCGCTTGGTCTGCACACTAAACGTGTGGACAACCCTCTTGGTGAAGATGTCGATCATGGAGACGCTGCCGTCGCGCGAATTGGCCGCCCAGATCTGCTTGCCATCGGGCGACATGTCGAATCCCTCGGGGCCTTTGCCCACCGGAATCACCGTCTCGTTGTAGTTTTGCGCGCCGGTCCGCTCGATCATGGTGATGCTGTCGGAGCCGATGTTCGAGGTGAACATCTGCGACGTATCCGGGCTGACCATCAGCATGTGGGTGCTGTTCTGGCCCGTGCCGAGCAGCCAGTCCACCTGGTTGGTGGCGGGATCGTAGCGCCCGATCAGCTTGTTGGTCTCGGCGGTGAAGTATAGCTTTCCATCGGCGAACGCCAGCCCGTGGGGCCTCCGCAGCGGGCCGAGATCCACGCGATGCAGTTCCTTCCGCGATGCCAGGTCGATAACCGAAATCGAGTTGCCCGGAGCAGACCCGCCGTAATTCGAAGCGAAGGCCAGCTTGCCGTCGGTGGAGGCGGCCACTTCGTGAGGTGTGTCGCCGGTATTCGCTTTTCCCAGCACCTTCCTGGATGTTGGATCCACTATGGCGAGCGTGCCTTCCTTATTCAAGACCAGCAGTGCGGGTGAGGGCATCTGGGCGAAAGCCAGGCTTGCCGCAATCAACGCCATGGAGAGGAGTCGGCGGAGAATCATTTGCAGCTATTTTCCCCCGACTGGTGGCAGGATGCTATCGTGTCGGAGTGATCTCGGTTCCCGGACGCGTCAATCTGATCGGAGAGCACATCGACTATCACGGTCTTCCCGTCCTGCCGATCGCGATCCGGCGGTACGTGAACGTGTCGTTCCGTCCGCGGCCGGATCTCATGGTTTCTGCTAGCTCCGCGGGATACGCGCGATGCGAGTTCGAGTGGACGCCCGAGCTCGAGCCTGCCGAAGCGGGCAACTGGGAGAATTACCTGCGCGCCGCCGCGCTCTGCGCCCACAAGCTGTGGCCCGGCGCTCGCGCCGGGATCGATGCGGAGGTCACATCGGACCTTCCGGCGGCGGCCGGTCTGTCGTCTTCGAGTGCGCTGCTGGTGGCGTTCACACTGGCGTTGCTGCGGGCCAACAGATGTGAGGCCGGCTTCGAGGAACTGATGGCCGTGCTTCCCGATGGCGAGCAGTTCGTCGGCACGCGCGGCGGCGGCATGGACCACGCCGCGGTGCTGGCCTCGCGCCCGGGCTGCGCATCGTTGATCGAGTTCGAGCCGCTGTCCGTACACGCGATCCCGATCCCGCCGGATTGGGGCTTTCTGGTGGCCCACAGCCTGGCCACTGCCGAAAAGTCCGGCGGCGCGCGGGAAGCCTACAACGCCCGGCGTATCGCGGGAACAACCGCGCTCCGGCGACTGGGTTTTCCCAGCTATCGCGCTGCGATCGAGAGCGGCGCAACTGCGGACTCCCTTCCCACCCAGGAGGAGCGGGACGGCTTTTTGCATGTGACCAGCGAAGCCCTGCGCGTCCAAGCCGTTGTTAAGGCGCTCGAGCAGCAGGACGGCGCCGCCTTTGGCGCTCTCCTGCTCGCATCCCACGGCAGCTTGCGGGACCGTCTCAAGGTCAGTTGCCCGGCGCTCGACCGGCTGGTGGATGCGGCCATGGAAGCGGGTGCGAGCGGTGCGCGCCTGACCGGCGCGGGCTTCGGGGGCTGCGTCGTAATCTTCGCGCCCAAAGCGGATTTACCCGCCGTCCGCGCCAGGCTGATCGATCGGTATTACTCCCGGCGTCCCGGATTCCGTGAGGACGATCACCTGATCGATGCCGATCCCGGGCCGGGCGTCCTGTATCAGGAGGAACATGCAACTCCACACCATTGATTGGATCATCGCGCTCGTCTCGGTGGCCATCTGCTTCGCTCCCGCACTGTTTTTCGGGAAGCGCTCGGGTAAGAACACGGCTGAATTCTTTGCCTCGGGCCGGTCGGTTCCCTGGTGGCTGGCGGGCCTTTCCATGGTGGCCACCACGTTTTCGAGCGATACTCCGAACCTGGTCGCCAATCTCGTGCGCACGGAGGGAGTCGCGGGCAACTGGCGTTGGTGGGCCTATACGCTCACCGGCGTGGCCACAGTCTTCTTTTATGCCCGCTTGTGGCGCCGATCGGGCGTGCTTACCGACCTGGAGTTCTACGAACTGCGCTACTCCGGCAAAGCGGCTGCCGCGGTGCGCGGATTCCGGTCGGTCTACCTCGGACTTCTCTTCAACTGCGTGATCATGGCGACGGTCAACCTGGCCGCCTGCAAAATTGCCGCCGTGCTGTTTGGTTTCGAGCGCTGGCAAACGCTGCTGGCAGTCGGCCTGCTCAACGTGGTCTTCGCCGCGCACTCCGGGCTCTGGGGCGTGCTGGTGATCGACATGGTGCAGTTCTTCATCAAAATGTCGGCGGTAATCGCTGCGGCGTATTTCGCGGTCACGCTGCCACAGGTCGGAGGCCTCAGCGGTCTCATCGACAAGCTCTCCCAACTCCGCGGGCCGGGCGGCATTCACTACCTCGACATGCTCCCCGATTTCCAGAACACCTGGGACGTGGCGGTAGCCGTTTTCATCATTCCCATCGCGGTGCAGTGGTGGGCGACGTGGTATCCGGGCGCGGAGCCGGGCGGCGGCAGCTACATCGCCCAGCGCATGCTGGCCTCCAAATCGGAGAAGGACGCGCTCGGCGGAACCCTGTTTTTCAACGTCGCACACTATGTGCTGCGGCCATGGCCGTGGATCCTCACGGGCCTGGCATCCCTGATCGTGTACCCCACGCTGGCGGACATCCAGAAAGCTTTTCCGCATCTCGATCCCACACTCGTAGGACACGACATCGCGTTCCCCGCCATGCTGCGCTTTCTGCCGGCCGGCTGGATGGGGCTGATGCTCGGGGGTCTGATCGCGGCCAATTCGTCCACCATCCTCACTCACCTCAACTGGGGAGCGTCTTATCTGGTGCACGACTTCTATCGCCGATTCGTCAAGCCGGGAGCGCCGGAACGCCATTACGTCCTGGCGGGCCGGATGGCCACCATTCTGCTGTTCGTCTGCTCGTCGGCGATGGTGTTCGCGCTCGATACGGCGGCGGGAAGCTTCAACGTGATTTTGCAGATCGGCGCGGGCACGGGGCTCCTGTACCTGGTGCGCTGGTTCTGGTGGCGGGTCACCGCGTGGTGCGAGATTGTGGCCATGGTGAGTTCCTTCGCCATGTCGTTGCTCTTTCTGATCCTGAGCAAGAGCCAGGCCGCGCCTTCCACCGCCTCGCAACTGCTGATCACGATCGTCGTCACGAGCGTCTGCTGGCTGGCTACCGCCTACCTGGGGCCGCAGACCGATCCCCGCACGCTGGTGGAGTTTTATCGGAAGGTGCGGCCGTTCGGGCCGGGGTGGCGCGTCATCCGGGCGAAAGCCGGGCTCTCGGAAGCCGCAGCCGTCGATGTGGGCGCGGAAAGCTTCCCGCTATCGTTGCTTGGCTGGTTCGCAGGGTGCATCATGATCTGGTCGGCCCTGTTCACTGTGGGAAACTTTCTATATGGCCGTTTGGGGTACGGCTTGGGACTGATGGCCGTATTTGTGGTGACCGCTACCATTCTGATTCAGGTGGTACGCCGCCTTTGGAGGTAGAGAGATGAACGAAAACGAAAAGGATCGGAAGAATTCGTCGCGCCGCGATCTGCTGCGGCTCGCATCTGTGGCTTCATTGGGCATCGGCTTGTCGCAGAGCGAAGGCCGGTCAGCCCCGCAGCAGGAGGAAAGCCAGGCCGGCGGCCGTACCATCTCCGGAAAACCCTTCGAGAAGAAGGACAACGTTCGGCTCGGCCTGATCGGCGTAGGCGGCCGCGGGAATTCACTCCTGGATAATTTCTCGGCGATGCCCGAAGTGCAGGTGGCGGCCCTGTGCGACGTTGTGGAGGACAAGGTAAGGCGGGCACAGGCCAAGCTGGAGCGCGCCGGAAAGCAGTCGCACACTCCGGCGCTGTACCACACCAGCGACTACGCGTTCGAGCAGTTGCTCAAGCGCGACGATCTCGACCTGGTGGTGGTGGCGACTCCGTGGACCTGGCACACGCCTATGGCCCTCAGCGCCATGAAGCAGGGCAAGCACGTGGCGGTGGAGGTCCCCGCCGCGAGGACGCTCGAAGAATGCTGGGACCTGGTCAACACCTCGGAAGCCACCGGCCGCCACTGCATCCAGCTCGAGAACTGCTGCTATGGGTACAACGAGCTGATGGTGTGGAACATGGTGAAGGCCGGGCTGTTCGGCGAGCTGACCCACGGCGCCTGCGCCTATAACCATGATCTGCGCAGCATCCTGTTCTCGGACAACGGCGAAGGCCTGTGGCGGCGCTTCGAGCACTTCAACCGCAACGGCAATCTCTATCCCACCCACGGCTTGGGGCCGGTGGCCCACTACATGGACATCA
Organism: Bryobacteraceae bacterium; assembly: GCA_035501495.1. Taxonomy (GTDB): domain Bacteria; phylum Acidobacteriota; class Terriglobia; order Bryobacterales; family Bryobacteraceae; genus JAIQFL01. The sequence goes on along the minus strand of DATJWB010000220.1, from coordinate 12,114 downwards.
ATCGCGGCGACCGCTTCGACTACCTGGTATCGATGAGCTCGAAGCCGGCATCGCTGGCCGCATACCGGAAGGAGCACCTGCCGGCGAACGACCCGCGGCAGAAGGAAATCTATCGCGAAGGCGATCTCAACAGCAGCCTGATCCGGACGGTGAAGGGGCGGTTGATCACACTGGAGCACAACACCTCCAGCCCGCAGCCATACGACCGAATCAACCTGATCGCCGGGACGAAAGGCATTTTCCGCGACTACCCGCCGCGGATCTACCTGGACGGCTCCCCACGCGAGGAGTTTGGATCGCTCGATCCTTATAAGGCGCAGTACGAGCATTCCTTCTGGAAGGAGACCGGCGAGCTGGCGCGCAAACTCGGCGGTCACGGCGGGATGGATTTCGTAATGGCCTGGCGCCTGGTGCAAGCCATCCGCGAAGGCAAGGCCCCGGACATCGATGTCTACGATGCCGCCTCATGGAGTGCCCCCGGGCCATTGAGCGAACAGTCGGTGGCCAACGGCAGCGCGCCGGTGAAGTTCCCGGACTTCACGCGAGGCCGATGGCAGACCACCCCACCTCCGGCATGAGTGCGTGTTCAGAGTAAACCGCGGTGGGGCAAGCTGGATCGCATGAAGAGGAGGGAACAACTTAGCGGCTCCGATGGTCCCTTACGCTGTTCGTTTGCCGCAAGAGTCAGGACGTAGTTGCAAGACTCATCACTTCTCCCATGGACTTTCCGCGTGCCGAGCATTCCTCAGGAGGCCCGCACGACGGTGAGCAGCATCCAACCGTGGCTCGCCTGACAAGCTCGCTCCCTGAGCCCGTTAAGGCACACATCGGCAGCCAACCGGCCGCGAAGGGCTATGGCACCGTGAGCGAGTATTTTGGCTTCCTGTTGGACCAGGCGTACCAAGCCGGGGAGGACGCCCGCCTCGAGGCTTTTTTTGCTCGAAGGCATCGCGGGAGATGAGGACATTCGGCAGACGCGGGAGTTTTGGCGGGAACTGAAGAGCGAAGCGCAACGGATCGCCGGCGGGCATAAGGCGCGAGATCGCTCGTGCCCCGGGATCCGAAGCCAAACGCGGAAAAGCGAGGCCCGGTTACCCAAGTGGTTGCGGTAAGAACGCTCAGATGTTTTTCAATACAATGGAACTTTCCGACGTTCGCCGGGAATGCAATTTGAGAGGTGCAATACATGACGAAGAAGCTGGGGTTGACGGTTTTGTTGGCATCCGCAGGATTGATGGCGCAACCGCCGGGAGGTCCCATGCCGCGAGGCGGCCGGATGGGGTTTGGACCCATGGCGGGCGGGCCGGAAATGGGCCGCACCGTGACGGGGGCTCCGTATTCCGGGGTGGAAGTCCGCACCCAGCAGCAAGTTCTCGCGGGCGGCAATGTCATTCAGAACCAAACCCAGACGACCATCATCCGCGACAGCCAGGGACGGGTCCGGACGGAAACCGCATTCACCCCGCCGGGTCAAACCACTCCGGTGAAGCGAATCAGCATCCACGATCCTGTCGCCGGAGTGAGTCACGAATTGAACCCCCAGAACAAGACGGCGCGGACGATTCAGGTCCGAGGGCCTGGGCGCTTCGGCCAGGCTGGTAACGCCGGCCCCGGTTCCCGAATGCCGCGCAATGCCAGCGGCACCTCCCGCCCGGCCGATCCGAACGTCAAGACCGAAGATCTGGGCACCCAGACGATCAATGGCGTGGTGGTCACCGGGACCCGCATCACCCGGACGATTCCGGCAGGCGCCATCGGCAACGCCCAGCCCCTGGTAACCGTACACGAGCGGTGGGTGTCGACGGACCTTAAAGTCCCGGTGATGATCAAGACCACCGATCCCCGTTCCGGCACGTCTGTTACAGAGCTCACGAACATCAATCGTGCGGAGCCGGACCCTTCGCTGTTTACGGTTCCGTCTGATTACACGGTAACTCAGGGCGGACCTGGACCACGGCCTGGTGCGGCGGGCAGTGGCCGGATGCCGCGAGGCGGTCAGATCCAGCAGTAAAGTCTCTCTCCTTGATCCTCCCACGGCCCCGGGGCCAGGGCTCCGGGGCCGTAGCTGTTTTTGGGAATAAGCCCTTCTCTTTCAGGTGTCTACGTCGTCCGAGGCCTTCCGCGTAATTTGTCCCATTCAACGCTATCTTGTGCCGTACAACCGGTAAATTCCACGTTTTGATGGCAATCGATAGGTTTGACCAGCTATCCTTCCTATACTCTGGACTAGCGCACAACCTCGGCATTTTGCGGCGCGAGGGGTGGGCAGGATCCTGAACAACCCGGGCTCTACTGGTAAGCTGGCGCCAGGGAGGGAGTCAACGAAGATGCACAAGCCGATTAAGTACGCAGAGAAAGCACTGACATACGCCGCCGGAGCGGCTTGGTTCGTATTCGATAAGTTCAACCAGATCGGCCAGAACCCGGGCTTCGTGCCGACGTGGTCGGACAAGCCCCTGCTGAAGTCGTGGGAAAAGACGAAGCCTCCGCTGGGGTGGCCCCGTGAGACCGACTCCCTGTGCCCCCGCTGCATTCCCGAAGTCCGCCAGCAGATTCTGGACGGCAAAGCTCCCCTCGAGGTCCTGTATACCGACAAGCCCGGCGAGATCAAGGCGAAGGTCATCGAACGCGATGGCAAGATCCTGATGGTCAAAGACTGCCCCATTCACGGCCATTTCGAGGACGTGATGGCCATTGACACCGCGTTTTTCAAGCACCTGGAAGACGTTTTCCCCGGGCGCGACATACGCGCGCACAACGATTCGCGGCTTCACAAGCATGGCTCGAGCACCATTACGCACGGCCGCGGATCGGTCCTGACGGTGGACCTGACGAACCGCTGCAACATGATGTGCGATCCGTGCTTCATGGACGCCAACCAGGTCGGGTTCGTCCACGAATTGAGCTGGGAAGACATCCAGACGCTGCTCGACAACGCCATTACCATCAAGCCCAAGCGGCAGATGTCGGTGCAATTCTCGGGCGGTGAACCAACGATTTCACCGTTCTTCCTGGACGCCGTTCGTTACGCCCGCGAGGTCGGCTACACTTCGGTGCAGGCGGCTACCAACGGGATCGAGTTCGCCAAGGACAAAGAATTCTGCAAGAAGGCGGCCGATGCCGGACTGCGTTATGCCTATCTCCAGTTCGACGGCATCGGCAACGCCGCCAACTCGCACCGCAAGGTCGGCAACCTGTTCGATGTCAAGCTGCGCGCCATCGACAACCTTTATTCGAGCGGCGTGGACATCATTCCGGTCATCACCATCATCAACGGGATCAACAACGAGCAGGTGGGCCACATCGTCCAGTTCGCCCTCGACAATCCCAAAAAGATTCCGTTCCTCTCCTTCCAGCCGGTATCGTTCACGGGACGCGACGAAGCCGTCACCGACGAGCGCCGCGCCGCCCAGCGCTATACCCTTTCCCATCTGGCGCATGACGTGAAGAACCAGACCGGACTCGGCGAACCGGCGCGCGACTGGTTCCCGATTTCGTTCATCTCCACCTTCTCCGACTGGAGCGACCTGGTTCACGGGCCGCAGTACGGCTGGGGCCAGTTGAGCTGCGGGTGCCATCCGAATTGCGGCGTCGGGATGGCCGTGATGGTGGACAAGGAGACCAGGGAAGCCAAGCCGGTCACATCGTTCTGGAATTGCGATCAACTGGCCCGTGATGTCGCACGGGTCAACGACGCGGCGCGCGGCAAGTGGCTCTCGATTGTCGGCATGGCCCTGGCAGCGGCGCGCAACTACGATCCCTTCAAGTCGCCCACGCACTTCAAGCTCAGCGACCTGATGAAAAAGCTCGACAAGACATTCGGCGCCACCGGCAAGAGCTACGGCAATGTCGGCAAGGACCGCACTATGGACGACATCGAGCGCCGCCGCCGCGACCGCTGGAACTTCCTCTTCATCGCGGGCATGTGGTTCCAGGATCTGTTCAATTACGACTTCCGGCGCACCGAACAGTGCATCATCCCCTACGCCACCCAGGAAGGCGAGATTTCCTTCTGCGCTTACAATACCGGCGTGGGGTGGCGGAACATCATCGAGAAGATGCACATGACCGCGACTCTCACCAAGTGGTACGACGAGCACGGGCGTCACGAGATTTTCGCGGGCGGAAAGTCGGTGCCGATCGAGAAGCGGGACACCTCGCTGGTTCTGCGGGCCGACGTTGTGGCCAAGGGCGAGCAGCACGACCTGGATCGTCTGGGAATCGCGAAGAACGCTCGCGAGGAGAAGATTCGGGCCCGCGACGCCAAGATCAAGGATCAGGCGGAGAACGCCCGGATGATGAAGCTATACCGCCAGCACGTTCTGAAGGAACAATCGGATCCGGACCTGGTCCAAATCGGCGGCATCCAGCCGGCGCCTGGCGCGAAGCCCGTCGAAGAACGCGAAGAAGTGGGCTCCTTCGGCGACTAAAGAGTTATCCTCCATCCCCAAAACTCAAGCCGTCCCCAGGCAACTGGGGGCGGCTTTTTTGCGACAACACCCAGGGGGCCTGGGACCAACGCCGGCGCATTGTCATCTGCTGTGCAGCCTCCAAACGACGCCCCGAGTGCGTAGGCGCCTGACCCTGGTACCACCTCAGATTTCTCCGGGTCGTTTTCAGTTGAAAAGACCTGAATATCTGAGTTAGTATTGATGCGACCAAGAACTGGCTGCGGTGCGTCCCAGCAGCCGTTTCGCAGCCTTGTGCAGCGACGAGGAGGCAAATATGAGTGTCAGGAAACTGATTCTGATGCTGCCGCTCGCGCTGCTCTCCGCGATCCTTTTCGCGGCTAACGACTCCGGCGCGATCACCGGCCGGGTCAGCGGCCCCGAAAATGCCACCATTGCGGGGGCGCGCATCACAGCGATACATTTAGGTACCCACCATCAAACCACGGGCTTGGCCGCCGATAGCGGCGAGTTCATCCTTCCCATGCTGTCCCCTGGGCCATACCGCGTCACGATTTCCATGCAAGGCTCGAGGCCTTTTGTCCGCCGTTACGTGAAGCTCCGTCCCGGCGAGACGCTCCGGCTCGATACGAAGCTGGAAGCCGATGGAACCCAGCGTGTCCGGCCGGCCAACGGGTTGGCCCGGGGGAGCACGGTTCGATCCGCGGGCCGCCCTTCTGTCGCCGAACCCAGGGCGGCTTTTGCTCCGCCCGCGATACAGCAGTACGGAGAGGTGTCGCACAATCTCAATGCCATCGTTTTTGTCGACGCCAACACCGGCTGGGCCGTCGGCGAGCCGCATTGGGACCAGGCGACGCTTACTTACAAGGGCTCCATCATCAAGACGACGAATGGCGGGGCCGGTTGGAGCGACCAAGACCCCGGTTCCGCCGAGACCTTCCAGGGTGTCTCCTTTCTCGATGCCAATCAGGGGTGGGTGGTGGGAACCAACGGCACGATCCTGCATACCACCGACGGCGGCGCACACTGGAACCGGCAGGCGGTTGCCAGCACCGATGATTTCAGCAGCGTGTTCTTCACCGACCCCAACAATGGCTGGGCGACCTGCAACCGGCCGGTGCAGTACGACAATTTCGCCGAGGACTTCGTTGACTGGCAGGGCAGCATCTGGCATACCGCCGACGGGGGGCGGTCCTGGACCCAGCAGACCCTTCCAACCAGCACCAGTCTCTTAAAGCGCATTGATTTCATCGATTCGCAGAGGGGCTGGGCCGCTGGTCTCAAAATCGTGGGTTACGATGCCTTTAACGATGCCCAGCTCGTAGGCGCGATCTATGGCACCAGCGACGGCGGCCGCACGTGGACCGAACAGTTTGCCACGACGCAAGGCCTGACTTTCACGGCGCTGCATTTTGTGGATGCCTCGAACGGCTGGGCGGGAGGCTTCCCGCACTCTTCGGACTGGGAGGGCGGGTGTGTCTTCCACACGGCCGACGGAGGCAAGACCTGGCAGGCGCAGAACGCCGGCGAGTTTTACGAACAGGTGCGCGATCTTCATTTCGCGGATCGTCTGCGGGGTTACGCAGTGGGCACCTCTTATGCCGGATCCGGCCCGGTCATCTGGCGCACGCCCGACGGGGGCGCAACCTGGCAGTCCATCACCATCGAAGATACGAACCCCTTGACAGACGAAGGACTCTGGGCTGTCGCCGTGACTGGCAACCTGGTGGTGGCAGTGGGCGACCGGGACTTGCAGACCAAGTCCACTCACCCATGGGACGTCTGTGGCACATCGTCCACATGCGCGTCCTGCACGTGCATCTTCAATCCGTCTTATATCAATCCCCACTACCTTTTCCAGAGCGTGTTCTTCGTGGACCAGACTCATGGCTGGGTGGCCGGCAGTCGCACTTTCGCCACCAACCTCTGGGGTCAGGTCATCCTGGCAACTCAGGACGGCGGCAAGACCTGGACCACGCAATATGAGCACGCTCCCGCTTCCGACACGCTCTTCAGCTACCACCGCCTCGACCGGATCTATTTCACGAATGCCAGAAATGGATGGGCCGTGGGCTCCTCCGAAACCTACTCGGGCAGCAAAGGATGGGAACACCACGGGGCCATCGTGCATACTGCCGACGGGGGCCAGCACTGGACCGAGCAAGGGGCGGAACTGTATGCGGATTGGGACCTCGAATTCTTCGGGGTACAGTTCCTGAACGACCAGGAGGGCTGGGTGATCGCCGACGATCATTTTCCCTCGCAGAACATCTGGCTGGCGCACACGACCAACGGCGGGAATCTGTGGAGTTGGGTGGATACCGGTATTCCGGGCCCCATCGGGATCGGCTTTGGATCTCCGCTGGGCGGCGTTGCGGCCCGCGACTCACAGCACGCCTGGGGCGTCGGAGGCCGTCCGGAGGCCGTCTATACGACGGATGGCGGCGCCCACTGGACGGCGGGCCAGTTCTCCTGCGCTGATCCCCTATGCGGCATGAGATGCTACGCGGTGACGTTCGCCGACAGCCAGAACGGTTGGATTGCCGGCGGCGATTATCCAGGTCCGGGGGTTACCTTGTACCAGACCACCGACGGCGGAGCCCACTGGAAGAGACACACCCTGCCCCTGGAAAAGGATGGCGATCTGCGGGACATCCAATTCACCGACGCCACACATGGATGGGCCACGGGGGAGATGGGCAATCTGCTCCAAACGACCGATGGCGGCACGACGTGGACTTACGTGGATCCCGGTACCGGTGTTGACCTCCTGGGTCTGCGGTTCCTCGATGCCCAGCACGGCTGGATTGCCGGCGACTACGGAACCATACTGAACTACGCGGGCGATCGGATCCCCGTGGGTCAGCCCGCGGTCTCCTCCGCGTCGAACAGCGCCAGCTTCCTACCTGCGATTGCGCCGGCCACCTGGATTTCAATCTTCGGCGCGAATCTCTCGACTTCCACACGCGCGTGGAACTCCGCCGATTTCGCGGGGAACAAACTGCCCACGCAGCTCGATGGTGTACGCGTCAACATCAATGGCAAGCCCGGGTTCCTGTCCTACATCAGTCCGAACCAGGTCAACGTTCTGGCGCCGGACGACAACGCCGCGGCTCCGGTCCCGATCGAAGTCGCGACTTCGCAGGGCAGGAGCGATCCGTTCCTGGTACAGGCAGGACCGTTTTCGCCCTCGCTGTTCCGACTCCCGGTGGAAGGCGGGGTCTACGTGATCGGGCAGACTACGGACGGGAAGCTGGTGGGCAACTTCGAAGTAGGATACGCCCTCGGAATCCCGACCAAGGTGCGGGATGCCCGGCCAGGTGAGATCATCACCCTCTACGGGACCGGTTTCGGTTCCACCAGCCCCCTACTTCCAACCGACACGCTGGTAGGTCAGCCGGCGATGCTCGCCTCACCCGTGATCTTCCACCTGGGGAGGACCCTGGCCGATGTTGTGTGGGCGGGTCTGACCGGCTCCGGATTATATCAATTCAACATCCGCATACCCGACGTGAACGACGGAGACCACATCATCGTTGCCGAAATCAACGGATACAGGACCCAGAGTGACTCTGTGATCTCGGTGAGTCACCATTAGGCGGGTTGCGGAACGCGGCGAAAGGCACCAAATTCCGACAACCTGTCGCGAACGGGCCAGTAACTCGCTGAATCTAAAGACCAGCCGTCGGACAACATGTCGGAAACCCCAGGTCCGGACCTGTTTCCGGCTGTTCCAGTCAATTCCGTTCGACCGGCACGCGCCGCCGCAGCTCATCGAAGAAGTTCACCAGGAACGCCAGGCTGTGAACAGGTTTCTCCTCCGCTTCGCCGTCCGCGTGCATCACCACCGCCAGACGCTTCCCGTCGGGAGCCACGTCGTAGGCATAAAGCTCGCCTAAGTCGAGCAGCAGCTTGTCCGACCAGACGGATGGCTCACCCGGCACGAATGTGTCGCCGGTCACCTGATAGTTCGCAACCATCACCCTGCCCAAAAGGCTGCCGCCATTTCGAGTGAGGAAGAAGATCTCGTGTCCATTCCGTGACCAGACGGGGTGGCGGCCGCCGGCTTTCGACACGCGCCACTTCGGCCCCGGTCCCGGAAAGGGCCGCACGTATACTTCGATCTGTCCCGATTCGAGCGCACAGTACGCGATCCATCGTCCATCGGGCGAGAACGCCGGCGAGGTGCGCGTGGAGATGGGGGGATTGAACGAGGGGCGATAAAACAAGTCCGCGTTACCGAGGCGCGGACCTTCCGGGCCGCTTTCCACGGGAGTCGTCCAGACCAAACCCCCGCCGGCGAAATCCCAGATGGCGAGGCGCTTACCGTCATGCGACATGGAGGAGGGAAACACACCGGCCGTCAGATCGGCCAGATGCCGCACTTCGCCTCCACCATCGGCGCGCACGATGTAGATACCCGGGTTGGGCTGGTCCACCGAACGGAAGATCAGGTTCTGCCCGTCCGCAGTCCACACGGGGCTATCGTTTACTCCCGACAGGGAAGTAAGGCGGGAAGCCCTCCCGCTGTCGAGGTCCTGCACCCAGATGTCCTGAACCCAAATCCCCTGCGAACTGCGGCCGCTCATGGAAAATGCCAGGCGCTTGCCGTCCGGAGAGAAGCGCGGAGTGGAATAGGATGCGGGAGCGGATTGCAGAGGCGAGAGTTTACCGGCGCGGTCGAGCCAGAAGATGGAAAGTTGGGGATCGTTGGGCTGGTTCTCGTAAACGAAGCTGCCGTTTTGGGCGAATCCGTAATTCCAACCGGCGAGCCGGCCGCCCATGTCTTCGAGGACTGGCTGCGGCGTGCCGTGCGCTTTGAGTGTCTCCAGGTCGAACCCCACGGCCAGGAGCGCATTCTGGTGCAGGTAGACAAGGTGGCCGGTGGGCAGGTAGCGTCCCACAATGCCCCCTCGCTGCACGGTTTTCCGCTCGCCGGTCTTGAACGAGAAAACGTCGATGGTGCCGTTCTCGTAGTCTCCGCGGGCCGCCGTGAACAGGATAGCTCCACTGCCCGGAAGGACCTGCGGCCAGCGGTAAATCTCACCCGGCTCCTGCTTGAACTTGAGCAACTCGGGCGTGCCGCCGGTGGAAGGGACACGCCAGAGTCCGACGGCCACGTTCAGGGCGGTGATGATGTTCCCGTCATCCCCCCAACTCCCCGCAGGGTAGTACATGGATGCACGTCCGGCGGCGTGTGTATCGGCCTCGCACAGAGTCACGGGCGTGCCGCCGTCGGCGGGCATCTTTTGGAGCTTGCCATTGGCAAAAAAGGCGATCCATTGCCCGTCCGGGGAAAAGAACGGCGAGGCGCCGCCTTCGGTGCCCGGCAGAACTGTAAGCTGGCTCTGGTCGAGCCGGCGCGTGGCCAGGCGTACCTTGCCGTCCGCCCCACCTACCGAGACGGCCAGGCGCGAGCCGTCCGGCGATAGCGCCAACAGTGACCCGGTCCCGAGCCCAGCCGCGGCAAGGTCTGGTCCTAAATCCAGGCTGAGGCGCACCAATGGCTTCGCTGCCGGTCGCGGTCGGGCGACGACGCGCCACCATCCCGCTGAAGCTATCAGTCCGAGGCCCAGAATCGCGGCATATGGCCACCATCGACGCACCTGCCGTGGAGTGGTCTGGTCGGCTGAAGGCGGAACGTCAATGAGGGACGGTTCTTCTATGGGTGCGGCCGGCGGGGTAATCCGCTCCACCGGCGCGATGAAGCGGTACCCCTTCCGCCCCAGCGTCTCGACATACCGCGGCGCATCCGCCGAGTCTCCGAGCACCTGCCGCAAGCGCGTGACGGCGACATTCAGACCGCGGTCGTAATCGACGAAGGTCCCTTCGGGCCAAATCCTCCGGATCAGTTCCTCGCGCGTGCAGATTTCACCGGAATTCTCGATCAGGCAAAGGAGGACCTTGAGAGGCTGGTCCTGCAGGCGGACACGCACCCCATGCTTGCGCAGTTCACCCGCGGAAGGATTCAACTCGAAAACACCAAAATGCAGGGGACGGCGGTCCAGTTCCGGAGCGGCGCCCATGGCTGATCAGTCTATCAGATCGCGGACGGCTCGTAATCAGTAGCTATAAAGGCCATTCTCTCAATGAGTTGCCCCGTAGTATTCTTTTTGCCCACAGGTTCTTGAGCGGAAATTGAAAATTGGCGGCAGCAAGCCGTATGCTGCACCCATATCGCGATCGCCTCTGGGTGGCAAATCGCACGGAGGGAAGCAATGAAGATCATGCTGTTTTTCGCGCTCCTCGGAGGGGCGAGCGCGCAGGTTCCAACCGGCACCATCGCGGGTGTGGTGCGCGATCCGTCGGGGGCGGCAGTTTCCGGGGCCCGCCTGAGTGTCATCAACCTCGCTACCAGGATCAAGCGGACTGAATCCACATCCGAGAAGGGTGATTTCAGCTTCTCGGCACTGTTGCCGGGCGAGTATCAAGTCAGCGTGGAGGCCAACCGCTTTCCGCGGATGGACCGGTCGGCCTCGGTGGAATCGGGTGTGACCACCACTGCCGATTTCGACCTGCGCCTCGGAGATGTCAAGGAGTCGATCACCGTCGAGTCAACCTCGGCTCAAATCCAGTACGATTCGCATTCGGTAACGGGGGTAATCACAGGCACCGAGATCCAGAACCTCCCGCTGAACGGCCGCAATGTCCTGGAACTCGCAAAGCTGGAACCGGGTGTCCAGCCGCCGTCACGCACGTCCGGCAACCGGACCATGGTGCCCGTTCTGGGCGCGCCGGGCGGCCCCAGCGGAAGCGGCACGCGCGTCACGGTGGATGGCAGCAGCATCATGACCCCGGGCCTTTTCGGTTCGGCCATGGGCTTCTCACAGGATTTGGTCCAGGAGTTCCAGGTTTCCTCAGCGAATTACGATCTGTCCACCGGCCTCAGCTTCAGCGGGGCGATCAACGTGGTCACGCGGTCGGGCGGAAACGACCTGCACGGCTCCGCGTTCTTCTTCTTCCGGGACCATACTCTTTCCGCCTACCCAGGTCTGCAGCGCAATTCCGCCAATCCCGATCCGTTCTTCCAGCGCCGGCAATTCGGTTTTGCCGTGGGAGGACCGATCCGCCGCGACCGGCTGTTCTTCTTTGCCAACTGGGAGCGCGACGATCAGCGGGGAGTCGGGTCGACGACTCTGTTCGGGCCCGATTTCGGCCACCTCAGCGGCGTTTTTCCCAGTCCGCTGTTCGAGGACCAAATCAGCGCTCGGTTGGATTACCGCCTCTCCCCTAGGCACACGATGTTCGCGCGCTATTCGCACGACGGCGGCCACAGCTTTGCGCCGGTTTCCGGGACGGCAGGCACGGTTGCCAACACCTATCCGTCGGCCTGGGTCCGGGAGGTGACGTGGGTCGATCAGAGCGTGCTGGGCGTTACCAGCGTTCTTCGCCCAACGCTGGTTAACGATTTCCGTTATTCGTACTTCTTCTACAGTGACGACCAGCTTGCGCCGCAGCAATCCGACTGTCCGGGATGCCTCGGAATCGGAGCGCCCGCGATTTCGATCCCGACTGCGGGCTTGACCCTCGGGAATTCCTCCACCACACTCTATCCAGCCCGGCGGTTTCAACTGAACGACTCGTTGGCCTGGCAGCACGGCGCACACCGCGCTCGCTTTGGCGCCGATTGGGAGTATAACCGCGGAGGCTCGCTTGCGTGGAACAATCAGCCCGCGTCGCTCACGCTCTTCTCGCCCGACCAGGT
>DATJWB010000219.1:0-8871 GCA_035501495.1 Bryobacteraceae bacterium | reverse complement strand
GGCGGTGTTCGGGCCATGAACGATGATGTCGTTCTGCGCGTTCCTGCCGAGCAGGGTCCTCCCTTCGCGCAGCAGGTACCGGCTTCCCGATAACGGGCCGGTACGGGCTACCAGCCAGGCTTTACTTTGTTGAGCGGTTGCAGTCTCTTCGGCCACTATCTCCATGATTTCATGTCCGCGGGCCTGTTGGTGGCCGGGGTGCGCCACGGCCGTGTGAGGTATCTCACGGATCTTCACGCCCGCTTCCTGAACGGGTTGCGCACGCTACCATGAAATCTCGTGACCTCTCTGCCGGCCCTGCTTCGCCAGAATCGCAACTACCGCTACACCTGGATGGGCCAGGTGGTCAGCGAAATCGGCGACTATTTCAATAACATCGCCGTCTTCGCTCTTGTGATGGAGAAGTCCGGGTCGGGCCTCGTCGTTTCGGGCGTGATGCTTTCGCGCGCCATTCCGGCCATGCTCGCCGGACCGGCTGCCGGCGTAGTCCTCGACCGCTTCGATCGCCGCCAAATCATGATCGCGAGCGACCTCATCCGCGCCGTCCTCGCGCTGGCGTTCGTCCTCACCATCCACCAGCCGCGCCCCTGGCTGCTCTACCTGCTCAGCGGCGCCCTGATGTTCGCCTCGCCGTTCTTCACCAGCGGCCGCTCCGCCATCCTCCCGGCCATCGCCACCGACGACGAACTGCACACGGCCAATTCCCTCACCCAGACCACCAGTTGGGCAACGCTCACGGCCGGCACGCTGCTCGCCGGTTTCAGCGCCGCGAAGTTCGGCTATGCCTGGGCGTTCATCCTCAACTCGCTTTCCTTCGTCTTCTCCGCCTGGTCGATCTGGCTGATCGCCGCCCCTGGCGGATTCCGCGCCGAACGCAAGCACGTCCCCGCTGTCCGCCCCTGGCACGAGTACGCCGAGGGCCTCTCCTACATGCGGTCCGTGCCGCTCATGACGGGGATCGCCATGATCTCCGTCGGATGGGCGATCGGAGGAGGCGCCGCCCAGATTCTGTTCGCGCTCTTCGGCGAGCAGGTCTTCCACCGCGGCGCGGCGGGCATCGGCTCCATCTGGGGATTCGCCGGCATCGGCCTGCTCGTGGGCGGCGCCACCGGCCACCTGGTCGGCCGCCGCGTGGGATTCGCCGGCTACAAGCTCTCGGTCACCATCTCTTACCTGGTTCACGGTGCGGCCTACATGCTCTTCAGCCAGGTGGAGTCATACACCGCCGCGCTGATCGCCATGATGTTCTCGCGCGTCGGCATGGCCGTGACCTCGGTGCTCAACAACTCGCAACTTCTCCGCCACACCCCCGATCGTTTCCGCGGCCGCGTCTTCGCGACCATGGAATCGCTCCGCTGGTCGATGATGATCGTTTCGATGGCCGCCGCCGGAATCGCCTCGCAGTATTGCAGCCCGCGCACTATCGGCCTGGTCGCCGGCGCCTTCGGCTCGTTGACCGCCGTGGCGTGGGCCATTCGCGACTGGACCGGCGGCCTCCCGGAACCCTAAGCCGGAGTTTAGATCCTCCATACCGGGGGCGTGCAAGCACACTGGATAGAGACCACGGTCGGAGAGAATGGCGAGCTCGTTTTGGAGGGACTGCCGCTCCAGCCCGGCCAAAAGTTGAAGTCCTGGTGATCTCGAAAGCCGCGGGACCAACGATTCATAACCGGGACCTTCGGGGTTCGGTTCTCGACTTCCAGGATCCGCTGGAGCCCGTTTCCAGCGATGACTGGGACGCCTTGCGGTGATTCTGCTCGACACACGAGGAAGGTGGACCGGAGTGCGCCCGTAGCATTACCATCGAGGAGAGAGAGTTAATTCATGCCCGATTGGGAACAACACGGCATCCGGATCGTGCGCGCCGGCGAGCTGGATTCCAATACGCCGCAGACGCCCGGCATGACCAGGGCGGCGGCCATCACCCACGCGCGGGCGGGAGCGGACAAATTGTGGGCGGGGACCGTGGTGGTGCAACCGGATGTCGCCACCGGGCCGCACCATCACGGCGAACTCGAGACGGTCTTATACATCGTCCGCGGCCGTGCGCGTTTTCGCTGGGGCGAACGCCTCGAGTTCGTAGCCGAAGCCGGGCCGGGCGATTTCATCTATGTGCCGCCTTTCGTGCCGCACCAGGAGATCAATGCTCTGCCGGATGCGCCGGTGGAGGCGGTGGTCGTGCGCAGCGGTCAGGACCCGATCGTTGTCAACCTGGAAATTCCGAGCCCGGAGCCGGCGCCGCGGCCTCCGCGTCACGATCACTTTCATCCCCAGAGTCAGTAATGCAGGCTGGCCGCCATGTTGGCGTAAGAGCGGCCCCATTTCAGCAGCCTGGCGATGGTATCCGGCGAGATTCCGGCGGCCTGAAATTGCGGCGCCGAGAGCCACACGTTGCCGCCCGAAATGCCGCTCAGATCTTTGGGCAGGGCGTAGGTCTGAGTCAGCGAGGTGGTGCCCTGATTGAAGTATTGCGAGGTGCGATACTTCAGGTTCTTGTCCAGCCAGGCGGTGAGGAGCGATTCGGTGATGGCGCGCCGCACACCGGGATCGAGCGCCTGGAAGATCGGCGCCCAATCGCTGCTCACCAGGATTCTCGGGTCCACGTTGTCGTCGGGCCGCCACCCCCGGATCTGGTTGTCCGGCCCTACCTTCGGATCGGCGGATTGCAGCGCCTTGATTACCGCCACCAGCACTCGCGCCGGCTCCGGCCGGTGACTTTCGAGATACATGGCTTTCGAACGGTCGATCAGGTAGACCCAGTCGATGGGCTCGCGGCCGTGGCGGCGATGATTGCCGCTGTTCACCAGCAGTTGCAGCTCGTACCAGGCATTGTTGTAGTATTCGTTGGTCAGGGCACTGCCGCCCATTCCGTTCGGACCGTCCGGCACGCCCGCCGAGGCAGGCGCCGCGGAAAGGGAGACGGTGTTGAACCACGTGCGCAGTTCTCCTCCAGGGCCGTACAACTCACGCCCGCGGGCCTCCAGGCCAAACTCCTGGGTGAGTTCCCAAGTCTTCACCAGTTCCCAAAGCTGCGTGGCGTAGACCTTTTCGGTGAGCTCCGGCGACCACCCGCCGGTGGTTTTCTCGACCCGGCCCGCGAGGAACTTACGCTGCGATTTCGACCAGCGGTCGAACGAGCCGACGATCTCTCCCGAGGAGATGAACTTCGAAACGCTGGGGGAGGCAAGTTGCGCCCGCAAGCCTCCCCCGAGCGATTGCCACAGATCACTGTGGAGGAAATCCTGGCCCCAGGCGTCCAGCGGGTGAATGCGCGGCAGCCAGTGGTTCCAATCCGGGAGCTGCAGTGAGATTGGGATCTCGCGGGCATTCAGATCGCCGTCCGGGCGGAAGACTTCGGGAGTGATGCGGAGAGGCCCAGGCTCCGCGCTGCGATTGAAAAGAAACGGGAGCGACTGCTCATCGCTGTCCAGCACCCAGGCCAGCCCGGCACCCGCCGCCCAGTTGCTGACGGGTTGCGCGTCCAGGCCGGGGCCCGGCTGATACGGAGGATTCCAGGGACGGCCTGGATTCGGAAACGTCAGCGACCGGATGTAGCTGGCGATCTGCTCCCCCTCGAGCGCGGTGAGTCCGTGGAATTGCGAGCGGGCGACGATCGACCGGTTGGAATAATTGAAGTACTTCAGGTCTCTGCCGTTTTCGGCGTGGCAATCGGCGCAATGGGCCTGGATCGGCGGAGCACCGGCGGAGTAATTGGCCATCAGTGTGGCCGTGTACCAGAGGCGCTTGCCAGTGGCGATCGCGGCGGCGTCCGGGCGCGGCGGCGTCCACGAGTCGGGGTTCTCCTGCGCGAAGGCGCCGGCGGGCAGTATCGCCTGGCCATCGTCGGCAAGGAAGTTGAAGGCCAGAACCCGGAAGCCGCTGACGATTCCGTTGGAGCGGTTGAAGCGGAAACGAATGACATTCGAACCGCCCGTGACGGCTCCCGGGACCAGGGGCAGCGTGAGTTTGAGGGTGCCAAAGCCCCCTCCGATGCCGCCATAACTTCGGCCCGGTTCTTCCACCGCGGCGGTCTCGTTGTTGAGCGGGATCCAGGCGCCGGCGTTGACCTGCACGCCGGCAAGGCCGGGATATTCGAGGCCGTGAACCTGCATCCAAAGCGAGCGAACTCTGCTGACGGCGGCCTCGGGAACTTCCAGGCGGACTTCCGCCGTAGTGCCCTCCGCACCCATCACCTCGATGGGCAACAGCACGGCACTGTCTGCCGCCATCATGCCCAAGGGTGGCAGAAGAAGCGCCAGGCAGACTCTCAGCGTGAATGCAGATTTTTCCCGGAGCGCCATCCCCAAATATTATTTGGTATAGCACATGTCCCGTTCCCCGAACGAGTTGCGGGTGGTAAACCGGTGCCGAGCTTACTTCCGCAGAAAGATGTGTTTCCGATCGGGGCCGAATTCTTTGAAGAGATTGGATCCTGCCCGGGCGATCACACTGAAGTTTCCGGCGCGGATGCCCCTTGGCCAGGGTCGGCGTGGCGCGGACGCCAGGTGGTCGCGGCGATCGACCGCTGTAGATCCCCGCCATGGCCGAAATATCGAATATCCGATTGCCGGAATCGTTGTACGTCAGGATGGTCCGCTGGAGCGCAAACCCCGCCCTGCGCAAGCCGCCTCCGCCACCCTGGCAGCGGTGGTAGCGGGTGTCGTGACGGAGCGTGGCGGCCCGCGAGGAGTGAACCGCGCCGCCGATGCCACCGCTCGTGGGGGGACATGGGAGCGTAGAACGCGATCCCCGGCGATGCCGCAGCAGCGGCGGGCCCGTCATCCACCGTTTCCTCTGCCTGCGATTCCTCTTCGCACGTGACCGCCAGAGGATTCCGAGAGGTTCCGCTGGCCGGGGGGGCAAAAGTCAGACACCGCCACAAGGGGGACTTGATAGTTGGGTCGCCGCAAATGTGTTGGGCCGATGGGTTCTAGGCTAGAGGTTTTGCACTTTTGAGACCCCGGCACGATCAATCGGGAGCGGACTCGGCTCAGGGCTTATCGCCGGGCAGCAAGAGGGCCATCGCCCGCAGAAAAGCCCCGCCGAGCTTCGGGTCGCGGCTGGAGAGCCAGCGTGCAAAGACCCAAACACCGGCAAGTTGCAATTCACGGACTCTCGCCTCCTTGCCACGCTTCCCGGATCTTTTGATCCCGGCAGACGTGTCGCGAGGAATCGCTCAGCAGCCACGGAGATTTTACGGAAGGGATGGGTTCCGCAGGGTCTAGAACCGTGAAATCGTCGTCGTCAGGCAGTCCCGGATTCACCCGGTCCACAAGGAGAAGTCCGCGCCTACGGTATCGTCATAAGTACCGGTTTTAATCATGACCACTACGTCCCGACGGTCCTGCGGCGGCAGCGCGGTAGCCACGGAGCGGCACGCACGTCGAGACGTAAGTAGGCGGCCAACCTGTTTCGCCCGAGAGGTACTCTTCTTTGATCAGCTACTGTACCTCGCCAGCGCTCGCCTCACAAACGATGTCGGCGTATAGCGTCGTCATGGACAGGCCACACAGCGTGTAGTAGAGGTGTTCGTGCGCGAAGGTATTCAGCGTTTTCGGAGACCAGCGGTCGGGATGCTGATCCAGGAGACGCAGAACCATCGCAAGAGAGGTCGATGCCGATTGAGCGCCAAGTGTCTGCTACGGGCACCATTCCAGCCACTCAGGACGGCGGTCGGGCACAGGCAAGAACTCGCCAAATCCGCACATCAGGGCTAAGAGGAAATTGGCGGTCACGAATCCGGTCTCAAGGCTGCCCGCCGCGATTCGATCCGGCAGTACCTACTGCTGCTTCTCGTAGATACGAAGTTGGTTGACTTGCCGGCCGTTTGCATCGACGCCTGTGCCCGTGTAGGTCAATGTCTTGCCATCTTGGGATACGGTCCAGGTGGCGGTCTGAAGGACTTTCCCGGCATTCAAATATCTGGACTTGACCGTATGAGCGTCAACTCGCATATAGGCACTCGAATCATAGCCTTGCGCTCCGGGCACTGGACGGGGAGTGTCGTCGTAAATGTGTATTAAGACGACGGCGTTCGGAACTCCTGCCCCGTTAATCGTTACTTGGCTGTTCTTGCGAATTTTCGCTTCGTCCTCCCAGATGTACATGGTCTGGCTTTTCGGCGGCGGCCCAGGGCTGTATTTCGATTTTGCGACATTGAGCTGCCAAACGCCGAGAAAAGGATCGCTCTCGCTCTGGGCAAAACCAAGCTGAGGTGAGGCCATCAAGCCCATAAGCGTTATGCCCGCCAACACGAGCCTGGTACGTCGATTCATGATCTTCCTCCCCTGCGGGGAACCAGTTATTCCGCTCCCGCACTCGCTAAGCGAGCGATTTCCTGCTTGGGCCGCGTGTAATTGATCCAGCATTCAGCGATTAGCAGGTTGAGCGACCACCCGAGCTATAGCGATGTGATCAATACGTCTTGGATGCTCCAGTCCGTGGTGTACAAGCAAACAACATAAACCGCGCGGATAGTCGCAGCGGCCAAACCGAGCGCAGCACCACGGATTATCCATTCGCGGTGCAGGGCGACGTTCCTCCGCCGCACCTCCAGAAACGCCCTGATGATGCAGTTAGAGGAACATCAGGCCAAAAAAACATCGGAATGATTTCACGCGTGGCGGCGTACGGAAAGCGTCCCGCCATCACGAGGGCGCTCACGCCGAAGATTACGCCTACGGCAACAAGGACGCGGCCAGACCAGCGGTGGAAGGTGATATGGCGCGCACGGAGTCTCGGCATGAACTGGAGCGGCACGAGCGCCATGAAGAGGAAGCCGCCGAAGCGATGGAAAAAGCTGACCACGTAGTGGCTGTCCAACACCGGAAATTGCTCAGGCGCGTAGGCGCCATAAAACACCTTCCCGATGGCGAGGTGGACCTCTGGCGGCAGGACATAGCCGCTCATGGCCGTCACCATTTGCATGCCCACCAACGTCCAAACCAAGACAGCCCCAGTGCGCTCCAAGGACTTCTTCGTTGTTGTCGTCGCTTGCGCTCCTCGCGAACGGCTATCGTGAACGCGGTACAGCATTCCGCCGAGGCGGTCCCAAACAGGCGCGAACCCGTAGAGCTGGATCAGAGTGGCCCCCCAAGTCCAATGAAGGGAGGATCATAACACAAAGGGACGACGCAAGAATAACTTTACAGATTCGGTTGGATAGTGTAGTCCCATCTCGGAAGTACTTTGCCTGGGGTGAGGCGGAGTGAAGCGATCAACTGCGGGTCGGGCTTAAGACGGGTTGGGTACTCCTTGCGGTCGAGGCAGGCGTTCACGACCAAGCCGGTTTGGGTGTCGGTGGTGCGAAGGAGCTTGAGCATCTTCTCGTACCTGACGAGTGGCTCGGCTGCCCAGTGCTTGGATATCTCCGAGAACAACCGGTGTTCGATGGGGTCCACTTGGAGGCGCCGGTTGGATAATGAGCGACGGTGACAGCGATGCTGAAGCGGTTGCATAGCTGAGTCTGAACTTCGGTTCTCCAGAGCCAGGAATCGCACCGGTTGCTGCCTCCAGAGTCGGCGAGAAGCAGAAGTTTTGAAACGGGGCCATAGCAGCGAGCGCCTTGCCGCTTCCACCACGTGGCGATGGAATGAGTTGCGAAGGCGGGTGTGTCATGGGAGATGCCGACGCAGACGGTACCGCGATTGCGGTGCGGCTCATAAATGCCATAGGGGATTCCTACCCCGCTGGCATCGGAGAGGAAGTCGTGATCGTTCACCAGGACCGGCGAACGGTCCCATTGGGCGCCGCCGTTTTTGAAATTGCCGATCATTTCGCGCTGGTTGGTATCCACGCTGATGCAGGGGAGGCCCTGCCGCTGGAAGCGATCACGCAGCGCGGCGATGCACTGGAACTGCTGATCGCGATAGGGGCTGGAGTTGGTGGCGATCTGCTTGCGATTGACGCGCAGAGAGAAATCCATGTCGCGGAGGAGACGAGCGACGGTATTGGGTGATACTGGAATATCGACCTGCTGAAGGACTGCGGCGATCTTCTCGGTGGTTTTGCGAGTCCACTTCAGACCGCTGATGGGGTCTCCGGCGGTATCGTGCTCCAGAAGAATCTCGATCGCGTCGATTATTTCGGGCGTTTTTTTTTCACCTGTCTGCGCCCGCCACCCACTTTGCGCGCACGGTCGATTTCCACGTCCTGAGCCAATAACTGTTGTCGTCCCCGGGAGACAGTGTGCGGATCGAGGTCGAGGAAGTCGGCCAGTTGACGATCGCCGCCACGGCCCAGTTTGAGAGATTCCAGTCCGGCATACAGGCGGCGTTGCTGCTCGTCCAGCAGGCTGTAGAACAAGAGGATGGCGGCCTTGACTTCATCCGGAGAGACCTCCAACACCGATGGGTCGGCCACGGTTGGCAGGGACTCCACGCTGCGGCGCGCCAGCAATTGACGCCGTTGGGCAGTTGGATCCACAGCGATATAGAGATAACGGCCGGAAACGAGCTGACGCCGAACCCGCCCCTGCTGCGCCAGTTGACGCAAGACATCTTGCACTTCGACGTGCAACAGGGGAGCCAATTCATCGGCGAAATAGCCGCGCGGGGAACGATCAATGAAGGCTTGGGCGGTGGCCAACAGAGTGCCAAAGTGGGAAAACCAAACGTCTGCATGCGACCACAAGCCACGGTCGTCGAAGTGGACGATGTCACGGAGGGTATAGTATCGACCGCGATGGGAATAGCTGGTGAGGTAATCCAGCAGCTTGAGTTTACGGAAGACGGTGACGTCCACCGAAGTGCCGAGAGCCTGCTTCAATTCGTCGAGAGTGGCGACTTGATGGCGCAGGAGAAGGGTGCGCAAGACATCGGAGCGGAAGGAGATGGGGCGCATAATGTTATAATTCCGACTGGAGGAGTTCTC
>DATJWB010000218.1:0-68745 GCA_035501495.1 Bryobacteraceae bacterium | reverse complement strand
CGAGAGGTCTGAAAGAAGCGTGGAGCAAACGGACGAGCCGATGTACAAGAACCGGATCAGAGGCATACGGTGCTGGGCGAGCGGGCCAATGACCGCAAAGCCCCTATCCATCAAAGGCACTGGTTGTAAATCCGGCGGTTGCGTGCGGAAGGCGGTCGAGCTTACCTCGGGAGATCTGCCGTTTGTCCCGGAATCGGGACTGAGGAGGGAGCGATCCATCCTGACCGGGCGGCAGAAGTCAGCAGCGGGCGTTAGTAATCCGGCAACGGAGGAAGGCCCAAACAGTCCTCCGCAAGGAGGGTAATGGGAGTGGTGAGTAAGCGGCGCGACTCATGGGCGACAAGCGGCAGAATAACCAGCTAGTGTTGGCCTTCATGGAGGAGGATAGGAGTGAAGCCCCGAAGGACCTGCCAGAAGGGACCGAATCGTCATGGTCCGTGGAGATTGGCAAACAGCCCGGCACTCGCTATGGCACTACCCAATGCTTACTTCGACTCGCTCGGGATTCCGAGATTGACTGTTAGGGGATAGCTCGACCCGCCGAACCGCCGGATGCGGACCCGCATGTCCGGTGGTGTGACAGGGAAAGCTGGCGACAGCCTACCTATGTCGATTGATGCCCCGGGAGGGGGGTTCGCGGGCACAGGAGTCGGAGACGGCCAAAAGCGTCGGCAGAAGCGCCGACGCGGCAGTCAGGAGTGCCTGCGCCACACCGCTTCAAGACGTCGAAACTCAATGGGCGACAAACTTGGCGATGTCGTCCACGACCTCGGGCGCCACATGGCCGGGCTTGCGGTACTCGGCCTCGGTGCTCTTTCCTTCCCCGGCCACAAACACGTGGTTCAACGCCGGGTAACTGCGGAGTACCGCGTCTTTGCGCGAGCCCAGTGCGGACTTCCACAGCGCAAAATCCGCCATCGTCACCTGGAAGTCCCGCTCGCCCTGCAGCACCATCACCGGAATCCCGAGCTTGGCCGCCATGGCCGCCGGATCGTACCCCTTGAGATCGAGGAGGTAGGGCACCCGCATCCCCAGAATCGGCGGCGCGTCCGCATCTTCGGGCTCCAGCGCCTTGATGCGCGCCACGAGCTTCTTGAGCTGATCCAACTTCTCGTTGCTCATATTGCTGTTGCGGCTTTGCTCCAGGATCAGATCTTCCAGGGGCCGGACGTTGCCGGCAAGGATCACCAGTCCCGCCAGTTTGCCTTCCTGCTCCGCGATCCTTGGAGCCACATAGCCGCCGAGGTCATGCCCTATCACATAAATCCTCTTCGGGTCGACTTCCTTTTGCGCGCGGAGCAACGCGGCCGCGGCCACCGCGTCATCCACCGTCTCTTCCTTCACGGTGGTGTTTCCGCGGCCGGCCATCTTGGCGCCGTATTGCCTGGTGCGCTTCTCGTACCGTACCACGACGATGCCGCGTGAAGCCAAGCCTTCCGCCAGGTCCCGGAACATCTTGGACCCGCCGATGGTTTCGTCCCGATCGTTGGGACCGGTGCCGTGCACCAGCACGACCCCCGGGAAGGGGCCTGCGCCGGCTGGGACAGTCAGGGTGCCGGGCAATTTCCACTCCCCGTCGCCCACCGTCACCTGCCGCTCCTGAAAGGCGTCCGGCTTACTGTAGGCCGGGCGTTGCCAGATGATCTCTCCGGGCAGCAGGTTCATGATGAACAACTGGCCCGAAGGGTTGATGGCGGCCTGGAAGTTCACGTTCTGCGACGGGAATTTGACCGGGATCACCACGATATTGTTGTTTCCCGCCTTCCGCACCGACGGGTCACCGATCTTTTCGACCGCGCCCAGAGGCTTGATTTGCGTGTCGGCCAGTTTCTCCAGCGATGGTTCCGGTATGGCCGTCTGCAAGTCGGGCGAGAACATCTGGAACATCTCGTGGTACTTTCCGCCAATCAGCAGGTCCAGCGCCTTGCGGGCCGTGGCGGCCGGGTCAGGAGCCGGTTGGGCCATCAGCAGGCCTGGGAAAACGCACAAAAGACACGTGAGCTTCACACCTTTATCCTACAGCCGGGACACCGACCCGGTATAATCGGTCCAGACATCCCAAAAACACAAAGGAGGAGTATTCCATGGCAGACTACGCCCATCCCGAAGCACTCGTCACCACCGAGTGGGTGGCGAGCCATGCAAACGACCCGAAGGTGAGAATCGCGGAAGTCGATGTGGATACCAAGGCTTACGATGAGGGCCACGTTCCCGGCGCGATCGCCTGGGCGTGGAACACCCAGCTCTGCGACACCGTCCGCCGCGATATTCTCTCCAGGCAGCAGTTCGAGCAACTGATGTCTTCGTCCGGCGTGACCCCCGACACCACCCTGGTGATCTACGGCGACAACAACAACTGGTTCGCCGCCTGGGCTCTCTGGCAGGCCGGAATCTATGGGCACGCGGATGTCCGGCTGATGAACGGCGGGCGCAAGAAGTGGCTCGCGGAGGGACGCGAGCTTTCCATCGAGAAGCCCCAAGTGCGGCCTTCCGCTTATCACGCCAAGGACGCGGATCTTTCCTTGCGCGCGTTTCTGCCGCAGGTGCAGAGGGCCCTGGCCGAGCACTCTGCGAGTCTCGTGGACGTGCGCAGCCCACAGGAGTTTTCCGGCGAGATCCTGGCGCCTCCCGGACTGCCCGAAACCTGCCAGCGCGGCGGACATATTCCCGGAGCGCGCAGCATTCCTTGGGGCAAGGCCTGCAACGACGACGGCACCTTCAAATCGGCTGATGAATTGCGTTCGCTTTACGAAGCCGAGGGAATCGACGGCTCCCGTCCGGTCATCGCGTATTGCCGGATCGGCGAGCGGTCGAGCCACACCTGGTTCGTCCTGAAATACCTGCTCGGCTTTCAGAACGTGACCAACTATGACGGCTCCTGGACCGAGTGGGGCAACCTGGTGGGCGCGCCCGTCGAGCGCGGCGCCGTTTCCGCGGCGCGGGGCTGAGCATGCAAGCCGAAGATTACCAGGAGCGGACGCTCGAAGTGGCCGGCTGGCCGGTGAATCTGTCCAGCTACCGTCTGGGAACCGTGTGGCACTCGAAGGCCGACAATGTCTCGCCGGGCGCGGCCCTCGCCCGAACCACCGGAGCATCCCGTCAGGAAGCCGAGGACAAGGCGATTCAACGCGCCGGCGAACTCCTCGCCCGGACACGGCGGCACGAGGTCTGAGCGGTTCCGCGACACCCAATCTGCACGTTTTCCGGCGGGCCACCGTCATTGGATGGAGAGACCGAGAGGTGTCCCCATGACCGTTAAACCGATGCCGTTGCTGATCGCCGCCGCATTTTCCGCGCCGGTATTTGGCCAAACTCCGAGCCAGGGCGCGGAGAAGGTTTTTCATCTCACTTACGTCGATACCCCGCAGTGGGCGCAGGAAATCGTCAACATCATGCGCTCCATCGCCGAGATCCAGCAGGTGGCTCTCGACAGCGCTGGCAGGAACATGACGGTGGCGGGAACGGCCGACCAGGTTGCGCTGGCAGGATGGCTTCTTCCTCAGTTGGACAAGCCCGCCGGCCAACCCGCTCCGCAGAATCCGCCCACCCCCGACTATCGCCTGGGCGGCAGCAGCAGCGCGGTGGCGCGGGTCTTTCCAATGGCTCCCGCCGACACGCCCCGGCAACTCCAGGAGATCGTGAACGCGCTGCGTTCCGTTTTCGAGATCCAGACGATTATGACCTGTAATCGGAGCAGCGTGATTGTGGCGCGGGGAACCGCCGATCAGATTACCGGGACCGAGTGGGCGCTCCGTGCTCTCGACCAGCAACCCGCAACTCCCGGCACCGTCCTCTCGTACACCTACACCGACCCGCGCACCGCCATCACCGCCGCCTCCAACACCGTGCGGATCGTCTTTCTCGCCAACGCCACCAATCCTCAGGCGGTGCAGGAGGTGGTCAATTCGGTGCGCTCGATCGTAGAGACGCAACGAATTGTCGCCTACAACGAGGCCAGGGCGCTGGTGATGCGCGACATGCCAGATCGGATCGCGATGGCACTGTGGATGATTGACGCGCTTGACAAGCCTGCCGCTGCCGCGGCCTCGCAATCCGCGTCTGTCGTCCAATATCCGATGGCGGGTACCACCGAAGTGGCGCGCGTGTTCTACGCGTCGCATGCCTCTACCGCGGAGGCGATCCAGAATCTGGTCAACCAGGTCCGCACCACAACGCGTATGCAGCGGGTAGTAGCGTGCAGTTCGCCTCAGGCGGTGGTGCTTCGCGGAACCACCGGACAGGTCGCGATGGCCGCAACTCTCATCCAGGAAGCCAGGATGTAATGGTACCGAGGCGGCGGGTTCCCAGTCCCACCTCCCGAGTTTCCCTGCTATAATCCCTTGACGGATTCCAGGCCTGGCGGAGGCTTGGGCTTAAGACGCGGGCACCCTCAGGCCAGCCCTTCCGGATCTTGCATTGCCCGCGATCGCCGCTGTTTCCAGTCGGGGGAATGAAGCCATCATGCAGGAAATGCCCGGCGGTAAGATGCCAGGCGGCCAGATGAAGAACCGGCTCGGTTCGGAATCGGCCACCATGTCGGAACTCTTCCCGGTCATCGGGGAGAAGAAGAACCTCCTGAAAAAAGGCCACCTGCTGGCCGCCGGCGCGGTGCTGCTATATGCCATCGTCCTGTTTGCCTGCTTAGACCAGCCCGATGCGTTCCGCAGCCTGTTGGGGCTGGGCTTGGGCGTAGCCGTCTATACCGCGCTTTACCAGATGTGCGGGAAGAAGAAGTCCTGGTACGTGCTCGCCGGCGCCGCTCTCCTCACCATGATCGTGATGATCAGCCCACTGTGGGAACTGATCTATCTTCTCTTCTACAGCCTCACCGGCAACCCCAAAGGAACCGAGCCGGACAACCTGCCGCAGTTACTGCTCCTGCGCATCGTGAGTACCGGAGGCGCGGAGGAGTTGACCAAGATCCTGCCGGTCCTGCTCTTCTGGTCATTGGGGAGAAAGCTCGGCAAGTTGAGCGTCACCGAGCCGCTCGACGGGATCCTTTTCGCCATGGCCTCCGCGTTGGGGTTCGTGTTCGTAGAGACGCTGGGGCAGTACGCCAGCAACGCCGTGAAACAGGCGGGCCAGACCGCGGGACTGGAACTGGTGATCGTCCGCATCCTGTGGGCCTTCAAAGGCCACCTGGCATACAGCGGCTACTTCGGATACTTCGTCGGGCTGGCCGCCATGAAACCGAAGCACGCTGTCAAGCTGGTCTTCATCGGCTACGGCTGCGCTGCCGTAATGCACGGATTGTGGGATTCGTTTGCGAATGGCGGAATCGTGGTGCAGCTCGTGCTCGGCGTGGTGTTCTACGCGCTCCTGATTGCCGGAGTGCTGAAGGCCCGCGAAATCTCACCCACGCGCCAACAGAATTTCGCGACGGTGGTGACCGGCCCGCTCGCGCCCGAGCCTCCGCTGGCCAATCGCGCGGCGGCCAACGCGGCGCCGCCGCCGATGCCCCGGCCGTACGTACCTCCACCACCGCCCAAGCCGCAGGCCGCGCCACCGCCTCCGTCGCCGGCTCCTCCGCCAATCCGGCCGCAGCCGGCCGCACAGCCCCAGGTGGCCCCGGTCACGCCGGTTCAGCCCAACCCGCCCGTGCAGCCGGCCGCCGGCGGCGCTGTTTTCAAGCTGCTGGTGGGCCTCCGCACGCTGACGCTGCGGGAAGGAAGCCGCATCCAGGCTGGCGAAATCTCCGGGCTGGCCGCTGCCTCGAGCGATGGTGTCATCGGGCTGGTCAACCACAATCCCAAAGACCCCACCATGCTGGGCCTTCAGAATCTCTCGACGACCTCGTGGAAAGTCACTTTGCCTGGCGGTGAATTGCGCGAGGTGCCAGCCGGAAAGAGCGTGAGGCTGGCCAGCGGCGCGCGGATCGATTTTGGCGCCAGCCAGGGCGAGGTACAGTAGGTCATGCTCAGCGACACCCCTCGCCAGAAGCTGGCGGCCATGATCGCGCTGGACGGCATCAAAGTCGCTTCCGATGCCAAACTGTGCGAGGCGTTGCTGCGCGACTACTGCGGCGAGTATCGGCTGGAAATCGCGGCACTGAGCGCCGCGGTGCGATGGGGGATTCCCAAGAGCCTCCAGGATCCCGGTCATGTGCCGCCAGCCACTTTGCGCGCCAGCCTGGCGCGCCGTCTGCAGGAGAATCACGGTCTGGCGGAAGAGACCGCATTCTGGGCCGTGGATGCCTGGGCGTCGGTGTTGGCGAACCAGGCTGGGATCTCCGGGAGTGACGCGGCGCGAGCCGAGCTCGCGGCGGAAACGTACGAAACGCGCTCGATGCCGGCCAGTCCCGCGCCCGTGCAGTCGCCGTATCAGCCGCCGTCGCCGGCCTTGCCGCCGCTTCCACAGGCGCCATCCGGACCGCAGGCCACGCCTCCACCCAAGCCGGCCTACCAGCCGCCGCCGCTGCCGGGTTCCACCTATCAACCCGCGTCGCCCGCATTGCCTCCGCTTCCGGTAGCCCCTTCGGGACCGCAGGCAGCACCGCCTCCCAGGCCGCCAATGCAGCCACAGTCGCCCGTGCTTCCGCCGCTGCCGAAGCCGCCATCGGGCCCGCAGGCATCGCCGGTGCTCCGCCAGCCGTATCAGCCTCCACCACTGCCGGCGCAGGTGAAGTCGCCCGTGGCGCCGTCCTCTCCTCCGCAGCCGCCCGCCTTTCTGGAGGCCGCGAATGCGCTCGAATCCCGGCAATCCACGCCTCAGCTCTTGCAGGTGCAAACCTATTTGAAGAGTGAACTGAAACAGCGCAAGCCGGTCGCCCTCGAAGGGGAACTGCGAGCCGCCGGGGTGCAGCCCCTCACCGCCCGGCGCCTGGTCTCGCAGGCCCGGCGCTCCGAGGCCCTCCGGCATCTGGGGCTTGCGTTTCTCGTTTTTGTGGCCAGCCTGATCTACAGCGCCATGTACGCCGCACTTCACATTGGCAGCGAAGAAATCAATTATGTGGTGATCGGATGCGCATTCCTGTACCTGACGTACCGCGGCATCCGGATTATCGGAACACTCTGATGATGAGGAGACGATCGTGACGCCGGAAATGAAAATGCCGGGCGGAGACAAATTCGCCGGCCGGCCTCTGCACTTTATCTGGATCTTGGATTGTTCCGGGTCGATGAAAGCCAACGGGAAGATTCAGGCGCTCAACACCGCCATCCGGGAGGCGATTCCCGCCCTGCAGCAGGCCGCCCGCGACAATCCGGAAGCCCAGGTGCTGGTGCGGGCGCTGCGCTTTTCGCGCGGCGCGCAATGGCACATCGCAGTCCCCACGCCCGTGGACGAATTGAAATGGGAGGACGTGACCGCCGACGCCCATACCGACATGGGGAAAGCCCTGGCGATGGTGGCCGAAGAGATGAAAGTCCCGCCCATGAAGCCGCGCTCGCTGCCCCCGGTTCTGGTGCTGATTTCTGATGGCCAGCCGACCGACGACTTCAGCGTCGGGCTGAAGAAGCTGATGGACCAGCCGTGGGGCCGCGCCGCCGTGCGCCTGGCGATCGCCATCGGGCAGGATGCCGACCTCGACGTGCTGCAGCGCTTCATCGGCATGTCGCCCGAAGAGCGCGCTCCCCTGCAGGCCGATAACGCCGAGATGCTGGTGGAGAACATTCGCTGGGCGTCAACCGTAGGCGTCTCGGGCGGTTCCAAGCTCGGCCCGCAGCCTCTCCCGCCGACCAAACCCGCGGCGCCCGTGAACGATCCAGGCGACCTCTGGTAGACCATGCCCGAAACCACAGGCAAAGCAGCGTGGGGGGTCTATGGCGGATCGGCGCGAGGCAGCTCGCATCTGCGCAACGGCCTTCCGAACCAGGACTCCTTCGAAAAATGGGCCGGGCCGGACGGGTCCGTCGCCGTTCTGGCCGTTTCGGATGGGCACGGCAGCGCGGTGCATTTTCGCAGCGAGATCGGTTCCCGGATGGGGGTCGAGGCCGCTGTAGACGCATTGCGGGAAACCCCGCTTCCGGTTCCCGACGCGCATCCCCGGGCCGTCGCCCAGTCCATCGTGCTGGCCTGGCGTGAGGCGGTAAGGGCCCACCTCGAGGCGAACCCGTTCACCGATCAGGAGTGGGCCAAGCTGCCGCCCAAGGAGGTGGCGCAGGCGAAGGCCGCAATTTCGGCGAACCCGACAGTGGCGTATGGAGCCACGTTGATGGCGGTGCTCGCCGCCGCCGATGAGATCCTCTATCTGCAGCTCGGGGACGGCGACATCCTCTGCGTAGACCAGAACGGGGGCACGACCCGCCCCATGCCGGAAGATTCCCGCCTGATCGCCAACCAGACGACCTCGCTCTGCCAGCCGAACGCTGCCGAGGACTTCCGCTCGGCGCACTTCCGGTTGTCCCAGGGCCAGCCGCCTGCCCTGATCCTGGTTTCGAGCGACGGCTATGCCAACTCGTTCCAGAGCGACCAGGATTTCCTGCGCGTAGGACCCGACTACCTGGAACTGTTGCGGCAGTACGGTCCCGAGAAGGTGGAAGCGCAGCTCGACAAGATCCTGCCGGAGGCTTCCCGCAAGGGCAGCGGGGACGATATTACGCTGGGGTTCATCCAGAGATTAGACGCGGACAAGGCTGCGCCCGCTCCCTTGCCGCCAAAGTCCGCCACCGTGTCGAACAGCGCCCCGCCGGCCTCCGCGACGTCTGTGAAAGCCGAGGCACGAGCGGCGGCAGCGGTGGAGGCCCCCGCTCCTCCGGTCGCCGAGCCCGCACGCGCGCCCACGCCGGCCGCTCCACCGCGCGTTCCGCAAGCCGTGCCGATGGCCGCTGCGAATCCCCGGCCCCCCGCGGCGGCGCCGCGCCGGCCATCCCCCACCACCCAGGAAAATGTCCGGCTGCGGCGCAGCGTCTTCTGGCTGAAGCTGGCGCTCGGCGCTGTCTGCGTACTGGGATTGGCCGCGGGAGGCCTGGCGTGGTGGGACCCGCCATGGCTCTCAAACATCGTGCGGCAGATGATGCCCGAGCCGCCCGCTCCTCCCGCCCCGCCGAGGCCGCCCCACGCGCCGCGAAATCACCCCGACGAGCGCCGTCACTCGCAACCGCCCCGCGGCAGCCTCGAAAACCCCTTCGCCGGCACTGGCGCTGTATACGCCACATCGGCGGCGCAAGGGTTTCGCGGATTGTTGTGGCCCGACCGGGGCCATGGGTACAGGCAGGCGCTCGCCCCATCTCACGTACACAGGCCCGGAGCATCCAGGCCGGTTGTGGCCATGTACCCGTCTTTCACGGCGAAAATCCCGGGGTAGCGCTTCTCCCATCCGCGGTTGGCGGCCGGAACGTATTCGCGGGCGTTGGCCTCCACTGCGGCCGTACCGGGGATGTGCGCGGCAATCCCTACCGAGTGCACCAATGCCGCTCCCGGACAGGTGAGGTCCTGGACGCAGCGGAACATCTTGTACTTCTGGGTCGCCGCCGCCAGCAGCAGGGTCTGCGACTGGCCTTTGCAAGCCTTGAGCGCGGCTCCGGTGTAGCCCATCTCGCGGGCCAGCAGGAGGGCGTCCAGCCCGGTGAGGGACTCATCGATCACCACGGGGCGCAGCTTCGCGGCCTCGAACATGGTGTTCTGCCGGTTGGAGGCGAGGTCGCGCGCGGTGGGCTGCTCAATATACTGCACGCGGTCGAAGGCCGAGGGCGCCTTGCCCTTCAACTGGCGATCGAAGTCGAGCAGGTACTGCACGTTCGGACACCGTTCGTTGAAGTCCAGGGAGTAGATCCAATCGCGAAAGCCGCGCCTGGCCTGGGCTTCCGTGGTGACGCGGTCGATGGCCGCCACGCGGTCCACATCCCAGCCCAGGTCGTTGCCGTTCAGCTTGATTTTGATTGCGGTGACGCCGCTGAATGGAATCCACTCCGCGAGCGACTCCGGCAGGCCGTCTCCCACGGGGTTGTTCACCTCCGCCGCTGTGAGCGCGTCGGAAGCCCCCACCGAGTGGTACATGCGAACCCGCGGCGCGGCCTTGGCCGAGACGTACTGGTCCAGATACTCGCCGCGGAACTCGCCGTTCAAGTAGCGGGAGAGATCGTGGCGCACGAACTCGCGGCCGCAGACCGAGAAACTGTTGCGGCCATGCAGCCGGCCGAAGGCGTCGTGCAGCGCGGCATCGAAAGGGCTCGCCGTCACCAGCGTGCACAACTTGGGGATGGGCTCGCTCAATCGCAGCTCGCGCGAAGTCTCGGCGGCGGCCTTCAGGTATTCGGGTTCGAGCGCGAAGTTGACGTCCAGAGGGTGGGCGTACTCCGAATAGCCCCGGGTGATGCGCTCGATCTTCTCGGCCAGAGACTTCATGGCCGCCAGCGTCGTATCGTAAGGAAGGCTCGGGAACGACCAAACGTTGCCCATCGACATAGCCGCGAATCCTTCGGCCGTCTTGCCGGATTTGCCGGCGAGGCGGCAGTGCACGTTGAGCATGGTGACACGATCCACCTCCTTGCCGCCGAACTTGTAGGGGGCGCGATAGCGGTAGTCCTCAAAGCTGGTGCGGACCTCGTCGACACGCGCATCCGTCGTCGAGGCCGCCAGGAACGCGGGCATGGCCAGAAACTCGCGGCGCGTGGAGCCGGGCGGCTTCACAATCCGGCCTGCGCCAGGAAGCCGCGCAGCCGGCCGAGGTCGCGCTTCATGGCGGCGAAGTGCTCCTCGGGAGTCTTGAGCGGATACTCGAAGTGAATCTGCAGCGGGCCTTGGAATCCGGATTCTGCCACCATCGGGAAGAATTTCGGAAACGGCACCATGCCGTCGCCCAAGGGCACCCACTGTTCGCGCCAGTTTCCCCTGGCGTCCCTGGCCCACAGGAAATCCTTTACGGCAATCCCGCGCAGGTGCGGGCCGGTGATGTGGAAGCTGTTGATCCAGCCTCCCAGCCCTCCCTCGATGACCGCATGGCCCACATCGTAGTTGACGCCCACCGCGTTCGGGTCGAGGTCCTTCAGCAGCACGTAGAGGTCCCAGATCGAGGCGCCCACCAGGCCCGTTCCGGAGTGCGTATGGTACATCGCGCAGACGCGATACCTGGCGTTCCAGGCGGCCAGTTTGGCCATGCGCGGCCGCATCTGCTCCAGTTGCGCCTCGTACGGCTGGTGCTCCGCGTATTTGTAACCGCCCCAGCGATAGTAGCGGATTCCCAGGCCCTGCATGGTTGCCAGGATGTCTTCGGTGAATGGCGTCTCCGTATCCACGATGTCCGTGGTGATCATGGGAACGCCGAGGCCACGTTTGCGGATGAGGGCGACCAGGGGCGGCAGATCCTGGCGAACCCGCTCCGGCGCTACATGACCGCCTTTGCGGACCGTGATATCGATCTCGTCGAACCCGAGATCGGCGGCCGTGCGAGCCAGTTCTTCGCCGGCCACGAACTGCAGGTGTTTCGAGAAGATCGCGACCTTGAGTTTTCGAGCGGCGCCTGTGTCGTCCGCGGCGCGAGCGGGAAAGGGCGTGAGGAGCACGGGAGCGCCCGCCAGCAGGGCGCGCCGGGAAATCGACATGCGTTGGGAGTCTTTCGGTGACATGGGCATCTGGGCGTTCCAGCCGCTGATCGATCCCACTATATCGCTAAATCACGGGGCGCTGGGCAAGAGCCTGCCGCAGCCGGTCGAGGTCGGCGCGGACGGCGAACGGCCGGTCGTTTGCACTGCGTTGGAGGAGGCGATCGACGGTGCCGGTCAGTTCTCCCAGCCGGCCCAGGGCGTCCTTCTCCAGGGCCCGAAGCGCATCGTGGATGCTTTTCTCCCATTGGGCGGCGAGGCGGCTGAGGTTCTGGTCGATCAGGTACGAGATCGTGCGGGCAAAATGACGGCGAACGACTCCCTGGATCGTCCACACCGGGATTACCGGCGACAGGAGTTCCCAGTTCCGGTCGAACACACGTCCGACCCGAATGTCGGGTGTTCCGGGCTCCGCCGCATCGATCGCGGTCTCGGTCGTGCGCAGCGGAACGCCGAAGGCCTGCATGGTGCGATCGGAGAGGCGGTCGCGAAACTGTTGCAGCGTGCGGGCTGCCTGTTGCCGCATGTGTTGCAGCGGTTCCAGGATGGCGGTCCGCTCCTGGACCGATACGATGGTGAGCTCTTCCTGCAGAGCCACGGCGAGCCAATTCTCGAACGAGGAGAGCATCCCGGCCAGGCTGGCGGTCCATTTCGGGAATTCGCTTTCGAACGCCAGAAGCAGGTCGCGCTCCAGATCGCCACGATGGCTCTCGAGCCGCCGCATGACCATTGACCGCGTACCCCCGGCGCCAGCCTGCACCGAGAGCCGGATGGCGGACTTCGCGTCCTCCGCGAAGCCATCCTCTGAGACGAGTTGTTGCCGGGCGGCTTC
Source organism: Bryobacteraceae bacterium (assembly GCA_035501495.1). Taxonomy (GTDB): domain Bacteria; phylum Acidobacteriota; class Terriglobia; order Bryobacterales; family Bryobacteraceae; genus JAIQFL01. The sequence goes on along the minus strand of DATJWB010000218.1, from coordinate 56,433 downwards.
GCGCCTGGCATGATCCAGTTCGGCCGACTTGAGGATCAGGGACAGGTATTCCGCGCACTCGCGCAGAAGAGTATCGAGTTTGTGGAAGACCACAGATTCGCGCTGCTGGGAGAAGCGCCGCAAGAGGTCAGCGAACAGCCCGGTTTGCAGGGCTTGGCGGAACTGCTCGAATCCAGGCCTGGTGGAGTACGGGAAGACTTGGGGCTCGCAGGGAAAGATCCTGGCAAGCTGGAGCCGTACGTAGTGGGCCACCTCTTCGAGTTCATTTGGGCTCAGAAGGTCGGATTTGGTCAGCAGCACCGCAACCTTGGGAGTGTGCTGGTACAGGCTCTCGATCAGAGCGATGTCGCGTTCGGAAAGAGGTGGATCGACGCTTACCGCGACTATTGCCAATCCCACGTTAGGCAGCCAGTCGAGCGACGTCCGGGTGTTGTGGCCGAGCGCGCTCTCCAGACCGGGCGTGTCTACGAAACTCAAACACCGAAGCGGGCGCAGATCCGGCAACTCGATGGTGACCGACCGGATGTGCTTTCGGTTGCCGGGATTCTCCTTCTCGGAGATGTAGCCGCCGATGCAATCGAACGGAACCTCGCATTCGCTGCCATCCTCATGATGTGCCCGTGCCCGGTCGCGCTCGCCGTAGCGCAGCGTGGTGATTGCGGATGTGACCGGCACGACGCCCGTGGGCAGGATGTTGCGCCCGATGAAATGGTTCAGGAAACTGCTTTTGCCGGCCTTGAACCGCCCGTACACCGCGACATTGATTTCGCTCTGCAGGACGGCAGCCTGGGTACTGGCCAGGAGAGCGGACAGCGCCGATATCCGGTAGCGGCCGATGATATCACCGGCAAGAGCGAGAGCCGGTTGGGATGGCGGATGGCCGTTGGAGGGTGTGTCCGATAGAATCATAGCTCCTCAGGTAGGAGCTATCGTTCCCGAGCCAAACCCGGGACGGTTGAGGGTGGGCTCCATCACCAACGGTCTGAAAGCCGATTATAGCGTGCTGCTGCCGCCGGGTTTCGTCCTACTTCTGGCCCCTGCCGCGCCCGCCGCGCGTACCGCCCCTTCCGCCTTCTTCCTCGCCCGGAGGTGGAGCGTAGGGATTGGTCCCTCGTCCGCCGCGCGCCGGTGGAGTCCAGCCATCGTTAGACGGGCCGTTCTGGAAAAACTTGGCGTCGTTCGAGAGCGGGTGTCCCTTGGCGTAGATCGCATTGGCCTGTCCGAAAATCTTGCCCGCGCGAAGGACTTCGTCGTGAATCTTGGTGACCATCATCTGGTAGCGATCGTCGGTCTGCGGGTAGCCCGAGAACGAACTCAGGTCGTTGTTGCCGATGATGACAACGTCCACGCCGGGGACCGAAGCGATGTCGTAGGCATTGGCAACTCCCGTGGGGGTTTCGATCATGATCACCACCAGCATGTTGTCGTTGATGGTCTGCCGGTAGTTGATGCCGTTGATACCCCAGATTGCGGTGGCCTGGTTCTGGCCGGCGCTGCGCCGCGCCACGGGTGGATAGCGAGCCCACTTCACGGCTTCCCGCGCCCGGTCCACATCGTCCACCGTGGGGACGATGACACCCAGGACGCCGATATCGGTGGCGTGCTGGATGTGCCACTCCTGCGCGTCGGGCAGACGGATCATGGGAATCGCGCCGTTGTGCGGACAAGCCGCGATCATGGCCTCGATGTCTTTAAACTCCAGCGTGCTGTGCTGCATTTCGTACCAGGTGTAGTCGTAGTGCTTGGCGGCCTCACAATTGCCCGGAATGTCGAATTTGCTCTGGGTATAACTAAAGACCTGCTTGCCTTCCAGCAGTTTCTGCTTGACGGTGTTATAAAGCGGGGGCTTGGCCCCGCTTTGCTGGGAAGTTCCCGGGAGGCAAAGGAGCGCAGCAGCGGACAGGGCGCCGAGAGCGCTGGCAATCGATTTCATGGATGTTCCTTTCTGCGACAACCGTGAGGCAGTATATCCCAATCCCGCTGGAGACACAAAAAGCGCGCCTACCCGATTTTCTTCGCAACGCAAATAATCCGATTTTCACTTGTTATTCGTTACAATAGCAGGACAGATCGGGTGATTCCGTTTGCATAACCGGGGTCTATGGACAGGATCGGTAAATTCGAGATCACGGGCGAACTCGGCGCCGGCGGCTTCGGCAAAGTCTACAAAGCCCTCGATCCGAGCGTCGGCCGCGTGGTGGCCATCAAGGTCCTGAACGTTCAGGAAGATCCCGTGATGGTGAAGCGCTTTCGCGCGGAAGCCACCACATCGGCCCGGCTCCAGCACAAGAACATCGTCACCATCCACCAGTTTGGCGAAGACCGCGGAAAACAATACCTGGTGATGGAATACCTGGACGGCCGGAGCCTGCTCCAACTCATCCGCGACAAAACTCCCATTCCGCTGCTCGAGAAATTGGAGATCATGTCGGAGGTCGCCCAAGGCCTCCATTATGCGCACCTCCATGATGTGGTGCATCGGGACGTAAAGCCCGCCAACATCATGTGGCTGTCCGACGGCGGCGTCAAAGTGATGGATTTCGGCATTGCGCGCATGATGCACAACACCGGCACCAGGCTGACGCAGACCGGATCGATGATCGGAACGCTGCAGTACATGGCTCCCGAGCAGTTCACCAGCGAGACGGTGGACGCGCGCTGCGATATCTGGGCATACGGAGTGGTACTGCACGAGTTCATCACCGGGACCAATCCTTTCGATGCCGGCAATCCGCTGCAGGTGATGTTCCTGGTAACCCGGGGAGAGGTCTCCTTTACGATCCCCGAGCATCCCGCCGGGCTGGCTCCCCTGTTGAAGAGGCTGCTGTCGAGGTCGCTGGAGGAGCGCTATCCCACCATGGAGGATGCGGGGTTCGACCTGGAGCAGGTGATCCTCGATCTGAAGCACAACGAGGTCGGAAGTCTATCCGAAAGCGCCGCGAAGCTGATACAGGAGGAGCGGTTCATCGAGGCGCTTTCGGTGGTCCGGCAAATTCTGGACTTCGATCAATCCCACGAATTCGCCCGCAAGTGGCGCAAGGAACTCACCGACCGCATCAAGCAGCAGTCCGTCCAGGTGCGGGTCAAAGAACTGGCCGGACAAGCCGAATCGCTGGTGTCCACGCGGGATCTCGCCGGTGCGGCGGACCGCCTGGAAGAGGCCCTGCGCCTCGACGCGAACAACAGCGCGGTGCGCGTGCGCCTGCAAGAGATCCGGGCGCAGCAGGACTCCATCAGACGCGCCGTGGCGCTCGTGGCGGAGGCGCGGCTGGAACTCCAGCACGAAGCCCTGACCAGCGCCTTCGAGCACGCCAGCCAGGCGGCGGAGGCGGATCCGGGAAACCAGGAGGCGGGCGCCTTGCTCGAACAGGTGAAGAGCCTGGTGGAGCGCCGGGAATCGGAGATCCAGCGCCGGGGTACCTTGAGCAAGGCCAAAGGTCTTGTCCTGGTGCAGGACTATGCGGGGGCCACCAGGCTCCTGGAAGCGTGGGCCGCCCAACACCCCGGCGACCCGGAAATCCAGGAGAGGCTGGCGGAGGCGAATCGCCTGCATGCGGCGACAGCGGCCCAGGGGCGAATCAATGCGGCCATGATCGAGGCCAAGGAAATGATCCGCCGGGGCTCCTACGGGCGGGCCATCGAAATCCTGCAGAGCATCAGTCCGGGCAGTCCGGAGATTGCCGCGCTTCTGACGTATGCCCGGGAACAGGGGGAAGCGGAAAGCGTCGCGGCGCGGCGGCGGGAAGAGGAGGCACGCTCGATTTTGCGCCAGGTTGCGGATTGCCGCGCGCTCCTGCAGGCCGGCAACCTGGAACAGGCGGCGGCGCGGTCGGCCGAGTTGGACGCGCGTTATCCGGCTGATGCCAGTGTTGCCGAACTCCGCGAGGAAATGGCCCACCGGGTTCGCGAGTGGCGGGAACGGCGGCGTAAAGCGGCGGCGTCTCTGATCGAGCAGGGGCGGGCGAACGCCGTTCGGGAAACAATCGCGGAAATCGAAGGGCTGATCGCTCGCGGCGAGTTCCCGCAGGCGCTGGAAGCCTCGAATGCAGCCATGGGTCGGTTCCCCACGGAGCCAAGGTTTGCGGAGTTGCGCCTCCAGGCTCAACCGGCACCCCCTCGCCGCGTAGCGGAGACGGGAGGATCCGCCGTTCGTCCGCCGGTTCCCCGCCAGGGGCTTGACCGCCGGGTGGTGATCGCGATCGGCGTTTGCATCCTGCTATCGGCCGCCGTCGCGGGAGTTTTCCTAATGCGGGGCGGCGGTGGTTCCTCTGCAAGCCCCCCCACGACGGCCCCCGATCTGCCCGGACCGGTGCTGCCGCCCGTGCCGACCGCCAAGGGCGCGGCGGACAATCCGAAGGACGGCGCCCGGAAGGAATTGGTGGAAAAGGCGGACCCACATAAGGAGCCTGCAAAATCAGCAGCGGCTGCGAACACCACTGAGCCGGCGCCGACCGAAGGGACCATTGTTTGGACTGGCGATCTGGACTCCGGACAGGAAATCGACCTCGGTTCGAGTTCCGCTCCGGGTTCCTTGGCCGGCCGTCTCCCGGGCGTGCCGGTGAATGTCGAGGTCCACCCCAGCAGCGTTCGGGTCGTGACTCCGCCGGGAGAGCAGAACGGCTGGAGCCACATGGTCCTCCATAACGACGGCAAGAAACAGGTCATGATCCTGGTCAAGTGGGCCGTCCGTTAACGGGGACCTATGCGGATGGTCATTCGGTGGGTTGCGATCGCCTTCCTGGCGGTGAGCGCCTACGCACAGCCGGATGTCGTCAGGCAGCACCTCGAGGCGGCCCGGCAGGCGCGCGTTCAGAAGCGATATGCCGACGCCGAGAGGGAAGGCGCCGCTGCCGTTTCGGAAGCGGAGAATCTCTTTCACACAAGCGAGCGGCTGCGCCAGACGTTGGGCGAACTGGCCTTGACATATTACAACCAGAAGAAATTCGCCCAGGCCGAAGGCTTCTACCGCCGCGCGGTCGAGACCGGTGACGCCGTCCAGAGCCCTCCGGCGGCGCGCGCATCGGACTTGCAGGGGTTGGCCTGGAGCCTGACGAATCTGGGCCGGGCGGAGGAGGCCGAGCCTCTCTTCGAGCGCGATGCGGCGCTGCGCATGACGGCGCTGGGTCCGGATCACCGGGACGTCGCGGCCGCGCTCACAGGGCTTGCCGCGGCACGGACGCGGTTGCACAAGTTCCCCGAAGCCGAAACATCGTTGCGGCGGGCCTTGGAGATCGAGGACCGGCTCACCGGCCGCGACCGCCTGCAGACGGCCAACACCGTGCTGGAGCTGGCATCGGTATTGGACACCGAAACCAACTATGCGGAAGAGGAACCGCTCCTGCGCAAAGCCCTCGAGATTCGCGAGACCTTCGCGCCGAATGAATTCGCGGTAGCGGAGGCGTTGAACCGGCTGGCGGAGTTTCTCCGGCTCCGCGGCAGATTTACACAGGCCGAACCACTCTACCGGCGCGCCATGGCGATGGATGAAAAGACTGTGGGGCCCGGCATGATGGGTGCGCTCAACAATAACCTGGCGCTCGCCATGGAAGGGCAGGGTAAGCTCCAGGAAGCCGAGACCCTGCTGCTCCGCGCCATCGACCTGGAGGACAAGGTTGCGGGTTCGGATTCGGCCGCGGGATCCCGTCATATCGGGAATCTGGCCGGCCTGTATGTCCGGATGAACCGCCTCCCGGAGGCGGAACAACTGGCGGTCCGGGCGCTGGCCATCGGGGAGCAGACCCGAGGTGCCAACAGCCCGGGAATTCTCTTCGAAATCCAGGACCTGGCCAACGTGTATACCGCCGAAAAGCGCTTCGATCAGGTAGTGCTCCTGCGGCAGCGCTACCTGGCGATTCAGGAGAAGGCGGTCGGCCCCGATAACCCCCAGGTGGCGGGGGCTTGCAACAATCTGGGAAACGCGCTCCGGCGCGTGAACCGCTCCGCGGAGGCAGAGACGTACTACCGGCGTGCGACGGACATCATCGAGAAGGCGCATGGCGCGAAGAGCCTGGAGATGGCCAGCCAGCTTGACGCCTGGGCGGGCTTCTACCGCGCGGATGCCCGCCTGCTCGAGGCCGAGCCCTTATTGCGGCGCGCCATGAGCATCCGCGAATCCTCGCCGGGCGAAACGCCGGCCATGATGGCCACGGCGCGCAACAACCTGGCCGTGTTTCTGATGAGCAAGGGCTCGTTTCGCGAAGCGCAGGTTCTTCTCGAGAAGGCGGTCGCGGTGGAAGCATCGAACCATGCTGGAGAGGCGACGCGGGAAGGGAACCTCGGGGATCTGTACGCCCTTCAGGGACGTTACGCCAAAGCCATGCCCCTGCTGATCAAGTCCGTCGATAGCGGCGAAGGCCCCGAACTGAGCATCGCCTCGCGGCTGCGGAAGCTGGCACGGCTGGATTACGATCGCAAGCGGTACACCGAAGCGCTCCCGGAGTTCCAACAGGCCCTGGCCCTGGCCACGAAGCTCAACAATCCCGACTTCCGCGCGGCTCTCCTGGAAGATCTGGCGAACCTGAAGCGCGACACCAGCCAGTTCGCGGAGGCCGACAAGCTTTACGACGAAGCCAAGAGCATCCTCCAGAGTGACACGGTGGAGACGCCGCTGCTGGCGCACCTGCTGGTCAATCTGGGGATTTCGGCCACGCGGCAACGGCATTTCGCCGATGCCCAAACCTACCTGACCCGCGCCCGCGGGATCTATGTGCGGTCGGTGGGGAGCGAGAGCGCCTGGACGGCGATGAGCCTGGCAAGCCTGGCAGTTTGTTTCCGCGAGCAGAAGCGCTACGCGGAGGCGGAACCGCTCTTCCGGCAGGCGCAGGAGATTCAGGAGAAGACCATCGGACCCGACGCGCCGGTGCTGGCAGGCGTGCTCAAGGACTACGCGCAGCTCCTGCGAGCCGCCGCGCGCGCGGCCGAAGCAGCGCCGCTCGAAGCGCGCGCGACGAAACTGGCGGCGCTCAGCGAGGATCCCGGGAATTAGCCGTGGCGCGGGCACTCCTGCCTGCCGCGTCCCGGCTCATGGGGACGCTGCGTCGGCACTCATGCCGACCGGCGCCGGACCACCGCCGGCACTCTGGAGATCGTGCCAAGCCGGCAGAGACAGGGAGTCCGGGCGAAGCTGAATACGATTCCGGGATGAAGGTGAACACGATTCCGGGCTGAAGCTGAACACTTTTTCAGCGACACCTGGAATGTGTTCGACTTCCCCGGAACGTTTTCCACAGGCAAGCGGCGCTGGACATCAGGTCCGGCAAAATGACCTCCCATAGGGAGGATCAGATTGCCGGCAAGGAGAACGTCCATGCGCAGAACGAAAGAGATACTGAGACTGAGATTTGAGTCAGGGCTTGGCCTACGGCAGATCGCTCGCGGGTTGTTGATCAGCGTGGGAACGGTCCACGATTACCTGCAGCGTGCCGAGACGGCAGGCATCAAGTGGCCGTTGCCGGAGGGCTTCGACGACGATCGTCTGGAAGCAGCTCTGTTTCCCCAGCCGACCATGTTGTTGCCGCCGAGGAAGACGCCCCCGGATACCGGTCATTCCATGCTGGTGGCGAAGGGGTTTTTCGAGGCTGCCGCGTCCCGACTCTTCATGACATAGCCGCGGCTTCACCAAAGGTGCTGTTCGATCCGGTTCGGCTCGGGGAGCGGGCTGCCGGACCGGCTTGTCGAAGCGTTTGCGGACGTACGCAGCCTCTCCGACGGGCGTCCGCCGGTGAGCGCGGCACGCACCGTTTACGGCCGCCGCCGATTCTAATAATTGAGGCAGTCTGGGATGATGGCTCTCCGCGAAGCCATCCATTAATCGGACGGCCCAGGAAGGATATAGAATGGCGGATTCGAAAACTCAAACGGACGTTTTGATTGTCGGCGCTGGGCCTGTCGGGCTGTTTCTCGCAAACGAATGCGCCCGGCGCGGCATCCCCGCGAGGCTGATTGAGGAGCATTCCTCTCAATCGGTGCACTCCAAGGCCCTGGCAATCTTCCCTCGGACTCTCGAAATCTTCGATATGGCTGGCGTTGCGGAGCCGTTCCTGCAAATCGCCAATCGCGTCACCTCGGTGTCGGTTGTGACCCACGGCCGCACGCTGGCGCACATGCGATTCGCGCCGCAGGCGAGCCCGTATTCATTCGTTGCCATGGTTCCACAAAACGTCACGGAGAACCTGCTGCTGGAAGAGCTGCGCAAGACAGGCCGAGATGTGGAGTATGGCACCAGGTTCGTCGCGGCAGAACCGCGGCACGATCGGGTGGACGCCACCGTGGTCTGCAACGGTGAACCAGCGAACGTTACCGCTTCTTTCGTGGTCGGGTGTGATGGTGCGCATAGCACCGTGCGGCATGTGCTGGGCGTGCCGCTGGAGGGAGGAGAATATCGGGACGCCTTCATGCTCGCCGATGTCGAGACCAACGACGCCCTCCCCGGTAACGAGATGCAATTATGCCCGAGCGAGTTGGGTCCGCTGGCCATTTTCCCAATGAGCGCCGAGCGGCGACGAATCGTAGCCACGATTTCGGAGCCACAAGGCGATGCTCCATCGTTCGAACTCGTACGCAGGATTATCGCGGAACGGGGACCGCGCGGCTTTGAAGCGCGCGCTCTTCACTGGAGCAGCTATTTTCACATTCACCACCGCAACACGGCGCGGTTGCGCATGGGACGTGTCTTCCTTGCGGGGGACGCCGCTCACGTCCACAGCCCTTTTGGCGGCCAGGGGATGAATACCGGGTTGCATGACGTTTGGAACCTGGTGTGGAAGCTCGATCTTTTTCTGCACGGTAATGGCACCGAGGCCTTGCTCGACAGCTACCAGGCAGAACGCCTGCCGGTGATCAAGGGGGTAATTCACATCACAGACGCTTTGACCAAGGTCATGGGGACCCCAAACAAAATTGCTCAGGCTCTGCGCGATGCGGTCATCCCAATGGTGTCTCGTCTGGCACCTTTCCAGCATGCATTTGTGCAACGGTTGTCGGAACTGGGTATCCATTACGGTGGCAGCCCGATCGTCGAAGGGCCTGGCACGCGGCACTTCGATGATTCCATCCGTGGCGGGAACGGCATTCGCAGCCGCTTCCTACTGCTGATCCGTGAAGCCGATGGAGCCTCGCGCGAAGCGGCAAAAGAACTGGCCGAGCATTTCCAGAGTGTGGTTGAATTACGAAGCTCGGCGCATCCAGGAATTACTCTGGTTCGGCCGGATGGTTATGTCGCATACTCCACTGATCGCTCCGGAATGTCCGCGTTAGAGCCAGTGCGTTCGTTGTTGCAAAAGCAGGTCCTCCAGGCAGAGCATACGAATACTGCCATCTAGTGGGTGATCGCGAACGGTTGAGATCACATCACGACGGCCCGTCGCCTGCCCGGAGTTCTGACGTGTCGGCAAGGGGACTTTCGATCGGCCCGGTAATTCTATGCCTTCAGCTTCTTGCCTAGCTCGCGGGCGCGGTCGACCGCCTCGCTGGGAGCGAAATCTTCCAGCTCGAAAAACTGCCGGACTTCGATCTGGCCGTTTCCGCCGGGGTGCGGCGCCGGGGCGCGCATGGCCCATTCCATCGCCTCTTCCTTGGATTTCACGTTGATAATCCAATAGCCCCCGATCAGCTCCTTGGTCTCCGCGAACGGCCCGTCGATCACCGTGCGCTTACCACCCGTGAACTGAATTCGCACTCCCTTCGAGGTGGGCTGTAGCCCGGCAAGATCCACCAGCACTCCGGCTTGCATCAGTTCTTCGTTGTACTTGCCCATGGCGGCAAGCAACTCTTCGCCGGGCATGACGCCGGCTTCCGAGTCCGGGCCGGCCTTCACAATCATCATGAATCTCATGTCTGTTGGTTCCCCTCCGTCTGATTGTCGAACGGGGGTGGGCGAAATCGACAGTGCGCCGGATTTACCTGCCGGCCCACCATCGCAGCACGCGTAACGCGCGCAGGGTGTTCCAGCGGCTGGGTTCGCCGGGGCGCTCCATTTCGAAAAAAATCACGCCACGATACCCGCTGGCCAGCAGCCACACGCCATCCCGCTGCCGCCGCTTTTCAACCAGCCCGATAGCGTCCTCGAGCCGCGCATCGCGGGGCGCATGGCAGTTTTGAAAATAGTCCAGCCCGCGCAGCACGTCGTAATGCCAGCGCGGCGGAAACGGAAAGCGCGTCATCTGGTCTTTCACCACCTCGCCGGTCCGATGCGATCGGTACATCCGGTGCGCCAGCAGAAACTCGCGGCCTCGGGCTTGGGCCTCCATCGCCGGCCCGGCGAGGCGCGGGCGCAACGTCCCGTAATCGTGCAACGCCTCGAGCGCCGAGATGGTAGTGTGAAACGAGCCGTGGGTCGCGCCGGAATAGCCCGGCATGGCGCGGCAGTTCCAACCTCCATCGGCCATCTGCTGCGCGACCACATGGGCGGCCAGTTGATCGACGCGCGGATCCTCCAGGCCAAACCAGCTGACCACCGAGAGCACCATGCTCGAGATGCACGTCTCGCTGCGCTTCGCCTGCTTCGGATAGAAGTTGATGCCGCCATCGCTCCAGAATCCCGTGTCGAGCAGCACCTTCGAGGCGCGGATCGCCTGCGGGTGGCGAGGCGCCAGCCCCATGCTGCGGAGAAGCACCATAGTGTAGGTCGTGGAGGTCCATTTCGGAGTGTAAACGCCCTTTGCCCAGCGGCCGTCGGGATCCTGCAACTCCAGCAGCCGCGCTCCCCAGCCCTCGGTGGCGACCCGCCGCTGCTCGCGAGTGGCGGGGCGCGAGGTCAAGTCGCGAAACGCCTGCCAGCGAATGGATGGGTCCCCATCGAGCAGCCATTCCAGGACCTTGTCGCGCGCCATCGCACGCCATTCTACCGCGCGCCGGTCTCCACAGGTACGGTTATGCGTGCCGATCCAGGTAGTGCGTGGCCGGCAGGTCCCGCAGGCGCGCGGCGGCGGCTTCCGGCGTGATGTCGCGTTGCGGCTCGGCCAGCATTTCGTAGCCGACCATGAACTTCTTCACGGTTGCGGAGCGCAACAGCGGCGGATAGTAATGGGCGTGCAGATGCCACTCCTCGTGGGCGCTGCCGTCGGTAGGCCGCTGGTGAAATCCCATAGTGTACGGGAACGAGACTTCGAAGAGGTTGTCGTAGCGCGTGGTGATCTGCTTCAGAATGTCCGCCAGCCCGTCTCGTTCCGAATTCGAAAGGCCATCCAGGCTCGAAACGTGGCGGCGGCTGAGCACCAGCACTTCAAAGGGCCATAACGCCCAAAACGGCACCAACGCGATGAATGATGCGTTTTCACAAACCACCCCTTCCGCCTTCTGCTCCAGGGCCAGGTAGTCGCACAGAAGGCACGATCCCCTTTCCGACCGGTACGCCGCTTGCGCGGCCTGCTCCTTGCGCCATTCGTTCGGCAGTCCTTCGCCGGCCCAGATCTGGCAGTGGGGATGCGGGTTGCTGCAGCCCATGATCTCGCCCCGGTTCTCGAAGATCTGGACATAATCGATGGCCGGCCGGCCGCCGAGATCGAGTAGCTGGGCCACCCAGGTATCGACAATCGTCCGAATCTCCGCCACCGGCAGACGCGAAATCGTCAGGCTGTGGTTCGGCGAGAAACACACCACCCGGCAGATGCCCCGCTCGGCCCGAGCTGCCAGGAGCGGCCCGCAATCGAACTCCAGCGGATCGGTCCCTGGCAACAGCGCGGCGAAGTCGTTATCGAAGACGAAGGTGCCATCGTAGGCAGGATTCACGGCGCTGCCCGCACGGCCGTTTCCCGGGCAAAGGTAGCATTTGGGATCGTAGGCGGGCTGCGCTTCGACAGGCAGCCGTTCCACTTGTCCCTGCCACGGGCGGGCCGTGCGTTGCGGCGACACCAGCACCCAGTCGCCGGTCAGGGGGTTGAACCTCCGGTGCGGAACCGTCTTCCAATTGCTCATCACCTGCCACGATAACCGATGTTGCGCGCATCGCGCGCTCCAGTCCGTCGTCCAACTGTATTCACTGCCCGAAACAGGAGCATACTGGTGACAGAGTGAAGCGAAGAACATTGCTCCAATCGGCAGCCATAGCGCCATTGCTGGACGTGCCGTTTCTCGCGCAAGACAGACCAGCGGAGAACCAATCCGAGGTGCCCGCGGGACCGCCGCTGTACCCGCAGATCAACGCGTTTCGACAGGTGATTTCGCTCGACGGCTTCTGGGACTTCCTGCCCGACCCGGAGGAGAAGGGCAGGGCACAGGGCTGGCCCAAAGGCATCGAGAGCCGCCAACCCATCGCCGTTCCCGGAAGTTGGAACGACCAGTTGGAGGACATTCGCGACTATATCGGAACTGCCTGGTATCAGACGCGCTTCGAAGTGCCCGAAGGGTTCGCCGCGAACCGGCAGGTGTGGCTGCGATTCGGCTCGGTCAACTACCTGGCGGAGGTCTGGCTCAACGGCGAGCGGCTTGGCGAACATGAGGGCGGCCACCTGCCCTTCCAGTTCGAGGTCTCCGAGAAGCTCCGCGCGGAGAATCTCGTGATGGTGAGGGTGGACGGGCAGTTGGCGCCCGACCGCGTTCCTCCCGGCCGTGTTCCCGGCGATCCCAAGGATACCTTCTCGAACGATCAATACCCGCCCACGACCTATGACTTCTTCCCGTTCGCCGGGATCCACCGGTCCGTTCTCCTCTATAGCACGCCGCGGCAGGCTCTTGCCGATCTGACAGTGCGGACCACAATTTCGGGGACGGAGGGCCGTGTCCGCGTGGGAGTGACGGCGCCCGTGGAAGGCTCGGCGGCTGTGCGGCTGACGCTCTCCGGCCATGGAAATCCGCTTCATTCCGAGGCGCCGCTGGCCAACGGCAGGGCCGATGTAGAAATCCGCCTGGCGAATGCCGCGCTGTGGGCCCCGGAACATCCGAATCTGTACCGCCTTACGGCTGAGCTGCTGCGAGGCGGGCAGGCGGTGGATCGTTATTCCCTGAGCGTGGGGATCCGCACCGTGGAGATCCGCGGCGACTCTCTGCTGCTCAACGGCAAGCCGGTTTATCTGAAAGGATTCGGCCGGCATGAGGACTTCCCGGTGGCCGGACGCGGCATCATGCCCCCGGCCATCACGAAAGACTGCTCGCTGATGCGCTGGACGGGCGCCAATTCCTTCCGCACGTCGCACTATCCGTACTCCGAGCAGATGATGGACGTCGCGGACCGTCTGGGCATCCTGGTGATCGACGAGATTCCCGCGGTCGGTCTGTATTTTGCCGGGCAGGGGCTGGAAAAGCGATCGGACCTGTGCCGCCGCTTCATGCGCGAGCTGGTGGCGCGCGACAAGAATCACCCTTCGGTGATCATGTGGAGCGTGGCGAACGAGCCCCACTCCACCCGCCCTCCGGCCAAACCGTTTTTCCGCGGAATGTACGACCTGACGAAGTCGCTCGATGACACACGGCCGGTCACTCTGGTGAATCTCGCCGGCGTCTGGGACGAGGCGTGGGAGTTCGTCGATGTGGTGTGCATCAATCGCTACTACGGCTGGTACAGCGAGGCCGGCAGACTGGCCGAGGGTGTGGCCAGGCTGTCCGCGGAGCTCGACAAGCTGCACGGCACCTTTCACAAACCGGTGATCGTCACCGAATTCGGCGCCGACGCCATTGCCGGACATCATGCGCAGCCTCCGGAAATGTTCTCCGAAGAATACCAGGCGGAGCTGATCGCGCGATACCACGATCTGTTTCAGAGCAAGCCGTATGTGATTGGCGAACACGTGTGGAACCTCTGCGATTTCAAGACCGGGCAAGGAGTCCACCGGGCCGGAGCTTTGAACCTCAAAGGCGTATTCACACGCGACCGGCGCCCGAAGCTGGCCGCCCATACCTTAAAGAAACTCTGGGGCGCCAAGTCGTAGCTCGGACGACATGGCGCACACTCGTGCCTGCCGCGCCGGGACTCTTAAGGACGCCTGGTCGGGCGTCTCTGTCGTCCCAGCCGCCAGCCTCCACGCCCCATCGCGGGAACACAGTTACCATGGGACCAATGAGGAATCTCACGTCCGTTTTCGTTGCGGGAATCCTGGCCCTGGAATTTGCCCCGAACGCCGCTGCCGCCAATCACCGGTTCGAGATTTCCGGCAATGACTTTTTGCTCGACGGCCAGAAGCTCGTCGTCATCTCCGGCGAGATGCACTATCCCCGGGTGCCCCGCGTTTACTGGCGCGACCGCATGCGCAAGATGCGTGCCATGGGCCTCAACACGCTGACGACCTACGTATTCTGGAACGCGCACGAAGCCACTCCGGGCAAATTCGACTTCAGCGGCGAGCTCGACATCGCCGAATACGTCCGCACCGCGCAGCAGGAGGGGCTGTGGGTGATCCTCCGCCCCGGGCCGTACGTGTGCGCCGAGTGGGATCTGGGCGGACTGCCCAGTTGGCTCCTTCGCGATCCATCCGTGCGGCTTCGCGAGAACGAGCCGAAGTTTCTGGCAGCGGCATCGGCCTACATGAATGAGGTTGGCAAGCGCCTGGCGCCGTTGATGGTCACGCATGGCGGACCGATCCTCATGGTCCAGGTGGAGAACGAGTACGGCTCGTTCGGTTCGGACCACGCCTATATGGAGGCCATCCGCAATATGATCCGCAAGGCGGGCTTTGACGGCCAGCTGTACACGGCCGATGGCTCGAGTGACCGGCAACTCTCCGGCGGAACCCTCCCCGATCTGCCCGTGGCGATCAATTTCGGCAACAGCGAGAATCCCAGCCAGGAGTTTGCGAGGCTCGATCGTTTCCGGCCGAAGGGGCCGCGCATGTGCGGCGAGTTCTGGGCCGGCTGGTTCGACACCTGGGGCGAGAGCCACGCCACTACGCCGGTCGAGCGTGCGGCCGCGGCGCTCGACTGGATGTTATCCCGCGGCATTTCCGTCAGCGTGTATATGATTCACGGCGGTACGTCGTTCGGCTTCCATGCCGGCGCCGATTTCCGCAAGGCATACATGCCCGACACCACCAGCTACGACTACGACTCGCCCCTTGACGAGGCCGGGCGGCCAACCCCGAAGTTCCAGGCGCTGCGCGAAGTGATCCGCCGCTATCTGCCTCCCGGCACGGTGCTCCCCGACCCGCCCGCTTCGGCCGCTCTGGTCGAAATACCCGCGTTCGAGTTTCGGGAATCCGCGCCGCTCGGCTCGGTTCTTGGTGCTCCGATCCGCTCGGCCAGGCCCGTCACCATGGAGGAACTCGGCCAGCCGCACGGCATGGTGCTCTACCGGCACAAGGCCGGGCAGGCGTTCGAGGGGCCGCTCGAGATCGACCGGCCGGGCGATTACGCGATCGTTTCGGTGGCCGGCCGGCGCGTAGGCATCGTCGACCGGCGCCTGGAGGCCAAGGCGATTCCCGTCATCCTGAAGCCCGGCGATCCGCTCGACATTCTGGTGGATGTGATGGGACACATCAATTTCGGTCCGAGAATCTCGAACGACCGCAAAGGCATTGCGGGCGCGCGTCTCGCGGGCACGCCCATCGAAGGCTGGGAGATCTACGGAATTCCGTTGGATGCCCCGCCTGCTGCCGGATATTCGGTGTCGCGGCAAACCGGACCGGCATTCTATAGGGCCAAGGTCGATCTCGCCGCCGCGGGCGACACCTACCTCGACATGGGCAAATGGGGGAAGGGATTCGTTTGGGTCAACGGCCATAATCTCGGGCGATATTGGAGCGCGGGCCCTCAGCAGGCACTGTTCCTTCCCGCGGGTTGGTTGCACACCGGCGCGAATGAGATTGTGGCGCTGGATCTCGAACCGGACCACCAGCGGACGGTGCGCGGTCTGGAACACCCCGTCTGGCGTAGTCCGCCGGCTAAACCCTGAAGTCCGAGCCGGCCCCCGGAACAAACTGCGGAAAAGACTGCGGCGTTGGCACCCGATGGAGGTTCGTGATACAACCGGTTCCATGGCGCTCACCACAGAGGCATTCAGGACCGGTATCGCGTTGATCGTGCGCGTGATTGGAACCGTGGATGGCGAGACCGCTCCGGAATTCCGTCGCGTGTGCCATCAGTCGATTGCCCCCGGCGACCATCATTTGATCCTCGATATGACCGAGATGGAATACATCAGCAGCGCCGGCTTGAGCAGCCTCCTCAGCGCCGGCAAGGAGATCGACCGCCAGGGCGGACGGCTGCTGGTTTGCGGCCTTGCCAGCCGGGTGAAACAGATCTTCAACCTGTCTGGATTCGACGTCCTGTATCCGGTCTTCGAAACCCGTGAGGCGGCACTGGCGGACTGTGTTCAGAAATCGCGGTCCTGAACGTCTGCTTCCGGCCGGCCGCAAAGCTACCCTCTCGGCGTCGACGCATCCGGGAAGGCGCCGAGGCTTTACCGCCGCTCGATCCTCTTTTGCACCTCTTCCCGGATTGCCCGATTCGCCTGGTGCCGTTCCACCAGTTTCTCCAGGTCCGCGATGGTTTGCTCAACCTTCGTTTTGCGCGCTCGCAGAGCGTCCAGCAGCTCGTACAACAAACTCAACTCCGTCCCCTGTGGCACGTCGCCCGCCTCGTTTCCGGATGTAATAAGGGCGTCATCGAATGGTCTTTGATAGGGAGTTTTGCCGAGAAACTCTTCGAAACTGTGCGAATTCGAACCAAACGGACCGAGATGTTTTCAAGGAGCGCAGATTCCAGCACCGGCCGCGCTTTTCCAGCAGGATGCCCATAACATTTCCCCGTCCCGGCAGTTTCTATGATTAGAGCATGCAGGGCGGGCGACCTTTACGGCAATCGCAGATGGATCCGCCCGAAGAACGTTTGCTGATCGAGGCGGCGCAGCGCGACCTGACGCGTTTCGCCGATCTCTACGATCTTTATTTCGACCGGATCTACGCGTATGTGGCACGCCGGGTCGGGGACCGGGCCGAAGCCGAAGACCTGGTGTCCGACGTGTTTCACCAGGCGCTCGCCAACCTGCGCCGATTCGAATGGCGGGGAGCGCCATTCTCGGCGTGGCTCTTTCGCATGGCCGCGAACCGGATCGCGGACCGTTCCGAACGGCTGGGGCGGGAGCGCGCCATCGAGCCATCGCCGGAGTTTGAGGAGGCGGATCAGGAAGAAGCACACGACCGGGCAAAGGTATTCGCCCTGGTCCGGGAACTGCCCGAAGATCAGCGCAAGGTTCTGGAGCTGCGCTTTGCGGAGGAGAAGAGCTTACACGAAGTCGCGGAGGTGTTGGGGCGAAGCGAGGGTGCGATCAAGCAGTTGCAGCTTCGCGGCCTCGAAAATCTGCGGGCGAGAATAGGTGGCAAACATGGCTGAGCGTGACCGGATGGAACAGCTCAACGACGCGCTGGACCGCTGGACGCCCGGCGAACCCGTTCCGCCCGGACGCGAAATCCGCGAACTCGTCTCCCTGGCGCGCAGCCTGCGACAGATGCCTCGCGAATTCTTTCGAACGCAACTCAGAGGTCAACTAAAGGAGAGGGCAATGGCAACAACGAGCGCAGCAACTACATTCCGCAAAGGCTTTCATTCCGTGACGCCGTACATCATCGTGCCTGGTGCGGCGCAGTTTATCGACTTTGCGAAAGAGGTGTTCGGAGCGGACGAAAAGCTCCGTGTTCCCACCCCGGACGGAAGCCGCATCATGCACGCCGAGATCCAAATCGGCGATTCCATGATCGAACTGAGCGACGGGAACGAGCAATACCCGCCGCGGCCGGCTTCCATCCACATCTACCTGCAGGATACGGATGGCGCCTATCGAAGGGCGCTCGACGCCGGCGCAACTTCGCTTCACGCCGTGGAAGAAATGCCCTACGGCGAACGGTCGGGCAGCGTCCAGGACCCCTTCGGCAACCACTGGTACATCGCCACGCACCATGGTGCCAGCCACATCCCGCAGGGCCTGCGAACGGTCAATTCTTTCCTCCACGTTGCGGGGACCGCCCAACTCATCGAGTTTCTGAAGCAGGCTTTCGACGCCGAAGAGATTTCGGTGTATCGCGAGGACGCTGACGGTCCGATCCGTCATGCGACGATTCGACTCGGCGACACGGTTGTCGAAATGGGCGAGGCCCACGGCCAGTACGGGCCAATGCCTTCGGGGTTGCATTACTATGTACCCGATGTAGATGCCGTCTACGAACGCGCGATCCGGGCCGGAGCAACCTCGATCAGCGCTCCGGCCGATCAGCCTTACGGCGAGAGGGGAGCGGGCGTCAGGGATCGCGCGGGCAACTCCTGGTTCATCGCCACCTTGCTTCGTGCCAACGGGTAACGGCTGCTCCCCCAACGGTCGCGGCTCGAATTCCCTTATCGGGCCGCGGCACAAAACGGCGCGATTGGAGGAAGGCGGCGATGCCCGCCGGCCGGGGGACTGACAGCCCAACCAACGGGTTCTCGTCGTTCGCGGCCAGGTGATCACAACTCGGAGAAACAGGGCGTGTTGCCGCAATACCTGAATAGTCGTTGAAAACGCGCATCATTCGGCCCTTGATTTCGGATCGCACTATCCTGAAAATGGAGTAAGACTCGGGGAGGTGCCTGAACATGGCGGACCCAGACAGTAGTTCTCCCTCCAGCAAACGCCTTCACATCGTCCTCATACCCGGCTTCGCCGGCTTCGACGCGCTTGGACAGCTCGAATACTACGCCTCCATCACGCCTTTGTTCCAGTCGCACCGATCTGGAGCGGAAGCGCTGCACTACTTCGACAATTTCCCTACCGCGGCTGTAGTCACCCGTGCCGCACGGCTGCAGTCTTTTCTTGCCAAACGGATTGCGCGCGGCGAGATTTCCACGAATGACGACGTCATCCTGGTAGGACACTCTACGGGAGGGCTCGATATCCGCCAGCTTGTCTGGAACCTCTCCCGCCAGAAGGAGCCGATCCTGGTTGACGGCGGAGCCAGGGTAAAACCCGGAACGATCCTCGAGTGCGTGCGCCGCGTCGTATTTATTTCCGTGCCTCACTGGGGCACCAACATCGCCGACTGGGTTCGCTCCCACCAGGTCTGGCGCGAAGCGCTGGTCGCCGAGCTCCGCGCGGCGGTCGCGAGTTCACAAATGCTGATACTCGACCGCATCGAAGGCCTGGTCACCGGTGCCGCCGCTTGCCTTACGGGCGCAGGCCTGCTTAGGGCCGTGCAGGATGCCTTGAGCGAAGCCAATGAAAACAACGGAAGGCCGGGGCCGGAGCGGACGGCGGAAGCGCATGAGGCTGCCTCCCAACTTGCGCTTTACCTTCGCCAGATCGCTTCCGATTTCCGCGCAATCGACGACCTGACTTCGCGTCCTCCCTCCGGCGGTCCGGACAGCCCGGCGCACTTCACCGACGAACGCGACCAGGAGCTCAAGCTCTGGCAGGATCTGGACATCAAAGTCCGCTCGTGGGCCACATTGGGAAGCCGCCCGTTCCGCTTCGATCCGGGCCGTCCGGCGCCGCCATGGGAGCTGATTCTGCCGTGGACCTACCCTGAGTTCGCACAGGACGTCACCGTCAGTGCCGACACGGACATCGTGTATCGCGCTTGTTATCGCGCGTGTGCCGGCGGACCATTTAAACGGCCCACACCCGGCGGAACCGTGACCCGGCGCATGCCCGGGTGTCCGGATCACGCGATCGAGTTGTGGGACAACGACGGAATCGTCAACACCGCTTCGATGCTCTGGCCCCAGGGCGAGAACGTGCTCGTCCCTGGCGACCACATGGACATTGTCGGGCACTATAAGCCGGTCAAAGCCATAAGCGGCGAGGGACGTGAATTCCAGGCCTATGATCTGCTGAAGTCGGCTTCGGGATTTGAGGATGCGACCTTCCAGACGGTTTGGAGCGAGATTCTGAATTTCTGCCTGGCTTAAATTAAACCGCTAATAATCGACGATCCGGACCTTCATCCCGGCTCTCGGTGCGGCCACCGCGGCCGTGTACTCGTCGCCGGCCTCGATCTCCTCCACGCTCCATTCTCCTTCGGGGTCCGCCCCTAAACCGTAGAGGCCGACTCCGCGCGCTTTGAGGACCGCTTCGATGCGCGTCCAGCGGCGAAAGAAATCACGGTCCCGGCAGGATGGTGGGGCGGCCTCATGGGCCGCCGCCTCGCCGGGCGGAAAGAACCGCTCCACCAGCGCGGGCTTGTCCGGCAGGTCGCGCACTCTCTCCACGTCCACTCCGACTTCCACCTCCAGAGCTACCGCCACCAGGGCCATCTCGTGCGAATGCGAGAGATTGAATTTCACCCCGGGCGCGCCGGGCAGGTACGGCTTCCCCCACGAAGTGGCCGCGAACTCGAGCGCGGCCGAAGTGAAGCGTCCGAGAATCGCGCGCATGGCCCCGTGGGCCCGCAAATAGCGGTCCGCCAATTCCGGCCTCAAGAACCGCGCCGCGCGCTCTGCCTCCTCCGCAGTTGGCGGGGGCACCTTGGCGTCGTCCAATCGAATCCGCCAGACCTCGATCTCCCCCGCGATCATGCGAGGTCCGCCTCCAGCGCCGCCTGAAATTCCGCCGCATGCTCCCGGAGATAGAAGTGCCCGCCGGCGAACAGGCGCACGGCGAACGCCGCGCTCGTCTGCTCGCCCCACGCCTCCAGATGCTCCCGCCGGATGTTCGGATCGCTTTCGCCGCCGTAGGCCCGAATGGGGCAGGGAAGTGGCGCATCCTCGCTGTACACGTAATTGCGATAGAGCGCTGCATCCGCCTTCAACGCTTCGAGAATCGTCCCCATCGATGACGTCTGATCCAGGAACTCGCCGGGAATGCCCTCCAGGCGGCGCAGTTGCTCGAGGAACTGGCTGTCCGAGGGTGGCGGAGGAGGAGTGTAGTTCCGGCGATACTGCGGGGCCCGCGCGGCGGAAGCAATCAGCACCCGTGGAAGGGGGCTTCCCCGGCGGCGCAGCAGCCGCGTCAACTCGAACGCCACCGCCGCGCCCATGCTGTGTCCGAAAAAAGCGAACGGCTGTGCGAGATACGGCTCCATCGCTCCCCCGAGAGCGTCCACCAGCGCGCTCATTCTTTCGAAGGGCGCCTCGGCGATGCGTGACTCGCGCCCGGGAAGCCGCACCGGACATACGCAGGGCAGGTTGCCGGCCTGTCCCGTGCCGCCCCCCGCGTGCGGAAACCAGAACAGCCGGAGCCCCTGTACCGAATCGGCGCCCGGAAACCACGCCGCGGATGGAGCCTTCTTGCGAAGACGCAGCGCCAATAAGCGCCGCTTCTCGGGAGAAAGCGTGTCCGCGGACGATTTTGCGGGCACGGCAGTCACCTGCCTCACCGGCTTCGTCTCCTCGAGCAGCCGTTCGAAAGGCTCGACGCTCAGCCGCCGGGCATACTCCAGCCCCGCCGCCCGCGACTGCCGCGCGATCTCGCGGTAATGATCGCGATCCGTCAGCAGCCGGCCGAGCGCCTTCTTCCACGGGCCGATGTCCTGCGGCGGCACCTCTGCCACCGGCACCATCTGTTCGTCCAGCCGGGGCTGGTACCTGGCGATCGGCACCACCGGCAGCAGGTACGGCACCCCCATCTTCGCTTCCGGAATCCCGCCCACGTTGCTCGCGATCACCGGAACCCCCCGCAGCATGGCCTCCAGCACGATCCGCGACCGCGCCTCCGCCCACAGCGACGGCACCAGCAGCACCTTCGTCCGCCGGAGCAGGAGATCGATATCGTCCACCGGGTCGAGCACCCGCACGTTGCGGTGCACGGCCAGCGCGGCGCGGTCCTCCCGATTGGCGCCCCAGGTCGGCACCCCGGCAAACGCCGTCTCCGGAAATGCCGCCGCCAGTGCCAGGAAAATCGAAATGCCTTTCACCGCGCAAGGGTTCACCAGCGTCACGAATTCGTTGTCGAAGCTCCCCAGTTCCGGCCACTCGCCGGGCTCCAGCAGCGAGATCGGCACGTGCACCGCCTCGATCCCGGCATACCGGCGGAAATAATCGGCCACATACTGGCTCACCCCGACCACCAGGGCGCACCCGCGGATTCGATCCGTCTTGGCCTCGCTGGGAAACGCGCAATCGGGCCCGAACGGCACCGCCAGCGTGGCGCGCGCCAGGTAGAAGACCCGCGCGTGCCCGTCCCGCAGGGCCGCGTCGAGCAGCAACTGCGCCGGATCGTCCGTCGAGGCCAGAATGGCATCCGGCCGGAAGCTCTCCAGGCGGGCCGCGAAGTGGTCCCGCAGATTGGTGTTCGTGACGACGTCGATCTGCGCGCCGCCGAGCGCGAACGACACCACGCCGCCCGAGGCCTCGCGAGGCTGCACACCGTGCGCCTCGAGTGCCGCCAGGTAGCGCCCGTGCTCCGCCTCACCGAAAGCGGCGATGCGCGCCACCACCCGGCACGAGTGCCCGCGCGCGGCCAGCGCCTCCATCAGCAGCCGGTTGGACTTGTCGCCGCCCCCGTGCGCCGGGTAGTAGAGCGAATTCTGGGCCAGCAGGATGCGCATTCAGCGGCCCAGGCGGCGCTTGTGCAGCCGCTCCAGCAGCAAGGCCCGCTTGGCCGGCGACAGCGTCTCGATCGTGGGCCGCTCCGCCCGCGCCGCCTCTCGCGGCCGCAGCCCCATCAGAAAGCGCTCCATGTCGCCCGGGTCCAACCCTGCCACGAACTTCTCGGCCACTACGCGCGACGCTTCCGATTCACGCCGGTAGGCGGCAATGTCGGTCAGCAGCTCCTCGATCGCCGCCACCCACGGCGCGGGATCGTTGTCGGGGACTACCGGCTTCGGCATGGCGTGCTCGTCGAACACCGGCTGATAGCGCTCGATGGTTCGCACCGGAATGACATACCCCGTGCCTCGCTTGGCCTCCTGTAACCCGCCCGAATTGCTCGACACCACCGGAATCGCGCGCAGCATGCTTTCCATGACGATCAACCCGAACCCCTCGTACCACAAGGACGGCATCAGCAGCACGCGCGTCTTCGCCAGCACGTCTTCGATGCGCCGGGCGTTGGGAAGAAACTGCACGTTGGGCAGGCGCTCCAGCGCCCGCCGGTCCCCGGCGGTTGTTCCCCATCCCGGCACCAGGCCGAATTTGCGATGCGGCAAGCGCTCGGCAACGCTCAAAAAAATCGAAATCCCTTTTACCGCGCAGGGATTGATCATAGTGATGAGCCCATCGTCAGGCGGGCTCTCGATGGGGCCGGTCCGGTAGATGGGAGGATGAATCACCTCCACATGCCGTCCCAGTTCGCGCTCGATATATTCCGCCATGTGTCGTCCGATCGCCACGATTCCCGCGGATTGGGCGGCCAGTTCGGCCGCATGGCGATCCGGAATCCAGCTCGCCGGGCCGAAAGGGTAGAATTGCGGCGTGTGCGCGAGGTAGACCACCCGCCCGCGAGCGGAGTGATGCGCCTCCCGAAGCAGCGAGTGGCCGAGGTCTTCCGACGACACCAGCACCCAGTCGGGCCGGAACTCGCAAATCTGTTGCCGCAGAATCTGGACTCGCCGCACCGGTTCCTCGACGGCCATCACCGCGATCGATTCGTGGAAGCGCAGTTCGGCGCCTTCGCCCGCCGCTCCTGAGACGATGCGGCACTCGTGGCCATGCGAGGCGAGGTGGTCGAGCCAGATCAGGTTGCTGCGAGTGGCCCCCCCGCGAGGCGGTTCGTAGGACGCGTTGGCCGTCAGCAGAATGCGCATGAGAAGCTGCTCAAAATGTGACGTGGCGCAGGCACTCCTGCCTGCCGTGCCGAGACTCCCTCTCGGCGCTCGTCGGCCGCCGGCCAGTTCATTGCTGCAGTGGTTTTCGTGCGTGCCGCCCGATTAAGAAGCATCCTGCTCTTCCGCCAGCAAGGCGCGCACCTCTTCGTCCGAGAGTCCTTCCAGCTCCTGCAGCAGATCCTGGTAATCGGCGCCCCCTTGCTCGATCTCTTTCAGCTCAACTGCCTTCGCCAGCTCGGCCACCGTGAATTCGCCGCTGTAGACCACCTCCAACGACAGATCGACCCCGTACCTTTGCCGCACCTGCGACAGCAGTTGAACCGCCAGCAGCGAGTGGCCGCCGAACTCGAAGAAGCTGTCGTGGACCCCGACCGACCGCAGGTGGAGCAGCTCCGCCCAGATCTCCGCAAGCTCACGCTCCAGCGGCGTGCGCGGAGGATCGGACTTCGGCGCCCGTGGCGCCGTGCGCGGCGCACCGGCGCGAATGCGATCGAGGATCGCGGCGGGATCCCGAAGCTCGCTGGCGATCTGCTGGTAATCCATACGGCGTTCGGGCGGCTTCCGGTAGGCGTCTTCTTCCGGTGCATGAGGCCGGGCGGCCGCCTGTCCTGCGTGGTACCTGACTCGAGCCGCGTCTTCGGCCGGCATCCGCAGCACCGCATCTGCAGCCGGCTTTCCGAGCGACTCCAGGAATAACGCGGCCGGACGATTGCGCTGCGATTCCAAGTACGGAATCTCCACCCACTCCAGCCCGCGCTCTCGTGCAACTTCGCCGAGGTGGGCCACCATGCGGTGTTCCACTCCGCGCCCCAGCGCGCGGCAGCTCAGCAGAAACGTCTCCGCTACCAGGGAGCGGCCGGCGGTGAGAAAGATCATCACACCGGACAGCCCATAACTGCCGAAGCGGTCCTTCACATGCACGGTCCGGATCTCCGCCCCGCTCAATCCCTGGAGCTCGCCTTCCGTACGCCGCACTCCGGTGGTGTTCATCTGGTTGGTTCGCTGGGTAAGCTGGGCCACGCGCGCCATCTGCGTCCGCTCCGGCGGCGCGATCGCGATCTCGAGCTCGAGCGCAGCCAGGAAGCTCTCGAGGTTCGGCGCGGCGAGTTCCGCCCTCATCCGCGCCGCGCGCTGAGCGTAGAGTTCGGCGCGCGCGCGATCCTCGTCAGTGACACTCGCGCGGTCGAATGCCCACACGTGCCGCAAAAATTCCGGGATCTCCTCCGGCCGCGCCGGCAACGCCAGCGCGAGCACCTCCGGTACCGTCAGTTGTGCCTCCGAGCACTCCTTGGGATTGTCGTCCAGCAGAATAAAAGAATCCAGCCCCAGTTCCAGTTCGGCGGCCAGCGACATCAGGTTGGCGCTCTTGGCGTCCCAATTGATGCGGCGCGCCGTGAAGTCCTCCAGCCGAAGCGGCATGTCGGGATGCGCCTGGAATGTTTCCACAACGTCTTCTTCGTTGTTCTTGCTGCACAGCGCCAGCAGCATGCCGGACCGGCGCCGTCCGGCGGCGAATTCCTGGAGCGCGCGGTGCGGACCGTCCACCACTACGTTGCGCGGGCCGTCTTCCCCGCAGATCCCCGCCCACAGCGTGTCGTCGCAGTCGAGCGCGATCACTTTGTAGGGACGGCTCGCAATCGAGTGGATTTTCCGCGCCAGGGCGGTCGCCAGGGCCGCGAAGAAGAGCGGCGTGTAGGGCACATGCCCGAGCTCGTCGCCGTGCGCGTCGAAGACTTCGTTCACCGGATAGAGCGACAGCACATCCTCAGGCGATAACAAGTGCACCGTCGCGAGGTCTGCGGTCCCGGCGCGCAGCCTTTCGATGGCGGCTGCCGACTCGGCCTGCTGGTTCGCCGCCGGCGGGCAGATCGAAAGAACCAGGGGAGCGGAAAAGCCGGCTGCCACGCGGACCGCGTCCGCCAGCCGCGCGGCGTCCCCGGCGGCAAACCGGTCGTCGAAGCGCACCAGCGCTACGTTGAATCCCCGATTCCGCCCAAACAGTCCCGCGGGATCGAGCAGGGTCTGGAAAATCTGGTTGTACCCCGCGAACCGGATTGCGTGTTCCAGCCCCAGTTCCCTGACCCAGAAAGCCAATCCGGGTTCGATATTTTCCGCGGTAAAGGTGGCGCAGATGGCGATCGCGCGATCGTCGAGCGGCATGAAGTTCCATTATGCCAGAGGGGTTATGTAAAGATCGGCGTTGATCCGGGCCGCCTCAGTCGCGCGCATGCCGGGTGGGAAAGCCCCGATAGCTCTGTACCGCGGAGCACTGGACAACGATACATCCGGAGCCGAAACCGAAGGCCCGGCTCCGAACCTATTGCGTCTTAATCCCGATGCCCTAGCGGTAATAACCCCCGTAGTAGCCGTGTCTGTAGTATCGGTGGTGACGATGGTGGCGATGATGCCCCACCACAATTACCACCCTGGCGGCTTCGGCGGGTTGGGGGTGCCAGAGCGTCAGAGTCGACGCGGCGAGAAGTGCGCCAACCGAGAGTAGTCTTCGCATATCACGCCTCCTTGGTCCGGTAGCTGCATTCCGCCTTCCAAGGGTCGGTTTCGACCCTTTTCGGAAAGAGGCCTCCCGACGTGTCGCGGCCGGAAGCAAATTCCCGCCGGCGGCGTCTAAAGGGGAATGTTGCAGGACTTGCGATACGCCTCGCGGGCTCTTCGACGCAACCCGGGGTTTACGCTGGCGGTGCTCGCAACCTTCGCACTCGGCATCGGGATGAACACGGCGGTATTCAGCGTTGCCGATGCCCTGCTGTTCCGGACCCTGCCCTATCCGGACGCAGAACGGCTGGTATGGATGACCGATTTCGCCTGGAGCGAGAACCGGGATATCTGGACCGCGAATGCCGAATACCTTTTCTGGAAGACGCAGTCGCGGTGTTTCGAGCGGGTGGCAGCGTACGGCGACGATGACGTGGCGATGGTGAGCAACGGGACCGCCAGCCAGGAGCGGATCGCGTTCATCACCGGTGATTTCTGGTCGATTACAGCGGCGCAGCCTGCGGTGGGCCGGCTCTTCGGCGAACACGAGGCGGATGAACTGGTGCTCTCGTGGCCCTTCTACCAGCGCCGTTTCAGTGGCGATCCGCGGGTGGTCGGGACGACCGTAACGCTGGGCGGGCATCCCTACCGGATTGCCGGGGTGCTGCGCCAGGATTTCCAATTCAGTTTTCCGCAGCAGTATATCCCGGGCGACGAAGTGCGCGGCATCGACGGATACATCGCGATTCCGGCGGGCATGCTCGCGCTTCCTGATCCGCTGCCGGCGGTCATGTGGGAGGAGGCACAGCGGCGGTTCGGTCCGTCCGCGCACGCGGTTTTCGTGATCGGCAAACTGCGGCCCGGTGTGAGCTACCAGCGGGCGGGGGTGGAAATGCGGGCGATCTACTCCCGTTACACGGCCAGGAAGGCCGTCTTTGAGCGGAAGGACAGCCTCGACTTCGCTCCCTTGCGCGAGAAGCTGGCGCGAGGCGAGCGGCGGGCCTTGGTGGTGCTCTTGTCGGCGGTCGGATTTGTGTTGCTGATCGCCTGCGCCAATATTGCGAACCTGCTGATTGCGAGGGCCGCGTCACGAGAGCGGGAGACGGCGATCCGCGCGGCCCTCGGCGCGGGAAACCTGCAGTTGGTGCGGCAGGTGCTCTTCGAGAGCCTCCTGCTGGCCATCGGGGGCGGCACCGCTGGACTGTTGTTGGCGCGCGCCTGCCGGACCTGGCTGGCCGGGGCGGTGCTCTCCGGCGGACGTCATTTGGGCGTGGTCGCGCTCGACGGGAATATTTTGTGGTTCGCCCTGGCCTTATCGCTGACCACAGGCCTGCTCTCCGGTTTGGGCCCCGCCATTCCCCTGTGGCGCGCAGACCTTTACGAATTGCTCAAAGCCGGCGGCGCCGCGCCCGGATTGCACAGGCTGCGCGGCAAGGGGATTCTCGTCGCGGCGGAACTGGGTCTGGCCATCGTGCTGCTGGCGGGCGCCGGGCTGATGCTCAAGAGCCTGTGGCAAATGAACCGGAGGCCGCCAGGGTTTGCTCCGGAAAATATCCTCGCGATGCGCATTACGCTTTCCGGTCCGCGTTACGCCTCGTGGCCGCCCAAGCAGGCCTACACCGAGCAACTGCTGAGCCGCCTCGAAGCGCTTCCGGGAGTCCAGGCGGCGGGTCTCGATGCCGGAGCGCTGAACACCACGGTTCGTCTGGAAGGCAGCGACGGGATTGGCGCCGTCATCCGGGCCGTCTCCCCGCGGTACCTGCGCGCCATCGGCGTCCCGGTGGTGCAGGGCGGCTGGCCGGCCGAAGGCAGCCTCTTCGGAGTCATGGTGAACCAGGCTTTCGCGCGGCAGGCGGGCGCCGCCGTGGTAGGGAAGAGGGTCGGCGGTTCGATCCTGAACGACTCCATCGCGGGCGTCGTGCCGGATTTCAAAGCGCGGCAACTGGACGCCGAGCCGCTGCCTGAAGTCTACATGCCATATGAGCGGTTCCCCATGATCCGGTCGCTGCGAGTGGTAGTGCGCAGTTTCCGGGACGCAGGCGGGATGGAGCGGCCGGTGCGGGAGGTGCTCGCGCAAGTGGATGCGACGCAGCCGGCATACGAAATCGAGACGCTCGATCGGGCGCTTGCCGATTCGATTGCGCCGCGGCGTTTTCAGTTGCTGCTCCTGGGGGTCTTCGCCGCGGCGGCGCTGCTGCTGGCCGCCATCGGGATCCACGGCGTGATGGCATGGTCCGTGGGGCAGCGCAAACGCGAAATCGGCGTCCGCATGGCGCTCGGCGCGTCGAAGCGCGAGATCGTGATTCTGGTGGTGCGGCAGGGAATGAAACTGGCGGCGGCGGGGATCGGCCCCGGCGTCCTGGCTGCGGCCGGCCTTACGCGCCTGATGGCGAGCCTGCTCTATGACGTCAAGCCGAATGACGCGGCCAGCTACGCGGCGGCTATCCTCGGGATGGCGCTTACCGCGCTGCTGGCGTGCTGCGCTCCGGCGCTGCGCGCCGCGCGTGTCGATCCGGCGGTTACCTTGCGAGGGGAATGAGACGGCTCCGCCAGGTCATAGGGCGCGGTCCTGGTACTTTACGCCGAAAAGTACTTGAATAATCGTGAGCCCCTGTCGTATCATGTCCTCATGGGTACGCCCCGCCCTGAGCCCGTGGAACTGCACGCACACGCCATGGACAACCTGCGGTACATCCGCCAGACCATGGAGCGCGCCGGATCGTTCACTGCCGTTCCTGGAATCGGCGGCATGTTGATGGGATCGACGGCGCTGCTGGCCGCCTGGATGGCCGATCGCGCCATCGGCAGCGAGCCATGGCTGGCCGTTTGGATCCTCGAGGCCTTGGTGGCGTTCCTCATCGGAATCGCCGCCACCGCGGTGAAATCGCGGCGCGTCAAAATTCCCCTGCTCTCCGGACCGGGCCGCAAGTTCGTTGCGGGATTTGCCCCCGCTATTCTGGCGGGAGCGGTGCTGACCATCGCGCTTTATCCCGCCGGACACGTCGCCCTCCTCCCCGGCACCTGGCTTCTGCTCTATGGCGCCGCTGTAGTTTCGGGAGGCGGAGCCTCCGTGCGGGTGGTGCCGGTGATGGGCGCCTGTTTCATGGTGGCCGGTACCATCACCCTGCTGCTGCCGCAATCGGCGGGCAATGCGGCCCTCGCGGCCGGCTTTGGCGGCCTCCACATTGTTTTCGGTACGATCATCGCGGTGAAATATGGCGGGTAAGAACAATACGGTACGGAAGGAAAAGGAGAGGAAGACCGCGCTGGAGCCAAATGCTCTGCCGCCGGAGTTAGCGGCGCCCAAACTCGACCGCTTGATCCACGAGCGCCTGCGCCTCGGCATCCTGAGCGCCCTGTCCGTCAACGAGTCCCTGACCTTTGCCGAACTCAAGAAACTCCTCGATGCCACCGATGGCAACCTGAGCGTTCACGCGCGCAAACTGGAGGAGGCGGGCTACGTGACCTGTACCAAGACGTTCGAAGGTCGAATCCCGAAATCGGATTATCGCCTCACGCCTGGCGGGAAGCGCGCCTTGGATCGCTACCTCGACCATATGGAAGCGCTGATCCAAGCCATGCGCGAGAAGTGATTTTTTTTATGGCCTTTTACTCTGCAATTCAAAGTACTCTACATGTCGGCATCATCATGGATGGCAACGGCCGTTGGGCCGTGGCGCGCGGCCTCCCCCGACCGGCGGGACATCGTGCCGGCGTCGAGACCGTCGGGCGCATTGTCGAGGCCGCTCCCCGGAACGGCATCGGCATCCTCACACTATTCGCCTTCTCCTCGGACAACTGGCGGCGGCCGCCTGCCGAGGTGGAAGCGCTCATGCGCCTGCTCTCAATCTACATGTCGAAGGAGACGCCGCGCTGTGTCGCGGAGGGGATCCGGCTGGAGGTCATCGGCCGGCGCGACCGGCTCGCCCCCTCGCTGGCCGCCGCAATTGCCCGCGTCGAAGCGGCTACCGCCCTCGGCACCCGTCTGCGCCTCAGAATCGCGGTTGACTATTCGGCGCGCGACGCCATTCTCTCGGCGGCGCGGTGCGCGCCCGAGCTATCGCTGGACGCTCTTGGAAGCGCGCTCGGCCCGCCCGTGGACCTGCTGATCCGCACCGGCGGAGAGCGCCGCTTGAGCGACTTCCTCCTCTGGGAGTGCGCCTACGCCGAACTGGTATTCTCGCGCGTCATGTGGCCCGACTTCAGCCCGCACGATCTGGCCGCGGCCGTCCGCGAGTTTCGCGGACGGGAGCGCCGCTTCGGCGCGGTCCCCGAAGCCCCGGTGCGCCTCCGCGAGGCCTGGCTGGATTGATGACCACCGGCTCAAGGCGATGCCCGGGAGGCGTGGTGGTGGGGCAGGCGGTTTCGCCCTGCCCAGTCGATGGCTTCACTGGCAGGCCAAACGGCCCACCAAAACCCAGCCCTATCGACATGGGAGCCGAATACCAAGGTGAAACCCGCTGCAAGCTGACCGCCTGAAAGGCGGTGGGATCAGACCTGGCGATCGAATCTGAAATCGGGGCTCCTGTTTCGGTATGATAGCTTCACGAGATCCTGGAGGAGAATTATGCTAACTCGTAGAAGCTTCGCCGCACAGTTCGGCATCGCCGCGGCGGCTGCCCGCCTGCTTCCCGAAATGGCCTACGCCCAACGCGCAGCCGTGAACGTCTCCGACCTTCCCAAGGACATGGTGTGGCTCAACGCCAACGAGAATCCGGCTGGGCCGCCGCAGGTCTCGCTGGCCGCCATGCAGCAGGTGCTGCCGTCATCCGGCCGCTACCACTACCAGGAATTCCGCGACATCTACGCCACCATTGCCAAGAGCGAAGATCTCGCGCCCAACCAGATCGTCACCGGCTGCGGATCGAGCGAGGTGCTGCACACTTCGGTGGATATCTTCACATCCCCAACGCGTCCGCTGATCAGCGTCGCCCCGGCGTACGAGGGTCCCATCGAGTTGGCCAGGATACTCGGCCGCCCGGTGGTCCTCACGAAACTCCGGGAGGACTACACCGCCGACGTCCACAAACTCGCCGAGGAAGCCGACAAGGCGCACGGCGGTCTGATCTACGTCTGCAATCCCAACAACCCGACCTCGGCCATCACCACCGCCAGGGAACTCGACTGGCTGGTGAACAACCTTCCGGCCAACACCACGCTCCTGGTGGATGAAGCCTATATCCACTTCGGCGAGAGCCCCGATCTCAAGACCGCGCTGCCTTACGTCCGCCAGGGCAAGGACGTCATCGTCACGCGCACCTATTCGAAGATCTACGGGATGGCAGGCCTGCGTGTGGGTTTCGCGGCTGCCCGGCCGGACATCATCGAGCGCATCGCTCCCTTGCGAATGAACGTCGTCTCGATCGTGGGAGCCCGCGCCGTTACCGCCGCGCTCGGCGACCAGCAGAACATCCTGCGCGAACGGCGCGCCACGCTGGCCCATACCCGCCGCGAACTGTGCGGCTGGTTGAAGGAACGCAACGTCCGGTACATCGAGCCGCACGCCAACTTCATCATGATCGACACCGGGCGCAACGCGCGAGCGTTCATCGATGCCATGCCGCGCATGGGCGTGGCGGTCGGCCGTCCCTTCCCGCCGCTCGACAACCTGCTGCGCGTCACCATCGGCACCGACGCCGATATGGCCAGGTTCCGCGACGCCTTCTGGAAGGTTTACAAGACGTAACTCTGATTTTCCTGGGGTCGCGATGTGGGCGCGGACACCCGAGGGTCCGCGCCGCATCGCTTCGAACTACTGGGACAGGGTAAAGTTGATGTCGATCTGAGTCATTACTTCCACGGGCTCGCCATTCAGCAGGGTGGTTTCGTAGCGCCACTGCTGCACGGCTTCGAGCGCCGCGGGGACTAACAGCGGATGGCCGCTGATCACTTCCAGGTTCTGCACGGTGCCATCCTTCCCAATTACCGCCGAGAGTCTCACCACGCCTTGAATTCGTGCGGCCTTGGCCTCCGGCGGATAGACCGGGCGGGCCTGGCTGATGAGCTTGGCTTGCATCACACCGCCCCCGACCCGGATCTTTCCGGGAGTCGCGGGCGGAACGTAGTCGGGCGCGGTGACCTGGATGGACGCTTCGCCCGAAGCGCCGGGAATCACAGCCACCCTCAGGTGTTCGTCGAAGCCCTTTACGGCCTGTTCCACTCTTCCGACCGTGTCCGCGGTGATGGTGTCCCCCTCGTGCACCGGCAAGGCCGAGAGCAGATCGCGCCGCGCCTGGTCGGAGAGGCCGAGGACACTGACGGCTTTCACCGTCCGGCCCGCATAGAATGCGCTCGATCGGGCGTACCCGGTTGCCGGAGCCGCGGGCTTGCTATCCGGCAGTTGGAAAGTGACGCTTACCTGCCGGGTGGCTCCCGCGGCGCCATTGGCGAAGTGCCACTGCAGCAGCGAATCGAGCGCCGCGCGGCGCAGATCTTCGGGGCCGCTCAGGACGTGCGCGTCGGTCACGTTTCCGGCCGCATCCAGCGTGGCTTCCAACATCACGGTCCCTTGCACTCCCTTGCGCCGTGCCGCTTCGGGGTAGGCCACCGCCGCGCGGTGCATCAGCGTCGCCGCGCCGATATCCACCGACACTCCGGGCGCATCGCTCTGCGGCTCCGCGACTAATGGGAAGGCTCCCGTCACGAGCCAGCACGCCGTCACCAGAATCGTCAGCCCGAGGACCAGCCTGGACATCCATCTCGTTCTCGACATATGAACCTCCTTGAAAATCGAAACCACTCGTTGTTTGAGGTGCCGCCGCCGCAGGAACAGCGGGGCAGGCGCCAGGTCCTGTTGCAGATCGGCGCCGGCAATCTCCAGCAGCGCGTCCACGTACTCTTCGCGGGCCTGCGTTCGGCGAACCACTTCGCGATCGACAGCCTGCTCGCGCGCCAGTTGAATCTCGCCCAGCACCCACCAGATTGCGGGATGAAACCAGAAGATCGCCCGCACCACCTCCTCGGCCACCATCAGCACCCAGTCGCGCCGTTCCACATGCAGGAATTCGTGGCAGAGAATCGCCTGCCGGCGGGCAGGTTCCATCTCCGAAAAGCTCGCCGGCAGCAATACCA
Organism: Bryobacteraceae bacterium; assembly: GCA_035501495.1. Taxonomy (GTDB): domain Bacteria; phylum Acidobacteriota; class Terriglobia; order Bryobacterales; family Bryobacteraceae; genus JAIQFL01. Next base: position 23,275 of record DATJWB010000218.1, on the reverse strand, counting down.
CGGGCCTGAGGAAGCCGAAGGTCACGGGACTCGAGATTTCATCGGACACAAGCGTCGGGCAGCGGCCCGTGGCATCCAGGCTGCTCGCGTTTCGGCGGTAACGTGCCAGGCGGACGAATCCCACTCCCAGCAGGCCCAATCGAATCGCGAACCCCGCGGCCAGCAACACCAACCCGAGTTGCGGCCATGGCAAACCGGGGCCCCCACCCGGTGAGCCGCGCTCGACCACCACCACCGATGTGGTGACGCCATCGCCGTTGCCCGCCGGCGCGCGCTTCCAGGGTTGAATCGCGGGAAGAAGCAGGCAGGCCGCCAGCAGGACTTGCAGAAAGACCAGCCTGGCCCCCGGAAGACGGAATCGCAGGATCGCCGGCAGGAAGGCGGCCAGCCCCACCAACAGCCCGATCTGCAGGCTGTAGGCCATCAGGTTGTTCCAGATCAGAGCGCTGCTCATGGCGTTTCTCCTCGATGCCCATCAATCCGCCAACGTGAAGTTGACCGAGATCTCCGTCTTCCATTCGACCGGATTGCCATTCCAGAGAGTGGGCTGGTAGACCCACTGCCGAACTGCCTCCATCGCGGCAGGCACCAGTAGAGGATGTCCGCTGATTACCTCCAGGCGCTTCACGGCCCCATCGGTTCCGATGGTGGCACTGAGCTTTACAATCCCCGAGAGGCGGGCGGCCTTGGCCTCGGGAGGATACACCGGCGGGACGGAGCGCACCAAGTGCGGGCCGTTGCCGCTTCCCTCGGCCGGCAACATCGGGGACCCGGGAGTCGCGATGGTGAGCCACAGTTCGCCCGTGTCAGTCCGGGCGCTGATCCCCAGATGCTCGTCGAATTCCCGGATGGTTTGGGTGACTCGAAGCAAAGCGTCGGCCGTAAAAGTCTCCCCGGCATGCACCGGGAGCCGCGCGAGCAGTTCGTCGCGCTTCTGGTCAGGGAGACCCAGGACGGAGATACCTTTGATCGGGCTGCCACTTGCAGCGGCGCGGCGCAAATCGAGTTCCGTTGCTTTCGCCCGGAGTTCCCGGATCAGTTCTTCGGGGCTGGGCTTCGGCTGGTCTGCCGTCGATTCCGCCGCGGGCGCGGAAGGGCTGGCCGGATCCGGTAACCGGAAGGTGATGCTGATGGCGCGTGTGGCTCCCGAGGCGCCGCGCTGGAAGTGCCATTGCAGAACGGATTGCAAGGCAGCCCTCCGCAACTCATCCGGCCCGCTCAACACCCGCGCATCGGTGACGTTGCCTTCCGCATCGGTCCTGGCTTCCAGGGTCACTGTCCCCTGTACACCTTTTTGGCGGGCGGATGAGGGATAACTCACCGGAGCGCGATGCCAAAGAGCCGGACCGGTGTCCACCGTAACTCCCGCGGCATCAATCACCAGTTGGGGCGCCGCCGACACCTGGAGGGTACCGGTTACGATCCAGCAGGCCGCGGCCAGTATCCCGACTCCCGCGGCGGGAATCCAGCGGATCTGCGACATCGAAAGCTCCTTGAGAATAGACACCAGGAGAATAGACACCAGCCGGGGATTGAAGTGCCCTTTCTTCATGACTTCCTCCGCAGCCGCGCGATCTCCTCCAGGTCCTGAGGCGAAAGGGAATGATCTTCCACCAGGTGCACGAGGAGCGGCTCGGCCGAGCCGTTGAAGACCCGGTTGATGAAGTCGTGGACCATATTCCCGATGACCTGGCGCTTGGGCTGAGCCGGCTGGTAGACGTAGGCACGGTCCAACTGGCTCTTTTTCAAATACTTCTTTTGCTCCAGGATCTTCATCATGGTCATCACGGTGGTGTACGCCACTTTGCGGCGTTCCAGCAGCGCTTCGTAAACGTCCCGGACCGTGACGCGGTCGCGCTCCCAGATGATCTTCATGATCTCCAGTTCCTGCTCGGTAAGGGTGGTGCTCTTCCGTCGCATACTAATTTATTAGTACTAAAGGCGGCGGAATGTCAAGAGGAATCTTTCGACAGACGGGAAAAAGGCAAAAGGAAGAGGTTGGAAGGAACTACTTCCCTGGCACAACCGCGCAAGTATTCAGCGCCGCCACAATATCTCCAGCGTTCGCCGGGTCGATCGGACGCGCCGTCAGCCCCGTGCAAACCGGGCGGCTGCTCAATCCCGAGAGTGCCACGCCGGGAATCAGCGCCGGGTCTTCACCGCCGGCCCCGATTTCCATCTCCCCGCGCACTGCCGCAACGAAGCCGCTCAGCGACGGATCCGACGCGGACGACTGGAACAACTCGTCGGCCGTGACCTTGCCGTCCCGGTTCACGTCCATTCGCTGGAACACGCCCGGCAGCGTAGCCGCGTCGTTGAGGTATGGCTGCACCTGGGCCGTAGTCTGAAATCCGATCGATCGCACGAGCTGCTGCTGCGCCAGTGACGCAATCCGCAGCCACATCTCCTGCGCCGCCGTGCTGCTGCCGGGCGTTGCCGCGCACACCGGAGCCAACAGCCGCTCGTCCATGGTGCACGTCTCCGTGCCGGTTTTTCCGGGCACCACCGGCTCCGCCTGCGCCACAAACGACTCCGCTGTAACCGCAGTCACCGCGTACCGATGTCCCGCCCCCACTCCGGACGTCAGATCAAAAGCCAGACCGCAGGGAACCAGCATCCCCAAGTCCGTGACGTACGTGCCGTGCAACTTCTGACATTTCACCTCGGCGATCGCGATCTGCGCGAGGTTATTCGCGGCCTGGGTCCGATTGGCCGCCTCCCGCACTTTCTGCACCGCCGGCAGCAGCAGGCCGATCAGGATCGCAATGATGGCGATCACCACCAGCAGTTCCACGACGGCAAATCCTCTTCGTTCTGTATTTCTCGACATTGGTTTCTCACCTCCTGTCGAGAGTACGAATGCCGCCCGCCCCAGAAGCGTGAAGAGGCTGTCAAAGTTTTGTGAATCTCGCCGCCAGCAGGCCCGTCACGTTGGCCACCGCGAAACTGATGCCTTTCAGGTTCCGCTCAGGTGGCACCCCGGGAATCGGCCGCGGATAGCCCGAGGCCCGGTACAGGGTCCGCCCGTCCGCCGGCCGGCTGGTGCGATACTCGTCGCGAGGGCAATCCCAATCCAGCACCACCGGCGCTCCCACGCCCGGCAGGCAGCCCGGAAGCCAGCGCGTGCCGTTGTCCTCGTCCGCCGCCACCAGCGTGATCCCCTTCTCCTGCACGCGTTCGAGCGATTTCAGCAGCACCGGCTCGTGATCCGGATTGCTCGTGCCCAGGCTCAGGTTGATCAGGTGCATCTCGTTTTCGACGCACCACTCGATGGCCCGCACCAGCGTCTCGATCCGGGTGGACAGCCGCTCGTGGAAAATCCTGACGGCGTAGATCGCGGCTTCGGGCGCCTTCTCGCAAATCACCGCCGTCACCGCCGTCCCGTGGCCGATGCGGTCGGTGTAGTCTTCATCCTTCCGCCCGTCGGGGTAAATCGCGACGCCCCCGGCCACTCCCGAAATGTGCTGGTGCGTGGCATGCACGCCGCTATCGATCACGCCCACGCGCACTCGCGGCAACGGCGCCTGAGCGGTCATGCCGGGTTTGCCCGGGACAGCGCTGCCGCAGCAGCGAAAACCACTCCTTCGCCGGACTCAAGGCGGCCGGCAAGAGCCGAGATGAGTCTCGGCGCGGCAGCCTCGAAAACCCCTCGCCGCCACTGGCACTGTACACACCCGACAAGCGTCCCCATGAGTGGGGACGCGGCAGGCAGGAGTGCCCGCGCCACACTACTTACCCGGCATGACATAGAGATTCGTCGTCATGTCGGCGTCCAGGGTAATCGTCCGCAGGTATTTGAAGTTCGACGTGTCGTACAGATCGATCGTGTTCCCCGCAACGTGGACGTACAGCACCTTTCCGTTGGAGCTGACCTTCAGTCCCATCCGCGGCCTTCCCGGGAATTCCACGCGCGGCCCGAGCTTGTGATTTGCCAGGTCGAACGACCAGAACTCGTACTTGCCGATCTCCTGGTGCAGCCCGTAGGCCCACTGCCGCCCAGGCGCCAGCGCGAAGCTCACGCCCGTGGCCGGTCCCAGCGGGAACCAGTCCACGCTCTTCTTTTCCAGATTGACGCGCGCCACGCCCATGATCCGCCGGTTCTGCACCGGGTCCTGAACGCTGAACACGCCGGTCAGGTAGCCCGACTCTTCGTTATTGTCGTCCAGGCTGTTGAAATTGATCCTCCCGAATCCGTCTTCGATCGGATGCGAGAGTTCCCACTTGTCCACCTGCTTGAAGTCGGTGGTGTCGTAGATCAGCACATCGTCGCCGAAGAAATACAAAAACTTGCCGTCGGGCGAAAAGCGGATGTTGGCGAACTCGCGCTCTTCTCCATTGGGCCACGGAATCGTGCGCGTCACCTTGTGCTCTTTCAGGTCGTATAGCTGAAGCGTGGGCGCGCTGATGTCGAACCGGTCCACCTGCTTAGTGGCGGTCTTGGTCAGGATCACCATGAAGCGATTCAGCGGATCGGCCTCGAAGCCAAAGATGCGCGCCTTCTTGTTGCCCTCGCTCAGACGGAAGTTGTCGATCACCTGTCTGGACGCGATGTCCACGATCTCCACGTCTTCGAACGCGATATTCAGCAGGTAGAATCGCTTCTTATCCTGCGAGAGCGTCAGATCGGTGGGCGTGCCGGTCTTGCACACGATCTCACCGGTGACCTTCTCGGTGGCCTCGTCGATGATGAAGATCCTGTTGGGACGCCCGCCGAGGTACAGCGTCCCGTTGCCGCCGGTGATTTTGTCGGCGGCGTACAGGGAGACAGCCAGGAAGAGAATCCCCGTCCACGACGCGATCCTCATCATGGAAACACCAGGTCGAGCTTGCGCCAGTCCTTCTGCGCGGAGGCGCACTTCGCAGTCCAGTTGGCGGCGTGGTTCAGTTGGTCGGGCACCTGCGCGGGCCAGTAGCACCCTTCGTGGCAATCGAACAGATCGCGCTCCACCGGCGTACACAGTCCCGCGGTCCCGCCGGTGCGGTCGGCTTCCCACCCCGGCGAAAACACCAGTGTGCAGCCCAGCGGAATGTGCGGCGCGGCCGGCGGCTGCTGCGGCCCCTGCTGCAGCGCCACCACATCGTTCTCGCCATCGAAATACTGCTCGATGCGCGCCGCCTTTCGGTTAATTGACCTGAGATGTTTCATGCTCCCCTTCTTCGTTGAATTGCTCCAGGTACCGAGGATTCTTTACGGACAGTTCGGCGTAGATTTTCAGGCAGGTGTCCGTCCACCCGCGGATCCACTCGCAGTAATGCAGGTTCGCCCGCGCCGTATCGCCGTATCGCGTGTGCGCTTCGTGGTAGCAGCCGCCCGAGCACAGCGGACGCGCCCAGCACTGCCGGCAATCCGTCTTGTCGTCGATGTGGTGCTTCTCCAGGAATCCGATCTGTACCAGACGGTCGATGCCGTCGCGCACGGTGCCCAGTTTGTGAGCCTCCGATCCCGCGAAGCGATGGCACAGCGCGACGTCCCCGTCTGTAGACACGCCCATCAAGCCCAGTCCGGCGCCGCACGGATACGCCTTGCTCACGCCCTTGTGAATCTCTTCGAGCGTATCTTTGACATTCGAAAAGCCGTGGTGCCGGTTCTGGAGAGCGTATTCCAGGAACTCCGCCGCCAGCGCGCGGAACTGCTCCAGCATGGTATCGAAGCCCGTCTCGGCGATGGCGTATTTGCGGTTTGGCGCGGTGGTCACCGGGGCGAAGCCCACCTCCCAGAAGCCGATCTCCTCGCGCAGATGCCGGAAGATCTTGCGGACGTCGAGATTCTGCGCGGTGAGGGTGACGCGCGCCCCAATCGGCCGGCTGCGGTGCCGGGCCAGCAGCTCGCGGATCCGCGGCGCCACCATCTGGTAGCTGCCCGTGCCGTTGTGGAAGATCCGGAACTGGTCCTGCACTTCCTGCGGGCCGTCGATCGAGATGGTCACGCCCACCCGATTCTCCGCCAGGAACTCGATCACGTCGGGACGCAGCAGCGTGGCGTTTGTGGTGAGGCTGAAATCCACCTGCTTCCCCATCTCGGCCGCACGCTCCCGCGCATACGGGATCGCGAACTGCAGCACCGGCAGATTCAGCAGCGTCTCACCGCCGAAAAACGTCAGGTGCGCCACGCGGTTCGGGCCCGATTCCCGCAACATGAATTCCACGCTTTCGCGAGCGGTCTGCTCGCTCATGAACTTCGGCTTCCGGCCGTTTTCCGTATCGACGATCTTGTCCTCGCCGTACTCGTAGCAGTAGGTGCAGCTCAGGTTGCACTGGTTGGTGACGTTGAGCACCATGGTGGTCAGGGGAATGGGTTTCCCGGGCTCCGCACCCACCGCCGCTCCGATGGGCAGCACCTTCGGCAGCGCCGGCATCTTCTGGGGTGCGGCTGGCGCGATCGCCTGCACGCGCGCGAGTTCCGCGAGCGTCTCGCGAATCTCGGACTCCGCAAAGCGTTCGTTCAAGTCGGCCACGATGGTTTCGAGCGCGGCAGGCGCCTCGGCGAGCCTGGCCAGGATCGCCGACGCGGCATCGTCCAGCTCGAACACTGCCGCGCTCGGCACCAGGTAGACGAACTCCTTTCCCGAAGCGTGAAACGGATGATACTCGGCGTTGCGGAGGATCGCTGCCGCGACAGGGGCCGCCATCACACCAGCACCTCCGACGGTACGGGCCCGGCCGGCCCGTGGTGGCGTCGGCACTCATGGCGACGCTTTTTGGTCGCCTCGAACTCCTGTGCGCGCCCGGCTGGCAGGAGTGCCGGCGCCACGTTGCCGGCGCAAGGGTTTTCACGTCGCTTCGTCACTGCGACACCTCGGGCTGATCGTACAGGATGTAGAGCGGCACCGTCACCAGCAGGTGCGCCCTCGCACGGAGCGTCTTGCCTTCGGGCGTCTTATAAGTTGCCACTACCCAAACATCGCCGGTGTTGTTGGCGTTGCGCGGGCGCTTGGGATTCGGCCCGTCCACGTTGGGCGTGAACAGGCCGTGCTGATCCAGGGTGCCCACGTAATCCATGTCATGATCGTCGAAGGTCGCCGGGTACTCCTCGATGCTCCAGGTAACGTCCACAGGTCCGAGGTTCAGGTCGTCCTTCGTATCCGGCTTCCCATCCGCGCCGTTGTGCCACGCGATGGCTTCGAACTGCTGGAATTGCTTTGGAAAGTTGAGGCCGCCGGTGCGCGCCATTCCTGCCTGCGGAGACACCTTGATGGCGTCGATCCTGTCGTAGACCATCGCGGCGCCGGCGCGAAAAGCACCTGCTACCGATACGTCGCGCGGCCCGGGTGTGGCATCCTTGGCGACGTCCACCTCCACCTTGGCCACGCTGGTGGTGGAACTGATCACGCGCCTGACCGTCACTCCGCGCCCGAAATCGATGGCCGAGGCATTCAGGTTGGCCGGGAAATTCGCGCCGTGAATAGACACTTCGCGCGGCCCGCCGGTCTGCAAGGCGACCCGGTCCAAACCCAGGACCACCGGATCGTTGCCCAGCCTCGTGAGCGTCACATCGATGCCGGTCTCGTTGTAAGCGCCGGTAAACCATCGCCCCGTCAGTTCGTGCTGATCGCGATCGAGCAGCATCACTTCGCGCATGCCGGCCTTGTCGGACGGGCCTTCATTCGACCGTCCGCGCCACTCGAAACCCGTATACACCAGGGCCTTGCCCGTACGGTGAACGGCCTCGCCGCTGCGCACCTGCAGATAGTGGGTTTCAGTCTGAAACTCGTCGTTCTTCTCGGTCGCCTGAATGTTGGTCTCCCCGTAGAACGGCCCGCGCCCCGGCTGATAACCCGAGAATGCCCAGCGCCCCTGCAGCCTGGCCGGCCGCATATTGGCCGCCCATGCCGACCACTCCGGCGTCTTCAGCGGCAACTGCTCGGCGAGCTTCGGAAGGATCTTGTCCATCGGGTGCCGGTTGTCCGGGGGACGCCCGTCCGGACCAGGCTGGGTCTGCGGCGGCCCGCCTCGGCGGAACGCCTGGAAATCGGACAGGGGATAGTATCCGCGGTGCATCGCGATCAACAGCTTCCACTCGCCCTCGCTGCGCCGCTGCGACACCACCCGGCCCATGGAGTGACACTTCGAGCACACGCCTTCCACGTCTTTATCGGAATACTTGTAGTCGATCATGCGCTTTTCCGGCTCGAAAGCGGCGGAACGCGCTTCTTCGGGAGCGAGCCCCAGGTTGTTGGACAGGTACTTGAGCACCTCGCGCGCGTCCTCCGGGGTGATCTCGAGGCCATTCAGGCTCACCATCCGTTTGATGGTGAACTCCCAACCTTCCGGCGTGGTCCGCCGCCACGAAATGCGCGAGAGCCGGCCCTTTTCATCGGGCTTGTGGCAGGGAGAGCAGGTCTTCTTCACCAACTCGCTGGTGATGGGAATGCCCGAATCGATCTCTTCCTTCTCTTTTTCGGTAGGTTCCTTCGGCGGCTGTTGCGGCGGCGCTTGAGCGATCAGAAGCGAAACCATCGCCCCCACACAGACTGCGCACCCTGTAAGCACCCTCATGTTGAAGACAATTATATTGCAGAACCCCGATGTGGACCAGACTTTCAGTATGCCCCTCCCGCTCCAGGCGAAGCAGGGTTGCATCGCGGAGGAGCTTTAGGGCCCCGGCCTGATGGAACGCGGCCAGGGTGGTGGTTTTCAGCCACCGCCGGGCTTCGAGCATCCCGTTAAGCATTTGATTCCAAAAGCGATCTCGTTTGGCACCTGCATTGCACTTCCGCTGGCGTGTTCGAGAGATCAGCCATGAGACGCTTGTCGAGGTTCCGGTCCTTCGCCGTGGCAGGCACGATCCTCCTGGCCGCCGGTTTGGCACTTCCGGTTCACGCTCAGGATCCCGATGACATGCAGCGTGGTGTAGCTCGGATCAGTTTGATGAATGGGGAGGTCTCCGTTCGTCGCGGCGATTCGGGCGAGTGGGTGGCTGGTGTGATCAATGCGCCGCTGCTTTCGGACGACCGGATCGCGACCGGCCCGAATTCCCGCGCGGAGGTGGAGTTCGACGCCGCCAATATCCTGCGCATCGGCGGCAATGTCGAGGTGCGGCTGGCGCAACTGGAGGCGAACCGTTTCCAGATGGAACTGGCTCATGGGACCATCACGTTCCGGGTTCTGCGGCCATCTACCGCCAACGTCGAGATCGATACTCCGAACATCTCGGTGAGACCATCGAAACAGGGAATCTACCGAATCACGGTAACCGAAGCGGGAGAGACGGAGGTAACCAGCCGGGCGGGGGATCTGGAGGTATTCACTCCGAAAGGCTCGGAATGGCTCAGCGCCGGTCAAACCCTGATGGCCCGCGGAAACCCGACGGATCCGGAGTTTCAGATTGTGAACGCCATCCCCGGCGACGATTGGGATCGCTGGAACGACAGCCGCGATCAGGCCTTGTTGCAGTCTCAGAGTTACCAGTACGTCGGCCAGGGTGTATACGGAGCCGAGGATCTCGATGCCGCCGGCACATGGGTGGATGTCGCGCCCTACGGGCGGGTGTGGCGGCCGGTTGGGGTTCCAGGCGATTGGGCTCCTTACCGATACGGTCGTTGGGTTTGGGAAGACTGGTATGGTTGGACCTGGGTCAGCTACGAGCCGTGGGGATGGGCGCCTTATCATTATGGACGCTGGTTTTATGGCACGGGCTTTGGTTGGTGCTGGTATCCGGGCGGACTGGGGATCCGGCACTACTGGTCTCCGGCGCTGGTCGGGTTTTTCGGTTTTGGCGGCGGCATTGGGGTAGGCTTCGGATTTGGCAGCATCGGCTGGGTTCCGCTGGCGCCGTTCGAGCTGTTTCACCCCTGGTGGGGACGCGCCTATTACGGCCGTGGATTCGACCGTTTCAACGTCACCAACGTGAGCATCACCAACGTGTATCGAAATGCCCGTTATAACGGCATTTCCGGGGTGAGCGCGAACGACTTCCGCAACGGACGGTTCACCGGCATCTCCCGCGTGTCCGGAGAACAGGTGCGGGAAGCCGGCCTGGTCCGCGGCCAGATGCCCATCAGCCCGAGTGCCGCCAATACGCGGTTTTCGGATCGGGCGGCGACTCACGTTCCGCAGACCAGTGCGAACACTCGATTCTTCAGCCATCAGCAGCCGAACGCGGCGCCGCGAATGCCGTTCTCGCAGCAGCAGGGCCTGGGCGGCGCGGGGAACCGTGTGGGGACCGAGGCGCAAAACCGGGGCTACAACAACCCGGGTGCGGGCGGGAGGACGGCGCAGGGAAATTCCGGCGCGGGCGGATGGCGGCGTTTCGGCGAACCATCGGGCCAGGGGAGTTCTGCGCGGGGGACGGCTCCGGGCAACGGGTTCGCGTCGCCGGGAAATCGGAGCAATGAGAATTCGCGCCCGGCTCCGGCCTCGGGTGGTGTTTTTCAGCGATTTGGCCAACCAGGAGGCGGATCACAGGCCTCCGGATCGAGCGCGCCTCGTTATAACGTGCCGCCCGGTTCACGGTCGGGCGCTCCCGGTTACGGTGGTCCTTCGGGCTACAGCGCGCCTGGTTCCAGTGCCCCGCGAACTTACAGCGCGCCGGGCAACAGCTCGCCCGGCTACAATGGCTCGCGTTCGGGCGGCGGCGGAGGAGGTTACAGCGCTCCGCGGAGCTCGGGCGGCGGCAGCGGAGGCCATTCATCCGGTGGTGGCGGCGGCAGCCGCGGTCACCGCTAAACGAGTTTCTGAACAGCGGGTCAGTTTCTTCCCATGGGCCCGGTCCCGTTCAGCGGGGACCGGGCCTTTTTTTCGTGGGAACGAGCCGCAATTGTGGGGTGTCGGTTCGGACCGGGCGCTCCCGTGGAGCGTTTCCCCCAAGATATCGCCTCGCGCCGGCTGGTGGACGGAACATCGAGCGCGCTATGGATTTCTCCGCGTCGAGGCGGAAGCGGCGCACGGATTCCATCAACCGGAGGCACTCCTCGGTTGGAGAAAGCAGGGGGTCGTGAGGACTCTCGCGTAGCAGCCTGTTCGCCGTGCGAATCAGGCGAAGAGCGGTGACAACCAATCGACGGGCAACAGCCAGTTCTTGCTCGAGGGTATTGGAACTCGGCATGATTGGGGACCTTTCCAAAATGTTGGTTCAAGCCATTCCAGCGCCAGCGACTTGAGCTCTTTCCGCTCTTTTGGGTGCTGTGACTTTTGGACGGCTGACTGGAATGCTTCTGGTTTTAGCGGATAATTGTTCCAGGTTGGCGATCGCTTTGTCGAGCAGGTCGCGCTCCCTGATTAATTCGGCGAGCACCCTGTTTAGATCCATCGTTCAAGCCTCCGGAAAAGCACGAAATTCGCAGGCCTGCTTGGCAACCGGGAGGTGAACCAGGTTGTCCCGGACCAAAAACGGCCCTTTGCTTTTAAGGGCGCAAAGTGGGAGGAAATAGTGCCAAAGCACACGCTGTCGCCGATCGCTTTCCACGTCTTCCGCCCCTCGAAGCCGCGGTCCGGCCTTTCGAAATGCCCGAAACTAATTGATTCGAAATTGATTTCGTGGGAGAGTGAAGTAGTAAAGCAGTTCGAGTCCAGCCCAGGATGTGATCCCTCGGATTAATAATTGATTAATTTTTCACATTTGGAATTAAATGATACCCTTTAACCATGGGGCTGCCTCAAGGTAACGGGCGAATGTGCGTTCAATACCGCGAAAAACCTTGAAAGCCGCAGATGTTTTAAAACCGATTTTGGAACCACTCAAACATGGATTTGTATGAGACAATCCAGGACTTATATGCCGAAAAAGAGCGGCTGGAACGCGTAATTGCATCTTTGGAAGCCTTGCTGGGAGTCGGAAAACAGGAGCCGCCCAAGGTGCGTGGGGCGAAACGGGGCCGCAAGTCCATGAGCGCCACGGAGCGGGAGGCGGTGTCCATCCGGATGAAGAACTACTGGGATCGCCGCCGCCGCGAACAAGGGAAGCCCGCCACCTAAGGGCCGCGGGCCCACCCGGCCCACCCCGCCCGAACGGCCAAATCCGCCGCAAGATGATAAAATCGCGAGCGAGGCTTGGCTGTCTTCGCATCCGGGAATCTGTGCCTGCCGGGGGGAATGATGAGACTCTGGGTACTGCTGCTGTTGGCCACTCCACTCAGCGGGCAGTCGGTCGACGCGCAATTCTTTGAAAAAGAGATCCGCCCCGTTCTGGCGAACAGGTGCTACGGCTGCCACTCGTCGAAACTGAAGTCCCCGATGGGCGGTTTGGCGCTCGATACCCGTTCCGGATTGCGGAAGGGCGGAAACGGCGGCGCCATCGTGGTTCCTGGCGACGCGAAGGCCAGCCGGCTTGTGGCAGCGCTCAGCTATACCGATCCCGAATTGCGCATGCCGCCCACCGGCAAGCTGACTGACCGGGAGATTGCGGCTTTTACCCAATGGATTCAGGGAGGCGCGCCCGATCCGAGGGAGGATGTTGCTCCAGCTACTCCCGCCACCACGGCCTCGAAGGGAATGGACGTCGAGACCGGGCGAAAATGGTGGGCTTTCCAGCCGGTGGTGGAAGCTCCTGCCCCCAAGGTGCGCGACGCCTCATGGCCGCGGCGGAAGATCGATTCCTTTGTGCTGGCCAAGCTCGAAGAGGCGAACCTGAAACCGTCGGCGCCTGCCGATCGCGCGACGCTGATCCGCCGTGTGTACCTCGACCTCACCGGTCTGAAACCGACGTACGAAGAAGTGGAGGCATTCCGCCGCGATCCCGCGCCGGATGCATATGAGCGGCTGGTGGACCGCCTCTTGGCGTCTCCCGCCTACGGCGAGCGCTGGGGCCGCTACTGGCTGGATGTGGCGCGCTTCGCGGAAGACAATCCGACTTCCGAGGCCACCAATCCGCCCTACGCCTTTGCGTGGCGGTACCGCGACTGGGTAATCGAGGCGGTAAGTCACGATATGCCTTACGACCGGTTCGTGAAACTGCAACTGGCTGCCGACCAGATGCCGGGCGTCTCGCGCTCGGACCTGCGGGCGCTGGGCTATCTGGGCACCGGACCGGTGTATCACAAGGACGCCCGTCTTTCGAAGGATGTCATTGAAACGCTCTTCACGGACGATTGGGACGAGCGCGTGGATGCCGTGTCCCGCGGCCTGCTGGGGCTGACGGTGGCGTGCGCGCGCTGCCACGACCACAAGTTCGACCCCATACCGACCCGCGATTACTACGGCCTGGCGAGCGTTTTCGCGTCCACCGTGCAGGCGCCCCGGCCGCTGAACGAAATCGATCCGGAGACCGAGAAGCGCTTCATGGCGGCGGCGCAGCAGATGTTTTTCCTGAACTACGCCTCGAACCTGATGCGCGGCGAGCCGGGGACCAAGCCGGAGGAATCGTTTCAGAAAGCCGACCGGTACCAGAAGGAGTGCGAGAGCATCCTGGCGGCCATGGAGCCGCTGGTGAAGGACAAGCACCCGGAGATGTACGCTTACCTTTCGCGAATGATCCCAAGGCCCAAGCCGGCGGCTCCTCAGAAGCCTGCTTCGAACACGCCCGCGGCCGCCAATCCTGCAACGGTGCCGCAGGGTCAGGTGCAAGCCAAGACGGACGCTCCGCCGCCTCCGCCGCCTCCCCGGCGGCGCGCCGGAGCATCCACCGAACCGTTCACCAACTCGGTGTTCGACGCGGGTCTCTGGGTGGATGGGTCGGACCCCGACCTCACCACGCTCGACACCAAGCCTGGAGTTCCCCGCGATCTCCACATCCTGCCGCACGGCAACGTGGCGGCTCCCGGCGATCTGGCGCCGCGCCGATTCCTGGCGGTGCTCTCGAAGAGCGATCCGGCATTTCATCAGGGATCGGGCCGGATGGAATTGGCCGAGCGGATCTTCGGCGACGCAGCCTCCCTGGCTGCCCGCGTGATCGTCAATCGGGTCTGGGGATGGCATTTCGGAAAGCCGCTGGTGGCCACCGCCAGCGATTTCGGAACGCAGGGAGAGAAGCCCACTCACCCCGAAATGCTGGACGACCTGGCCGAGCGCTTCATGGCCAACGGATGGTCGCTGAAATGGCTGCATCGCGAGATCCTGCTTTCGGCTACCTACCAACAGGCGAGCCAGCCGCGTGAGGACGGGATTCAGGCGGATGTCTCCAATCACCTGCTGTGGCGCATGCCGCCGCGGAGGCTCGATGTGGAAGCTTATCGCGATTCAATCCTGGAAGCCGCAGGCACCTTGGATCGTACGGTGGGCGGGCCATCCATCGATCTCGACCAGGACGGCAACGTGCGCCGCACGGTGTACGGCCGCGTGAGCCGGGGGAATCTGAACACGCTGCTGCGGCTTTACGATTTTCCGTCCGCCAACCAGCACAGTCCTGGACGCGAGCTGACGACTACTCCCCTGCAGCAATTGTTCGTCATGAACAGCCCGTTCATTCAGGAGCAGGCGGAGGCGCTGGTGAAGGCGGTGGATGCGAAGTCCCCGGCCGATCAGACAGCCATGGTCCGTGCTCTCTATCGCCGCGTGTTCGCGCGCGATCCCAATGCCAGGGAGGTTGACCTGGCGATGACGTATTTGAACGGGAGCACGCTCGCGCAGTACGCGCAAGCGCTGCTTTCCTCCAACGAGGTGATCTTCTGGCCATGATCCAACGATATTCACGCCGCGACCTGATTCGTTCGCTCTGCGGCGGCCTGGGCTCCATCGGCCTGGCGGGCATGCTCGCCGACGATGCGCGCGCCGCTTCGGTTCACACCGTCGGCCCGCACTTCAAACCCACGGCCAAACACAACATCTTCCTGTTCCTGGTGGGCGGCCCTTCGCAGTTGGACATGTTCGATCCCAAGCCGTCGCTGGTGAAGTACGCGGGCCAGCGGCCGCCATCGACCGCGGGCTTTCGCACCGAGCGCGTTACGGGCGGATTGCTGCCGTCGCCGTTCGAGTTCCAGCGCTACGGGCAGTCCGGGATCGAAGTCAGCGAACTGCTTCCGAATCTCGCCAAGAGCATCGACGACCTGTGCATCATCCGCTCGATGTACACCTTTAATCCCACCCATACGCCGGCGCGCAATCTGTTTCATTCGGGGAACATCGCTTCGACGCGGCCGTCGATGGGTGCGTGGATCTCGTACGGGCTGGGGAGCGAGAACCAGAACCTGCCGGGGTACGTGGTGCTGAGTCCGGGCGGCGATGGCGGCGGGCTGTGGCGCTCGGGATTTCTGCCTTCGGAGCACCAGGGAACGCAGTTCAACGATGCGGCGACCGAACCGGACAAGATGATCCGGTACCTGCAGAACAAGCAGCTCGACCAGCAGCAGCAGCGGAAACAACTGGACCTGGTGCAGGCGCTCAATCGCGAACATGAGCAGTCGTTCGGTGAAGACGAGTTTCTGGACGGGCGGATTCGGGCGATGGAGACCGCTTACCGGATGCAGTTCGAGGCTCTGGATGTGTTCGATCTGCGCAAAGAGCCCGAGGCGGTGCGCGAAGAGTACGGCCACACGCCGTTCGCCAACGGCTGCCTGCTGGCCCGGCGGCTGGTGGAGCGAGGAGTGCGCACGGTGCATGTCTTTTATGGACCGGGCCAGCCGTGGGACGATCACAAGGCCATCAACAAGGCGCTGCGCGACCGCTGTCCCGATATGGATCAGGCATCGGCCGCGCTCCTCCGCGACCTGAAGCGGCGCGGCTTGCTTGGCGAGACAGCGGTGGTGTGGGGCGGGGAATTCGGCCGCACCCCGGTCTCGGAGAGCGGAGACGGACGCGATCACAATCCCTATGGATTCACGATGTGGATGGCCGGCGGAGGCGTGAAAGGCGGCCTGGTCTACGGCGGGACGGACGAGTTCGGCTTCCAGGCTGTCGACAAGCCTGTCTCAATCCATGATCTTCACGCTACGGTGCTGCATCAGCTCGGCATCGATCACGAGAAGTTGACATATCGGTATGCGGGCCGCGATTTCCGCCTGACGGACGTGTATGGGCAGGTAGTGAAGGACATCCTGGCGTAGACGATTCCCGGGACCCGGCCGCCCGAATGCAGGGCCACGGCTCTGGGTAACACGATTCTGACCATCATCATGCTACTGCTTGGAGTCGTAGCCCTGCGGCCGCTCACCAACCCCACAGCCACTGCGCAGGCTCAGAGTCAATTCATTGGGTTCCACTTCTCCGGTGGTGCAGAAGGCTTCTGGCTGTTCAACGACCGAACCGGCGATGTGTGGTGGTATAGTGTTCGAGATGTGGCACCATGGCACGTCAAATTGCAGAATGTCGGCGAGCCACTGGTCCGGAAATAGAACAAGCCCCCAACGCTGTTGAACGCCGCCGAGAGCCGGCTTCGGAACGATCAGGCGAGACTGGCCGGCGCGCGAGATCCGGGCACCTCCGTCGCACGTCATCCAGCGCCGGCTCGACCGGGTAACCGCCGCATCCTGCATCTCAAGTTATACAGCCCGAGTTGCGCACGCTGCGGCGCCACCGTCATCGCCTCGATATCCTGCCGCAACTGCCGAACCTCCGCCAATAGCGCTACCAGGATGTCGGATTCTTTTGCAGGTGCTTCTTCGCGGTTGCTGCCGACGTCCCTCGCCTGCAGATAGGCGGCACGAGTGCCGGGAGGGCAGACATGTGTTCGCGCCACGCGGCGGGCTAGGAAGGCTTGAAATACAGGACCATGCCCGCGCCGGACACCACCAGCAGGAAGCCGAGATAGAGCAGCGGGCTCGGCGCCGATTTCGGCGGCTGTATGGCCATCGTCACCAGCACGTTGATCACGGGCGCGCCGCCGAAGACCAGGGGCATCACGTAGGTCGGTACTCCTCCGGCGCGAAACGCGTAAATGATGCACACCGCGCCAATCGCGCCGAGCGCGCCGCCAATAGTGGCCCACACCGTACCCGACGTGGTGAAACCGGTAATGCCACCCTGGCCCGAGAGGGCCAGCACCGGCGCCAGTACGCCGATCAAAAAATAGGCTCCGCCCACGCAAAGAAGGGCTTTCAACGGATTGTGCAACAGCGCTGTTCCCTTGCCCAGCGCGGCACCGTACACGCCCCAGGAGAGCACGGCTCCCAAGGTAAACACCATCCAGACCATCGATCGCTTTCCCCCTGCCTGTGTGCGTTCTGCAACTTTCGTTGCGACTGCGCTCTGTTGCATGTTCTCCAGATTCTACCAGCTTTTTCGCCTGCAAATCCGCAATGCACTGTGGGATACTGGCCAGGAAATCGCCCGGAGGGAACTTTCCGAGATGGCACCGACCCGACCCGCCGAGATCGCGCCCCGGCTCACCGGCCTCCAATGGCTGATCTGCGTAATTGCGGTCATCGGATTCGCCTTCGATTCATTCGTGCTGCTGATGCTGCCGCTGATTCTACGGCCGGCAATCGAGCAGCTTGGCGGCCTGGCCTTCGGCAGTCCGGGGTACGCACACTGGCGCGATCTGATGTTTTACGTTCCGGCGGTGGCGGGAGGGATCTTCGGTCTTCTGGGCGGTTATTTGACAGACCGTCTCGGCCGCCGCCGCGTGCTGACGTGGAGCATTCTGATCTACGCCGGCTCGGCATTCGCGTCGGGGTTCGCGACCTCGCTCGAGACACTGCTGGTTCTTCGCGTTACCGCGTTTATCGGAGTTTGCGTGGAGTTCGTGGCGGCGGTGGCATGGTTGGCCGAGTTGTTTCCCGATCCCAGCCGCCGGGAGTCGATCATCGGGTACACCCAGGCGTTTTCTTCGCTGGGGGGCTTTTTGGTGAGCCTGACGGCGCTGGTCATTTCCCGCATTGCCGTCTCGCTTCCGGCGATTTATGGAGGCCATGACAACTGGCGCTATCTGCTGATCGCGGGGCTCATTCCGGCGATACCGCTCATTTTGATCCGGCCGTTCCTGCCGGAGTCGCCGGTGTGGCAGGAAAAGAAGGCTGCGGGGACCCTGCAGCGTCCCAGCCTGGGGGCGATCCTGAATCGGCAATTTCGTCAGACCAGTCTGGTGAGCGCGCTGATTTTTGCCTGCAGCCTGGGAGCAGCGTTCGGCGCCATCCAGCAGTTGCCGCAGATCGTGCCTTCCCTGGTGAAGGTGGACGCGAAGTTGAGGCCACCGCAGCGCCAGGCGGTGATCCAGGGAGAGGTGGCGTCGGTGCAAACGCTCCAGGAGGCCGGCGGATTGGTAGGGCGTCTCGTTCTGGCCTTCCTGGCGGTGCGGATCGTCTCGAGGCGAAAGCTGCTGCGGGTTTTTCAGGTTCCGGGCCTGGTTATTGTCCCGTTGGTGTTCTGCTTTCCGGCGGTGACCGGTCTGGCCATGCTGCGTTGGGGAATTTTCCTGGCGGGGTTCTGCACCGTGGCCCAGCTCAGTTTCTGGGGCAACTACCTGCCGCGGGTCTATCCCACCTATCTGCGGGGCACCGGCGAGAGTTTCGCGGCGAACATCGGCGGCCGCATGATCGGAACGTCCGCCGCACTGCTGACCACGCAAATATCCAACGTGATGCCGGGGAGCGCCTCCACGCGATTGGCATATGCCGCGAGCCTGGTGGCGCTGCTGGTGTATGCGGGCGGATTCGCCGCCAGTTTTTGGCTGCCGGAGCCCCAGCAAGACA
Organism: Bryobacteraceae bacterium; assembly: GCA_035501495.1. GTDB lineage: Bacteria > Acidobacteriota > Terriglobia > Bryobacterales > Bryobacteraceae > JAIQFL01. The sequence continues at coordinate 4,778 of DATJWB010000218.1, read as the reverse complement.
AACTGCCGGATTAAGCACCGATCGTGCTGCGTTTGTCTTTGAAGCTCTTCAACGCGCCGGTACAGTCCTTGGATATTGGAAGGCACCTTCAGGCGTCTGTCCCATAGGAGCACAACCTGCTGGTCGTAGAGAACGAAGGCTGCGCCCACCTCAATCAGGACATTGGTGTTGATGGTGTATCCGTCGGCAGCCCGATTCTGTTCATCGGCGGTTGTGCTGGTTCAGCGTGAAATGAAGAACTGACGTTCCCCGTTAGCGAGTATACCGCCTTCTTCGGCGGGCCAGTTGGGAGAACATCGCGCGACGCAAGTGGCGACTGCTGAACTGGGCGGCGGCTGAAACTGCAACTGGTTTCAAGAAAGGAAAAAACACATGGGTGGTCGGCGCTCACACAGCCCGCGTGGGTGGAAGAAACAAACTGGCTAGGAAAGAAAACAGTGACGGCCCGAACGCTCATACTCCCCGCCAAGCGACTTCCGTGTGGCCACTTTCCGAAATCGCGGTTTTCACGGCCAGTGGCCAGTTTTCGAGTGGCCCGCCTGCTCCGTTCGGCTCAGCGGCTCCGGGTCTGCAGTTGCTCGGAAGTGATACGATGCCAAGAGCCCGGCACTCATGACCCAGCCCTCCACAATTGCCCACTATCGCATCACCTCCAAACCCGGCGAAGGCGGCATGGGCGTCGTCCACCGCGCCACCGACACCAAACTGAATCGCGACGTCGCGGTTAGAGTGTTGCCGCCGGCTTTCGCCCAGGACTCCGACCGCATGGCGCGCATGGAGCGTGAAGCGCAAGTCCTGGCATCGCTCAATCATCCCGGAATCGCGGCGATTTACGGAGTGGAAGAGCGCACCCTGATCATGGAACTGGTGCCCGGTCCGACGCTCGCGGATTGCCGCCGGGCCGATACCGCTCGAAGAAGCTCTGCCTCTCGTCGATCAACTCATCGAAGGGCTGGAATTACGCCCACGAGCGCGGTTAGACCGGCGACACGCCCGAGTTCTCCATCAAACCGCGGTTCTACCAGACCGCGTGGTTCGGCGGGGCGTGCGCGCGAGGCTCGTGATGTGGCCCTTGACAGATTCGCCGCAATGGTGAGGGCGGCGAGTCTCCATAGGAGCATCCGTAACCTCCGCGACGCTAACGGGTGCTAGAATCCAGAAGACTACACAGAGCCTAGGACATCTCAGCTTATGCGGAGGTTGGTTCTGAAGGCAAACCAGTTCGCTGCCGACGCCGTGGTTGCGGAGCAGCGCCTGGCAGATTTCTCGCGGTATGGTTTACGGCGCTCTCCGGCACTGCTGGATTGGAGGCCTTGCCACTCGTGGACCGTTTCCAGTTCGGTGTTTCCGCCGCTCCTTCGGCTGTTTGCACTGGTCACAAGCTGCTGGGCTGGAGGTCTAGGACTTTCGGTGTTAGCGGTCGCCACTTCAATCAGGTTCTACTGGTGCTTCGTGCAGCCGATCCGCTCGACTGGCGCACGAGGGAAGTTGGCGCGGCATCAGTGGCGGCATCGGACCGCAGTTGCGCGTGCCGCGGGTCTGCTTGCGACTCGCTTGATCGCTCCCGTCCACGCACAATCCTATCCGACGCAGTACGTCGCCACGGTTTGGCAAACGGAACAAGGCTTGCCGCAGAGCACGATCGCTAGTATGGTGCAGGACCGTGACGGCTATGTTTGGTTAGCCACGGGTGGTGGGCTCGTGCGCTTCGATGGCGTCGACTTCAAGGTTTTCGACGCGGCGGATCTTCCGGGCCTCGTCAGCACCCGGGTCGGCGCTGTGTACGAAAGCCGCTCCGGAGCATTGTGGATCGGCACTTTGACTAGCGGTCTCATCCGACTGCATGAGGGTGTTGCAATTACATACGCGGCGCCGGACAGTTTCCGCAGCAGAAACATCAGGTCCATCCGCGAGGATGCCGCGGGCAAGCTTTGGATCAACACTCTCAACACTCCGAGCGGCATAGCGTGTTTTGCCGGCGACAAGCTGGAGCCTTGCACCACCTACCAGGGAAAAGAGGTCAGCGAGTTCTTCCTGCAGGCGCGGGACGGAAGCATGTGGTTCCGCTGCGGAAAAGACATTGTGCGTTTTGGGGCCGGTGGCTCCGTTGCGACCCTGTCTGGCGGGTATATGGCACAGGAAGCTCGCGACGGAAGTGTCTGGGTTGCTTTTCGAGATCAGTATCGCCTGGTTCGCTACCACCAGGGGGTGTTCTCCGATGTACGGCTTCCGCCGATCCGACAGCGTCAGTGGACCGGCGCGAGTCCCGAACAATATCCCGAGCAGGGCATCCTGGCCCTGGCGAGAGACACGGATGGGGAGTTACTGCTGCTGACGCCGGCCGGACTTGTTCGGGCTGTGGACGGGAAGCTCAGTCCGCCCGAAGGCCTGCCACTGCCTGCCAACATCGGAGAGGCGCCGAAGGTGCTCAGCCTGATGGTGGATCGCGAAGGCAATCGCTGGGTGGGAACGGAGGGGAGGGGGCTGTTTCGTTTCCGCCGAGCCCCCTTGACGGCCTATGGTAAGGACGAGGGCCTGTCAGACTCGGCCTTTCGTGCTGTTTTTCAGGATCGCGACGGCCGCATCTGGCTGGGCGGAGAATCGGTCTACTGGTTCGATGGGCATCAGTTCCATCTCGTTCCCGGCCTGACGTCAATTCGCACCATTGCCCAAACCGGCGATGGCGACCTGTACTTCGGCGGATCAGGCGGACTGTATCGCTGGCGATCGGGCGTGCTGACCCGCTTCAAGGTTGAAACGGCAGCCGTGACCCAAATCCTTCAGGACCAGCAGGGCACCCTTTGGACCGTTCAGGAGACCTACGAGCGCACGCGCCAGCTTTACCGCTTTCGGGACGGGGAATTCGAGCAGATCGACCCCGACGTGCTCAAGATCGCCGAGGACCGTGACGGTGGCCTATGGCTGGCGAGCCTGTTACGGCCAGGGCTCCGGTATGTGCGCGGCGGCAAAACCGTCCTGTACGATGAGAGGCAAGGTCTGCCCCGCAATTTGGTGGGCAGCATTGGCCAGGATTCTAGCGGGACCCTCTGGGTTGCTACCAGCGCTGGACCACTGTATCGGTTACGGGATGGCAGGTTCAAGGCGACTAGGACCAGGGATGGCCTGACTAACGACATCGTCGGCATCCTGGATGATGGCAAGGGCAAACTCTGGTTCAGTTCCGATCGGGGCATCTTTCGCCTCAGCTTGCAGGAGCTGAATGATTTTGCCGACGGGAGAATTTCTTCCCTTTCGCCCGTCTGGTACGGGGTCGCCGAAGGCATGAAGAGCATCGAATGCAATGGGGGCCCCCAGGGACAGCTAAAAACTCGCGACGGACGGTTATGGTTTCCGACCATGCGCGGCGTTGTGGCGATTGACCCCAATGCAGTCAACGGTCCTCCGCCTGTCGTACTGGAGGAGGCTCGGGCAAAGACGGTGACGCTGGGGCGCGAACGCCGGACTTCAGTATCAGCCGGTAGTGACACGTTCGACTTCACCTTCACCGCGCTGAGCCTCTCCGCTCCGGAAAGACAGCGGTTCAAGTACCGGCTCGAACCCTATGACAAGGACTGGGTGGACGCCGGCACGCAGCGCACCGCTCACTACACGAACATGCTTCCCGGAGAATACTCGTTCCAGGTGATCGCGGCGAACAGCTACGGCATTTGGAACGAGCAGGGGGCCAGCGTGCGTTTCGTGCTGCGGCCGCACTTTTACCAGACGAATTGGTTTCACGCTCTTGGCGCGGCCACCTTTCTCGTACTACTTTGGGCGGCCTACCAGCTCCGTGTCCGGCAACTGCAGCGGGAATTCAATATGCGCCTTGGGGAGCGCATCGACGAGCGCGGGCGCATCGCGCGCGAACTGCACGACACGCTTTTGCAGAGCTTTCAGGGACTGATGTTTTCGTTTCAGGCGGCGCGCAACCTACTTCCCGGGCGCACCGAAGAGGCCATCCGCACGCTCGACGGGGCGATCCGCGAGGGAGACGAGGCCATCGCCGAGGGCCGGGATGCCATTCAAGGCCTGCGGGCCAACCCTGGGGGGGAGAGAGATCTGGAGTATCTGCTCACAACCGCGGGAAAGGAACTCGCGAGATCTTCCGGTGCGGAGGGCGAAATTCCCGCATTCCACGTCACCGTGGAGGGAGCGCGGCAACCCTTGTCGCCGCTCCTTCAGGACGAGGTCTACCGGATGGCGCGCGAGTTCCTGCGGAACGCTTTCCGCCACGCGCACGCCAGCCGCATCGAGGCCGAAATCGCCTACGCCCCCCAATTCTTCCGGTTGAGGATTCGCGATAATGGAAAGGGCATCGACCGCAGGGTCCTCGATGAAGGCGCGCGCTCGGGGCACTGGGGATTGCCGGGCGTCCGCGAGCGCGCCAAACGAATCGGGGCGCGGTTGAGACTCTGGAGCGAATCTGGTGCGGGCACGGAAGCGGAACTGACCGTTCCGGCCCGAATTGCTTACCGAACAGTGCATCGCCGCGAGGGACTGCGGCTGTTTCGTAGGAACAAGGTGTAATCGTGACCACCGGAGAGAGAGGCATCCGCCAGTTAATTCCAGCGGGAGCTTGTCTCTTGCCTTTCGTGACACGGGCAAAATCGCAAAATAAACCTGCGCTAGCACTCATTGCCCTCAGCACGCTCACCGTGTTGCTCTGGCCTCCTCCTGTTCTTGCGCTGGACCCATCGCTCGACTCAGTCAATACGCGCATACCGCGTGGACCTTTCGCAACGGACTCTTGAATGGGGCAGTCTACGCAATCGCCCAGA
>DATJWB010000217.1:0-2224 GCA_035501495.1 Bryobacteraceae bacterium | reverse complement strand
AGCATTGCCGCCGCGGAAGGATACACCATTCGGGCCAGCGACCTCGGCAAGACCAAGATGGTGGCGCAGGTGACGGCTATTTCATTTCTGCTGGTGAGTATCCGTCACCCGGGGATTGCCACGGTGGCCTACTGGATGATGTGGGTGGTGGTGCTGTTTGCCATGCTCTCGGCGATTGGCTATTTCCGGAAGTTCTGGCGCAAAGTAGACGTACGCATCAAGACGCGGCGGCGGCGGGAGCTGTTGCGAATTGAGAGGCGGCGCAAGCTGTCCGAGATGGGTCAGCGGCGCCCGGCTTCATCCGGCGGCGCAGCCGTTGAATCCTCGGGCGTAGGCGGTGAACTCGGCGATGTGCGTTGAAGGACTTGTGCGCCTTCCGGCGTGAACATCAGCAACCGGATCTCACCCTGAGATCCGAAAGGTCCCACCGGCTTGCCATTCAAGGAGATCTTCAATGCTCCCGCATTGCCAACCAGAACGACCATCTTGCGGGCCGCATCAAACTGCTTGCTTTGCCGGCTATCGATGGTCCCGCTGTAAGCACGGGCTCCATCGGATTTGATTGAGACCCACACAGGCTCAGTCGCTGTGAACGCCACGCGAAGGGCGCCGGCAGTCTCAGGCGTGGGACCCGGCTCGCGAGGAACTGCCGGTTGTGACGCCCCCGGGACGGCGATCGTTCCATCCTCCGAAACCACGGCCGGGCGAAACTCCGGCTTCGAGACTTCGGGCACCGGCGGAAGGCTGGGTTTCACGTCGGCTTGGGACTGCGGCGCCGGATTCGAGGGCGCCGCCGCGGTTTGCGTGGGGGTGAGTCGTCGCGGACCCTTCTGCCATAGCTGGTAGACCCCGGCGCACACCAGCATCACGATGACCACCCAAGCCAGGGCTCCCAGCGAGGAATCGGAGCGCAGGCGGTCGCGAACGTCATCGAACGAAGGCATTTGTGAGAGACCCGAGCGCGGCTCGGGTGGCGGAGCGGGCAACGGCTCCCGCGGCTCCTCGAACTGCTCTTTGAGCCAAGTGACGACTTCTTCCTCGTCCAACCCGAGCGCGTGGGCGTACTGGCGTAGAAAACTGCGTGTGAAAACACCACCCGGAAGGCGGTCGAACTCGTCCGCTTCCATGGCTTCCAGCAGGTGCAGGCCGATTTTCGTGTCCGCGGCAATCTGCACCAACGTCAAGCCGCGGCGCAATCGCTCGCGGCGGAGCGTTTCGCCGATGGAGGTCATCGCGGACTCCTGAAGGCCACTCTACTGCTATGATACAGCAACGCCATTTCGCACCCGCATCAAGCCTCAATGGGTGACAGACAATAATTGTGATGACAAATCCCAGGAATGGTTGCGTCAGAACGGGCTTAAGGGTTCTATGAGACTCCTAGTACGTATGCGTTCGCACCAGGCGGTCGTGGTACTCCTGTTATCGGTTGCGCTCCTTCCGGCATATGGCGGCGAATTCAGCGGCGCCGACGCGCTGGCTTTCACCAAGCGGGTAGTCGCATTCGGTCCACGGCCTGCCGGATCGCCGGAGATCCGGAAGCTGCAGGGCTACATCCTGAGTGAATTGAAGGCGCTGGGCGTTCACACCTTTCAGGATGACTTCACCGCCTCAACGCCACTCGGCCAGACTGCGATGAAAAACATCATTGCGCGGTTCCCGGGGACCTCGGGAAAGGCCGTGGTTTTTACCGGGCACTACGACACGAAGTCAATGCCAGGCACCTACTTTGTGGGCGCCAATGATGGCGGCTCCTCGGCCGGATTCCTGCTGGAAATGGCCAAGGCGCTGGCGCACGATCCCCAGAGGGACGACGTCTACCTGGTATGGTTCGATGGGGAAGAGGCCGTGGCGCGGTGGACCGATGAGGACAGCCTTTATGGCAGCCGCCATCTGGCGGAGAAGTGGGCCGCCGACGGGACGCTCGCGCGCATCAGAGCGTTGATCAATGTGGATATGATCGGCGACCGTGATCTGGATATTTTGAAAGACATGAACTCCTCGGGGCCATTGCGCGAACTGGTGTGGAGGACGGCGGACGGGGTCGGGTATGGCAAGCATTTTCTGAACAATGACAGTGCCATCGAGGACGATCACATGCCCTTCATCCGCCGCGGGGTCAATGCCCTGGACCTGATCGATCTGGATTACGGTCCGGGCAACTCGTATTGGCACACGGATAAGGACACCATCGACAAGCTCAGCGCGGAGAGCTTCCAGGTGG
>DATJWB010000216.1:0-9155 GCA_035501495.1 Bryobacteraceae bacterium | reverse complement strand
GGACAAGAACCCACGATCCGGGTCAACCATGTCACGATATTCCCGGAAGGCGCCGGACCGGCCAAGCTCGTGGTGGCCAACCAACAACTGTACGCCAGCCGTTACATGCGTCAGGCGCTGCAGATGTTTGATTGCGTCCCCGACACTGAGAGCCCGAACAGACCCGGATTCTTCCTCATCGAGATGAACGACTCCGAACTGCCCGACTTCGGCGGCATTAAGCTGAGTGTTGTCCGTAAGGTGGCAACGGGCAAGGCGCTGGATGCTACCCGCGACACGCTACAGATGTATCAGCGCACGCTTAGCGGAAGGTAAATGGTGTCCAGTCTGCAGTGTTCTGATGTCTCAGAACGTATACAGCGGCACGCCGGCCACGGGTTCCACCGGCGCCGGTGCATCGCCCGCGACCACCGGCTGTGGCTCCGCGCTCACCGGCCGGTAGAAGATGCCTGTGTCGCCCAGGTACACCTCCAGATCGCTGGGCCGCGGCAGATTGCCCTGAATCAACGCCTCCGACAGGGGATCCTCGATGAACTTCTGCAACGCCCGCCGCAGCGGCCGCGCGCCATAACTGCGGTCCGCGCAGGTCTTCTCCAGCACGTACTTCGCGGCGTCCGGCGTCAGCCGGATCTTGATCTGCTTGGCTTCCAGGTTCTGATTGATCTGGGTCACCATCAGGTCGATGATCTGCAGCAGATCTTCATCGTTCAGAGACGTGAACAGAATGACATCGTCCAGGCGGTTCAAGAATTCGGGATTGAACGCCTTCTTCACTTCGCCGCGCACCATGTCCTCGATCTTCGACGGGATGCCTTCTCCCACCGGCGCCGAAAAGCCCAGGTGCCCGCGCTTCTCCAGGAACCGCGCGCCCAGGTTCGAGGTCATGATGATGATGGTGTTCTTGAAGTCCACCGTGTTGCCCAACCCGTCGGTCAACTGGCCGTCTTCAAACACCTGCAGCAGGATGTTGTAAATGTCCGGGTGCGCCTTCTCGATCTCGTCCAGCAGGATGATCGAATACGGCGAGCGCTTCACCCGCTCCGTCAATTGTCCGCCTTCTTCGTATCCCACGTATCCGGGCGGCGAGCCGATCAGCTTCGACACCGAGTGCTTCTCCATGAACTCCGACATGTCGAAGCGGATCAGCGACTTCTCGCTGCCGAACAGGAAGGCCGCCAGCGCCCGCGCCACTTCGGTCTTGCCCACGCCCGTGGGGCCCAGGAACAGAAACGAGCCGGCCGGCCGCGCGCTCGCCTTCAAACCCGCGCGGGAACGGCGGATGGCGCGCGCCAGCACCGAGATTGCCTTCTCTTGGCTGATCACCCGCTTGTGCAGCTCCTCTTCGATGCGCAGCAGCTTGGTGATCTCTTCTTCCTTAATGGAAGTCATGGGAACGCCGGTCCAGCGCGCCACCACGTCCTCGATATCGTCCTTGGTCACGATCCCTGTCGACGAATCGTCCAGGTTGTACTTCTCCCGCAATTGCCGCATGTTCTCGCGCTCTTTGCGCTCTTCGTCGGAATAGAACCGGGCCTTCTCGAACTCGTGGTTGGCGATGGCGTTTTCCATCCGGTGCACGATGAACTTGATGCGCTTCTGGATGTCTGCCAGGTCGCTGGGCAGCGTGGTTTGCCGCAGTTTCACGCGCGCCCCGGCTTCGTCGATCAGGTCGATCGCCTTGTCCGGCAGGAAGCGGTCCGGAATGTAGCGGCTCGACGTGAATACCGCCGTCTCGATGGCATCGTCGGTATAGCCCACCGCGTGGAACTTCTCGTAGCGGTCCTTGATGCCGAACAGAATCTTGATGGCGTCCTGCTCGTTGGGGGGGGGGACCTTCACGGCCTGGAAGCGGCGCTCCAGCGACCGGTCCTTTTCAATCGATTTGCGGAACTCCGCGGGCGTGGTGGCCCCGATGCACTGGATCTCGCCCCGCGACAACGCCGGCTTCAGAATGTTGGCGGCGTCCAGCGAGCCTTCCGCCGATCCCGCGCCCACCAGGGTGTGCAGCTCGTCGATGAAGATGATGGCGTTCTGATTCTCCATCAGCTCCTTCATGATGGTCTTCAGCCGCTCTTCGAACTGCCCGCGGTACTTCGTTCCCGCCACGATCAGGGAAAGATCCAGCGCCAGGATGCGCTTGTCGGCCAGGAACGACGGCACGTCGCCTTCCGCGATGCGCTGCGCCAGGCCCTCCACGATGGCCGTCTTGCCCACTCCCGGCTCGCCGATCAGCACCGGGTTGTTCTTGGTGCGCCGGCACAGGATCTGCACCACCCGCTCCAGTTCGTAATCCCGGCCGATCAGCGGATCGAGCGCATTGTCCATGGCGGCCTGCGTCAGGTCCCGGCTGAACTCCGAAAGCAGCGAGCTCTCCTTGGGGCGGTTGGACGCTACTTTTTCGGATTGCGAACGGGCCAGTTCCTCCCGGATCGTCGAAAGCCGCAAGCCGCGCTCGTGCAGGATCTCGGCGGCGAAGCACTTCTCCTCCCGCAACAGCCCCAGCAGCAGATGTTCGGTCCCGATGTGCTTGTGGTTCAGCCGCTCCGCCTCTTCGGCGCCGTATGCCAGAACGCGTTTACATTCGTGGCTCAGCGGCAGATCCACCGACGTGGATACCTTCTCGCGGATCGTGGTGTGGCCTTCAATTTGTTTCCGGATGGATTCCACGGCGGCGTGGGACCGCAGAAACCGGTTGGCCAGGGCTTTGTCTTCCCGCAGCAAACCCAACAGGAGATGCTCGGTCTCGATATACGGGCTGCCGAACTGGCTGGCCTCGTACCGGGCGAAAAAGATGACCCGCCTTGCCTTCTCCGTATAACGTTCAAACATGACAGTGACGCCCCCCTACTATTAAAGATACTACCCATCTCCTTGCGGATTCGGAATACCAGCAGTACCGGAGCCAAGGGCTCCGCCTTCCATCATCAGGATGCGATCGCAGCGTCTGGCGAACGAGAGATTGTGCGTGACAAGAACCGAGGTGAGCGCGTGCTGGCGGTGCAGACGTTCCAGCAATTCGAAGATCATTTCGCCGGTCCTGAAGTCGAGGTTGCCCGTGGGCTCGTCGGCGAGCAGAATCGAAGGCGCTCCCACCAGTGCCCTGGCCAGCACCACCCGTTGCTGCTCCCCACCGGACAATTCTCCTGCGCGGTGCGTAGCCCGCGCGCGAAGCCCAACTTCATCCAACCTCGCAAGCGAATCCGAAGCCGCCTTCGCGTGCGGTACCCCCCGGATCAGCAGCGGCATCATCACGTTCTCGAGCGCTGTAAACTCAGGCAGCAGGTAGTGAATCTGCCAAACAAACCCAATCTCGCGATTCCGGAAGCAGGCGAGTTCCGAATCCGCGAGCCGCGAAATGTCAATCGAACCGTAGTATATCGTGCCGCTCGTAGGTCTGTCCAGACCGCCCAACAAATGTAATAACGTGGATTTCCCGGCGCCGGATTCACCCACCAGGGCCAGCATTTCCCCCCGCCGGACCTCCAGGTTCAGCTCCGAGAAGATCACCAGGTCGGCTTCGCCCGAGCGATACACTTTGCTCAGCCGTTCGGCTCGCAGGACAATCTCGTCGCCGGGTTCCGCCATGGATATTTCAGTTCTGCATGGCCGACCAGCCCGCTTGATTGATCGATACCTCGCGCACCTGGGGCGCGTACCTGGCCGCGGCTTCGCGGATCTTCGAGGCATTGCCCAGGAGTACGAAGGTCAGGTTCTCGGCCCGGTAGTATTTGCGGGCGGCGGCGTTGGCCTGTTCCAACGTCACGGCGTCGATGCGGGAAAACAAGTCGTCGACCTCGTCTTTGCCGAGTCCGTAAAGCTCCAGTTCGCCCAGGACCACGGCAAGCTGATCGGACGTCTCCAGGCGCTGGGTGGGGTACGTGCCTTTCACGTAGGCTTTCGCGGAGGCCAGTTGTTCGGAGCTGATGCCTTTCTCGCCCAGGCGCTTCAGGACGTCGAGCGCCATGTCAACGGCCTTCGCGGTGGTCTCGGTCTTGGTGAATGTGGTGATGACAATCCCGCCGGGCAGGCGCGGTTGCTGCAACTGGCAGCCCGCGCCGTAGGTCAGGCCGGAGCTGATGCGCAGTTCGTCATTCAGCATGGACGTGAACCGGCCGCCGAACAGCGTGTTTACAAGCTGGAGCGTAACGCGGTCGGGATTCTTGCGGTCGATGCCCGGCTGGCCGATGTAGAAATAGGTCTGGGTGGCGTCGGGCTTGTCGACCAGCAGCAGTTGTCCGCCGGACTTCAGCTGAGCCTGAGCGGGCCAGGCGAAGGCCGTGCCCGCGGGCGCAGCGCCGAAAGCGTCGCGGATCTTCGGTTCCGCCGCGGACGGGTCGAAATCGCCGCTGGCGATCACCACCAGGTTGCGGCCGCAATACACGCGCTGGTGGTAGTCCACAACGTCCTGGCGCTTGATGCGGGCCAGGGTGACCTCATCGGGAGGGTGGCCATAAGGATGCCAAGAGCCAAAGAAGAAGGATTGAAAATACGAATTGATCGCCGCATTCGGGTTGTCCTTGATGGACTTGGCGGCGTCTACGCGCTGCGCCACCAGCTTCTGCACTTCTGCGTCGGGGAACGCTGGATGCAGCACGGCATCGGCTATCAGGTCGAGGCCGCGATCGAAGTCCTTCTTGAGGAACTCGCCGGAAATGGTTGTTGCGGATGATGGACCAAATCCAAGATCAGTCTGAAACGTGCCGCCCAGAAAGTCCAACTCGTCGGAGAACTGGTCCGCGGTGCGCCTGCTCGAGCCTTTGCGCAGCAGTTGCGCCGTCACGCTTGCCAGGCCGCCGCGGTCCGGAGGGTCGGACTCCTGTCCGCCTCTCACCAGAATGCGGAAGCCCACCAGCGAAACGCCCGGGCGCGTCATCAGATACACGACCGCGCCGTTGGGCAGCACTTCGCGGGTGTACGGAGGCAACTTCACCTGGCCCCACGATGCCGAAGCCACTACTGCCAATCCGAGACCGTATCGCGCGAGCATCAGCGGCTCTCCTTTGTTTCGGGAATCAGCGTGGCCACCGTGCGATTCTTCTCGCTCAAATATTGCCGGGCGACGCGCTGCACATCGGCCGCGGTCACGGCTTCGATCGCGGCCTCCACCGCGTAGAGCTTCTTGTAATCGCCATAGTAGACCTCGTAGACGCCCAGCAGATTCGCCCGGCCGGCGATGGTCTTCAACGCGCGGTAATGGTCGGCGAGCAACTGGTTTTTCGCCTTGCGCAGTTCCTGGTCCGGCAACGGCTCTTTACCCACGCGCTCCAACTCCTCGAACAAGGCCTTCTCCGCGCGCGCCGGTTCGACACCCGCGCGCGGCTGGAGGTTGAAGACCAGCAGGCCCGGATCCAGAGAGTTCTGGCGGAACGCGTTGACGGACAGAGCGAACTGGTCTTTATCCACCAGGCGGCGGTATAGGCGGGAGGCCTGCCCGTGCACCAACGCGGTCTCGAGCACGTCGAGCGGCGCATCGTCGGAGTGGCGGCTTTCGGGAGTGTGATAGGCCACCATCTCGATCGGAAGCTGCGCGGCCTTCCGGACTTCCACACGGCGCTCGCCAAGCTGGGCCGGCTCCGTGGTGCGCACGGGCGGCGGCGGCTCCTGCCGCGCCACCGGCTCCAGATACTTCCGGGCCAGGTCCAGGGTCTCCGCGGTCGAGACATCGCCCACCACCACCATCACGCAGTTGTTGGGCGCATATCCCATGCGGAAGTGGGCCTTCAGGTCGTCCATGGTCCACGACTCGATGTCCGACGGCCAGCCGATCACCGGCCAGTGATAAGGATGCGCAATGAACGCGGACGCGTGCAGTTGCTCGTACAGCACGCCAAAGTTGTTGTTGTCCACCGAAGTGCGCCGCTCGGAATAGACCACGCCGCGCTCGGACTCGATGATTTTGGGATCGAAACTCAGGTCGCGGATGCGATCCGACTCCATGTCCATCATCAGCTCGAGCGCGGACCGCGGAAACCAGTCCGTGTACACGGTCGTGTCCGCGGTGGTGTAGGCGTTGTTGTTGCCGCCGTTCTTCTCCATCTGGTTGTCGAACTCCTTCGGCCCGTATTTTTTGGCGCCGTTGAACATCATGTGCTCGAAGAAGTGCGACAGACCGGTGGTGCCGGGATGTTCGTTGCGCGAGCCGATGCGGAAGAAGAAGTACATGGCCACGTTGGGGATGTTGTGGTCTTCCTGAACCAGCACTTTCATGCCGTTGGCCAGCGTGGCCGTCCGGACGTCGGCGGGCTGGGCGATGAGCAGGGCGCAAAAACACAGGCCGGTGACGGGCAGTCGCATGCGAACAAAGATATCAGAAGTAAGGCGCCCGGCAGCGGCCCTTTACGTCAAAACAGTATTGAGGCATAATGTTTTGAGGAGCCGCATGAAATATCACCCGATCTCGAGCGACATGAAGTGCCCGTTCTGCGGGCAATTGAACCTCATCTATAAGCGTCCAGGCCTGAGCGGCGACGTTTACCGCTGCGCCGCCGAGCTGGGCGGCTGCGAGCGGACCATCGTCCACCGCCGGCGCAAGGGCGATACCCAGTGCGGCGTCGTCGCCATTCTGAACTACGGACATTTCGGCGCCTGGCGTCCGTGCCTGCCCGCGGCCGCGGACTGCCCGGCTATCTCTGCTAGAATTGAGGTGCATGATTCCGCTCGATGAGTTAGAACGGCAGTACACTCCCCTCCGCGAACAGGCGCTGGCCGTGCGGAGGTATCTTTGACGCGCCTGCCCAGAAAGCCAAACTCCAGAAGATAGAAGAGCAGATCGCCGCGCCCGACTTCTGGAGCCAGCCCGAGAAGAGCCAGAAGGTGATGCAAGAGCGCAAACGCCTGGAGGAGAGCCTCGGCAACGAACTGCGAATCGCCGGGATTGCCTCCGATCTGGACACGCTCTTCGAACTGGCGCGCGAGGGCGAAGACGTCAACGGCGATATCGAACGCGACCTCGACACGTTTTCCAAATTGCTGGAGCGCGTGGAGACCGGCATGCTCCTCTCCGGCGAGAACGACGCGCGCAGCGCGATCGTCACCATCCATCCCGGCGCGGGCGGCACCGAGAGCCAGGACTGGGCCGAGATGCTGCTGCGCATGTACCTGCGATGGGCAGAGCGCGAAGGCTTCTCCATCGCCATCACCGACCGGCTGGAGGGAGAAGGCGCGGGCATCAAGTCGGTCACCTTCGAAGTGAACGGCGAGAACGCCTACGGGCTACTGCAGTCCGAGATCGGCGTTCACCGCCTGGTCCGCATCTCGCCCTTCGACGCCAACGCCCGCCGCCACACGTCGTTCGCTTCGGTGTTCGTGTATCCGCAGGTGGATGACGAGATTAAGATCGACATCCGGCCGGATGACTTGCGCATCGATACTTTCCGGTCCAGCGGCGCCGGCGGCCAGCACGTCAACATGACGGATTCGGCCGTGCGCATCACGCACTTCCCGACCGGTATCGTGGTGCAGTGCCAGAATGAGCGCTCCCAGCACAAGAACCGCGACAGCGCCATGAAACAGTTGCGCGCGCGGCTGTACGAATTTGAGCTGGAGAAGAAGCGCGCGGAAGCGGCTAAGACCGAGGCCTCCAAGCTGGACATCAACTTCGGCAGCCAGATCCGCAGCTATGTGCTGGCGCCCTACCGCATGATCAAGGACCACCGCACCAAGCTCGCCATCGGCGATGTGGACCGGGTGCTGGAGGGCGACGTCGAGCCGCTGATCCACGCCTACCTCGTCTTTCGCAAGACCGGCAAAACCGCCGGCGACGGCAAGGACGATCTGCCCGAGTGAGCGCCAGTACGGTCGAGGTGCGGCGCGCGGCGGAACTGATCCGCGCGGGCGAGCTTGTCGCATTTCCCACCGAGACGGTATACGGGCTGGGCGCCAATGCTCTGGACGCCGGGGCGGTGGCACGCATCTTCGCGGTCAAGGGCAGACCGCGGCACAGCCCGCTGATCGTGCATGTGGAATCGGTCGAGATGGCTCGCGCGCTCGCGCTCGCATGGCCGGATGCCGCCGAAACGCTGGCGCGCCGCTATTGGCCGGGACCGCTGACGCTGGTAGTCCCTAAGCAGGCCTGCATTCCGGACATTGTTACCGCGGGCCTGCCCACGGTTGGGCTCCGTATGCCTGCGCATCCGCTGGCGCTGGCACTGATCCGCGAAGCCGGTGTTCCGCTGGCGGCGCCGAGCGCCAACTACTTCATGCGCCTGTCGCCGACCACTGCCGAACACGTACGCCGCGCGCTAGGCGAAGCGGTCGCCATGGTGCTGGATGGCGGCCCGGCGAGTGTGGGAATCGAGTCCACGGTGTTGTCGCTGGCCGGCGAGGGGCCGCGCCTGCTCCGGCCCGGCGTGATTCCGTTGCCGGAAATCGAGAGCCTGATCGGTCCGGTGCGCGCCACCAGCGCGGCCGGTGAAGGAGCGCATCCGTCTCCCGGCATGCATGCGCGCCACTACACCCCCCGCACGGCTCTGCTGTTGCTGGGGGCTGAAGAAGCGCCTCCCAGTGGCCGCGGTGCCTGGTTGCGGCTGGGCCGCGAGATGCCGCCGGAACCACGCGCCTATGCCGCCGCGCTGTACGCGGCCTTGCATCGCCTGGACGAAGAGGAACTCGACTGGATCGCCGTCGAGCACCCGCCCGACACTCCGGAATGGGCAGGCGTGCTGGATCGTCTCCGGCGCGCTGCCGCGCTGGACAAAGCTACCTGACTGCCGAGCTCACGCAGCCATTGATCATGTCGTCCGACGAGATCGTGAAGGCATTGCCATCCGCCGTGGTGCCGAACCAGATTTCCTCGTCGCCGCCGCAGCTATCTACCCGGTACACATTGTAGTCCAGGGTCTGTCCCGGGCCGGTGAAGTTGGTGTAGAAGAGCTGACCCTGGCCCGCGGAGTTATTCTGACTCTGCCCGGTAGCGCACAGGAATGCATAGAGCCGTGTCTTTGGATACGAGTAACTGGCGCCGGCCGAGACAACGCTCGTGCCGCCCCAGTCCTGGTTGTAGTTGTTGGTGTTTTGTCCGCTTCCCGTATAGTTATTGCAGTTTCCAGATGGGGTGTTCGTGTATCCGGCAACCGCTTGCGCCGCGCCTCCTTTGCCCGTCGTGTACTGCACGAAATCCGTCCAACTTCCCAGCGTGCCGTCCTGGCATCCGAACT
>DATJWB010000215.1:0-17312 GCA_035501495.1 Bryobacteraceae bacterium | reverse complement strand
CTGACGGTCTATTTCGTGGTGGGAAGCGATCAGCCCAACCTGTCCGGCAACCCCCTACCGCCCGATTTGCAGACTACCGTCGCCGCCCTGAAAGGCACCTTTCCATTCAAGAGTTATGCGCTGATGGATGTTCTCTCGCTGCAGACGCGCTCCGGGGTCGGCGCCGAGACCACCGGGCATCTTGCCGGGTCGAGGTTTACGACCTTTCGGGTCGGCTCGGCCAGCATCGATGGCAATGGAAGCATGATCCGGCTCGACCGGCTGCACGCGGGAGTGAGAATCCCGGTGACCAGCACGACGGGGCGTGCGGGGGCGACGGGCGGGCAAGCTACGCAAACTTACATCGATACCGGAATTTCTACAGATGTAGTGGATGTCAAGGAAGGCCAGAAGCTCGTGGTTGGCCGTAGCAGCCTGGATGGGCCGGAAAAGGCGCTCATCCTGGTGCTGATCGCCAAAATCATCAACTAAGGCAAAACCGGCATAAGTCCTGTTTCACGTGAAACAGGACTATTTAATCTTTTCATCCTTTTCGATCTTGCCGTCGCGGACGTGGATCACCCGGTGAGCATGTAGGGCAATATCATGTTCGTGCGTCACCAGCACAATGGTGTTGCCCTGCTGATACAGCCGCTCGAACAGCCCCATGATTTCGCTGCCGGTCGCAGTGTCGAGGTTCCCGGTGGGCTCGTCCGCGAGCAGGATCGAGGGGTTGTTAACCAACGCCCGTGCGATCGCCACACGCTGTCGCTGTCCGCCGGATAACTCATTTGGTTTGTGATACATGCGCGTTTCCAGGTCGACCTGCTTCATGGCCAGCTTGGCCTTCTCGATGCGCTTGTCCGACGGCATTCCGGAATAGATCAGCGGTAATTCCACGTTGTGCAGCGACGTGGCGCGCGGCAGCAGGTTGAAAGTCTGAAAAACGAACCCGATTTCCCGGTTCCGGATTCTGGCCAGCTCGTCGTCGCTCATCTCGCTGACCAGGTTCCCGTTGATGTAGTACTGCCCCTTGGTCGGCGTGTCCAGGCAGCCGATCAGGTTCATGAGCGTGGACTTGCCGGATCCGGACGGCCCCATGACCGCAACGTATTCGCCGCGCTTGATCTCGATATCCACACCGGAAACGGCATGGATTTCCTGGTCGCCCATCACGTACGTCTTCCACAGATCGTAGGTGCGGATGACCACGCCATCCCGCTTGAGCTGCTCGCCGCGCTGAATGAGTTCCTTTTCTGCTACCGCTGTCATCAGGGTTCTCGCTTCCGCTTAGGATTTCTGCTCGACCGGAGTCTTGTTGTCCACTTTGACTTGCGTCTCGTTCTTGATCGTCCGGATCACCTGGTAGGTGCCCGTAATGATCTGGTCACCCTCCTTTAACCCGTTGAGCACTTCGATATCGGTGGCCCCGGTGATGCCGGTCTCCACCTTCTGAAAGACGGCCTTCTCGCCGTTGACCACGAACACGCCGGTAAGCTCTTCCTTGCGAGCTTTTTCCGCCGCCGGGTCGAGTTTCGTCGCGGCTTGCGCGGCCCCCGAGTTGTTCCCGGCGGGCTTCGGCTCCAGGTCGCCCTTCTGCCGGACGGTGAGCGCCTGAATCGGTATCGTCAGAATGTTCTGCCGGGTAGCGGTCGTGATCTTGGCGGTGCAGGAAAGGCCCGGGCGAATCTCCTCCGGAGGACTGTCCATGGCCACCACCACCTTGAAATCCTTGGCTTCCTGGCTCGACACCGCGCTCTGGTTCGCCGCCACGCCGGTCGATCGCAGGATCGCGGTGTTGCCGATCTCGGTAACGTGGCCCTTAAAGGTCTTATTCGGGATCGCGTCGATGGTAATGTCTACGGACTGATCGAGCTTGATGTTGACGATATCGGTCTCGTCCACCTTGACCTCAGCCGTGATCAACGACATGTCGGCAATGGTCATGATCAGCGTGCCGGCATTATTCTGGAGGCCGGGAACCACCGATTCGCCCACCCGCACGGGAAGATTGGTAACCACACCATCCAACGGAGCGAAGGAGCTGTGCTTCTGCAACACGTCCGCCACCAGCGCCAGCCCCGCCTTGGCCTGGGCAATGCGCCGCTGCATGGAGGTCAGGTTGGCGGCTTGCTGCTCCCGCTGAGCCCGCGCCTGCGTGAGACGCGCCTCCGATTCGCGCACCGTGGCCTCCTGGGCTTTGTAGGTTGCCTCCTTCAGTTCATAATCCTGCCGGGCGAGGAGTTGTTCTTTGAAAAGGGCTTGCGCGCGGTCGAGATCGGCCTTTATCCGCGCGAGGTCGGCTTTATCCTTGTCGAGGGCCGCCTCCATGGTCTTCAGGTTTTCATCGGAGGCTTTCAGGGCGGCTTCCGCGGCGCTGGAATCGGCTTCAGCGGATGCCACCGTGGCTTCGGACGACTTAACATTCGCTTCGGGCTGAACGTCCTCCAGCTTGGCCAGCAGTTCAC
Organism: Bryobacteraceae bacterium; assembly: GCA_035501495.1. Lineage (GTDB taxonomy): Bacteria > Acidobacteriota > Terriglobia > Bryobacterales > Bryobacteraceae > JAIQFL01. Next base: position 14,865 of record DATJWB010000215.1, on the reverse strand, counting down.
CCTTGTGCACCCGGTCCCCTTCCCTCACCGGAAGGGCCGTGATGATACCCGTGGCATTCGCCCCGATGTTGATGTAATTCTTGGGCTTGATTTCGCCAGAAGCGGTCACCTGGCTGACCAGGTCGCTGCGCAGCACCTTGCCGGTCTGCACGGTGACCACACCTCGCTTGCTGTACACCGTGCTGGCATAAACCCCAATCACCGCCACGAGGACGGCTGCAATCGCAATAATAACCTTCCATTTCGTCTTCACGACGCAAATCTCCCCTTCCTCGGTTCACCTGTAATAGACGCCAATTGTGAGCTGGGAGTTCAATCCTTATTTTACACCGGGAACTCCGTTGTGGTCGGGAGGCGCCTCTTTAGAAGACGGGCAAAGAAGCCCGGGATTAGCGGAGAATAGCCCTCAGGGGAGCCATTCGACGGACTCCGGCTGTGTGCTTTCGCATTGATTGGTCTCGGTGACCCCGCCCGAGAGTTGGGCGCAAGCATTCGTAATGGCCGTCCGCAAAGCGCTTTCCCGCGTCCGCGCCGACGCCGTGCGGCAGTCGCGCCGCCCGTGGAACACCATGCAGACCGAGCAGTGAAACCGCTCGCCTCCAATACTCGAATAGATCACGAACCCGACCACCAGAACGCAGAAAACGATGGCCAGCCACACCGTCTTCTTCACGCGAAGAAGTTCCCCATCTTGCGAAACTTGGCGTAGCGATGCTCCACCAGTTGATCGCCGGTCATATCCTTCAATTCGTCGAGGTGGCGGAGCAGTTCGCCGCGCAGGATCTCGGCCGCGGCAGCCGGATCCTCCTGCGCGCCGCCGGGAGGCTCGGGCACCACCCCGTCGATCAGCCCGAAGGAATGCAGATCCTCCGCCGACAGGCGGAGCGCCTTGGCGGCCTGTTCGGCTTTTCCGGAATCCCGGTAGATGATGGAAGCACAACTCTCCGGGGAGATCACCGAATAGATGGCGTTTTCCAGCATCAGCACGATGTTGCCCACCCCCAGGGCCAGCGCACCGCCGCTGCCGCCCTCCCCGATACAAACCACGATAACCGGCACGGGGAGCCGCGACATTTCCCGCAGGTTCCGCGCGATGGCCTCGGCTTGGCCGCGCTCCTCGGCGTCGATTCCCGGGTAGGCTCCCGGAGTGTCCAGGAGGGTGACGATCGGGCGTCCGAACTTACCGGCCAATTGCATCGCGCGGAGTGCCTTGCGGTAGCCTTCCGGCTTGGGCATACCGAAGTTCCGGAAGAGCTTCTGCTTGGTGTCCCGGCCTTTCTGCTCGGCCACCCACATCACCGCCCGGCCTTCGAACTGGCCCAGTCCCGAAACAATCGCCGGATCGTCGCCAAACGCCCGGTCACCGTGGATCTCCTGAAAATCCGTGACCAGCTTCTGGATGTAATCCAGGGAGTGCGGGCGCTTGGGATGCCGGGCCAGTTGAACGCGGCGCCAGGAGGGATCTACTTCGGCGCCGGTATCGGCCGCCGCCTCGGTGTTTGCGTCGGATTCCATTCATCACATCTTAACAGTGCGGCGGGCGGCGGGGCCGCGGTTCTCGCCACCCTGTCATCTCCACGAGGTGGTGTTGGGAAACGGGACCGGTCATATCCCGCCCGAAGGTTCGGAATCGAACGCTTGCACTTCCCGCCGCTCTTGTCATTTCGGGGGTGGAAACCGAAACTCAAATTAGGAGGGGAGAACATGTGTGACTACTCGTTGATGTCCGTACCAAACCGATTGGCAAGAGAAGGCGAGGATCTGGTGGCTCACCGATTTCCCACAGGCTCGCTTGGGTTAGCATCCCCCGCGGATTTGCAGCGGGGAACGGCGCAACCGGCTGCACCACGAAGCTGGTGGTGCACCGTCAAGGAGTTCTTCAACCCGCCGCATGTCCCGCCGGTTCCGGCAGTTTGCATACCACCCGGCTCCCGGCTGGCACTACAGGACATCCCAGTCCGCCTGCAACGCGATCTGGGGGTTGGAGAAGCCGAAATGGTTACCTTCACGCAGATATCGCCGGCCGCCAACAGCTATCGGGATGCCGTCCGCTTCGCCAACGGTCGCGAAGTACGGCTCCAGGAGTTGCGGGAAGGCCAGCGCGTCCGCGTTCTGGATCTGAGCATGGCGGAAGAAATCGATATCGCCAGGCTCCGCGAAGAAATCGCCGAAGTGGCGTATCGCGCCCGCTGATCGGAGGGGGCCGGAGACGTTAGTTCGGATCGCCGCGCCGCGAGCGGGCGGTCGAGGGCAGATCGCACGGCTCCATCCTTTCGCCAGGTAACGCATACAATAGAAGAATGCCGGATAGCTTAAGAATCGCAGGACGCGAGTTCCGTTCGCGGCTCATCGTAGGGACTGGTAAGTACCGTAGTTTCCAGGAGATGCAGAGGTGCCACGAGGCTTCGGGCGCGGACATGGTAACGGTTGCGGTGCGCCGCGTCAACCTCACCGACCGCTCCAAGGAATCCCTCATCGATTACATCGATCGCAGCCGCATCTTCATCCTTCCGAACACCGCCGGCTGTTACAACGCCGACGATGCCGTTCGCACGGCAATGCTGGCGCGTGAAGTGGGTCTCTCCAACTGGATCAAGCTCGAAGTCATTGGAGACGAAAAGACGCTCTTTCCGGACAATGCGGGTCTCCTGGAAGCGACCAGGATCCTGGTTAAGGAGGGCTTCGTGGTACTCCCCTACACCAACGACGACGTGGTCAACGCCCGCCGGCTGATCGATGCCGGGGCAGCCGCGGTCATGCCGCTGGCGGCGCCCATCGGATCTGGAATGGGCGTGCAGAATCCCGCGAACCTGCGGATCATGCGCGAGATGATTACGGACGTACCGATGATCGTGGATGCCGGCGTCGGCACCGCATCGGATGCCTCGATCGCCATGGAACTGGGGGCCGACGGGGTGCTCATGAACACCGCCATCGCCGCGGCGGACGATGCGGTGAAAATGGCGCGCGCCATGAATCTGGCCGTTGAGGCAGGGCGGTTGGCCTGGGAGGCTGGCCGCATGCAGAAGAAACTGTACGCCGCCGCCAGCAGTCCGCTGGTCGGGGTGGTGGGGCAGGCGTAAGACAGACAACTGTCAAGCTCTGCCCCGCGTGATCGACCCTCTGGGCCGCCGGAGCGTCATGGTTCACGATTCGCGGCGCGAGTTTGGTTTCCCCCACACCGATCAGCGAAAGGGCCGTCGATGCATGGCCTTACGGATTCTTGACACGCTCTTCCAGGATGTCCGCTGCGCGCTGCGCCTCATTGCGACCGCTTTGCTGTTCGGGGCGGTGCCTGCATGGCCTGCATCGCGGCCTGACGCGATCGAGGGTCGGGCGAGGCAGTTCACAGGCAACTCCCGGGTGATGGGTGAACCATTGCTGCGCGGCCGCGAGTTCACCGGCCGCGACCGCGCGTCTTCGGAGCCGGTCGTGATCGTGAATCAAGCCCTGGCGCGCCGCTACTTCGCGAACACCGATCCGATCGGCAGACGCATCGCTCTGAACGATCCTTCGGAAAAGAACCCTTGGCGGGTGATTGTGGGGGTTGCGGGACACGAGAAGCGTGCCGGAGGCTTCGACCGGGTAGGCTGGGCCGAGATGCCCATGGTGCTCAAGCCACTCGCGCAGAACCCGCCGCGCTCGGCGTCGCTCATTTCGCGCGGTTCCGGTGCCGATCTGCGGCGCGCGGCGGCAGGAATCGACGAACGCGCCCCTGTCGGCCCGGTTGAGACGATGGACAGCCGCCTCAGCAGGATGCTTGCCTATCCGCGATTCCGAGCGGTGCTCCTCTATGCGTTCGCCATTTTCGCCGTCCTGCTGGCATCCATCGGGCTGTATGGCGTGCTCGGGCAGTTTGTTGCGCAGCGCACGCCCGAGATCGGAGTTCGCATGGCGATGGGTGCGCGGTCCTCGGATGTGCTCCGGTTGATCGCGCGCCAGGCCGGCCCTCCGCTGGCGGCAGGCCTTGGATTGGGTCTCGCGGGTGCCTCGGCACTCAAGCGGTCGCTTGCCAGCGTGCTATATGGGGTGGCAGCCGGCGACCCCGTCACATTATTGGTCGTTTCGTTTGGTTGATGTTTGCGGGAACGGCTGCAGCGTTCTTTCCAGCGCGTCGCGCCGCCGGCCTCGATCCGATGACCGCTCTGCGCAATGCGTGAACAATGTCGATTCGCGCGCGGAAATTCTGGTCCTCTGGCCGGCGTGGTTTACGCGGCCTCCGCCGAACGAAGGTAGACAGGCTGGCCAACCGCCAGCCGTCCCCTGCGAGTGACCATGCCATAGACTCCCGCCTGGTTCTGGTTCCGCCGAACGACGGCCTTCAGGACTTCGGGCGCGGCGGCCGCCGAGTCGGGATCCAGGTTCACCATCGCGCAGCGAAGGTCGTGCATCGTCACAGAAATGGCGGGGGCATCGTCCCCATCCCCGATTGTGAGCACTCCGCCTAACCACTCGCCCTCCTGGAACGGAACCGGCCGCAGTAAACGAACCACCACGTTCGGGCGAAATCGCCGAACGTCCGGAGCCTGGCCGGCGAGACGCGCAACCTCGCTTACCGTTTCGGAGGCGATCACGGAAACGCAGGCGTCGTCGAAAATGCCGTGCCTCAAGTGCATCATTTGCACGGGGGCGCCGTAACGGCGTTCCACCTCCGCGGCCAAATCCGGTCCGAAAGCCGGCATCAGCCGGCCATCCGGCGTGCGGATATTCGCCGGAGGGTCTTCGGGAGCGACACCTTCACCACGCTGGGGAGTAAACAAGACCAGTTCGGGGAGCCGGTTCGCGGTCAGCCACGGGAAGCCGCCGCGGTCATCCATCCGGCGGAAGGCCAGGCGCCTGTCACCTTCGAGGCCATGCCAGCCCAGAACGGCGAACTCCAGCCGTTCGCCTGCCATAGACTTCACGGGATACCGGAAGATCGCCTCGACATGTCCGATTGCTGTAATCATGCCGGTCAACTCCAAAACGCCGTCACCGCCTCTATTTTCGCAGAGCACGGTCTGCCCAAGTGTGGCGTGGTAGAGCGTATGGACGGAGAAGCAATTCTGGGGCTGGCGTGGTGCACTTCGGTCACTTACAACGCCAGCAACAGATGGCCAAGTCGGGGGCCGCTCAACCGCTGGGCACGAAGTCGAACTTCACGAAAACTACATCGACCTCATCACTTCCGTCCAGCGGGATTAACCCGCTAAACCCGCGGGACAGCAGGCAACCCTCCTCAACCCACGACGGGAGGCCGGGAACACTCGACCACCAGTAGCGCTTGCAGCATCAACTGCATTTGGGCCCGCGAATTCCACGACCAGCTCGTAAACCTGCTCGGCCTTTTGGTCGTGATGAACGGCCATATGGAAGCGGTTTGCTTGTCGAAGCCGCCCTCTCGATCCGGTGATGATCGTATCTGGCTCGCCTGGGCGTAACTTACTCAGATTAGATAGTCGACAGGACCGGACTCCGGGGAGGACTCGATTTCGAACTGGAATGGCTGCCGGAACAATCGCAGCCCGGCAATACCACCCCACCCGGCCGGCTGCCCGCGTTGATCCGAGCCCTGCACAAAGTGGGTTTGACTCTTAAAACGGATAACAGCGGCTGAACTGTTGCGATTGCCCTACGCTGCTGTGTACCGCGTGAAGCGCCGACCATTGAGGTTTTGGCATCTATCACGGTGCGCAGGACCGGCCTTGATTTGCAGTCTCTCATGTGCGGGTCGTTGTCGCCGGTGTTGCACCGCGGTTGGGCAGGTAGCCAGGCTGCGTGTTGAAGAAACTGTATGCGTCAGCAGGTACTGCTTTGATTGGCTTGGCGGGGCAAGCGTGTGAAAAAAATCGAAAGCACCCAGGCGAACGGCCCGCGCCACCAAACAAGTCCGGAGCGCAACTAATTACTGCCCCGCGCTCGTCTGTTTCGTCAAACCCACCTGTGCCTGACGCATTAGCATGGCCATCAGGCCGGTGAGCGTGCCGCTTCCTTCGCCTCCGCTCATTACCAGAGTATTGGGTATGAAGGGAACGGCACTCTTCGAGAGCGCTTCGATGGCGTTCACCAACGCCGTCGCGTTGGCGCCCAAGGCCGCCACCTGCTGCGCGTAGGCCTCGGCGCGAGCCAGTCCGATGGAGCGCACCTGCGCGCCTTGCGCCGCGCCGGTCTGTTCGATGTAGGCGGCCTCGCCCTGTGCCTCCATTTTCCGCGCGACCGTGCGGTTGTTCTGGATATCCACGCCGACCTGCGCCTTGGCCAGTTCGGCCTGCATATCCGCGGTACCTTTCGCCTTCTCGGTTTCGGTGCGCTGGTCTTGCGCGGCCTTCTGCATCTTGTACGTCTCCACTTCCTGGTTGGCGATTTCCCGCTGGGTGAGCACCTCCACCAGTTGCTGCGGCAGCACCACCGCCTGAATGTAGACGCCGCGGGTCTCCACGCGGTACCTGGAGAGTTCCTCCTTCACATACTCGAAAGCCCCCGCCTGGACGGCGTCACGGTTGGCGATGAAGCGCACGGCGGGCATGCTCTGCAGCTTGTTGCGGAAGTGGTTTCCAACGGCAGCCTGCAGGATTTCGTTCACCAGGTTCGGCACACTGCCCACCATGGAAATCACGTAGGGCGCCTGGGTGTCCGGGATGTGGATCTGTACCTGCAAATCGATCGCGAAGGAAAAGCCCTCGCTGCTCTTGGCTTCGATCTGCTTCAGTTGCGCATCGAGATTGTGTGCTTGCGAAACGACGTCGGCCCAATTGAGCGTAATGATGAACGTCGGCACGATCACCGCCTGGTAGCAGCGCGGATTGATGGGGTACTTGCCGGTGCGCATAGGCTCCTCCCAGATGCCGCGATGACCGGGGCGCACCAGGCTTCCGAACTTGAACTCCAAACCGGAGGTGTCCTGAGTTGGCAGTCCCACGTAGGACTTGATGACCGCGACCTGCCCCTGCTCCACCACCAGCATGGGCACCTCTTCCACGCGCAGCAGGAAGGGATTGAGGTTGTAGGCGCCATAGAGCAGAGGATCGTGCTGCAGGCCGATGCGGCCGCCCAAGTCCAGAAACTTCTGGAAGTCCTGATAGGCGCTGTGCTGGTCGTTCTGGTTGGACAGAATGGTCTCGGTCAGGCGGGCGTCTGTGGCCTCCGCTCCACCTCTGCCCTCCAGTTCGGCTGCGTCGGCAAAACCGCCCAGGCGGCTGGCAATATCGCCGGAGGGCAACGGCTGACCCTCCAGGGTTGTGACGATGCCGATCATATCGAGCACCCGGCCGGCTTCGGCAGGGTGAGGCGCGATGCGGGTGACTTCGAGTTGTTTTTCCTCGAGACCGAAGGCGTGGTAGGTCAGCCGGCCCTTGGAACGCGCCAGTTGCGCGAGGTCGGTCGCCACCGGCACGCCGAAGACTTCGGGCTTGGTGATCACCAGAAAGGCCACGGGGTGGATCGGCGCGAGCGTGCCGGGAGGCAGCACCGGCCGCTGCACACCCTTCTGCCCGCCGTGATCGACGAAAGTCCGCAAGTTGCTGAAATTGCCGAATTCGTTGCGGTAGACAGCCGATTTAGCGCCCATGGGGCAGGATTCCCCTACTTGCGAGAGGACCACGCCGATCTGTCCGGCGGGCACCTGCACCCAGGGATGCTTGGTAACGGCGTAGACCAAGCCGAGCTTGAAACGCAAGCCGGGCATGAGGATTTCCGCCTGGTATCCTGCCTCCCCGTGGAAGGCAATGGGGTTGTCTCCAGGCAGCTTCTTTCCGAAGCGCTTTCGCACCAGGCCCACCTGCGTCGGGCCGATGCTGTAAAAGGATTTGAGACAGATAAGGAATAGAACGAACGCGGCCGCCAGGATTACGGTGCCCATTAGGCATTTTCTCCTCGTGTAATTGTAGGACAGACCCCGCCGGCTGTCTCGCAGCGTTTCGGCGGTAGACACTGTATACGCCGTTTACAGTGGTTTTCCCGATATCTGCCAAGAAAGTGGACAGCGGAAACCGTGCAATCTCACTAACTCCTTGATTCCGATAGTGTTAACTTTTGGCCTGGAAGGTGCTTTTTTGAAGAACGCGACTGCAGGAGGAGCAAGAAGATGCCCGCAAAGAAAATCCAAAATACATCAGACCGGCGCAAGAAGTCCCGCTATCCGATCCATCGGGAATTGCGGTACAAGATTCTGGAGGAGGGAGTCCTGGTCGGGGCAGGAGTCGGACAGAGCATCAATATCGGCAGCGGCGGTATTGCCATTTCGATCGACCGCGAGCTGAATCCAGGAGCCTTCGTCGAACTTTCGATCAGTTGGCCGGTGCTGCTCGACGATACCTGCCCGATGAGGTTTATCGCTTTCGGACGGGTGCTTCGCAGCCTTGGCCGGCGCGCGGCGTGCACCATCGACAAATACGAATTCCGGACCCAGTCCCGCTCGGTAACGACCCTGCCCGCGGTACGCAGCGACTCCATGCTGCAACGGTGGGCGGAAGGCGTGCGGAAAGAGATTCTGAAACCGCAGGCCGTGGCGACGGCGTAAGGCCGGAAAAACACTGTTCGTGAACGCAACTCCGCGTCCCGGAGCCGAACAGGCTCCGCCGGCACGGGACTTGATCGGGGAAACAAGAAGCGTCGGGATGAGTGCCCGCGCCACATCGCGTGGCCCTTGGGTACAGGCGTGAGCGCCTGGGCGGCGGGAGGCCCTTGAAGTGCTGATCCGCCGCCATGGATCTGCGCTATGCGCTGCGCGTCTTGTTCCGCTCGCCGGGGTTCTCGGCGATCGCAATTCTCACCCTGGCCCTCGGGATCGGCATCAACACCATCGTCTTTACGATTTATAGTTCGATGGCGATGAAGCCCATCGCGGCCCGGGCACCATCGGAATTGGTACGCATTTCGGGTCGTCAGAACGGCCCGGCCATCGACTTTTTCTCGTACTCCGAGTTCACTCAAATCCGGCAGCAAAACCACTCTTTCTCGGAAGTGTTGGCGACGTCCGATTCGCAGATTCTGTCCGGGCGCCTCGAAGGCGCGCAGCCAAGTGAGGCGGAGTTGCTTCACGCGCGCCTGGTCTCCAATAACTATTTCAACGCCCTGGGTGTCGAGCCGTCTCCGGGACGGGCGTTCGCTGCCGATGACCGCGAAGTGGCGGTGCTCAGCCACGACTTTTGGGTGCGGAAGCTGGATAGCGATCCCCTGGCGGTCACCAAGACCATTCAGGTGAGAGGGACGACCCTGCACATTGTCGGGGTCGCACCGGCGAAATTCGCGGGAACGGGCGTGCCGCCGCAGATGCCGGACCTGTGGATTCCGGCGGCGGTGCAACCCGAAGTCCTGCCGGGAGTGGATTGGGTGCACGACGCGTCCGCCCGCCAATGGCAATTGCTGGCACGCCGCCTCCCACAGGTGCCGGTCGTGCGGGCATCCGCGGAAATGGAAGTCCTGGCCCGCTCATGGCCTTTGGTAAACGGCCAACCGGCGCATCTCTCGGCGCGGCCCGCGACCTTTTTCCAGGCCGACTCCGGAGAGTTCGAGGTGTTTGCCTGGGTGTGCGGGATTCTCATGGCCGCGGTGGGCATCATTCTTCTGATCGGCTCGATCAACCTGGTGAACCTTCTGTTTGCCCGGCATGCGGCGCGTGAGCGCGAGTTCGCGGTGCGCCTGGCGCTGGGGGCCAACCGCCGCCACCTGATCGAGCAACTGTGCACCGAGAGCCTGGTGTTGGGATTGACTGGCGGTGCCCTGGGGATGCTGTTTTCCTTGTGGGCCTGCGAATGGATCCGCGTCGAGTTGGTGGGTCTGATCGAACGGCTCTCCGGAGGGCTGCTCGGAATCTATGTGGACATCACTCCGGACTGGCGCGTGTTCGCGTTCAGCGCGTCGATTTCGCTGCTTACTGGCATTGCGGTGGGACTCTGGCCGGCGATGAAGGCCAGCCGTCCGGACGTGAGCGCGGCGCTCAAACAGTCGTCATCGGGGTCAGCGGCGGGACGGAATCAGCGCGGCATCCTGATCGGCGCGCAGGTGGCCGCGTGCCTGATGCTGCTGGCGGGAGCGGGGCTGTTGTTTCAGGGCGTATGGCGCTCCGCGGCAGTCGATCCCGGCTTCGACATGCGCCACACGCTGCTGGTGGGAATTGCGTCGCATGCGGTCGCGCCAACTGCGGCGGCACAAACCGAACTGGTGCGCCACGTTTCGGATCGCATTTCGTCCCTTCCGGGGGTGGTCTCCGTGGCGTGGGCCGACCGTCCGCCGTTCTTGGCGCACGGGACGGGAGACTTCACGAACGAGCGCGGCGCCCGTTTGAACTGCCTGTTTAACTTTGTGTCGGCGAACTACTTCGAGTCCCTCGGCATTCCGCTATTGGCGGGTCGCACCTTCACTCTGCGGGAAATGGAAGGCGGCGCGCCAGTGGTGGTGATCAACGAAACCGCCGCGCGGCAGGCATGGCCGGGAGAGGATCCTTTGGGACGCCGGGTGTCGGGACTGGATTATCTCCAAAGAGAAACCGGTGGTCACGAATCGTTTACTGTGATCGGCGTGGCCAAGAGCGTCCGCAGTACCTTCCTGTCGAAGCCCGATGAAGCGTACCTCTACTTCCCGAGAGCGCTCCAGCCGGGTCGGGTCCTAATGGTTCACACCCGCGCGCTGCCCGGGAATGTTTCGCACGCCGTGCTCGCCGAACTGGGAGCGATCAATCCGAACCTGCCGGCACAAACGTTCCTGGTGGCGCTCGACCAGGCTCCGGTGGAGATCCAGAGGATGATGGCCAAGGCGCCCGCGGTCACGGCGTTCGGGCTTGGCCTGCTGGCGTTGCTGTTGGCCTCGCTGGGCGTCTTCGGCGTGGTGTCGCAACTGGTGGCACGCCGGACGCAGGAGATCGCGATCCGGGTATCGCTCGGCGCGCAGGGGCGCGATGTGATCCGCATGGTCATGGGACAGACGATGCGGCCGGTCATCCTGGGCGCCGGGGTGGGCCTGGCGGGAGCGATCGGGATTTCCACGATGCTGAGCAAGATGATGGTGGCGCCGGACATGCCGGACTTGACATACGGCTCGGGCGCTTTCGACCCGGTGACCTTTTTCGGCGTGCTGGTGGTCCTGACGGCGGTGATCCTGGCGGCGAGCTTTGCGCCGGTGCGGCGGGCTACGCGGATCGCGCCGGCGGCGGCCCTGCGCAACGAGTAAGCGCGCCTGCGCGGTAGACTGCAAGCATGCGCACTCCGGCATTGCTGCTGCTGTCCGCCGTCTGCCTCGCGGCACAACCCAAGTCACCACTGCGCTTCGAAATCTCCTGGGACAAGCCCATGGACGGCCACGTCGTCCTGATCCTCTCCACCAACCCCGAGGGTGAGCCTCGTTCGCAGGTGAATGAGGGCCTGAATACACAGCAGATCTTCGGCGCGGACGTAAACGATGCCCGGAGCGTCACCATGGACGGCACGACGATCGGCTATCCGCGCGAGTATTTCGACCGCGTCCCGGCGGGCGAGTACACCGTCCAGGCGGTGCTCAACGTTTACGAGACTTTCCATCGCGCCGACGGGCGTACGCTGAAGTTGCCGATGGATCAGGGCGAGGGCCAGCACTGGAACCGCAAGCCCGGGAACCTGTACAACGTACCGCAGAAGGTCAAGGTCGATCCGGCCGGGAACAGCATCATTCGCATCGCGCTCAACAAGACCATTCCGCCCATCGAGCCGCCCAAAGACAGCAAGTACATCAAACACGTGAGGATCCAAAGCAAGCTGCTCAGCGAGTTCTGGGGGCGGCCGATGTATCTGGGTGCGATCGTGCTGCTGCCGGAAGGCTTCGACGAACACCCCAACGCGCGTTACCCGGTGATGTACCGGCAGGGCCATTTCGCGGCGACGTTCACGGGCTTCCGCACCGAGCCCGGGCCGCCCGGACGCGGGGGCGGACCCAACCGTATCGACTACGCCTACAAGCTGTACCAGGACTGGACCAGCGGCCGGCTGCCGCACATGATCATCGTGACGACGCAGCATGCCAATCCTTTTTATGACGATTCGTATGCGGTCAACTCGGCGAATGTCGGCCCGTACGGCGATGCCATCGTGCAGGAGCTGTATCCGTACGTGGAGAAGCAGTTCCGCGCCATCGGGCAACCGTGGGCGCGGGTGCTGTATGGGGGATCGACGGGCGGTTGGGAGGCGCTCGCGCTGCAGGTGTTTCATCCCGACTTCTTCAACGGCGCGTGGGTGGCGTGTCCCGATCCGATCGACTTCCGCGCCTATTCGCTGGTGAACTTGTACGAGGACAGGAATGCCTTCTATGCCAACAGCACCTGGAAGCAGGTGCCCGTCCCGATGGAGCGGCAGCCGGATGGGAGGATCACTTCGGTGATGGAAGATGCTATCCGCCTCGAACTGGTGCTCGGAACCAAGGGCCGGTCGGGGGAGCAGTTCGATATCTGGCAGGCCGTCTACAGCCCGGTGGGCGAGGACGGATACCCCAGGTTGATCTTCGATCCCCGGTCGGGGGTGATTGATCATAAGGTGGCGGAATACTGGAAAGAGCACTACGACCTGGATGCGATCCTGGAGCGCGATTGGAAGACGCTGGGACCGAAGCTCATCGGCAAGCTGCACTTCGCCGTGGGCGACAGCGACAATTATTATCTGGATCGGGCGGTGCGCATGACGGAGAAGTTTCTGGAGTCCACCAAGGACCCGGGCAAAGGGCCGTACTATGGTGGCACGTTTGAGTACGGCGCTGGCGCGGGACATGGCTATTCGGGCGGACCGCCGGGGCCGGAGTCCTCGGGGAATCTGCATCAGCGCCTGATGCCGGCGATGCTCGAGTGGATGCTGAAGACAGCGCCGGCAGGCGCGGATGTGAAGACCTGGCGTTATTGAAGTGGAGTGCTAAGTTCCGGCGCTGGCATTGGCTCTGGTGGCGCGCCCGGGATGAGTAGGCATGCGCCTGCGGCGCTCTACAGATCATGAAAAATGGCGTCCAGCTTGCCGACGGAATGGGGACTATCGCCGGGATTGGTGCGAGCCCGAAGAATCGGCATGAATGGGGACTCCCGCGAGACTGTACACGCCCGCACGCCCAACAAGCGTCGGCATTGGTGCCGGCGCGGCAGGCGCGAGTGCCAGCCGGCGCGAGATTTCAATGAATTTCGGCGGGCGGCGCGTGGGTACGGAGCCGGCCACGCCCACGGCTATTTCAGCATGGAGAAATCGGTGGGGTCCATGAAGACCGACTCGGGCGGCTTGGCGAGGATCTTGCCGTTGGCCTCGGAATCGGCTGCCACCTTCTTCCACTCCGGATCGGCCGCGAACTCCCTCCAGTTCCTGGCCGCCGCTTCCCGGCTGGGATGCGCCAGGATGTAGATGAGTGTGGTTTTGGACTTCTCGGGATCCTGCGGGATCCAGTATCCAATGCTCTCCATCCCGTGCCGTTTGAAAATCTCGATGGTGTGATCGCGGAAACGCGCCTTGAGGGCTTCCAGCTTGCCTTCATTGCAGGTATACGTCCGCAATTCGTAAACGCGATTCTGGGCAGCGGCGAGGGCCGCGCAGAGAAGCGACAGCAGCAGCAATTTTCGAATCATGTGGTAGATTCTATCGCGGTGTGGAGGGGGATGAATACAACTCTTCCGCGATCGCGAGGAAGCGCCGGCATGGGTCGTGCCGGGCAGGCGGGGAGCCTGCCCCCGCATCGGTAATTCAGACCTGGAACGAGCTGCCGCAGCCGCACGTGGACTTCACTTGGGGGTTGTTGAACTTGAACCCGGATCCTTCCAGGGTCTCCACATAGTCAACTTCGGCGCCGTCCAGATAGAGCAGGCTGGCCTGGTCGATAAAGACCTTCAAGCCGCCATAGTTGTACGTCTTGTCGAGAATGTTGGGGGTATTCTCGAAAGCCATGGAATAGCTGAAACCCGAGCATCCACCGCCCACGACCGCAATGCGCAGTCCGGCGGGAACCGGCTCCTGGGTGTTCATGATCTCCCGAACCTTACCAACCGCTTTCTCCGTCAATTGAACCATCTTCTCGTATACTCCTGATTAGGGCTCTTGCGCTGTCCATTATACTAATCGGATCGAATCGCTCCACCCTTCGCCTCTTAGATGTAGACACGTAAGGTTCGGTCGCGCAAATCAGGGGCCGAACTGCAATATGGCTAAGCGGAGCGCTCAGGCGGCCGAGGCCAGCGGCGTGCCGGCACAGGCCACTGTGCTATCTTGCAAGTGGTGATGCATTCACGTACTTGAAACCCGAAAACCATGTTCCGCGTCGGAATCGGTGTATGGGAACACTGGCCGGCGCGCTGACAGTCCCCGGGTTCGGTAGCAAGGTTGCGTCGAAATCTAGAGTGGATTATCAGAACACCCCGGAAGGATCCCTGGTCAGGCGCGCGCAGGCGGGCGATGAGACGGCGTTCCGCGAGATCGTGGACCGCTACCAGTCCAAAGTGTTTTCCATCATCCACGGCATTGTGCGACAGCGGAATGATGTGGAGGATATTGCGCAGCAGGTGTTCGCGAAGGTATACCTCTCCGTCAAGAGCTTCGATTTCCGCAGTTCTCTGATTACCTGGATCTACAAAATCACGGTCAACGAGTGTTTTGACTACCTCCGCAAGCGCAAGGTGCGGAAGTTGGTTTACGAGAGCGATCTTTCGGAGGATGAAGTCCGGAGGGTCGAAAACACCGAGCCGAATGTCGATCGGCAGGCACCCGCGGATGCCGACCTGGCGCGCCGCGATTACGTTTTGAAGCTCCTCACGCGGGTCTCCGAGGAGGAGCGTATGTTATTGATGATGAAGGAAGTTGAGGGGTTTTCGGTAGAGGAGCTGGCGGAAAAGACCGGCATGAACGAAAACACCATCAAAGTGAAGCTGTTCCGCGCCCGGCAGAAGCTGGTCAAGGCTGC
>DATJWB010000214.1:0-24504 GCA_035501495.1 Bryobacteraceae bacterium | reverse complement strand
CGGTGTCATCATCCTGACGCGCGTGATGGAGGGCCGCCTGCGCAAGGGTCAGCGCATCCGCCTGTGGAGCAGCGCGCAGGTCTTCGAGGTGGATGGTCTGGGCTACCAGGCCCCCAAAGCCACGCCCTGCGACGAGCTCTCCGCCGGCGAAGTCGGATTCCTGTTCGCCAATATCAAGACCGTCTCCGACGCCAAGATCGGCGACACCATCGTGGACCATGACGATCCGGCCGCCGAGCCGCTGCCCGGCTTCGAAGAGATCAAGCCCATGGTGTTCGCCGGCCTGTATCCGGTGGAATCGCACGAGCACGGCCTGCTGCGGGATGCGCTCGAAAAGCTGCGCCTCAACGACAGCGCCTTCAACTTCGAGCCGGAGAACTCCGTGGCGCTGGGCTTCGGGTTCCGCTGCGGGTTCCTGGGCCTGCTGCACCTGGAGATCGTGCAGGAGCGGCTGGAGCGCGAGTTCGATATCGACCTGATCACCACCGCGCCGGGAGTGCGCTACCAGATCACTTCCACGACGGGCGAGATCATCCACGTCGAAAATCCGACCAAGTTCCCGGATCCCTCGGAGATCAGGCAGATCGAAGAGCCCATCATCGACGCCACCGTGATCACGCGCGAGGAGTACCTGGGCGGCATCCTGAAACTGCTCGAGGAGAAGCGCGGAACGCAGAAGAAGTTCGAGTACGTGGGCGGCGGGCGCGTGCTGCTGCTGTACGAATTGCCGTTGAACGAGATTGTGCTAGACTTCTACGACCGGTTGAAATCGGCGTCGCGGGGCTACGCGTCGCTGGACTACCACTTCTCAGGCTACCGGGTGTCGCCTATGGTGCGGCTGGACGTGCTGGTGGCCGGCGAGCCGGTAGACGCACTCTCCATGATCGTGCACAAAGAGTTTGCCTACGAGCGCGGCAAAGACCTGATTTCGCGCCTGCGCAAGCTCATCCCGCGGCAGATGTTCGAGGTGGCGCTGCAGGCGGCTATCGGGAACAAGATCGTGGCCCGCGAGAACATCTCGGCGATGGGAAAGAATGTGCTGGCCAAGTGCTACGGCGGCGACATCACGCGCAAACGCAAGCTGCTCGAGAAGCAGAAAGAAGGCAAGAAGCGGATGAAGCGGGTGGGCCGCGTGGAGATTCCGCAAGAAGCGTTCCTCGCCGTCCTGAAGGTGGGGCAGGAAGACGAATAAAGTGGATGCTAATCTGAGTTAAGGACCAAGCTGTGGCAGCGCCAGTTCTGCCTCCGCGCCTGCGAGAAGGCGACCGTTTGACCGCGATGAATTCCTGCGCCGCTGGGAGGGCATGCCCGACCTGAAGCGCGTGAAATTGATCGACGGAATCGTACACATGCCGTCTCCAGTGCCGGGAGTTCACCGTGACTATCATTTCCGGTTAAGCAGTTGGCTGACCGGCTATGTGCTCGCAACGAATGGCGGTAAGGCTGGAATTGCGGGAATCTGGCTGATGTCCGAAGACAGTGCCCCGCAACCTGATCTTACCTTGGAGGTCGATCCCCGAGTTGGCGGGCAGGCACGAATCGAGGGGGACTATCCCGCGGGAGCGCCGGAGTTGGTCATCGAAATCAGCCACACCACAAGCGCGAAAGACGCGGGTGCCAAACTCCGGCTCTACGAGCGAGGCGGCGCCCTGGAATACCTCACGGTACGGCCCCGGCAACAGCATCGCCACTCCCGAGCATGCGGCATTCGTCGAGCGGCTGGCTCGTTCGCAGCGCTGATCTTCGATTCGCTATTCCAACCTGTGTTGCGCGAGTTCCATTAGAATTTCGTGGGTGCCGCGCGCTTCCGGCCCATCGACTGCACCCTCGGGATGCAGTTGCGTGTACTTTCCGTTTTCCCCCAGCTCCCACGCCTGCCGGCGGTCCCGCAAACAGGTCTCCAGGATCTCCCAGAGCCGCGCTTTGGCTTCCGGATCCAGAATCGGGGTCACTACTTCCACCCGTTTCGAAAGGTTGCGGAACATCCAATCGGCGGATCCGATCAGGAACTCGCCCTTCGCCGGCTCCTCGGCTGCAGCCGCGAAATGAAAGATGCGGGAATGCTCGAGGAATCGGCCGATGATCGATCGGACGCGGATGCCTTCGCTGTGGCCCGGGACCCCCGGCCGAAGACAGCAGAACCCGCGGACAATCAGATCCACCGGTACGCCGGCGGATGCGGCCTCGCATAGAGCTGCGATCAACTCGGGATCTTCGAGCTGGTTCATCTTGGCGACGATCCGCGCGGGCAGCCCCGCTCGCCGGTTCTCGGCTTCGCGCCGGATCCGCCCGATCAGACGGGGCCGCATCGTAGAGGGCGCCACCAGCAGCGACCCGCAGGCCGGAGTTTCGGAGTGCCCGGTCAGATAGTGAAACAGATTCACGGCATCGCGGGTGATCCGCGGATTGCAGGTGAACAGTCCCACATCCGCGTAAATGTGCGACGTGCGGACGTGATAGTTCCCCGTGCCGATGTGCGCGTAGGTTCGCAGTCCAGTGGCTTCCTGGCGAACTACCACCGCGACCTTTGCGTGCGTTTTGAGGCCCTGTACGCCAAACGTAACATGCGCGCCGGCCCGCTCGAGTTCGGCGGCCCAATGCAGATTGCGCTCCTCGTCGAAACGCGCCTTGATCTCGATGGCGCAGGCCACCTGCTTGCCTCCCTCGGCCGCCTTCACCAGCGACTTCACGAACGGTGTGTCGTCGCCCACCCGATACGCCGTCATCTTCACTGCCACCGTTTCGGGATCCACAGCCGCCGCCGCAATGAAGTGCTCCACGCTGCCTTCGAAGCTGTCGTAGGGATGGTGCACCAGAATGTCGCCTTTCCGGATCGCGGCAAAGGGATCCGGGCAGCCTTCCAGGGCCGGCACCGGCGCCGGAATCCACGCAGGGTCGCGCAAGCCGGCGATGGGCAGCCCGGCAATCTGGAAGAGCGAAGTGTAATCGAGTTCGCCGGCAAGATCGTACACATCCACCGCACTCAGCTTGAATCTTTCCTGCAGCATGGTGCGGAGGGAGGGCTCCGCGCCAGGCGCGAATTCCAGCCTCACCACAGGCTCGTAGCGGCGTTGGCGGATCTGCTCCCTCACCAATTCCCCCAGCGCTTCGTGCGAATCGTCATCGATTTCGACTTCGGCGTCTCGCGTCAAGCGGAACAGCGTGGTTCCGGTGAGCTTCATGCCGGAGTACAGCTTGTGAGCGTTGCCGCGGATCACCTCATGGAGCGAAACGTAGACGCTCTGGCTGGCCGGCACGTCGGCTTCCAGCGAAATCCACTGCTTCAGAATCGACGGAACTTTGATGCGGGCGTACGTACTGGTCTCCCTTTGCGGATCCTGCAGAAGAAACGCCAGCGAGGTGGAGAGATTCGAGAGGAAGGGAAAAGGATGTGCCGGATCGAAGACCAGGGGCGTGAGCGCGGCCGAGACTTCGGTGTCGAAATAGCGCTCGGCCTCCTCCCGTTGCGCCGGAGTCAAGGCATCCCAGCTTTGCAGATGAATCCCTCTCGCGGCCAATCCCGGGACAATGTCGTTGCGGTAGCAGTCGGCCTGCTGCTCGAGACTCGACTTCAGCCGGTCATGCAGCTGCGTCAGCGGGTGGCGGGCTTCGGGGCTTGGCTTGGTTCTCAGCGTAGCAACCCGCTTCATGAAGAATTCGTCCAGGTTCGACGTAAAAATCGCCAGGAATTTCACTCGTTCCAGCAAGGGGGTTCGTTCGTCCAGGGCTTGCGCGAGCACCCGATCGTTAAAATCCAGCCATCCCAGGTCGCGATCCAGCCAGATCTCGGCGAGCGAGGAAGGCACTTCCCGGTTGAGTACGCCCCGGTCGCCGATCGACACCATCGCGGTGGCTGCGCTCATGGTTCCCTCTCCCAGGCGAGGTAATCGCCAGTCATCGACCTCAGTCTACTGGCGCAAAGGTAACAGATTGATGAATGACGAACGGGGACGTGTTGGCGCCGTTTGGTGATTTCCGTCATTTTTTTCGGGTGTCATCTTAAATTAACCTTCGCCTGATACGATCTCGAAAAATTGTAAAAGAGACACACAGTTCTATGGCTGCCCCTACACTTGTCCATGAGAAGCTCGCCAAAGGCCCCGGTATGGTAGGGGTCGCCCTTTTCGGATTGATCCTGGTGGTTGGTCTCGCCTACATCGGCCTCCAGTTAAGCTCGGATCTTTCCATTATTCATTCGCCTTCCGTTTACCCCTTTCTCCTGCTTGGCGCCGCACTCCTGGTGGCGCTTGGATTCGAGTTCGTCAACGGATTTCACGATACGGCCAACGCCGTCGCGACCGTGATCTACACCCATTCTCTCGACCCCCATGTGGCGGTGGTTTGGTCGGGAATCTGGAATTTCGCCGGAGTGCTGGTTTCTACCGGCGCCGTGGCCTTCAGCATCATCACGCTGCTGCCGGTGGAGTTGATCTTACAGGTTGGCCGCGGCGCAGGCTTCGCGATGGTGTTCGCCTTGCTCTCGGCGGCGATTCTCTGGAACCTCGGAACCTGGTATTTCGGCCTTCCGTCGTCCAGTTCGCATACCATGGTCGGGTCGATCATCGGCGTCGGACTGGCGAACCAGTTTATGTCGGCGAAGTCGGGAACCAGCGGCGTGGACTGGGCACAGGCTGCCAATGTCGGCCAGACGCTTCTGATTTCACCGATTATCGGATTCATTGTCGCGGCGCTTTTGCTCCTGGTCGCGAAAGTGGTGATTCCCGATCGAAGGCTGTACCAGGCGCCCGAAGGCACCGAACCGCCGCCGTTTTGGATTCGCGGTCTTCTGATTCTCACCTGTACGGGGGTCAGCTATTTCCACGGTTCCAACGACGGCCAAAAGGGCATGGGTTTGATCATGCTGATCCTGATCGGAACCGTCCCTACAGCCTACGCCTTGAATCATGCCATCCCCGCCTCAGAAGTGCAGACATTCATCGCCGTTTCTGACAAGGCTAATGCCACGCTGAGCCAGTACGTTTCGCCCGACACCGTGATCGGCGATCCTGCCGAGGAGGTTACCGCGTATATCCGCACGCGCGAGTTCAAGGACAGCACCATGCTCGCGCTTCGCGAGATGGTGGACAGCGTGAGCAACGAGCTGAACTACTGGCAGTCGCTTTCGAAAGTGCCCGCCGATCGCGTGCCCAACCTGCGCAACGACATGTATGTCATCAGCGAAGCGCTGCGGCTGATGAAGAAAACGCATGCCGGCCACCTGACGGACGCGGACTGGGCTGCGCTCGGGAATTACAAGAGCCAGGTCGACAAGGCGACGAAATTCATTCCCTTGTGGGTGAAGGTGGCGGTTGCGCTGGCGCTTGGCATGGGCACCATGATCGGGTGGAAGCGGATTGTGATTACCGTGGGGGAAAAGATCGGCAAGGACCATCTGACTTATGGACAGGGTGCGGCGGCCGAGATCACCGCGATGGCGACCATCGCCGCCGCGGATATGTATGGTTTGCCGGTGAGCACAACGCATGTTCTTTCCTCAGGTGTCGCGGGAACCATGGCTGCCAACCGCTCGGGACTCCAGTGGGGTACCATGCGCAACCTGGCGCTGGCCTGGGTGCTGACCTTGCCCGCGTCAATCGTGATTGCGGCTTCGCTCTACTGGGCGTTCCGGAGCATCGGCTGAGCGGCGGAGGCTCGTTCAATTGAGGAAGATTATGGCAGGACTTGGATCGTTCTTCGCACGGAATGCAGTGAAAGCCTCGGGCGTTCTTCTGGCCGCGTGTTTCGCGGCGGCGCCTTGCTGGCCGGCCGATCAGACCGTTGTGAATGGAGCCGGCGGTTCGTTTCCGGCGCCGATCTACACCAGGTGGCTGGATGCCTACAAGAAGGCCCACCCCGACGTTCAGCTGAACTATCACGCAGTCGGGTCGGGCGGCGGTATTCGGCAGATTCTGGAAGGCACCGTGGACTTCGGAGCCAGCGACGGCCCCCTGACCGACAAACAACTGCAGGGCTACAAGGACAGTCACGGCTTCGGCATTCTCCATCTTCCCATGGTGCTCGGCGCCGCCGTGCCGGCCTACAATCTCCCGGGCGGACCGGAAATCAACTTCACCGCGGAGGTGCTGGCCGGAATCTATCTGGGCAAAATCACCAAATGGGACGATCCGCAGATCCGCGACGCGAATCCCAAGGCCAATCTGCCGTCCAACGTAATCGTCGTTCTGCATCGCTCCGAAGGCAGCGGTACCACATATGTATGGTCCGACTATCTCTCCAAAGTCAGCGACTCCTGGAAGAGCCGGGCAGGAACCGGGTTTTCCATCAACTGGCCCGTCGGCCTGTCGGCACGCGGCAATGACGGGGTTGCCGACCTGATTGCCAGGACGCAATACTCGCTGGGGTATGTCGAGTTGAGTTACGCCATACAGAAGAAGCTCACCTATGGAAAGGTCCGCAACTCTTCGGGTAATTTCGTGAAGGCCGACCTCGCCAGCGTCGCCGCCGCCGCCGAGAGTTCGACCAATGTGTCGGAGGACTTCCGGTTTTCGATTACCAACGCACCGGGGAAAGATGCGTTTCCCATCGCCAGCTTTTCCTGGCTGCTGGTTCCGGCGAAAATCGAGGATGCCGGCAAGCGAAAGGCGATTGTGGGTTTCCTGAATTGGGCCCTTTCGGATGGCCAAGGCCTGACTCAGGATCTGGTGTACGCTCGCGTTCCGGCACGCATTGTTTCGAAGGAACTGGCGGCAATTTCCAGGATCCAGTAACGCCCGGAGTCCGGTTCCGCCACGGCCCGAAAACGATGCACCTCGGGCGCGTGGCGGAATGAAAGCGTTCAGATCCGTACGCTGCTTTGTCCCGCCTGGCACACCGCTGTGGGAGACTAGAGCTAACGCGGGGCCCAGTGACGGGACTTACGAGCTTCCTATTTCTAGTCTGCGCGTTGGCCGCACAATCGCCCGGCGAGCGTAGCTCCGCCCGCCCATCCGAGCCGGCGATTCCGGAAGTGGACGCTCGCAATACCTTCCGCGATTACAACACGCACTTTGAGCCGGCGGCCTACGGATCTCTTTCGGACTGGGAGACTCGGAAAGCCCGGCTGCGGCGGCAAATCCTGTTTGCTGCGGGATTGTCGCCCCTCCCGGCGAAAACGCCGCTTAACGTGAAAGTCGTGCGCCGCATCGAGCGGCACGGCTACTCCGTAGATGTACTGCTGATCGAGACCCTTCCAGGCTATTTCCTCGGCGCAAACCTGTATCGTCCGGCGGGCAAACCCCGTCCATTCCCGGCGATCCTGCTGCCGCACGGCCATTGGAAGCGTGGGCGCCTGGAGGACCTGGCCAGTTACTCGGTGCCGGCACTCGGCGTGAATCTCGCTCTGCAAGGCTACATCGCTCTGGCCTACGACATGGTCGGGTACAACGATACCCGGCAGATTCCGCACTCGTTTGGGGGCACGGCCGAGGATTTGTGGGCCTGGAATACCCTCGGCCTTCAACTGTGGAATTCGATTCGCGCGCTCGATTACCTTCAGTCGCTTGCGGAGGTGGACTCGCGCCGCATCGGCGCCACCGGCGGATCGGGGGGAGCCACCCAGACCTTCCTGCTGGCCGCGGTGGATGACCGGGTGCGCGTTTCCGCTCCCGTAAACATGGTCTCCGCCTATATGCAGGGTGGTGATCCTTGCGAGGAGGCGCCCAATCTCCGGCTGGGCACCAGCAACGTGGAAATTGCGTCCATGATGGCGCCGCGTCCCATGCTGGTGGTCTCCTCCACCCGCGATTGGACGAAGCATACCCCGTCCGAAGAGTTTCCCTGGATCCAGCGGATCTACAAACTGTACCGCGCCGATGACGACGTCGAAAACGTCCATCTGAATGCGGAGCACAATTACAACCGTCAGAGCCGCGAAGCAGTCTATCGATTTCTCGCCAGACGGATGCGCAAGAGTCTTTCTCCCGCCGAGTTGACGGACCGGCCGATCGAGCCGTTCGCCGACGCGGATCTGCTGGCCTTCCCGGATGGCGCCACTCCCAAGGGAGCGCCCGGCTATGCGCAACTCTTTCAGCTGTGGAAAACGGCGTCGCGCCTCCAAACGGAGCAGGCCGATCCCGCCGACCTGCGGCAATCGATGCAGGACGCCCTGGGAGCCGACTGGCCGAATCAGATCGTGAGTTTCCTGAACGGGCGCCACCTGCTGATCAGCCGCGGAAGAGGCGATCGCGTTGAAGGGCAATGGACTCCGGGCAACGGTACGCCGGTGCTGCTGGTCCACCATGATGGAGCCGCGGCGGCGATGCGGGAGTCCCTCGCGGAGCAGGTTCTGCGCGCCGGACGGCCTCTGTTGGCAATCGATGCGTTCCGCAGCACCCCGGAACAACAGCAAGACTATCGGTCGCGGCGATACTATCTTTCGTACAACCAGACCGAGGATGCCTACCGCGCCCAGGACATCGTGACCGCGCTCGCTTTCCTGAAACAGCACGAAGGCGGAACGGTGGAGTTGGCCTGCCTGGGAGACGCCGGTGTAGGGTGTTTGTTTGCCGCCGCAGCCGCTTCGATCGATCTCGACCTGCTGGTTGACCTCAATGGCTTCAGTGGTTTGGACGAGGATTTCGCCAACCGCTTCTTCGTTCCGGGGATCCAGCGCGCCGGCGGATTGCAGGCTGCGTTGCGGTTGGTGAATCGGGTCCGGCTGGCCGTTCCCTCCGGTTTTCGGCATCGCTAGCCGTTCGCGGCGCCGGCCGGCCTCCCTTCTGGAGAGTTGCGGTTCCCCTCGTCTGTCTGCTACAACGGGGTTCAAATTCAAGGCCGCGTGCGCATTCGCCGGCCCGCGGCCTGGAAGATCACGGGTACCAGAACGTGGATACGGATCACAAAGAGGGGATCGGCAGGCGGTCCTTTCTCCTTTCAGGCGCGGCGGCAATCGGCGCCAGCGCGGTTTCTTATGGCCGGATCGTCGGGGCCAACGATCGCATCTCCCTGGGACAGATCGGAATCGGAAATCGAGGCCGGGAACTCGCGTCGGTGGCCGCCGGATTGAGGCACCCTCACAACGTCGAGACGACAGCCGTTTGCGATCTGTGGAAGGTGAATCGCGAACGTGCGGTTGCCGCGGCCGCCAATGAATACGGGCGAGCGCCGCGATCGTTCCCCTATTTCGAAGATCTTCTGGAACTGAACGATCTCGACGCCGTGATCATCTCCACGCCCGATTTTCAGCACGCCCCGATGCTCAGGCTGGCCGCGGAAGCCGGGAAGAACGCCTATTGCGAGAAGCCCATGGGCAACGTGCTGGAAGAGGCGAAAGCGGCTCGCGATGCCGTTCGCCAGCGCAATCTCGTGGTGCAGATCGGGACTCAGCATCGCAGCGAGCCGTACCAGATCGCCGCGCGGAACGTCGTCGCCCGCGAGACTCTCGGTGACGTGAGCAAGGTCGAAATGGTCTGGAATTTCCACGGCCCCCGCTGGCGAGGCCGCCCGGAAGTCCACAAGATCCGCGAAGAAGACACGGACTGGAAACGCTGGCTCATGGGCAAGCCGTACCGGCCCTTCGATCCGCGAGCATACTTCGAATTCCGGCTCTACCACGAGTTCTCCAGTGGCATTCCCGACCAGTGGATGAGCCACGGAATCGATCTGGTTCACTACCTGCTGGACGCCCGTCTTCCACTCTCCGCGGTAGCCATGGGCGGCGTATTCGTCTGGAACGATGGGCGCGAAAACCCCGACACCTTCCAGGCGCTTCTGGAATATCCGGCTGGATTCATGGTCAGTTATTCCACCAGTTTCGGGAACGACTCCGACAGCTTCACGCGCATCATGGGAACCAAAGCGACGCTCGTGAATGTCGGCGGAGAGGGAAGCCAGCGCTGGAAGGTGATCGAAGAAAGAGGAACCCACGAAGCCAATCCGTTCGTCCACCGCTCGCAGAAACTGGTGACCCTGGGTGCCGCAAGCCGTCCCATGTCCTGGTCGCAGCGCCTGCTTTCCGGTGCCGTGGAGAAGACTTATGGTCCGCTTCCGTTCAGTTCTGATGCCAACCCCGCCCACATGAGGAACTGGTTCGAGTGCCTTCGGAACGGCAACCAGCCAAACGCGACGGTCGAGCACGGGTTCGCTCATTCGGTCGCCGTGATCATGGCCGCGCGCTCTCAGCGGGAGGGCAAAAAGCTCTACTGGGACGCGAACTCCGAGGAGATCGTCGGGCAGTTACCTACCTGAGACCTGCCTGCTACCTGACAACCCGTTCGATAGCGGCGGACACGATCGGCGCCATGAGCTTGTATCCGTCGGCGTTCGGGTGCAGGCCATCGTTGGCAAGGCCGTCTTTCATCCAACCCTTTTCGTCCACGAGAGCCGGGAAATAATCGACATACACCGCGTTCGCCTGGGCGGCATAGCTCTTCATCCAGGCGTTCAGCTTGAGGATGTCCTCGGGCGGCCGGCCCACGGTCATCCGCTGCCGAACCACCGGGCCCCGGCCACCCCGCGTACCGGCCGCCGGCTGTGCAGCGCGCCCGCTCTGCTGTGCGAGGTAGGGGTAATCGCTCACCGGCAGAATCGAGCACAGCAGGACCTTGATCCCATGGTGCTGTGCCAGTTCCGCCATGGCCATGATGTTCTCCTCGATCATCTCCGCGGTAGCCGGGCCGTTGTTGCGAGCCACATCGTTGGTCCCGGCCAGAACCACCATCGCGGCCGGCTTCAGGTCGATCACGTCGGGGTACATCCGCACCAGCATCTGGGATGTAACCTGGCCGCTAATACCGCGGTTGACGTAAGGCTTGCCGGGGAAGTACTCTTCGAGGCGCCAGCCGTCGGTGATGGAATCGCCCATAAAGACGACGCGTTTGGGATCGGCCGGCTGTTTCTTCAACTCCCGGTTCGCCGCGGAGTAGCGGCCAAGCTGGTTCCAGTCCTGAAGCTGGTCCGCGAGCGACTTCGCCGTGTTGAGAAGGCAACAGTTCGCTGGAGGCGGATTGAATTCGTCGGCGAGTTGGGCCTTGGCGATTCCTGCCACCAGCAGAACCGCGGCGATGGGAAGCAAGCGTGTGCATTTCATAGAGATTCTCGTGGGAGAGTTTATCAAACTCCAGCGAGCGCTCCAGGCGAACTCAGCCGTGCCGTGTGTCGCGCAGAGCAGCGATATAGTGGTTCAGATATGAAATCGCCGATTGGCATGACGGTCACGGTCCTGGTTGCGGCCTTCGGAATCGCGGCGGCGCAAACGCCTTCCCCGACCATCGACAATTACCTCTCCGAGGCCAAGGCGGCCGCAGGCACGGAGTGGGCGGGAACGTTTTTGCGGCTCTGCATCCCGCCTCCCGCGGCGCCGCCAGGCGGGCGTGGACAGGCCGGCGGGCGTGCCGCTTCGCGCGGGACGCCTGCCAGAGACACGTGGTATGCCGAGCCGGCGAAAGTGGCGGATAACCTCTATTTCCTCGGCACGAAGATTCATAGCGCGTGGGCGATCGTGGGAAGTCAAGGGATCATCGTCATCGAGGCGCTGTTCGACTACGCGGCGAAGGACGAGATTCTGGGCGGCATGAAGAAGCTGGGTTTGGATCCCGGCAAAGTCAAGTATGTGATCCTTTCGCACGCACATGGCGACCACGACGGCGGCGCCAGGTTGCTGCAGGACGAGATTCCGGGCGTGCACCTGATCTACGGCGCCGAGGATTGGGACGCGGTCGACCATTCGACCAATCGCCCGGGCGGAAAGCCGAAGCGCGACATGGTGGGCGATGACGGGATGAGGGTCTCGGTAGGCGATGCTTCCGTGCGGATCGTTACCATGCCCGGGCATACTCCGGGAACGCTGTCGTACCTCTTTGAAGTGCGGGATAACGGCAGGCCTCTGCGGGTAGCCTATGTTGGCGGGACGGCCATCCCTTTCAATGCAAACGCCGCATACTATGACCGCTACCTCGCTTCCTCGAAAAAGATGGCGAAAGCCGCTGCCGATTACGGCGCGACGGTCCTGTTGTCGAATCACTCCGAATTCGACGACGCGTATTTCAAAGCCCACACCGCCGCTCATCGCCAGGCGGGAGAAGCCAATCCCTTCGAAGTGGGTACGGATGGGGTCGCCCGCTATTTCAGCGTCGTCCAGGCGTGCACTGCGGCGGCCGGGATCCGAGCGGCTGGCCAGTAGGGCGGCGCCGCCACGCCGCTCATGTCGGAATCCGTAGCCTGACCGTAGTGCCTGCCCCCGGCTTGCTGGCGATCTCGAGGGTCCCTCCGGCCAGCTTTGCCCTCTCCCGCATGCTCACCAGCCCGAGCCCTGCTTGGGCTTGCGACGCCGGCGATTCCATGCCTACGCCGGCATCCGAGATGGTGAGATTCAACGTGCCTCCCGCGTGGCGAAGTTCGACCACGGCGGAGGCTACCTGCGCGTGTTTGGCAACATTCCGCAGCGCCTCCTGCACGATGCGATAGATACCCAGAGCGGTGCGCAAGGGAATGCCATCGAAGTTCCCCTCGATGGTGAGCGAGACGCGAATCCCGGTGAGAGTGCCAAACTCCTGGCTGTACGACTGTAAGGTGGCTGCCAGGCCGGAATACTGGAGAATCGCGGGATGGAGTTCGTGCGACATGCGCCGCACGGTTTCCGCGACGTGCACCAGTTTCTGATGGATCTCGTCGCTTTGGGATCGGGCCTCGCTCAGTTCCCTGGGAATCCGTCGCTTGAGATTGCCCATGGCAATGCTCAAGACGGCGATTTCCTGATTCAGGTCGTCGTGCAGCTCGCGCGCCAGGCGTTTGCGCTCCTCCTCCTGCGCTCCAATCAGCCGCGATCCCAGGGCCTCGATCTCCTGCTCCTTGCGGATGGCATCGTCCAACTGCCTGGCGAGCGCGGCGTTCGCGGAACGAAGGCCTTCCTCCGCGTGGCGCCGGTCGGTGATGTCCGCCAGCGAACCGGCGAGCCCCATGAACTCGCCCTCATCCGAAAACCGCGGTACCGCTTCCACAACCACCCAGCGGTAGGACCCGTCGAACCGGCGCAGCCGGAACTCCACGGAATACCCGCGGCCGCCCCTGATGCCTTCCAGGAACGTCTCTCGAAGCCGAACGGCGTCATCGGGATGAACAAACCCGGTCCAGCCATTCAAACTGTTTTTCGGAGGGCCTGATCCGGAACGCTTGATCGTAGACCTGACATAATCGGTCAAGCCTTGCGACAGGAGCTGCTGGTCGGTCCCCAGAAACCGGCTCAATGGCTGGTTGACAAAAGAGTTTCCGCTGCTCGCCATGGCCATCCAGAGGTACGCCGGCGTGTCGTTGGCGATCGCATAGTACCAGGCTTCCTGCTCCTGCCGGATTCGCGACTGCCGCCCGCGCCAGATCAGGACGACTCCCGCGGCGTTCGCCACAGCGATCAGGGCCGTCACCAGGGCCATCTCCCATCCCAGGCGGCGCAGCGGTGCCTCCACTTCGGCTATGTCCATTTTGCAGATGAGGTACCACGGCGAATCGGGTATATGGCGGATCGTGCCGAATGCCGGGACGCCGCGGTAATCCACATCTTCGATTGACCAACCTGCTTCCAGCAGGGCCTCGGAAGGATGGGTATTAATGTGCCTGCGCGAAAACAGAGCGCTGTTCGGAGCGTTCCGTCTCTTGCTGAGGGTGACCAGTTCGTTCCCTTCGAGGCGGGCCAGCAGGGTTTCGCCGGTGCGGCTCGATCCCGGCCACGATTCCAGGCACGGATAAAGAAAGCGCGCCGGATCGATGTCCAGAATCAGGGCGCCCGAATGGCCCACAGGCACCGTCAGAGCCATCATCGGACGGCCGGTTTGCACATCGGGGCGCAAGTCCGAGAAAACCACGTCTCCGGCGCGGACCGCTTCGCGGGCCAGTTCCTTGCGCAGCGGTTGCCGCAGTCCATCGCCGACGGTTGTCTCATCATGCAGACGAACCGTCACTTTGCCGTCAAGATCGGTCAAGGTGATGTTCGAGTAAAGAAACTGGCTTTCCAGCCGGGACATGTAGTCCGACACGTCGGGAAGGTCGGTGTCGGCGACGCGGTTCCCGAGCACCCGCCTGACAATGCGCGCGGCGCCGCTTGACATCATCATGCGGGCGTCGGCCATGCGCTCGTGACGCCAGTTCGTGATCTGTTCACTCTTTCCCTGCGCCACGGCGAAAAGCTGGCGTCCCATGACGGCTTTCGTCTCGTGGCTCTGCATCGTGTAATACCACCAGACTGCCCCAATCGATGCCAGCGATCCCGAAGTCAGCGAGAGGATCAGAATCAGCCCGAGCCTCGACGGGCGCTGGCCGGAAGCCGCGCTGTATGGTTTGCTGATTCTCATGCTGGAGCGGGATCAAAGGTCCGCCGGCAACCCCTTGGCCGGCAGTTCTGCACGCCAACCCTCGGCGTTATCCATCATAAGCCAACCCGAAGTGGGTACAGTGATGCTGGATTTTCGGTATGATATTTACGGTCCACAGTTCAGAGCAGGTTCACATAGACAGGCAGGCTCCTGCTGCCCATGCTGGCCCATGGCACCAGAACGCGATCCGAGTTTAGGCGAACTCGACAAGATGGAAGCCCAACTTTTGGAACGTGTCTTAGCGGCAAGGGATCGCTACCAGCAAGCCAAGACCGAAGCCAGTCTCCTCACCGCTCTCGGGAACGGACTGGGCCTGGATCATCCCGATGGGCGTGCGACGGCCCTCAAGGCCGCGCGCATCGAACGCGAAGCCATCGAGAACTACGCCCTGGCACTCCGCGAGTTCACCAATTTCATCCTGAAGAACATGTCGTCCCAGTCCTCCCGGGAGGAATAGCGGACTACCCGAAGACACCCGATCCCCCTACAGTGATATGCTCCAGAATAGGCTGCAACGCATGAACCTCCATAGGGGCTTGTGGTGGGCATCGGGCATTGCCGTGATCGGGACGGTTTCCGCTTTCCAACTGCCCTTCCGCGAATTTCCGGGCGTGGAGTATCGGCTGGGCGACATTCCGCTGCCGCCGGACTATCAGGAAAGGACCGAGTGGGCCTTCGCGCGGCTGATGTATCCGGCCGCGCCTCGAGGTATGTTCGGACGCGGCTACGGCGGCGGCTTCGGAGCAGGAGGCTTCGGCGGAGGCGGCGGCTATCGCGGCGCCTATGGAAACTGGACTGAAGGAAACACCATCTGGACGCAGGACTATCCGCGTGCCGACCGGCACTTCGTGCTGGCCTTGCGGCGGCTCACCCGCATCCACGTGCGGTCGGTCGAGCAGCCGGTGAATCTCGACGAAGGAGCGGTGTACGACTGGCCATGGCTCTACGCCGTCCAGACGGGCCGCTGGCAGTTGACCGACTCCCAGGCGAAGTCGATGCGCGAGTACCTGCTGCGCGGCGGCTTCTTCATGTGCGACGATTTCTGGGGGCAGAACGAGTGGGAAGTCTTCATGCAGAGCATGCACAAGGTCTTCCCCGACCGCGAGCCCGTGGAGCTGGAAAATAAAGACCCCATCTTCCACACCGTTTACGATCTCGACGACCGCTACCAGGTGGCCAGCGAAGGCTCGGTGATGCGCGGAACGAGTTGGAAGTGCGAAGGCTGCCCCGATCATTGGCGCGGCATCTTCGACGACAACGGCCGCCTGATGGTGGCCATCACGTTTCAGTCGGACGTGGGCGATTCGTGGGAGTGGGCCGACGCCCCGCAGTATCCCGCGCGATATGCGGCGCTCGGAATCCGCATCGGCGTGAACTACGTCACCTACGCGATGACGCACTGAACGCGCCCCAATGGACTCGCTGAAACCCGGGATCGATCGGCTGCTGGTGCTTTCGGCTCTCGATGCGGATTTCGCACGTCGCCTCCGCGAGGGCCCCGAGGACGTATTCCGCGACTTCGACCTCACCGAGGAAGAAAAGGACCTTCTGAGGAATCCCGACCATCGCCTCCTGCCCCTGCTGGGACGCGTGCTGTCGCGCCAGCCTCAATCCTTAGGGGCTGCTGCCGGCGCCCGGAGCGCTGCTCCGTCATGGCCGCACCCTGCCGCGGCGCGCACGCTTCCCGGTATTTCACTGGCGCTCACGGTGGTGCCCTGCCTGCAAATGGAAAACGGCAAACCCAAAGGATACTCCTTTGCGGTATGGGTGAACTCTTTGCCCGAGGGCGCTGACCCGGCGAGCCTGCCGCCGCCGCCCGGCGTCGCGCTGCCAGGGCGGCCGCTCGCGCCGTTGCACGCCGTAATCGATCTCTCGGCGATAGAAGTTCCCGATGGGACTGGCGGGCTGCAGATCGGACTCTCGGCCTCGCTGCGGCAATCCTCCAATATCGCGGGATCGCCGGCGCCGGCCAAACCCGGGGACTCCGCCCTTTCGGAGCAGGTGCGGGCCGCGGTAGCGGCCGTGCGGAGCGCCTCGAGAGAGGAACGATACGGCCGCCTGGTCGATCTGCTTCACGCTTTGCGGAGCACGCCATGACCGATCTATGGATTGCCGGATTGGGCGTTCAGACCGTCGGACAGGTGACGCGCGAGGTGGAGCAGGCCATCCGCGCCTCGCGGGAAGTCCTGTATCTCGATACCGGAGCCGCTACGCGGCCGTTCCTCGAGGGCCTGTGCCCGCGCGTGACCTCGCTTTACGAACAAAGTTACGCCGAAGAGCAGCCCCGCGTGGGCGCTTATGACCACATGGCAATCACGGTCGTAAATGCCGCGCTGGATAACCCTCCGGTCACGTTCGCGATCCACGGTCATCCGCTGGTTGCGGTGCAGGCGCCGTTCCTGGTGTTGGAAATGGCCTCCGCGCTCGAGTTGAAGGCGGAGGTGTTGCCGGGAATCTCCGGTATCGACACGGTGCTCGCCGACCTGCGGATCGACCCCGTGGTTCAAGGCGTCCAGATGTACGAAGCGACGGACCTCCTGTTGCGGCGCCGTCCACTGCTTCCCGACGTTCCCGCGATCATCTGGCAGATCGGTCCGCTGGAAACGGCGCTGCACACCCTGCGCGAATCGCGGCCGGAGCGGTTCCACCGCTTCGTGGCTCATCTGCGGCGCTTCTACCCGGCAACCCACGAAGTGGCGGCGATTTATTGTTCGCCGCACCCGCTGCTGCCGCCCCACATCCTGCGATTCGCCTTGGAGGACATGCCCCGGCACGCCGCGGAAATCCACGCCGGGTTCACCTTGTACGTGCCTCCCGTGGGGCCGCGTCCGGTCCTCGACTGGGATCTCGCGGAGAAGCTCACAAGCGTCGCCCATCTGAGAAGCATCACATCAGATAGTCCGTAATCATCGATGTGGCGCAGGCACTCCTGCCGGCACTCCTGCCTGCCGCGCCGGCACTCATGCCGGCGCTTTTTGGGTCGCCTCGAAAACCACTTGCGGCCAACGACACCGGGCACGCCCACAAGCGCCCCGATGAGTCGGGGCGCGGCGGGCAGGAGTGCCTGCGCCACACCTCTCTAGACGCTGAAGTGCTTCTGCAGGACGAGCGCCACCGTGCCGCGCAGCCGTGCCATGCCGTCTTCGTACGCCGGGATGATCTGGGGCGCCCGCCCGCCGGGCAGCACCTGCGCCTGCACCGCGGCTTCGATGACGCCGCCGAAACGGCGCCACGACTTGGTGAGATCGCCCACCACGACGATGCGCTCCGGAGCCAGGCCTGCCACGATCAGCCGCATCCCGCGTCCCAGGTAGTGCGCCATCCGGTCGAGCGCTTTCGAGGCCTGGCTGTCGCCCTGGTCGGCGCGGCTGAGCAGGTCAGAAAACGTAAGGCTCTCGCTTTCCGCGTGCGACTCGAAATAGTACCGCAGCGCGGCACGGTTGGATGCGAACACTTCCCAACAGCCGCGGCTGCCGCAGCCGCAGGGCGGTCCGTCGGGCTCCAGCGGCACGTGGCCGAATTCGCCGGCCATGCCGTTGAGGCCGCGCACCAGTTCGCCATTCGCCAGCAGACCGGTCCCGATCCCCTCGGAAACCGTCAGCACCACCAGGTTGCGGCACTCCTCCGCACGGTTGAACCAGACCTCCGCCAGGACGCAGGCATTGGCGGCATTCTCCAGTTCGACCTCCAGATCCGTGGCATCCGCGATGGGTCTGCGGATGTCCACGTCCCGCCACTTCAGGTTCGGCGCGAAAACCAGGCGGTCCGTCGCGTGGTCGAAGCGGCCCGGCAAGCTGATTCCTATGCCTTCGATCTTCTTACCCTTGCACGAACGTTGGATGCGCAGAATACATTCGATCAGCTCCGCCAGGGTCGCCTTGGCATCCACGGACGTGGGCATCATTTCCTGGGAAATGAAACGACCGTTGGCATCGGCCAGGGCAACCGTAGTCTGGCTCGGGCGGACGTCCACGCCGATGATGACGCGCTCATCGTTCAATCGCAGAAACGTCGGCCGGCGGCCGCGCGGGAGGCGGCCGGTGGGGCCTTCCAGCACCCAGTTCTCTTCGATCAACTGTTCGACAATCAGGGAAATCGTGCTTCTCTGCAGCCCCGAGAGCCGCGCGAGGTCGGCTCGCGAAATCGGGTGGCGGGTGCGGACCAGGTTCAGGACGATCCGCCGGTTGATGTCGCGCGCCACTTCGCTCGACGCTCCCTGGTTCCGTTTTCTGACCGAATTGACGATCATGTGGCTGTCAGTCCAAGACCTTGGGGTTGCCGTTGAGCTGCAGCCGTCCGCTTACCACGCCCGTGGTGGCGGCGTCGGAAGGGCCGCGAAAGCCTGGCTGTTTTCCGCCGGCGGAGATCTCGAAAACACCCGGTTTGGCGACCGCACGGCCATCCGGCCCGATGCTCGCGAACTCCCGCGGAGGTACGTCGAAACGCACCGTCTTCCGTTCGCCGGCACGCAGCGAAATCCGTTGAAAGCCGATCAGCGACCGAATCGGAGCGTCGGCCGGCGCGCCTTCGACCTTGGAATAGAGTTGGACCACCTCTTCGCCCGCCAGATGGCCGGTATTCGCCACCTGTACGGTAATGCGGATGGTCTCGCCCGCGTTCTTTTCATTGGGAATGGTCAGGCCGCGATAGGCGAAAGTCGTGTAGCTGAGTCCGTATCCGAAGGGGTACAAAGGCTCGTCGTTGAAAAAGCGATAGGTCCGGCCTTTCATGCTGTAGTCGGTGAACGGAGGAAGTTGATTCGCACCCTTGTAGAACGTCACCGGCAAACGGCCCGCGGGATTGTAGTCGCCGAACAGGACGTCGGCCAGTGCGGTCCCGCCCGCCTGCCCCGGGTACCAAAGCTCGACGATGGCGGGAACGTGCTCGCGGGCCCAGTTCACCGCCACGGAGCTGCCATTCATCAGGACGAGGATTACGGGAGAGCCCACCGGTGCATCCCGCACGACCCTCTCCAGCAGTTCCTCCTGTACTCGCGGAATTCCGATATCCACACGATCGCCGCCCAGAAATCCCTCCACCGGGACTTTCATCTCTTCACCTTCCAGCCTGGGTGACAAGCCCAGCACCACCACCACCGCGTCAGCCTCGCTGAGCACACTGCTGATTTCTTCTCCGGTGTTCTTGTGCGGCGGCGACCAGACCAGTTGAATGTCCGCATCGTTCACGAATTCGTGGTAGTCCAGCCGGATCGGGTAGTGCTTTCCGGCCTCCAGTTCAACGGACTCATAGCTGTAAGAGCGCTCGTGAATGTTGCTGAACTGAACCAGCGGTTTGCCGTCGAAGTACAGCTCGAACGCATTCATCCCGATGGCTCCCAGTTGATACGTTCCCGAGACGGGAGCGGTGAGAAAGCCGTTCCACCGCACGCCGAAATCGTCGTCGTGCATGTCTGCCCGGGGAGCGCCGTCCCACCAGTGGAAGTCCACCTGCGGGTCGAAGCGCGTGAACAGCGGATGAGGATCCGGCGGGATGGCGCCGGTCATCTTCCCGGAACTCGGGTAGGTCAGCTCGCGCGGCCTGTGGGCCTTGCCGTCGAAATTGCTGGTGTTGTAGTACTCGGCGAAGAGCCCCGGTTGTCCGCCCTGCAGAGCGGTGGTGAGGGCCGAGGACGGAATCACCTGGAAGGCCGGCATATTGGGCGCGAGATCGCAACCACGCGCGTACCGCACTCGGGCGCCCGGACCCAGCTTGCGCCGGATGCCTTCGAGCGGCGTGACCGGCGCGGTGGGATCGCCGTTGTAGTTGCCGAGCAGGACGGCGACGTCGTCCGCGTTCGGTCCGATCACGGCGACGTTATGGATGGATTTGCGAAGCGGCAGGCTGCGGTTTTCGTTCTTCAGCAGGACGATGGACTTCCGGGCCGTCTCCGCGGACAGTTCGCGATGCGCCGGGCTGTCGTTGACGCTGTACGGAATCTGCGCGTACTTCACCGTCTCCGGCGGATCGAACATGCCGAGCCTGAAGCGGGCCGTCAGCAGCCGGCCGAGCGCCTGGTTGACGTCCGGCTCGGTGACCAGCCCGCCGTGAACAGCGTCCAGCAGGTTCGAGTACTCCACCCCGCAATTGAGGTCGGTGCCGGCCTTGAGCGCGCGCGCCACTCCCTCCGCGGCCGTGGGAGCGGTCTTGTGGTGCAGGTAGATGTCGCCAATCGCTCCGCAGTCGCTCACCACGTATCCGCCGAATCCCCACTTCTTCCGCAGGATCTCGCCCAGCAGCTTCGGGCTGGCGCAGGCAGGCAGGTCATCCACGCGATTGTAGGCGCACATCACCGACTGTGCGCCTCCCTCGCGGATGGCGGTCTCGAAATGTGGCAGGTAGGTCTCAAACAGCTCGTGATCCGGGATCACCGCGTCAAACGTGTGGCGTTGAGACTCGGGTCCGCTGTGTACGGCGTAGTGCTTGGCGGTAGCGATGGTTTTGAGGTATTTCGGGTCGTCGCCTTCCAGGCCTTTGATGAAGGCTACTGCCATCTTGCCCGTGAGATAGGGGTCTTCGCCGTAGGTTTCCATGCCGCGGCCCCACCGCGGATCCCGGAAGAGGTTGATGTTGGGAGTCCAGAACGTGAGCCCCTGGTAGATGTTGTGCTTGCCGCGGCGGACGAACTCGTGGTATTTGGCGCGAGCCTCGTCGGAGATCGCGGTGGAAACGCGTAGAAGCAGCCCGGTATCCCAAGTGGCGGCCATCCCGACCGTCTCGGGGAAGACCGTGGCCCGTCCGGCGCGAGCCACCCCGTGCAGGCACTCGTTCCACCAGTTGTAAGCCGGGATATCGAGACGCTCGATGGCCGGCGAATCGTTCATGAGCTGGGAGACTTTCTCCTCGAGCGACATGCGGGAAATGAGGTCGGCGACGCGCTTTTCGATGGGTGCGGCGGGGTCTTTGTACACGGGGGTCTGCTGGCCGAGGCAGAGCGGAATAAGAACCGCGAGCGGGAGAATGGCGGCCGGAGCCGGAAACTTCCGGTAAGAAGGCATGGTTGTCCGCAATTTGAGTTTTCGCACCAAACTATAGATGCTCTCATAAAGGAAAGCAAGCCGGGGACCGCACGCGGCCGAGCACGTCCGCGGTATTGGTCACGCGACAATACTCCTCGTCGAGATTCGCGAGTGACATGGCATGAACTTCGTCGGCCGTGCGCAGGCGGCCGGTCCAATCGGGGCGGGCGAACGTGAAGCATGCATCCTCCACCAGCCAGGTTTCGAAGCCGAGATTGCCGGCCATGCGGACGGTGGCTTCCACCGAATTGTTGGTGATCACTCCCGCCACGATCAGCACGAGATGAGACGCCTGCCGCAGCGTTTCCTCCAGCCCCGTGCCGATGAAGGCGCTGTTGGTGTGCTTGACGACGATCGCTTCGCCGGGCATTGGTTGGGCTTCCGGCTTGAACTGATTCCCCTCCTGGCCGGGCCGATAGTGCGATCCCGGCATCACCGAATCGTGGCGGACGTGGTAGATGGGAAAGCTCTTACCGCGCCACGCGGCCAGCAGCCGGGCGATGTTCTGTTCGGCTTCCGGGTGATTGCGCGGACCGTGGCGCGCCCAATCGGGATGATCGATGGCCTTCTGCACGTCGATGACCAGCAACGCGGGCGTGTCCGAAAGGCCGGGCTCGTGGACCAGAGTGGGCGCCTCCTGCCCCTATACTACAAGAATGAAGTGCGCTATTTGCCAGATTCGCCGTCCGCGGCGTTTCTGCCCGGGAGTCCGGGGAGATATCTGCACGGTGTGCTGTGGAGAGCAGCGTGAGGTTACGGTGAGCTGTCCGCTCGACTGCGAGTTCCTGTTGGAAGCGCGCAAGCACGAGCGGGTGGAGCGCATCGGGCCGCAGGCGCTTCCCAACCGGGATATCGTGATCAAAGACGGGTTCCTCGACGAGCACGAAAGCCTGTTCGTTTACCTGGCCCACATCCTCTACTCGGCTGCCGTGGAAACATCCGGGACTGTGGATTCCGACGTGCAGGAGGCATTGGAAGGGCTCATCCGGACGTATCGGACGCTGCAAAGCGGCGTAGTTTACGAGAGCATCCCGACCAATCCGTTGGCGGCGAACGTGTTTCGCGCGGTTCAGCGGGGGCTTGACGATTTTCGCAGGGAGGAGACGCAGGGCCTGGGGTTCTCCAAAACGCGCGACGCGGACGTTCTGAAGACGTTGGTGTACGTTCAATGGACCGGGTTGCATTCGAACAACGGCCGGCCGCGGTGCCGCGCGTTTATCGGGTCGATGAAAGAGCTGGACGCCGCCGTCACCGAGAACGCTCCAACGCCTCCGTCTTCCTCGTTGATCCTGCCCTAATGACGGTTATTGTTGCCCTACCCCGGCGGCAAAATCACCTCTTCGATCTGGCAGGCGCGTTTCTTTCCCGTGCTGACCATTTGGGCCTTGTACTTGTGCACGCCATTGATGAGCAGTTCGATGGGGCGGACTACGGGAAAGTCGAACGTCAACATGTGACCTTCGTGTAATCTGAGGAGGTCGCGGATGCTGAGAGTCGGACCTTCGAGACGAGCCTCGCAGCTAACCGACCCTTCGCGCAGGAACCGTAATATGCGTGCCTGCTCGGCATCGCTGGCGTGCGTCTTGCGGACCGACCACTGCTGGTCGAACTTCTGGCGCATCATCTTGATGACGATCGAGGGCATGGCGATGTTCATCATGCCCAGGGTCTCTCCAATGCGAATCTCGATGCCGATGGCGACCACCGCTTCGTTGGGTGCGAGAATATGCAGGAGCTGCGGCTCGGTCTCCATGTTTTCGATGGTGAATTCGACTGTCGTCACGCCCTTCCAGGCTTCCCTCAGGTCGTTCAGGATGATCCGGAACAGGCCGTCGAGCAGTTTCTGCTCGATCTCGGTGATGTCGCGTTGAATCGTGTAGGAACTTTTTCCGGTTCCTCCGAGGAGCATTTCGATGATGGGGAAGACCAGAGAGGGATTCAACTCCAGTACGCCATTCCCGTCATAGGGATTTAAACCAAGTGAAATCATACAGGTAGGCGAGGGTAGGCCGTCCAGGAATTCGGCGTAGCTGAGCTGTTCGACACTCACCAGGTTGACCGTCAGATAGGAGCGCAGGTACGCCGATAGGCTGGAAACCAGGTTCCGGACGAAGGTATCGTGCAGCAGGTGGATGGCGCGGACCTGCGACTTCGGAATCCGGTCGGGCCGGCGGAAATCGAACTTCGCCGTGGTGGTTTCCCGCTTCCGGTCCTGCATGTTCTGAAAGACCGCATCGATCTCGGTTTGTGAAAGCTGCCGGCTCAAATGAATTCTCCTGGGTGTGGTATCGGCGGCGAGAGCGGAAAACTGTAGGCCGCGACTGTATAATTGCGCGAAGGGATGATATGCTCCGAGAATTCGTCTGCGCGCCAGGATGCTGCGTTCGAGCCCTGCATTTACGGTGGCGCGGTCCTCACGTTCGCCCTCGGAATTGGTGCCAGCACCGCGACTTTCAGCGTGGTCCAGGGAGTGCTCCTGCGCCCTCCTTACCAGGATCCGGAACGGCTGGCTTACGCCTGCAACGACCTTCGAACCCGGAATGTCTTCGACCGCCTCTGGTCCGAAGGTGCCGCGGGGGTGAGCACGAGCCGGGTCAGCCTGGCGCGCGAGGACGGCACGTCGGAGGAGACCGTGGTGGCCGCAGTGACGGGGTGGCAATCGACGGCATCGAGAACGCAGGCCCTCTCCAGATTGTTCAGGAGCATTTTCGAGTTAAGTTTATCCCTGGTTTGCAGCCAGGCGGCACACGATAACAAGCCCCCGATTCCACATGTGTCTGGTAATACTAAAACCACGGTCTGAGCGTGGGCTGCAAACCGTTTGCCCGCCGCCTGTCGTACGATATCGATGAGGCAAATCCCGGATGGGGTTGAAGAGGACGCAACTCGAAGAGCGCTATGAACTCCGCCAAGTCCTCGGCGAAGGGGGGATGGGTGTCGTCTATACCGCCTTCGACCGCCTCATGCAGCGCGAAGTGGCGCTCAAGACGATCCTGGACATCGATCCGGAAAGCACGGCCATGTTCTACAACGAGTGGAACCTGCTGGCCAACATGGTTCACCCTAACGTCATCAGTATCTATGACATAGGAGAGTTCGAGGACGGCGGAAAGAAGAAGCCGTTTTTCGTCATGCCGCTGCTGCCGGGGGTCACGCTGGACCGCCTGATCCGCGATGGCAGCCCGCGG
>DATJWB010000213.1:0-18908 GCA_035501495.1 Bryobacteraceae bacterium | reverse complement strand
GGGCCGGTTGGCCCCGGCCAGAAAAGATGTCAGCCGGCGTTCACGCCGGCTGACTCAATTCTCTTTCTCCTCCTCGGCGGTATGAGGCTCCCTCGCTACGACTTGCTTACGCTCCTTCATGGCACCCTCCTTTACAGGGTGAAAGTAGTGCGGAATCCACAGACCGTGTTATTACGGGAATAAGGATTCGCGCCCGTGTCGAAGTAGTATTGAAAAACCGGTTGGCACGAGAACCACCGGGTGTGCAGCGAGTAGTTCACCTCCACTGCTTTCTCCGAGCCGTACGGCAACAGCCCCGCCTGCGAGAGGGCGCGATTCACCACGCCGCTGATGCGGCTGTAGACCAGCCGACCGCCAGGGTGTCTTTCGCCCGGCCAGGGATGAGCCCGTGGTAACGGACGCCGCCCGTAATCTGCGAGTAGTTTCTGGTGATGTCGTCGGGAGTCCAGTCGAAGGCGAAATTCACATCGAGCCCACGGTCGCTGCCGGCCTCGGGCCGGTACACTCTCTGGTTCGCCATGAAATACAGCAGGTAGTTGCCGCTGCTCCTCTGCCCGGTGACGATGTTGGCGAACGGCCCGGGATTGGTGGTTGCGCCGAACCGGTACGTACCCGGATAGGTTTTGTTGACTGACGAAGGCGTCGGGGCCACAAGGTAGTCGGCCTCTGCCGCGATGACCGGGCTGTCCTTGAATTTGAAATTCACGCCGCTGATATCGTCGTGGTAGGGGTTGCGATTGCCCGAAAAAATGGCCGGCTTCACAATGAAGTGCCTGGAGGGCACGTAGCGGACCTCGGCCGCAGGCGTACCGGCCGGATCAAAACTCTCGTAGTCGGCTGGAAAGAGATTGCCGATGGCGTATCCCAGAGGCTCCAGGATGTACGAACCGCCGTCAAGCTGGTTGCCGTAGAAGTCCAATCCGGCGAACTGCCCTGCTCGAATGAAGAGTTTGTTATTGGCGAGCGCCTGCTCGAACGACCACGAGTCCAGCCGCGTGGTATCGGCGCTCAGCAGGCTGGTGGGCTTGGCGATGCTGCCGATATGGCTTCCCATGCTCCCGCCGCCTTGCCAGAGTGCGGTGATGTGGAAGGTGAGGCCTGGGACCAGGTCGGCCTTGCCGAAATCGACATCCATGGTGGCGCGGACGCGGCTCCAGTTCGCCACATCGCTGCGGCCATCCACCAGAAGGTCGTTTACGGAGACGAAGTGAAAGACGATGCGGGCGCGTTCCAGGGCCGTCCGTTCTCCGCCCCAATCGCCGAGCATGTAGGGGCTTTGCGCCCACGAAGAGGATTCCGGATCCGCCGGGGCCTGGGCCGATCCGGAACACGCGAGACAGCCGAATAGCAGGCATAACGTGGCGGTTTTCCTGATATTGGTGAGTTGGTGTTCCATCGCGGTTGCGAAATGTACGCGCCAAGCCGCCGGCGACCGGTTCCGGCTGGAAACAGGTACCCGGAGGAAAACAGAATCGTTAGTGCAACTCGCGCGGCCACCGGAAGTGGTTGTATGCTGTCGAGTGACGTTGTGATGACACCGGCGGTCGCCGCCGGTACCGCGACTTGCGAATCGGAACGGGACGAACAGAAGCGGACGGAACTCATGTCCAAATTTCTTTCGCTGCTGGGTATGGCCATGCTGCTCTTCGGACAGGACAGCTCTGCCGACCCGGTGGTTCTCGCGAAACAATTGATGGATAAGCGAGACTACGACGGCGCCATCAAGGCGTGGCACGCCGTGCTCGATAAGGCTGTGGGCGCGGGAGACCATAAAGCCGAGGCCCAGGCCTGGCTCAAGATCGGCACCTGCCTGAATGGAAAGCAGGAATTGACCCAGGCAATCGATGCCTTCAATTCGTCGATCAAAGCCGCGGAAGCAGCGGGCGACAATGGCGCGCTGGGAGACGCCCTGGGCGGCGAGATGCGCGCCGAGTATGGCCTCGGGCGGTTCGATGATGCCGAAAAACATGCGCGCAGAGCTGGCGAGGCGTACGCGTCGGTGGGCAATCAGCGGATGGTGACCGGGATGAAGGTCAACGTCGCGGTGATGCTGGGCGAGAAAGGGGACATGGACGGCAAGGCCACGCTGTTGCGGCAGGCCATCCGTGAGGCAGAGGCCGCAGGATTCGACGATTTCCTGGCGAACGCGTTGAATAACCTCGGCGTGCTGTACGTCTCGCAAGGGGACTTCGAGCGGGCTATCCAGTACCTCGATCGGGCCTACGCGATCGTGTCGCGCACGTCGCCCGGCGATCATAACCGTGCTGCGATGTTTCTCACGAACATCGGGTCGCTGCAGGGCTACCTGGGCCACACCAAACAGGCGCTCGAGGAGCATGCCAAAGCTGAGAGCGAGGCTCGTGCCGCGGGCGACGAGTCGATCCTGATGGGCATCCGCTCCAACCGCGCCTGGATCTACGCGCGAACCGGTGATTACACCCGGGCGCTTGCCGAGGTTCAGCCTGCGGTTGAGTATTTCGACCGAAGCGACCAGCGCCGCGACGGTTTCACCCCCTTCACCCAGCAACTGGACTGGCTGGTGCAAACACACCGGTACCGCGAGGCGGTGGCGCGGGGCGAAAAATTGCTGCCCGAGGCGAAGGGCCTGGGACCCGAGATCCTGCACGGCTTACTGACCCCCCTCGGCGATGCCTACGACGGCGTAGGACGCTTCGCAGACGCCCGCAAGGCGTACCTGGAGGCCATTGGGGCGATCGAATCGGTCAGGCTTTCCGGGGGTGAAGACGAGAGAGAGGGCTTCTTCCATCAAAGGTGCGGGCCGTATCTTGGGATGGTACGGCTGGCGCTCCGCGACAAAAAGACGTTCGAGGCACTACAGTACTCCGAGCGCGCCAAGGCCCGTCTGCTGTTGGATGTCCTGCGGGGCTCCCGCGCCGAGATCAACCGGGTGATGACCGAAGACGAGCGGAAGCACGAGCGCGATTTGACGAACCAGATCGCAAGACTGGACGGCCAGTTAGCGCACGAGGGACCGCATCCCTCGGCGGAGCGGCTGGCCCGCAGAGATCAGCTCACGTCGGAGATGGATTCGTTGCGGACCGTGCTCTACGAGAGGCATCCGGAGCTGCGGACGCAGCGGGGCGAGTACCGTCCGGTGACCGAAGGGGACCTGGCGAGCCTGATCCCAGACCCGGGAACGGCACTGATGGAGTTCGCTCTCACCGAGGACACGGGCTTTGCCTTCCTGGTGACTCGCGACGTGGCCGGGGCTCCGCGCATCGAGTCGCATCCTCTGAAACTGGCGGGGCTCGACGCCGAGATCAAGGCCTTCCGCGCGCAACTGGCAGACCGCGATCTCGGATATCGAACCGCCGCGCGGGCATTGTACGATCGGGTGCTCGGCCAATCCGCGGCGGCGCTGCAAGGCAGGAAGCGGATCGTCATCGTACCGGATGGCCCGCTATGGGGGCTGCCGTTCCAGGCGTTGATTTCGCCTTCCGGCAAGCACTTGATCGAGGAATCGACGATCTTCTACGCGCCATCGCTTGCGGCGGCGCGGGAGATGCGGACGTTGCCGCGAGTGCAGCCGGACCCGTCGCGAACGGTGCTCGCCATCGGCGCACCGGCGAGATCGGCGGTCTCTCTGCCGGTTCCGCCCGAGGAGAGCCGGGAATTGCGCGAGGTCGGCCAGGTTTACGGCGCGAAAAACGCGGCGGTTCTGATGGGAGACCAGGCCGACAAGCGGCGGTGGACGGAGGAAGCGCCGCAGTACCGCATTTTGCACGTGGCGACGCACGGCGTGCTCGACAGCAACGATCCCCTGTCGTCGTTCCTCGACTTGAACCGGCTCAACGCCGATACCGAAGACAACGTGATTGCGGCGCGCGAAATTCTGAAGATGAACCTGCGGGCCGATATGGCGGTCCTCTCGGCGTGCGAAACGGCGCTCGGCGCCTACCGCTCCGGTGAGGGGATGATCGGCATGAGTTGGGCGTTCCTGATCGCCGGCACTCCGACGACGGTGGTCAGCCAGTGGAAGGTGGATTCCGCCAGCACCAGCCAGTTGATGGTGGCCTTCCACAAGCAACTCAAGTCGCACGCCGATTTTTCCGGAAAGGCCGACGCTTTGCGCGGCGCGGCCCTGGCGCTGCTCCAAAACCCGCAATACAAGCACCCCTTCTACTGGGCCGGATTCGTGGTCATCGGCGACGGGTTCTAAACTGACGCTGCCGCCAGGCGCGCCAGTTGAGCCGCATCCGCCGCCTGCTCCAGCTTCCAGCAGAAATCGATCAGCCGGTTCACCCGGTCAGGCGGTAAAACGCCCTCCGCCAGGCCGTGGAACTTTGCCTCGAGCTGCGCATCGGTCATAGGATTCTGAGCGCTTCCGATCGCGTGCTCGATGAATTTGTCCAGCCGCCGGCCGTCTTTCAGCAGGATTCCAATGCGTACCTGGTCTTCGCGAATGGCTGCATCTACGGAGGCGCCGACGCGCTCCCGCAGCGCGACCACCGACGGATCGCGCACCGCCTGGTCGCCAAACTCGGGCTCTCCCACGCGCCCGTAAATGATCGCCGCAGCTACCGCGTGATACACGCTGAACTTGCCTTCGAGGCCGGTCCGCGGAGCCTTCCTGCCCGTCAGTTCGAACACCAGCGGATGCACCTGCAGCTCGATACGATCGATCCGGCCGGCGGACAGGTGGTGCTCGGCGCGAAGTTGAAGAGCACCGTCGATGGCCGGATGAATCACCACTCCGCAGGGGAACGGCTTGTAGCTGTTGTACGCAATCTGGTACTGTTCGCTCAACTTGTCGGTGATCTCGCCGTAATGCCGGGCCGTGCTCAAGACGTTCGCCCAGCCGCGCAGAGCTTCGATGGGCTGGTCGGAGCTGGTGAAGTTCTGGCGGGCCAGAAATGCGGCCATCAATCCGTTCTGCGCGGCCCTGCCGGGATGAAAGCTCTTGGTCATGGTGCCGAACATTTCGCGAAGCCCGACCGGCTGCGTAGCCGCCAGCCCCAGCGCCCAGACCATCTGCTGCTCCGAGAGTCCCAGCATTTTGCCCACGGCGGCGGCAGCTCCGAATGGCCCCACCGTGCCGGTAATGTGCCAGCCGATGTCGTAATGCTGCGGGTAGACCGCGTTGGCAATCCGGCATTCCACCTCGACCCCGACGATGAGCGCATGCAGGAACTCCCCGCCCGAAAG
The DNA here is from genome assembly GCA_035501495.1 of Bryobacteraceae bacterium. Taxonomy (GTDB): domain Bacteria; phylum Acidobacteriota; class Terriglobia; order Bryobacterales; family Bryobacteraceae; genus JAIQFL01. The sequence continues at coordinate 13,742 of DATJWB010000213.1, read as the reverse complement.
CAGGCGATGCTCGGCGAGCGCCAGAAGGGCCGGAGCGACCGGCGCGGCTGGATGGACAACGGTGCGCAGGTCGGTGTCGTCGAAGTCGAAAACGTGCGAGCTGATCCCGTTGACCAATGCCGCGTTGAGCACATCCAGACGGTCTTTCCTCCCCAGCACCGACGCCTGTTCCGGTCCGCTGAAGGGCTTCACGGCGCGGATCGCGATTTCGACGGTCTCGTGCCGGCTCCCGCCCAACGCGCATGCCGTCCAGTTCAAAACCGTGCGCAACGCCTCGCGCCGAATCGCCGCCGGTACGTCCTCTTTGCGCGAGGAGACTGCCCAAGCCGCGAGGCGGCGCGTGACATCGCGCGCCGCGGCGCCGGCCGCTTGCGGCGATTCGGCCGCGGAGACCGATGCCGCCGCTCCACCCATCGCCGAGGTTCGCAGAAAAGCCCGCCTGTCGATCTCGCGTCGCTTCATGACACGATTATGCCGTAGTCATCTGCCTAATACGCACCCCGCTAAGAGTGAAGCTTGAGGAGCGCTTGCTCTCAGCGGCATCGCCCACGCGGCAGCCCGCTCACATGAAAGCCCGCTGGTCTTCGGGCGCGATGTGGCGCGGGCCTGTACGGTGCCAGTGCCCCGCGAACGGGTTTTCGAGGGTGAGATCCGGCAAAAGCCGCGCTGCTGGCTTCCAGTACTAACCAACCCTTCCGGTACCTTCGGTAGTGAGGAATCAGAAGGAATTGCGGTTAGAATTCGACAAAGAGAGTTCTTATGAAGATTGTTTTCGCCCTGATTCCGGGTGTTGTCCTCTGGCTCACGGTCGTCTGGTATTGGAAGTCTCGACAAACGAAGAGGCGGCGGCAAAGCAAGCTGCTGGCACAGGCCGAACTGTAGGGCCGGGCGCCCGGTCACTCGTATCGCAGCGCCACCACCAGATCGACTCTGGCTGCGCGCCGCGCGGGCAGGTAGACGGCCAGGAGAGCGGCCGCGGAAAGCAGCAGGGGCGCCAGCGCGAAGGTCAGCGGATCGGTGGCCGTGATGCCGTAAAGGTAGTTCGCCATGACCCGGCTCAACGCCAGCGCTCCGGCGATACCCACCGCTACACCAACCAGCGCCACCCCGAGTCCTTCCCGCAACACCAGCCGCAGCATTCCGAAGGGGCTGGCGCCCAGCGCCATGCGGATGGCCATTTCCTGCGTCCGGCGGCTGACGGTGTAGGACATGACACCGAAGATCCCAACCGCGGAAAGCACCAGCGCCAAAGCCGAAAAGACCCAGAGCAGGGTCATGGGAAAGCGGATCGCGCCATAGCTGTCCATCACGATCTCGTTCATCGCTCGGACCTGACGTACGGGTTGCTCTTTGTCGATAGCCGACACTACCTCCCGCAGGGCCGGCGCGACACTCATAGGCGGCACGGCGGTCTTCACCGCGACGAATACCGCGTATGCCGGGGCCTGCGCGAAGGGGACGTAGATGGCAGGTTCCGGCCGCCAGAGGTCGCTGTTCCGCACATCTTTCACCACACCCACGATTTCCAGGGGCCGGCCCGGTCCGCGCCTAGTGCCGGAGTAGACGCTGGTCTCGACGGTGAGGTGGCTGCCCAGCGGGTTGGAGTTCGGCCAATACCGGCGCGCCACGGTTTCGCTGATGAGCGCTACCGGCGGTGCGCCTTCACTGTCGCTTTCGGTGAATTCGCGCCCCGCGATCCGATGCGTGCCCATCGCTTTCAGAAAATCACGGCTCACGATTTTGTAACTTGCGGTTGGTTCCTGCCCGGGCGCGGCGGGTGCGAGGCCTTCCGGTTGGAAGAAGACATTCGATCCGCCCGCCTGAATGCCCGCACTCTCGACGCCAGGGGTGTTTTCGATCCGCGAAATGAAGTCCCGAAAGAAGGCCGACTGCTGCGCAGGCGACGAGTATTTGTATGGAGGCAGCCGGAGGAGCATGGTCAGAACATTTTGCGGATCCATCCCCAGATCCACGTTCACCAGGGCGACGAACGTGCGCACCAGGAGACCGGCGGCGATCAAAAGAATCACCGTGAGCGCCATTTCGCCGACCACCAGTCCGTTGCGAAGGCGCCTCCGGCCGGTATCGGCGGTAACGCTCAAGGCTCCTTCCTTGAGGGACTCACCCACGCCCGTCCTCGCCGTGGCCCAGGACGGAGCGAGTCCGAAGATGGCTCCCGTAACCAGCGTGATCGCCAGGCTGAAGAGCAGCACGCGCCAATCGATATTGATGACGCGGGCATTCGGCAGGAAGAACTGCGAGCGGCTCAAGGCGAGAGTCAGCAGTCGGTCTCCAGCGAATGCCAACAGGATCCCGAGGAGTCCGCCCCATACCGCCAGCAAGAGGCTTTCGGTGAGCAGTTGCGTGATCAGGCGTCCGCGAGTGGCGCCCATGGCCACACGAATCGCAATTTCACGCTTTCGTCCCGTAGCCCGCGCCAGAAGAAGGTTCGAGACGTTCACGCAGGCGATGAGCAGTACAAATCCTACCGCCCCCAGCATCAGCAGCAGGGGCGTCTGCATGTGGCGGTGGTATGCGTCATGCAGCGGTTCGACTTTGAAGCCCCACCCGCTGTTGGCTGCCGGATGTTCCCGGGCTAAACTGTCGGCCAGGGTATTCATGGCTGCCTGCGCCTGCCCGACCGTCAAACCGGGGCGGATGCGCGCCTGCGTCTGTAAGTCGCGGGAGTTGGCGCGGCCGGCCTCGCTGCGCTCCTCGGCCGTCAATGCCAGCGGGATAAACACATCGAGTTCCTGGTCCCAGGTGAAACGAAAGGAAGCCGGCATCACACCCACGATCGTGTAGCGGCGCTGGTCGAGGTCGATGGTTTTGCCGAGGATGGCGGGGTCGGCAGCGTAGCGCGTCCGCCAGAGGCGGTTCCCGATCACAGCTACCTGGTCGTGCCCCGGCTCCATTTCTTCAGCGTTCAGGAACCGCCCCAGCATGGGCGGAACTCCGAACATCGGCAACAAGTCGGCCGACGCCCTCACGCCATTGACGCTCTCCGGCCGGCTCCCTTCCGTGATGTTGAATCCCGCACCGCGAAAATACGCTACTTGTTGGAAGACGCCGCTCTTCGCGATGTCCACGATATTGGGGGCCGAGACACCGGTCTGGACGTAGCCCTCGCCTTTCTGGTCGCGCCATTGGCCCAATCCGACAAGCTGCTCGGGGTCGGGGTAAGGCAGCGGGCGAAGAAGAACCGCATCCAGCAGGCTGAAGATCGCGGTGTTGGCGCCGACCCCCAGCGCCAGAGAAACCACTGCCACCGCCACGAAGCCCGGATTCCTCGAAAACAGCCGATACCCGTAACGCACGTCCTGCAGCAAGGTGCTCATGATGGCTCACTCGATGATATCTACGACGTTGCGGAACCGGGCCCGGTAGCGCCGTCAGGAGATTTTACGCGACTTATCCCACTTCTTCATTGGCCCGGCGCAGGAGTGCCCGCATGTACGAAATACAGTATGCGGTTCCGGCGCGGAGTATCCCGCTGTCGCCGGCCAGCCTGGGGACGTGGTCGGGTTCGGCGGCACCGTTGAAGCCCGCCTGGCGCAGAGCCTTCATCACCTGATACATGTCCATGTATCCATCGTCGGGAAAGGTCTCGACGAAGTGCGGCAGCGGCGCCGTGACGTTGCGGAAGTGTACTTCGAAGATCTTCCCGCGGCTTCCGAAGTCCCGGATCATCTCGAAGACATTCTTGCCCATCTGGCCGCCGCCTTCCGACCATGTGCCGACGCAGAACGTCAGTCCCCAGTTGCGGCTGGCCCCGGCGATCTGCTCGGCGCGCCGATAGCCCTCGTAATGCGTAAACAGCTTGGCGACGCCATTCATCCTGGCGAGCGGCGGGTCGTCCGGATGCAGCGCCAGCTTCACTCCGGCTTCCTCCGCGGCGGGCAGGGCCGCCTTCATGAAGTAGGTGTAATTGGCCCAGATATCGTCGGCGGAGTATTCGCGATCGAACATCCGCTTCTCCACCTTCGTGCGGAAGTCATTCAGATCGAACTCGCGAGCGGTGTAGCCTCGATGTTGGACGGTGTTGGTGGTGTACGTGTTGCCGGGGTGGAAATCATAAGAAGCGACGGGAATCCCGAGCTTCCCAAGGTCGCGCAGGAACCGGCAATAGGTCTCGATATCCTGGTCGCGCCCGGGCTGTCCCAACTGCACTTTGAGCGAGCGATACGCGTAATGGACGCCGGAGTAAATGCGCATGCCGAATCGCGCGAAGCGCTGTTGCCAGGAGCGCAACGTGTCGAAGGTGACCTCTCCCTCGCCGAACTCCAGGCGTGCCCACCGCAAACCGATCTGTTCGAGAAAGCGCAGATCGTCATCGTTGAGAGACCGGACGTCCAGGCGATGGCAGAGTTTGACGTTTCCGGGGTCCGCCTCGTCGATTGCCGCAAAGACGTTCCGGCCAACCAGGGGGATGGCTCCCAGGGCTGATTTCAGGAACTGGCGCCGCGCGGACAACATGTCGTGCCAGTTGCATTATACAGACCGCCGGTACGATTCGTAGTCACTCGACTTGCGAATTTATTTCCTGTTGAAGACAAACTGGTTATTCTCCGGCCAAGATTGGGCCCGGGATTCCCTCTGCTATAACCGAGGCATCAGGCGACGTTCTCGGCCGGACGTTCTCCATGGTTAACAGGAGAGTATACCGGTGAGAACCCTGAGAATATTTCCCTGCTGAGCGCACAAAGTGTCGAAATCCGGCCGGTCTTCCGACGCGCCGGGCTGGGACGAGAGAAGAGGAAATGTCAAAGGACGAGCTAAACAAACAGATTCTGGTGGTGGAAGACGAAGGGTTAATCGCGGCCGACATACGCAGGCGCCTGGAAAGGCTGGGATACCCCAGCCCGGCGATTGCCGGTTCGGGAGCGGAAGCCCTCGAACATGCCCGGTCGAATCGCTTCGACCTCGCGTTGATGGACATCCGTCTGAAGGGCGACATGGACGGCATCGCTACGGCACATGCGCTGAAGTCCGAACTCGACATACCTTCGGTCTACATTACGGCCCATGCCGACCAGGAAACCATCGAGCGCGCCAAGCTCACCGAGCCGCTCGGTTACATCCTGAAACCGATCACCGACGGGGACCTGAGCAGCACCGTGCAGATTGCCCTCTACAAGGCCGACATGGAGAGGCGGCTGCGCATCAGCGAGGCGTGGCTTTCGACCACCCTTCGGAGCGTCGGGGAAGGCATTATCGCAACCGACACGGTCGGCGAGGTTGTCTGCATGAATCCCATCGCCGAACAACTGACAGGCTGGGCGGCGGCCGATGCGTTTGGATCCCCGCTGATGGATGTTGCCGGGCTGTTGGACGAATCCCACTCGCGGCCCGCCCTCAATCCCATATACGATCTCTTCGCCGGGGAGACGCGTTGCTACACGCTCGTCTCGAAATCCGGTTCGCGAAAAACGGTGGAAGTGGAATGCTCCGAAAACTGCTCGGAGAGCGACGTGCTGGGCTCCATCGTGGTGCTGCGGGACGTCAGCAGGCGGAAAGAGATGGAGTGCCGGCTGGTCCAGTCCCAGAGGATGGAGGCGGTGGCCAACCTGGCCGGCGGATTGGCGCACGATTTCAACAACCAGCTCACGGTCATTCTTGGCTACGCCGAGGAACTGTGCGCGCAGCTATCCGGTGAACAGGCAGAGCAGGCGCGCGAGATTCGCCAGGCGGCTTCGGTCGCCAGTTCGATCACCAGCCAATTGCTGACCCTGAGCCGCCGCGAGACTCCACGCTTCCAGATTGTGGATATCCAGGAGGTGATCAGCGAAATGCGGCCTTTGCTCGCGCATAGCCTGGGAGGAGGCCGCACCCTGACGGCAACGCCGGGACAGTCCCGTGGATTCGTTCGCGTGGATCGCAACCAGGTCAAGCAGGTCCTGTTAAACCTGGCCCTGAATGCGCGCGACGCCATGCCGGCCGGCGGAGAATTTCGGATCGAAAGCGCAACTCTCGAGCTGGATGCCGAGAGCGCGCCGGCGCGCGGGGTGCATGCGGGAGTGTACGTCCGGCTGCTGGCGTCGGATACCGGCATCGGGATGGATCGAGCCACGCTGGAACGGGTTTTTGAGCCGCGTTTCACGACTAAAGCCCCCGGCTTCGGAACCGGCCTGGGCCTTTCCATTGTGCACAGTATCATCCTGCAGTCCGGCGGCAACATCAGTGCCCGCAGCGAGTTGGGCAAAGGTAGCTGTTTTGAGATTCTGCTGCCGTGCGTCGGCACGTTTCAGGGCACGGGCGCCGCAGACATCTCCGGGGATTCCAGGAACGACTCCGGACCGACGGTTCTCCTCGTGGAGGATGAAGACAGTATCCGGCGCCTGATGCACAAGTTTCTGGAGCGGGAAGGATACCAACTGCTGGAAGCGAGGAACGGACAGGAGGCGAAGGACCTCGCCGAAGTCTATCGCCGGCCGATTGACGTCCTGGTGACCGATATGGTCATGCCCGGCATGAGCGGGACGGAGTTGGCCGAGAAACTGGCGCCCCTCCGCCCCGACATGAAGGTGCTTTTCGTTTCCGGATACCGGCACGATACCCTGGAGCATCAGGGGCTTCTGAAGCGCGATTTGAACCTTCTGCCCAAGCCCTTTCCCGCCATCGAGCTCGTGCGGCGAGTTCAAATGCTGCTGCGGTCTGAGGCCCGTGTCACCCCGTGATCCCACGATCGGGCCGATGCGATCTGGATCTTCTGCGGCGTTACGGCGCCGCTCTCGTGCTGTCCTTGGCGGCGCAGTTGGCGCGGCTTCCGTTGGCCTCGCCGACCTCGATTCCGTACATCACGTACGTTCCGTTCATCGTGACTGCCGGCGCCCTGGGAGGATTCGGGCCGGGTCTTCTGGCCACCGTTCTGTGCACGCTCGAGTCGCTGTATTACGCCACCGACCCGGTGGGAGAATTTGCTGCCAGCCAGCCGGTTCATTGCGTAGGGCTGGGAATTCTGGCCCTTACAGGCCTGCTCGCCAGTATGTTGCTCGGCCGACTCATCCGGACACGGCGCGAAGCGATGTCAGCGGCGGAAACCAGGATCCAGCTCGCCGAGGAAAAGGAAATGCGCCAACACCTGCTCGAATCGATGGTTCAAAACTCTCCCGCGGCCATGGCGCTGCTGGTTGGGAAAGACTTCACCTTTGAAATGCTCAATCCGTCCTATCAGGCGCTGGCTCCCGGCGAACCGATGGCGGGACGGACGGTCAGTGAGGTGTGGCCGGAAGCGGCTCCCCTGGTCCTGCCGTTGCTTCAAAGCGTGCGCGACACCGGCACTGCCTTCCATGCCCGTGAGTTCGCGGTTCCCTTACACCGGGTGCCCGGGCGGCCCGCGGAAAAACGCTACTTCGACTTCTCCTACGTGCCCTTGCGCGGTTACGCAGGCGCCGATGATCTGGCGGTGCTGGTGGCCGCCAACGAGGTCACCAGCTACAAAGCCGCCGAGGAGTCGTTAAGCGCGGCCTATTCGGAGCTGGAGGCCATCTACGAGCACGCTCCCGTCGTCCTCCTGGTGGTAGATGAGCAGCTACGGGTGCAGAAGGTCAACGAACTGGCATCCCGATTCGCCGGCCGCCCGATCCCGGACATGCTCGGGGTTCTGCCGGGAACGGCGATCGGGTGCGGGAACTGCCTCACCGACCCGCGCGGGTGCGGCTATGGAGCGGATTGCCCACGTTGCCCGATTCGTTTGTCGGTTCTGGATGCTCTGCAGGGTGGTACGGGCAGGCGCGTCGAGGGCTGGCTACCACTCGCCGCTGACGGTGGGCAGCAACCGCGGTGCCTCCTGGTCTCGACCGCGGCCATGGATTTCGGCAACGGCCGGAAGGTGCTGGTATGCGCGCAGGACATCACCGAGCTGAAGCAGGCCCAGCTCGAGCTGCTGCGCCGCGAGGAGGCCCTCCAGCAAACGGTTGCCAGGCTGCAGACCGCGTTAGCGGATAAGACGGTCCTGTTGCAGGAAGTGCACCACCGGGTGAAGAACAACCTGGCGGTGATCTCCAGTCTGCTCGTCATGAAGGCGGACGCGGTGGCCAGCGGGGAAGCCAGGGCTGCCCTGGCAGAAAGCCAGCAACGCGTTCACTCGATTGCGCTGATTCATGAACATCTGTACGGAAACGAGCACCTCGACCGGATCGACTTCGCCGAGTATGCCCAGCAGCTGGTGGATGGAATCCGCGCGGCCGCAGCCGGAGAACGGTTTGCCATCGAGACCGGCCTCGAAGCGGTCGAGCTCGGGATTGAACGCGCCGTACCGTGCGCTCTGGTGTTGAACGAGCTGCTGTCAAACGCCTTGAAATATGCGTTTCCCGACGGGCGAAGCGGCAGGATCCAGGTGCAGTTTCGGGAAACGCAGGCCGGGGTTCTGGAGTTGGCCGTGGAAGACAATGGCGTTGGATTGCCGCCCGGCGGTCTGGTAGCAGGCAACAGCAAGTCTCTAGGCTTGCAGATCGTCCGAATCCTGGCACGCCAGTTGGACGGGGCGGTGGAGCAAGAGGCGTGTCCGGGCACCCGCATCGTACTGCGGTTTCCCGCAAAGCCTCTCGCGCCGCGTGAAGTGATCTGAAATCCAGCCTTACGCTTTGGCCAGAATTCCAGTTTCCTTCCTCGGTAGCTGATCCACGATCGTCTTCGAAATGCTGAAGTTGTCTTCCAGCAGCGTACTCGGATTGCCGCCCAGCCAGTTAGCCAGCGAGATCTCCTGGAACTCGCCGCTGTTGAACAGAATCAGCACCTCGGTGGGCTCGTCTCCGATCTGCTCGATGTAGTGGCCATACCCTTGCAGAACGAAGCCTACGTTTCCGGGGCCGAACTCCTCGGTCCGGACACGCCCGTGCGAGCCGAAGATCCCGACCCGCGCGCGCCCCCGAACGAAGTATTGCCACTCGTCGGCGTGCGGATGCCAGTGCAATTCGCGTAATGCTCCCGGCTGAAGCTCCATCTTGACCGCCGTCAGCGTGGTCTGGATCGGGAATTCCTTGGAGGAGACGATGTATTCCATGCCGCCGGGAAAAACCCGGGGAGGCTGGTGGTCGAGACGATATTTATGTGAGAACTGGCTGGGCTGCAGCCCCCCGTTGCGCAGCGCCTCGGAAACGGGCGGCATCCGGCCGGGCCCGATGTAAACTTCTTTCTTGGGAAACTGGGCGACCGCCGAGACAGGAATGCCAAGCGTCCGCGCCACCACTGATGGCGGCGCGGTCGCGATCCAATCGGTAATGCTGAACGTACCGAATTCGGAGAAGTGTCCGTTGTCGAATCCCAGGAGAAAGTGGCAGCCATTCGGGCTGGTGGCCTGCAGTGCGTGACCGTGCCCGCGGGGAAAATACCACGTGTCGCCGGGTCCGAAGTCTGCCATCTCCGCCTGGCCGTTGGGCGTGATGACCGTGCCGCGGCAAGTCCCCTCGAGCATGTAGGCCCACTCCGCGGCAAGGGAATGCCAATGCAGTTCGCGCATCGCGCCCGGCTTCAGACGCATCGAAACGCCGGCGATGCTTTGCGAAATCGGAAACTCGGCCACCGTGGCTTCCTTGGCGGAGCCTGCTGGTCCGTGCCAGCCGCCGGTGGAACCCTCGATATCAAACTTGAAACTCGGCAGCGGCTCGAACTTGGTTTCCGCAGGTGCTGCTTCCATCTGGCTGGCTGCCAGCGACGCCAGCGCGGCGGCGCCGAATATGCTGCGCCTGCTCAAGCCTTCGGTTTTCAGGTGTTTCGTTTCTTCTGACATGCTTCTCCCTCTCGTGAGTGTCCCTGGTCAGATATAACACCGATGGCGCCATGAATACAACCGAGCTTCATGCGAGAAGCCTAGTCCCGCAGCAAAACTTTGACCAGGGATGGGTGGACTGCCAACACTTTCTTGTCTTCCAGGAACCCCAACTGGCGAAAGCGGTCCATCAGGAACCTCACGCGAGAGCGCGTGGTTCCGATAATCTCCGCAAGAGTCTCGTGGGTCATTTTCGGCAGGACCGAGTCCGGTTTAGCCTCGTTACCGAAGCTGGCCAGCAGCAAGAGTGCCCTGGCCAGCCTCTGCTCGCTGCAAGGAGGCAGGCGCTCTGTCAGGTTTTTCGCAGTCCTGTCGTTTCTCATGACCAAATGCCGAAGGAACAGTTGCGACAGCGCCGGCTCGCCTTGGATCAGGGAGACCGCCGTGGCTTTGGCTATCCGCACCAGCAGGCAGTCGGACAGAGCCACCGCGCTGAACATCCTGACAGGATGGCCCGCCAGACACGACTCACCCAGGAAATCGCCGGCTTTCAGGATCGCGACAGAGGCCGGCTTTCCACCGGGTGAAGCTGCCACGAGTTTCACCCTGCCTCTGCGAATGTAGAAGAGCGAGTCCGCCGGCTCGGCCTGCGCGAAGATCGTCTCGCCTCTGGCATGACGGCTCGTAGACTTGCCGGCGCCTGACTTGGCCAGAAAGATATCGGCTTTCAATGGTGGGCTCCGTCTGGCTTTCATTCTTCCCCGCGAACCGCAAAACCCGGGATGCCTTGGGTTTGATGCGGGCTGCAAGGAAAACCCGGTGCCCGCGATTCGTAGTCAGTGTAACGGTCAGCCGGTTCTGCGTCTGGTCAATACTGCACAGGCCTTTGGCCGGCTTGTTGCTGACATGTGATGCAGGCGCGAGGTGCTCCAAAAATGCTACAAAGAAAGTAGGATTTTTTCGCCTTCTTTCAATGACAACCGCCATTACGCCGTTACGGGAAATCGAAATCACTACCCTCTCCAATGGTGTTCGGGTGATCACCGAGCCTATGCCGCACGTGAGGTCGGTCTCCGTGGGTGTATGGATCGGTACTGGCTCCCGGCGCGAAACGATCGAGCAGAACGGACTGTCGCACTTCATCGAGCACATGTTGTTCAAGGGCACGACCAGCCGGTCGGCGGAGGACATCGCGCGTTCGGTGGATTCGATTGGCGGAAATCTGGACGCCTTCACCGCGAAGGAATTGGTTTGCTTCAATACCAAGGTCCTCGACCAGCACTTATCCCAGGCGTTCGATGTCCTGTCCGACCTGGTGCTCCACCCCTTGTTTCGGGAAGACGATATCGAGAAGGAAAAGGGCGTCATTTTGGAAGAAATCAAAATGGAGGAGGATAGCCCGGACTATCTGGTCCATGAGATCTTTTCGTCCAATTTCTGGAAAGATCACCCGCTCGGAAAGCCCATCCTGGGCACTCCTCAAAGCGTGAAGCGTTTCGATCGCGCGATGATTTGCGCGTATTACGAGGCGGTGTACGCTCCTGCCAATCTGATGGTGACGGCTGCCGGAAACCTGACCCATGAGCGCCTGGTTGCCCTGGTGCGCGAGCACTTCGAGGGCCTGCCGCCAGGACCTCCTCCGGCCCCCGACTCGGTTCCCGCGACTCATGCCCGCATCGCCCTGCGCAACAAGAAAGCGCTCGAGCAGGTGCATCTCTGCCTGGGGGTGCCTTCCTATCCCCTTCCTCACAAGGAGCGGTTTGTCTGCTACGTTCTCAACACCCTGCTGGGCGGAGGCATGAGTTCGCGGCTGTTCCAGAACATTCGGGAACGGCAGGGGCTCGCGTACGCGGTCTTCTCCGAGCTGAGCCCCTATCGTGATACCGGCTGCCTCTCCATTTATGCCGGAACCTCGCTTGAATCCGCGCGCAAGGTGGTTGAATCCATCACCAACGAATTCCGGCAACTCAAACAGCAGCGAGTGACCGACGAGGAATTGCGCAGGGCCAAGGATCACTTGAAGGGTTCGCTGATGTTGAGCCTGGAGTCCACGGCCAACCGGATGTCGAACCTCGCGCGACAGGAGATGTACTTCGGGCGGTTCTTCAGCCTGGACGCGCTGCTGGAGAGCATCGAAACGGTAACCGCCGAAGACGTGCAGCGGATCGCGCAGACCTTTTTTGATCCCCGGCAAATTGCGTTGACGGTTCTAGGCAATCTGGAAAATTTCAAGATCGGGCGCGAAGACCTGGTTTGCTAGACTGGCAAGATACTTCACAGGGGCCGCATTTCCGGCCCACGTTCCGAGAATTGCACCTTTTCGTAGACATCCGCGAGTTTGAGCCGGCACTCGATCGGTTCGAGTTCGATGATGTCCTCCGGGGTCTTTCCTTCCGACGTCAGCGTCCATCGTCTCTCGGCTTGGCGCGTAAAGAGTTCGGCGGCGATCAGCTCCGACGAGACCATGAGATAACCTTTCAAAGACTCGATGCCCCGATACAGCGAGAACTTGCGCCCACGATCGTAGGCCTCGGTCGATGGTGAGAGAACTTCGACGAGGAGAGTGGGATTGATCAGGGTATCGAATTCACGGTCGACGAACTGTGGCTCCCCGCAGACCACGACGACGTCCGGATAGGTGTACAGACCGGCCGGTGAGACTAGGACGCGCTGCTCGTTGGAGTACACGAAGCACGGACGGGCATGAAGCTGCGACCCGAGCCGAATGACCAGATTCGCGTTAATCAGGTTGTGCGGCGCCCTTGCGCCCGCCATAGCGAACATCTCGCCGGCGAAGTATTCGCTCCGGAACTCGGCTTTCCGTTCGATTTCCAGGTATTCTTCGGGAGTCAGATAATGCTTGGGCTGCGTGGACATGGCGAACGCCTTCACCTCAACTTACCATGCCCACGCCGTGCGGCTCTGTGGTGTTAAACGCCCCTACGCCGTCCGCATCGCTTCGGACTTGTCGCCCGAAATCGCCGCTTGCGCCGCCGCCAGGCGCGCGATCGGGACACGGTATGGGGAGCAGGAAACGTAGTTCATGCCCACGCGATAGCAGAACTGCACCGAGCTGGGTTCGCCGCCATGCTCGCCGCAGATGCCAATCTCGAGTTCCCGCCGCGTCTTCCGGCCTCCCTCCACCGCCATCCTGATCAGCTTGCCGATGCCTTCCTGATCGAGCACCGCAAACGGATCGCTGGGCCAGATCTTGCGATCCTCGTAGTCTTTCTTGAACGACGTGTAGTCGTCGCGTGAAATGCCCATGCCGGTCTGCGTCAGGTCGTTGGTGCCGAAGCTGAAGAATTCGGCCTCCTTGGCCACGGTGTCCGCGGTGAGCGCGGCGCGCGGGATCTCGATCATCGTGCCGATCAGGTACTTCTGATCCTTCATGCCGGCCTTCTCCAGCACTTCGTCGGCGATCTGCGCCACGATCTTCTTCTGGTTCTCGAGTTCCTTGACTCCCCCGATCAGCGGGATCATGACTTCGGGAATCACCTTCTTGCCCTTCTTGGCGACTTGCACGACCGCTTCGAAGATGGCGCGCGCCTGCATCTCGGTGATCTCGGGATAGGTGACGCCCAGGCGGCAGCCGCGATGGCCCAACATGGGGTTGAACTCGTGCAACTCTTCCACGCGCTTCAGGAGATCGGGCAGTACGGTCTTGAGGGTCTTCACCTCCGCGCCGAAACGCGCATAGGTAGCGGCCAGTTCCTTCTTCTTCTTGATGTCCGCGTAGGGCAGGATGGCGATGTCCACCATCAGGTCTTCACGCTTGGGCAGAAACTCATGCAGCGGGGGATCGAGCGTGCGGATCACCACGGGGAATCCGTCCATAGCTTCGAACAGCCCTGCGAAATCCTTGCGCTGCATGGGCAGGAGCCTGGCCAGCGCCTTGCGGCGGGACTTCTCGTCGCGCGCCAGAATCATCGCCTGCATGTGCTCGATGCGGTCCTCGGCGAAGAACATGTGCTCGGTGCGGCAGAGCCCGATGCCCTCGGCGCCGAAGTTACGGGCGGCCTTGGCGTCACGC
>DATJWB010000212.1:0-3014 GCA_035501495.1 Bryobacteraceae bacterium | reverse complement strand
ACTCGGGCGCGGCAGTACCGTCGCCACCGTGGCCGTAGACACCGGTTTCAAATATCTCGCTGGAGATTTATACCAGACCTAGCCGCGGTCAGGGACGCGTGTCTCACCTCAGCCTCGCCGCGCTGCCTCGATGGCGGCGATGTTGATCTTCTTCATCGGCATCATCGCCTCGAAGGCCCGCTTTGCTTCGGCGCCACCAGCCGCGAGCGCATCGGTCAGCGCGCGCGGGGTGATCTGCCAGGAGAGGCCCCAGCGGTCTTTGCACCAACCGCACTGGCTTTCCTTACCGCCGCTGCCGACGATCGCATTCCAGTAACGGTCCGTCTCTTCCTGATTGTCCGTCGCGATCTGGAACGAAAAGGCCTCGCTGTGCTTGTACATAGGGCCGCCGTTAAGACCGAGACAGGGAATGCCCAGGACCGTGAACTCCACCGTCAGCACATCGCCCTTCTTGCCGCTGGGATAGTCACTGGGTGCCTGGTGAACCGCGGTTACCTTGCTGTCCGGAAAGGTAGCGGCGTAGAAGCGCGCCGCGTCATGCGCGTCTTTGTCGAACCACAGGCAGATCGTATTCTTTGGCTTCATCTTCATGTGCTCCTTGTATTTTCCTGTGCTTGTGTTCAATCAGGGCGAACCCCGCGCTCTTTGCGCCGGTCCGTATTCGTGACCCAGGCGATCTGCTGAGCCGCCGCGGCCGGTTCCTCCACTCGGTCGCCACCCGTCCTGCCCTTCTAAATCATATCGCTGGTAGTGATTGACTTCGAGACCCGTCTCTCTGCCTCTGTGGCCTTCCCATCCCTCTGTGCTCGTGTCCGGATAACGGCCTACTCGGATGTGTACCAAGCGGTTATGTAAGTGATAGGATTGCCTCACTTTCGAGGTGTCCCTGATGCGTCCGATCCGATTTTTGATAAAGACCGGCCGCCGCGTGCACAGAGCGAATTGGCTGGTGCGAGCGTCGGCGGCCGCGCTGCTATTCGCATGGTTACCGCCGATCCTTTCGCAAGAGGTAGCTATGACCTCGATGCAGCGCGGCTACATCGGGGTGATGCTCAACGACATCAAGGACGATGTAAAACACTACTACTACGACCCAAAATTTCACGGCGTGGACCTGGACGCGCAGTTCAAGCAAGCGGGCGAATACCTGAAGACGGCAGTGACCTTCAATCAGGGAATGGGGATCGTCGCATGGACGCTGCGCCCTTTAAGCGACTCACATACGTTCCTGATCCCGCCGAGAAGACCGGTAAAGGTGACTTACAGCTATGAACTGCAGATGATCGGCGGGAACTGCTTCGCGACGGCAGTCGAGCCGGAAGGCGACGCGGAAAAGGCTGGCTTACAGGTGGGGATGAAGATCCTTTCGGTGGATGCGATGGCGATTGGCTCGATGCGATTCTGGGAGATCAATTATATCTCGCGAATCCTGCGGCCGCAGCCTACCGATCTGCTGGAGGTGCAGTCGTCGGGCCAAGCGTCAAGGACGATCGGAATTCCGCCGAGGGTGACGCCGGTGCCGCGCCACATGTTCCTGGGAGAGGTGTACTGGGACAACGTTCGGCACGCGCAAACGCGGCGCAGGAAGCTAAATCCGCGATCGCGGACGTTCGGAGAAGGCGTGATTGTATGGAAGATGCCAGTTTTCCTGGCTGATGAGCGCCTGATCGACGACATGTTGAACCAGTCGGGAAAATACAAGGCGATGATTTTCGACCTTCGGCAGAACGGGGGCGGAGCGGAATTGGCGCTGATGCGTTTACTGGGTGGACTTTTCGACCACGACGTGAAGGTTGGCGAGCGAGTGACGAGAAAGGGGACTGATGCGCTGGTGGCCAAACCGCACGGCAGCCCTTATAAGGGACGGGTATTCGTTCTGGTGGATCAGAGGTCTGCGTCGGCATCGGAGATATTCGCTCGTGTGTTGCAGCTGACCCACCGCGGCCTGGTGATCGGGGACATGACATCGGGAAGTGTGATGGAGGCCAAAATCTACGCGCATCCTTTTGGGCGCAGCAACGAGGATTACTTCGCAACAGAAATCAGCCAAGCCGACCTGCGGATGGAGGACGGAATCAGCCTGGAAGGGATCGGGGTGACGCCGGACCAGAAGATGCTGCCGAATCAGAAAGACTTGGAGAAGCAGCGCGACCCAGTCCTGGCGTACGCGGTGAGTTTGGCGGGAGCCCAGGTGACGCCGGAAGAGGCAGGGAAACTGTTCCCGATTGAGTGGGAGAAGGACTAGCACCGGAACTCCAGCCCTTGGCCTTCCCCATGCGATAATCACTTCGCATGCGCAATTTCAAACTCACCATCGCTTACGACGGCGCCGCCTTCCACGGCTGGCAAATCCAGCCCGGCCTCCCTACGATTCAGGGCGCCATCGCCGACGCCGCCGGCCAGATCACACAGGAGAAAATCTTCATTCACGGCGCGAGCCGCACCGACACTGGCGTCCACGCACTTGGACAGGTCGCGCACTTCCGTACCCAATCGGGCCTCTCCGCCGTCGAGTTTCAACGCGCCTTGAACGCCCTCCTCCCGCCGGCCATCCGCATCGTTGCCGCCGAAGAGTGCGGCCCCGATTTTCACGCCCGCTGGCAGGCCCAGGCCAAGACCTACCGCTACCGCATCTGCCGCGGCCCGGTGCTGCCTCCCTTCGACTACCAGCGCGCCCTGCACTACTCAGGGCCTCTCGACGAAGCCTCCATGGCAAAGGCCGCGCGTGAATTTGAAGGCGAGCACGATTTCACATCCTTCTCCGCCTCGTCAGGCTCCGAGGACGACGATCGCGAGCGCGAAGTTGTTCGCGTCATCTATTCCTCGGAACTCCTCCGCGAGCCGGACCGCGACGAACTTACCTACCTCGTTCGCGGCCGCTCGTTCCTGCGATACATGGTCAGAAAGATCGTCGGCACCCTGCTCGAAGTGGGAAAAGGACGCCTCTCGCCGTCCGACATCCCCGCCATCTTCGAAGCCCGCGACCGCTCTCGCTCCGGCCCCACGGTTCCCGC
>DATJWB010000211.1:0-28474 GCA_035501495.1 Bryobacteraceae bacterium | reverse complement strand
CTAGCGAGGTCTTCGACCTCAAACCGACGAGGTGCCAGCGGACACGGCGTTCGTTAGCCTCTCGTCAGGCCGCCAAGGCCCAAAGAACCCATAAAACGGCACCGGAGCTATGATGGGAATAACAAACACTGCGGATCGGTCCCGAGGTTTAACCTCGTAACGCCGATTGGCGAATCCGCACGACGGAAGAAATCCCGATTTAAGAGATGTGTTGTCCGTTTTTCAAGACTGACACTTTTGTTCAGATCTTGGTCCTGAGAGACGTCTAGAGTTCAACAACAGACTTCTCACCGGCCTGCCCATAGCTGCACTGAACGAGGCCGAACCTCTGTTTTTTGGGGGTGGCATGAAACTGATCCCCCCAATGCTTGTCCTAGTCCCGAAAGCTGCGCAAAGGAATCAGCAGCTCGGGGGAGTTTCCCGAGAGACTTAGAATTGGTATATGTACTCCAGAATCGTTTTGCTGGCGGGTGTGCTGGTTCTACCCTTCGCGATGAAACCGTCCGGGGACGCGCCGATCGACCGCGCGACACTCAAAGGCCTGGGAGCGGTGGGTGTGGTGGTGGATAAGATTGACCCGGAGCTGATGAAACAGGGTTTGACGGAGGAGGTAGTGCGGAAACAGGTCGAGGGGAGGCTGCACGATGCCGGCATCGGAGTGGATCCGTCGGCCAAGGAGTTCGTCGGGGTGCGGCTGCTCGAGGTGCGCGCCGGGCGCGGCCCATATGCGTTGTGCCTCTCGGTCGGATTGTTCCAGCCAGTGGTCTTGAGCCGGAATAAAGACATCCGAACCGCGACCGAGACCTGGTCGGTCGAGACGATTCTTCTTGCCGGTCCCAAGGTGGTCAGCCGCGAGGCCCTGACCAGCGTAGACGAACTGGCCGACCGCCTGACTACGGCGTATCGGAATG
Source organism: Bryobacteraceae bacterium (assembly GCA_035501495.1). Classification (GTDB taxonomy): domain Bacteria; phylum Acidobacteriota; class Terriglobia; order Bryobacterales; family Bryobacteraceae; genus JAIQFL01. The sequence continues at coordinate 27,563 of DATJWB010000211.1, read as the reverse complement.
CCAATCCCAAATGACGCCGGCTGATCGGGCTGTCCGTACCGGGTATGTGGTTTTTGCGCACGGCTCGCGCATCGAGTCGGCCAACCAGGCGGTTCGCACGGTGGCCGCGGACGTGGCGTGCGCCGGCGGTTTGGAGCGCGTCGAGGCCGCGTTTCTGGAGTTGGGCCAGCCGGACATGGAAGGGGCAGTCGCGAAGCTGGCCGCAGAGGGCATCCGGCGAGTCGTCATCATTCCCTATTTCCTGACCCTGGGGTTGCACCTGGAGCGCGACCTGCCCGCTATTGTCAGCCGGATCGGCAAGGCTCATCCCGGCGTGGAGCTGATTACAACCCCACCCCTGGACGGCCATCCAGGGCTGGTGACGATCCTGCTCGACCGGGCCAGGGGTCCCGGCGGGCCTCCCCAAACGGCCCGCTAATGAAAACTTGACAACGTTGCACTAAACATTGATAATGGGGTTGTGCTAATAGATCCCGGATTCCGGCCGGGCAGCAATCGTATTTAGAATCAACGGATTTCAAGGAGGTTTTGAAGTTTCATGGGAAAAATCATCGGCATTGACTTGGGAACCACGAACTCGGTCGTAGCGGTCATGGAGGCCGGCCAGCCGACCGTGATTGCCAATCAGGAAGGCGCCCGGACCACCCCTTCCGTCGTGGCGTTTACCAAGAGCGGAGAGCGGCTGGTGGGGCAGGTTGCCAAGCGCCAGGCCATCACCAACCCCGAGAATACGGTCTTTTCGATCAAGCGCTTCATGGGCCGGCGCTTTGACGAGGTCAGCGAAGAGATGAAGATGGTGCCCTACAAGGTCGTTCGCGGCGAAAATGCCGACGCGCGCGTGGAGATCTCCGGCAAGAAGCAGTCTCCACCAGAGATTTCGGCGATGATCCTCACCAAGCTGAAAGAGGCCGCTGAATCGTATCTGGGAGAAAAAGTGACCCAGGCGGTAATCACCGTTCCGGCCTACTTCAACGACGCCCAGCGCCAGGCCACCAAGGACGCGGGGAAGATTGCGGGCCTGGAGGTGATGCGCATCATCAACGAGCCCACCGCCGCTGCGCTGGCTTACGGGCTCGATAAGAAGAGCAACGAGACCATCGCGGTTTATGACTTTGGCGGGGGCACGTTCGATATCTCCATCCTGGAAGTGGGCGATGGCGTGGTGGAAGTGAAGTCCACCAATGGCGACACCCATCTGGGCGGCGACAACATCGACCAGCGGATCATCGACTGGATCGTCAGCGAGTTCAAGAAGGAGAGCGGAATCGACCTGTCGCGCGACCAGATGGCGCTGCAACGGCTCAAGGAAGCGGCCGAGAAGACCAAGATGGAACTCTCCACGCTGCTCGAGTCGGACATCAACCTTCCGTTCATTACGGCGGACGCCACGGGTCCCAAGCACCTGCAAATGAAACTGACCAGGGCGCGCTTCGAGCAGATGGTGGAAGACATACTGCAGCGCTCGGTGGGTCCCTGCAAGCAGGCCATGAAGGACGCCAACGTCACGCCGCAAAATATCAATGAAGTCGTGCTGGTGGGCGGGCAGACCCGCATGCCGCGCATTCAGGCGATCGTTCGGGAACTGTTCGGACGGGAGCCCCATAAGGGCGTGAATCCGGATGAAGTGGTAGCGGTTGGCGCGGCGGTCCAGGGCGGCGTTCTAGCCGGCGAGGTGAAAGACGTCCTGCTGCTGGATGTCACTCCGCTTTCGCTCGGCATTGAAACCATGGGCGGCGTGTTCACCAAGCTGATCGAGCGCAACACCACGATCCCGACTCGTAAAAGCGAAGTGTTCTCCACGGCGGCGGACAACCAGTCGTCGGTGGAAATCAAAGTCTTCCAGGGCGAGCGGGCCATGGCGCAGCACAACCGGCTGCTGGGGGTGTTCCAGTTAGGCAACATTCCACCGGCGCCGCGCGGCGTGCCGCAGATCGAGGTCACCTTCGATATCGATGCCAACGGCATCCTGAACGTAACGGCCAAGGATCGCGGCACCAACAACGAGCAGAAGATCACCATCACCTCGTCTTCGGGTCTGTCGAAGGAAGAGGTGGAGAAGATGGCCAAGGACGCGGAGTCGCATGCCGCCGACGACCGCCGGCAGCGCGATACGATCGAGGCGCGGAACCGTGCCGACGCCATGGTATACAACGTCGAGAAGACCCTGAAGGAGCATCGCAGCAAGATCAGCGATTCCGAGGCCAAGGAGATCGAGGCGGCTCTCGAAGAGACGCGCAAGGCGATGGCCGACAACGATCCGGGACGGATCAACTCGGCGACCGATCGGCTCACCGCTGCCAGCCACAAACTGGCCGAGGCGATGTACAAGTCGGCGAGCCAGCCCGGCGCCGGCGGACCTCCTCCGGGCGGCGACGGCGGCGGCGATCGCGGCAAGAAGGGCAAAGACGATGTCGTGGACGCCGAGTTCGTTGACGTAGACGACAAGAAGTAGGGGTTTAGGGTTGGGGGTTAGGGGTTGGGGCCTCCAGCACCCGATTCTGAGGGGGCATTTCGATGAGACTTGCCCCCACCCCCCAAATCCCAATCCCCAAACCCTGCTTTTATGGCTCCCAAGCACGACTATTACGAAACGCTCGGAGTTTCGCGGAAAGCTTCGGCGGAAGAGATCCGCAAGGCTTACAAGAAACTTGCGCGCAAGCACCACCCTGATCTGAACCCTGGTGACAAGTCCGCCGAGGAGCGTTTCAAGAATGTACAGGAAGCTTACGACATCCTGAGCGATGCCAAGAAGCGCCAGATGTACGACCAGTACGGGTTCTATTCGGAGAGCGGATTCCCCGGCGCCGGGAACGCGTCCGGTCAGGGACCGCACCCCGGAATGGACTTCAGCGGGTTCGATTTTTCGGACTTTTCGGGAGGAACGAGAAGTGGACGCCGGACCGAGACCGGCGGCGGGTTCCGCGATATTTTTTCGCAATTCTTCGGAGGACGCGGCGCGGCGGCCCAACCAGCCGACCCCGAAAAAGGCAGCGACCTCGAATATGTAATGGATATCGACTTCTGGCAGGCCATCCGCGGCACTCAGGCGCGTTTGAACATCACGCGATACGATGTCTGCGAGACCTGCCACGGCTCCGGCTCCACGGGAGCGGGTGAGGTCGATTGTCCGCAATGCAAAGGGACCGGCAACGTCACCCAGATGGCCGGGGCCATGCGATTCAATCTGACGTGCCCGCGGTGCGGAGGGTCCGGCAGGCTGCGGAATGCGTGCCCTACCTGCGGCGGCGACGGCCGCGTCACCCGCACCGAAACGGTGGACGTGCGGATTCCCCCCGGCGCGCGCAACGGCTCCCGCTTGCGGGTACCCGGCAAGGGTAATGCCGGCACCATGGGAGCGCCTCCGGGCGACCTCTACATCACCACCAAAGTGGAGGAGCATCCGTTCTTTCACCGGGATGGCGACGATATCGAAATCAAGGTCCCGATCGCGGTGTGGGAGGCCGCCTTGGGGGCCAAGATTGAGGTGCCGACCATTGACGGGCGGACTCAGCTCAAAATCCCGCAAGGCACCCACACCGGCCAACGCTTCCGGATGCGGGAGAAGGGCGTCCTGAACTCCCGTACCAACCAGCGCGGCGATCAGATCGTGGAGATCGCCATCCAGGTGCCCGATTCGCACGATGAACGCACCCGCGAGATCCTCAAAGAGCTGCGGTCCTTGCACCCGGAGGATCCTCGCGATGAGATGTGGTCTAAGGTGTGAGATCGCGGTAGAATGATGGACTTTGACCAGGCGTGAGGAGCGACCGGTATGCCCCGAGCGAAATCCCAAAAGGCCTACATGATCTCGGTTGTGGCCGAACAGTATGAGATCCATCCGCAGACGCTCCGGCTCTATGAGCGTGAGGGATTGCTGAAGCCGTCGCGCAGCGAGGGCAACACACGGCTCTATACCGACGAAGACCTGGAACGGCTGGAAGTCATCCTCCACCTCACCCGCGACCTGGGGGTCAACCTGGCGGGCGTCGAAATCATTCTCAACATGCGCGAGAAGATGGGCGAGATGCAGTCGCAGATCCAGGACTTCATCTCGTCCCTCAATCGCGAACTGGCCGCGCGCACGCTCCGGCAAGGCGAATCGGAGGAGCGAAACTCTCTCATCCCGGTAGTGAATGCCCGCCCCCCGGCGTCATCCAATCGCCGCGGCCAGGAAGCGCGTAAGTAACCGGTACTACAGATTGCAACAAAGTCGGTACTGAAGATAGTCCGGCGTGCGCCCTGATTTGCGTTAAGATATTCGGACGCGCTCGCGACGGGATCCATGTCGATTCTATCCAACTCACACCGCACAGCCACGATCGCGTACATCGCTCCTTTTCTGGTCTATGTGAGTCTGATGGAGTTGGGTCGCGCCACCGCGTTTCCGGCGGGGATCACACTTCCGATTCGGTTCCTGTTCGTGCTTCTCGTCCTGCTTGTGACGTCGCGAACACTTGTTTTTCGCCGTCCGTCGTTCCCGGTCGCCAGCCTGGCGGTAGGAATCGGAGTTTTCCTGATCTGGATCGCACCCGACCTGCAGTTCCATTACCGGGATCACTGGCTTTTTCAGAACCGCATTTTTGGATCGGCAGTGAGTTCGATTGCTCCGGAACTCCAGCGCAGCGGCGGGTTCCTGGCGATCCGCATTCTCAGCAGTACGGCGCTGGTACCGGTCGTGGAGGAGCTGTTCTGGCGGGGGTGGCTGATGCGCTGGCTGATCGATCCTTCTTTTCAGAAGGTGCCCCTGGGAAAGTACACGCCGCTGGCGTTTTGGGGCGTGGCGCTGTTGTTTGCCTCGGAACACGGGCCATATTGGGATGTGGGACTCGCCGCCGGCATCGTTTACAACTGGTGGCTGGTGCGCTGCCGCAATCTCGCGGACTGTATCCTGGCGCACGCGGCTACCAACGCCGCTTTGGCGGTGTTTGTCCTTTTGTCCGGGCAGTGGCAATACTGGCTATAACCGATTGCCTGCGCCATGCGTCACAATTAGTGACAGGCTTCCAGAAGATTTCCTTCTCCCTGTCTCGGACTCCGGTAAGCGCGGCACGTCGGGCCCCGCGCTTACGGAGTCCACTTCGTTTCATGGCGAGGAGCGTTCGGTGGCGCCCACGGCGGCACCGGATTTGCGGTTAGAATGTTAGGTTTAAGGCCCAATGATCCAACTCACCGGGGCGGGGAAGCGCTACGGCCCCAAAATCCTCTTCGATCACGTCGATTGGCTCGTGACGTCCAACGAGCGGGCCGGAATCGTAGGTGCGAACGGCACCGGTAAGTCTTCCCTTTTGAAGGTGCTGGCCGGGATCGAAGGGCTTGATTCCGGCACCCTCGCCACGCAGAAGGGCGTTACCCTCGGATATCTGCCTCAGGAGGGGCTCAGCCTCTCCGGCCGCACTGTCTTCGCCGAGTGCATGACGGTCTTCGCGGAACTGCGCGCCTTGGAAGCCGAACAGGAGGATCTCGCCCAACGCATGGCCGACTTGGATCCGGCAAGCGGGGAGTACACCCAGGTGGCTGATCGCTTCCACCACGTGGACAGCGAGTTTCGCGCGCGCGACGGCTATGCTATCGAAGCCCAGGTCGGTAGCGTGCTTTCAGGCCTGGGTTTTCCGCAGCGCGATTGGAAGCGCCGGACCGAAGAGTTTTCAGGCGGATGGCAAATGCGCATCGCCCTGGCCAAGCTCCTGCTGGAGAAGCCAAACCTGCTGCTTCTCGATGAGCCCACGAACCACCTCGATCTGGAAGCGAGGAACTGGCTCGAAGAATACCTCTCCTCTTACCCGAACGCTTTCGTCCTGGTGTCGCATGACCGGTATTTCCTCGATGTCACGGTTCGCAAGATCGCTGAATTCTGGAACAAGGGCCTGCATTTCTACAACGGAGGCTACACCCGTTACGAACAGCAGAAGTCGGAGCGGCGGGCGCAACTCCAGGCAGCCTACGCCAACCAGCAGGACAAGATCCATCAGCTCGAAACCTTCATCAATCGCTTCCGCTACCAGGCCACCAAGGCCAAACAGGTACAGAGCCGCATCAAAGAGTTGGAGAAGATCGAGAGGATCGAGATTCCGCCGGAAGAGAAGAGCATCCACTTCAAATTCCCCCAACCCAAGCCCAGCGGGCGGGTAGTCGCGGAATTCAAGGAAGTCTCCAAGAGCTACGGAGATCAAGCGGTCTTTTCCGGAGTAGACTTCCTGATCGAGCGCGGCGACCGGGTGGCGCTGGTCGGCGTGAACGGAGCCGGAAAGTCTACCCTCATCAAGATCCTCGCCGGAACGGAGCCTGTGAGCGGCGGAGCTTATACGCTGGGACACAACGCTCAGCCGGACTACTTCGCTCAGGATCAGTATAAAGAGCTGGACGCCGAGGCGAAGATGATTGACGACATCTCGACGGTCGCGCCGCGGGCCACGCAGACGGAACTGCGCAACCTGCTGGGATGTTTCCTGTTCTCCGAGGACGACGTTTTCAAGACCATCGGGGTGCTTTCCGGAGGCGAGCGGAACCGTTACGCTCTGGCGCGCATGTTGATGATGCCCTCGAATTTCCTGCTGCTGGACGAGCCTACCAATCACCTGGATATGCGCGCCAAAGACGTCCTGTTGACCGCCCTGGAGGAATATAGCGGCACGGTAGTGTTTGTCTCCCACGACCGCTACTTCATCGACAAGCTGGCGACCCGGATCTTCGAAGTGGAAGACGGCAGGGTGCACGTCTTTCCGGGCAACTACGAGGACTACCTTTGGCGGAAAAGCGGAGCGTCGGAGCGGGCTACTCCAACCGAATCGCCTGCGCCCGCGCCCGCCCCTCCGCCGGCCGTGACGCCGGCACCGGCGCCCGCGCAGGCCTCCCGCCCGGCGCGCCTCAATCCCATCAAACTCCGGAGGATGAGGGAGCGCCAGGGCGAAATCGAGGAGGAAGTCACCAAACTCGAAGCCGAGATTGCGGATTATGAGGCCGCTTTGGGAAATTTCGTGAGCGCGGAGGACACCAGGCGGCTTGCAGACCTACTGGACGCACGGCGCCAGGACCTGTCGGCGCTGCTTGGGGAGTGGGAGGAAGTGGCGCAGTCGATAGAGGCAAATACATGACCGCGGGCCCGCCTTCCCGAAAAATGGCGGGCGGTGGCGAGAGTCCCTATTCCTGTGCGGGCATTTGCTGTTCGATTTCCCGCCAGGCGCTGATTTTGAGGCGGCGGCAGACCCAGCAGAGCGGCTCGCTCGACACGGTGGAGGTTTCGGCGCCACAGACCGAACAGACAGGCGGCTTCTTGAGCCGGTCGGGTGAAAAAGCCCGTTTCGCCTGCTCCAGAATCTCCGGTGATACAACCACCTCGGGTTTGATTTGCGGCTTCCGTTTCATAAGTCCCCCCGCCCTGTTCTCACTATGGCAGAACGCGTTCCCGGGAAACAACTTAAACTTTTCACTTCCACCACTCATTATAGTCGGATCCGTACCATTCCGGGATCTAACCTTCGACCAGTACCAACTCGCCTGTACCGAACGGCCAAGCTATCCAAAGTTGCGGCCCTTATGCCGCTTCCGGAACCTGGATCACCACCGCAACATCCAAGGACGACCGGCAACGCGGGCACCGCTGTCCGGGTATGACCCGCGCGAACTTTCCCTTCACCATGACGATGTCGGCCGGCACGTTATGGGTGCAGATCGGGCAGTGAGCTTGGCCCGTGGTTCGATTCTCAACCAGTGCTTTCATTTTCGTCTTCCCTCACTCCATCGGACGCTACTCTACCTGCACGGGTTGTACCAAAATCGTAAAGATTCTTAAATATTTCTGCAAGGAAATGTCCAGCCGCTGCCGTACGCTCACCGTAACTCGAGATCAGCCGCCAGGTTTCTGCCAAAATAATAGTGCCTCTCATGACCGAACGTCTCTACTATTCCGATTCGTACCTGTGCCATTTTCGCGCGCACGTGACCGAACGCTCTGACGACGGGTTGACAGTCTACCTCGACCGCACCGCCTTCTATCCCACCTCGGGCGGACAGCCGCACGACCTCGGGTCCATCGCGGGAGTCCCGGTGCTGAACGTGGTTGACCAGGAGGAACGGATCGCGCACCAGGTCGCCGGGCAAGTTCCCGGAGACGCCGTCGAGTGTGCGATCGACTGGGGTCGGCGCTTCGACCACATGCAGCAGCACAGCGGGCAACACCTGCTCTCCGCGGTTTTCCAGGAGTCCTTCGGCCTGAAGACGATCAGCTTTCACCTGGGCGCGGAAAGCGCCACCATCGACCTCGAAGGCGCCCCCCTGGATTCCCGAATCGCCCAGGAAGCCGAGCGGCGCGCCAACGAGATGGTGTCCGAAAACCGGCCCGTGCACGTAGACTTTCAGGAGGCGGGGGCGATACAGGACCTGCGAAAGGCCTCGGAGCGGGAAGGCACTTTGCGCATCGTCTCGATCCAGGATTTCGACCGCAGCGCGTGCGGGGGAACGCACGTTCGCGCGACCGGGGAAATCGGAGCGATCCTGCTGCGGAGGCTGGAAAAGATCCGGCAGGCCACGCGCGTCGAGTTTCTGTGCGGCGCGCGGGCGATTCGCCGGGCGCGAGCCGATTACGAGGCGCTGTATAAGACCGCGCAACTGTTCCGGGCGCAGCTCGATGAAGTTCCCGCGCTGGTAGCGGCGCAACAAGAGGCCGCCAACGCCAACGACAAGCTCCGCCGGAAGCTGGACGCCGACCTGGCCGTCTATCAGGGCCGGGAGTTGTACGATCGCACGGAACCGTGTCACGACGGGATCCGGCGCGTGTCGAAGCGTCTGGAGCGAGGCACTCTCGAGGAACTGCGGGCGCTGGCGCAGAGTTTCACCTCACAGTCCAAGGCCCTCTTTGTGGCTGTGCTGGCGCAGCCTCCCTCGGTCTTGCTGGCGGTCTCGGCGGATGCCGGGATCGACGCGGGACAGGTATTGAGAGCGGCCTTGGCGGCGTCCGGCGGACGCGGCGGAGGCACCCCGCGCATCGCCCAGGGGAGCGCGGCGAACGAGGTTGCGCTGAATGCCGTGGTTGACAAGATCACCGGATACTAGCCTTGTACCCATGGGCACAGCCGGCCCACCGAAATTCATGAAACCCTTGCGCCGGCGATGTGGCGCGGGCACTCGTGCCGTGGTCGAATGCGCTGTGGCGGGAGTGGCTTCACCGGCCCTGGTCGGAATTGAGGGTCTCTTCAACCACCCGTAACAGGCCTTCGACGGTGAACGGCTTCGGCAGCAGAGTGAATCCCTTGCGCATGACAAAACGTTGCACTACATCGGCATCGTGAAAGCCCGAGATGAAGAGCACGCGGAGGTCCGGCTGCCGGGAACGCAGCCGCTCCGCGACTACCGGGCCCGTCAGGTCGGGCATGATTACGTCGGTGAGCAAGAGGTGGACCGGTTCGGTGCTGTTCTCGTACACGCTGATGGCGCTCCACCCGCAGTCCGCAAGCAGGACGTTGTAACCAGCCATGCGGAGACTCTGATCCAGGAAGCCCAAAACTGCGCTGTCATCATCAACCGCCAGGATGGTTTTCAGTGAGTGAGTGGGAGGCTGCCACGGTGCAGAGGAGGTTTGTGGATTCCTACGCGAAGACTTCCGCACTTTACTATTATACGAGCCAGCCCACGGCTCACTGAAGTCTAGCGAGGTCTTCGACCTCAAACCGACCAGGAGCCGGCGGACACGGCGTTCGTTACCCTCTCGTCAGGCCGCCAAGGCCCAAAGAACCCATAAAACGGCACCGGAGCTATCGGTCCCGAGGTTTACCTCGTAACGCCGATTGGAGAATCCACACGACGGAAGAAATCCGATTTAAGTGATGTGTTGTCCGTTTTTCAAAAGTGACAGTTTTGTTCAGATCTTGGTCCTGAGAGACGTCTGGACAGGGCTACAGAAAGCGGAGGAAGGAAAGGGTGACTGGACAGTCACCCGGAAAGGCGGCCGGCACAACCGCCGGCCGCCCGTTGGGGGATCTGTATTTAGTGCTGTTGGGCGTTCGCTACGATGTGAATCCGCCGGTTCTTCTGCCAGCAGGACTCGTCCTCATCCGTGCAAACGGGTTTTTCTTTTCCGTAGCTGATTACGCCGAGCTGTTGTGCGGGAATTCCGACCTGCACCAGGTAAGATTTGGCGCTTTCCGCCCGCGCCTCACCCAAAACCATGTTGTACTGAGCGGAGCCACGCTCGTCGCAGTGGCCTTCAATGGTGAGCTTATATTCCGGATAATCCTTCAAAATGTCGCGCAACTCCCGCGAATCGCCTTCCAGCGCCTTGATCGCATCGGGACGCAGGGTGTGCTTGTCATAATCGAAGTACGCGTCTTCAATCCTGGCCAGGAGCTGATCGATCCGGGCGCGCGTGGCCGCGTCGGGCATGTTCGACCTCGGCGCAGGCGCGGGCGCGGCGGGCGGACGGCTGGCTTCCCGCACCGGAGCGGAGGCTGGCGCCGAACTCGGCGCGCTGGCCGCTGGCGCCGGGGCCGGCGGATTGGGAGCGATGGCCGCTACCTTCTTCTTGGCGCAACCTGCGCCCACGATTGACAACGCGGCCGCGGTGATCACGACCACCTCGCGAAAACTCTTCATATCTATGGATCCTCCAAACATTATTGATACCCTTTTTCGGGCTGAAGTTGCATCCTGTCAGGACAGGATTCGAGCCCCTTGCCCTTTTGACTACACTGTAAACGAGAGGCAGCGGTGTGCGCAAACTGATTCTGGCACGACCTATGGACCCAACTCGCCGCAATGCCCCCCGGCTGGTGCTCTGGCTGGGCTTCGGCGGATTGCTGGTTTGCATCATCGCGGCCGCCGCCGGCACCCTGGTGGGCGTGGATCGGGTCCGCAAGGATGAAACGCGCATCCGCAAGAATTTTCTGGGCCGCCTGGATGCCCTGGATCAGATCCGGGCGCAGATCTATCTCTCCGGCACCTACATTCGTGACGTGCTGCTGTCTCCCGCGGCGACAGTGGCCGCCGCCCAGACTTCCCGGCTGGCCAGCCTCGAGCGGGACTCCAAGGCCGCCCTTCGGGCCTATTCCCACTCCCTCGAGCCCGAAGAGCGCGAGATGTTCCAGGCGCTGCAAGCCGAGATTGATGCGTATTGGCAGGTTCTCGACAGCACCGTAAGCTGGACACCAGAGCAGCGCTACCGCCTGCGCGATTCCTTCTTCTACGATGAGCTGGTCCCCCGCCGCAATGCCATGCTGCAGATCGCGGACCGCATCGCGGTGGCCAATGAGCGCAGCCTGAACCGTTCCGAGGAGCAGTTGAATACCGCCTCCGACGGTTTGCGCCGCACCCTGATGGTCACGTTCGCCATAACCTTTACGGGAGGCCTGCTACTCGCATTGCTGACTATTGGCCACACCCTGCGGCTGGAGCACGAATTGGAGCGGCGTCTGGAAGAGAATGCCCGTGCCCGTGTCGACCTCCAGGAGCTTTCCGCCAAGCTGCTGCGCGCGCAGGAGAACGAACGGCGCGCTCTGGCGCGGGAACTCCACGACGAGGTGGGTCAGTCGCTCTCCGCAATCCTGATGGAGGCGGAGAACGCCGAGTTCGCCGACGACCGGGCCGAGATCCGCGAACACCTGGCCGCCGTCCGAGCCCTCGCCGAGAAGACCGTCAACGAGGTGCGCGACCTCGCCCTGCTTCTCCGCCCCTCCATGCTCGACGATTTCGGCCTGGTTCCGGCCCTCAATTGGCACGCGCGTGAGATGACCAAACGCACCGGCCTCAACGTGGTGCTTTCCGCCGACGACTCGGCCGACGACCTGCCCGACGAACATACCACCTGCATCTACCGCCTCGTACAGGAAGCCGTCAACAACTCCGCCCGCCACGCCAACGCGCGCAACGTGGAAGTGGATGTCAAGCGCGAAGACTACCGCGTGATCTTCAGCGTGTGCGACGATGGCGCCGGCTTCGATCCCCGGTTCGTGCGCGGGCTCGGGCTGCTCGGGATGGAAGAGCGTGTCCGGCGCCTCGGCGGCCGGCTGGAGATCGATTCGCAACCGGGCCGCGGTACCCGAATTCTGGCCGAGTTGCCGCTGGCAGGTCTGACCCAGAGAAACGGTGACCATGTCCATACGAATTCTGTTAGCTGACGACCACACCGTAGTCCGCGACGGATTGCGCGCTCTGCTGGAGCGGCAAACCGATATGGAGGTTGTCGCCGAAGCCGCGGACGGTCGCGATTGCGTGCGTTTGGCCGAAGAACAGTCGCCCGACGTGGTGGTCATGGACATCGGGATGCCCAATATGAACGGGATCGAAGCCACCCGCCGCGTCCTTGCCACCAATCCGCGCACCGCTGTGGTGATCCTCAGCATGCATCAGGACGAGAGCTACGTGCTCCGCTCTTTGAAGGCCGGCGCCAAGGGCTACCTCCTGAAGGATTCTCTGCGGTCGGATATCATCGACGCCATTCGGGCGGTTTACCAGGGCCGGTCCTTCCTGACGCGGAAGGTAGGCCGGATCCTGCAGGAGGATTACGTCCGGCAACTCGAGCGGCGCGGCCTCGATGACAGCTACGACCTGCTGACGGACCGCGAACGCGAAATCCTCCAACTGGTGGCCGAAGGCCAGACCAACAAGGAAGTCGCCAACCTGCTCAACGTGAGTCTCACGACCGTGGAAACGCACCGCACCCACATCCTCCAGAAACTGGGACTGCACAGCATTCCGGAGCTGATCCTCTACGCGGTTCGCAAAGGCATCATCTCGTGATGCCGTCGGGCCAGGAGCACGGGGCCGAAATAGTCCACTAGCGCATTACAAGCCCACACCAGCACGAAGTAGGCCGTTGCTTCACTCCAAAAGCGGAAGCCCCCGATGTAGCTCCAGCCGATTCCATTCGCGGCGACTGTGAGGATCATCGAGGGAATCGGGCTGGGAATCGGTTTACCCTTCACACCCTGGAATTGGGGCCTCGTTAACGGTTCGGTCGATCCGTCAGCGCTGGACGTACCTTCGCGCCACCGTTGCAGGGTCCGATGGAGTTCCCGCACCCTCTGCGAAAGCTTCCAGGGAGAATCCGCTCGCGGCAGAATGATCGTGAACGTGCCTGCGGTTCCCGTCTCGGAGTCGCGCCAACCGACGAAGATCCAGCCCGCATCGCTGACCTGCGGCGCCCCGGGCGCCAGCCGGACCTCCGACACCCGCTCGCGATCGAGTGCAAACCCAGTCTTCTCCCCTTGAAACGCGAGACGGTCCGCCGAAATCGTCAGGAACCCCAGATCCCAGTCATAGAAGCCGTCATACGACAGGGGCCGCGCCTCCGGGCTGATGCCCACGAAGACCCGTGCGGCCGTGTCCGCCGGCCGGGGCGAGCGGGCGAGGAACCGCTCGCGGAGACGGCGATACGACCAGTAGTCGAGATAGTCGGATGCCGCGTGCCGCAGCGTCAGAGCCGCCAATAGTCCCGCCAGGTACGCGGGCCAGCGGACCGCCGAAGGAATCCAACCGAACCGGACGCCAAGGGCGAGCACGAGCGGCGGGCCCGAGACAGTCGCCACCAGAGCAAGGGCCTTCAGGTTCGCCATCGTCGAACGGAAGTTCGACGAGAACACCGGCGGCGCCGCGACTTCTCCCGCCGAAGGAGCCGTCGGAACGGTCGCAGGCGCCGATCGGGCGATGTGCTTCCACTCCCAGGGCGCTGCTCGCAGGATGGCCAGTTTGCCAATCGCGCTCTTCATCGCGCCGGCATCTCCACTGAGACGCACAGCCCGTTCCGCCGCACGCCGCTCGATGCGGGTAGACAGCCAACAGCTTGCCAGAACAGCGCTCGCGAGCGTGACCGGAAGGCCCAGTCGCGTCGGAATCGTAGGCAGACGGAACAGGAGCAGCGGCATATTCACCAGCGCCTGCAATAAGAGACCAATGATGAGGCCGGCCCACAGGCAAACAAACATCGATAGCACCCGCGGCACGTCGGGATATCGCCGCATCGGGACGCACCATTGGCGCGTCACCGCCGCCTCGATTTCCGCAGGTTCGAGTTTCTCGACCAGGTAATCGGAGAGCACGACGCGGTTTTGCTCCACCTCGAAGGGATCGGCCATCAAGCCCCGTCCCGCCGGCAGCACCTGGACTTCCTGCAGAGTCACCCCTGCCTTCAGGGCTGCCGCGCGGAGGCGTTCCAGCACCTCTCCCGAGTTCAGCGGCGCGGCGTGTGGGCCGCGTCCAACGCGCATCAGCCAGCGCAGCACCAGCGAACTGATGAAAGCCAGCCATCCCGCGGTGAAGATATGGATCACGCTGCCGCTCAGGCTGGCATTGAAGGCGTCCAGAGCCCACCACGCCGGCACGATGACCGTCAGCGCGGGCAGAATCGTGATCCGCAGTGAATTCCCGATGCGCCAGCCTGGCGCCCGTACAGGGCGGAGGATCGCCGGGGGCTGCAGGGCGAGCACAGTTCCGGCGATCAGCAGCGGCGCGATCTCCAGCACCACCGCGGCAACCTTACCCGCCAGGATGGCGTTCTTGCCGGCAGAGTTCCATTCGGAGAGCAGCGCCAGGGCGTCGATGTCGGCGTTGAACAACGACGCCAGTGTGCCCCAATAGGCGGCCCAGGCGATCGCCACGCCGGTAAGTGCCCATGCGACGCTGCGGATGAAGGGGAACCAGAGGACCCGTCCATCCTGAGGCCGCGCGCGCGAGGCGCAGAGGCTGAGCCACACTATTACCGCCGCACTCAGCAAGATCGCCAGGGGAAACGGCAGAAAGATGAACGCGAGGTCCGATTGCCGGTACCCCAATGCCAGGTGCACCGGAACTTGTGGGAGCCTTTCGGGAGAACCGTGGAAGCTGCGATGAATCACGCCGGCGTGGCAGGTGGTCTTCCAGGAGCGTGGAAAGCTGTCCCGCAGATAAGGACCGCAAGCGAACGCCACATCCACGTCGAGGCTGGAGGCGGAGAGGCCTCGCAGGGCGCCGAAGTCGAGACTGCCTTCGAGAATCTGTCCCTGCCGTTGAAAGATCCCATCGCACGTCGCCTGGAACGCTTCGGACTCCCGGACATCCACGAGTGCGCAGCCGAGCGAGGCAGCCAGCGTGCGCCCCAGCAACGACCCCGAAGCCGGATCGGAGGCTCTGGCCTCGATCGTCACGGAGCCCTGCGGAAGAATCTGGATGGCGAGCCGCGGATCGGCGGCGAACAGCGGCACCGCTCCCATCACCATCGGGAGCCACAGCGCCGTGGACCGGGACATAGCCCCCCGATTATGGACCACCGCACAGACTTACGTCAGGTATGCGTTCGTTAACGCGAGCCTGACCACTTTTGGGCTCAATCCGTCCACTAGACCGAAATTACAGACTCCCTGGCGCATCCCCGAACGTCCATCTCGAATTCAATCGAAACGATAGGCGGCCGGGTGTAGTGCCAGGTGATCCCGTGCGCCGCGGCATGTCCGGCGCGCGGCAGAATCTCCGAGGCGAGCAGGGCGCCGGTATCGTGCACCGTGTAGACATTCGTGACGGTGACGTCGTTCCAGGTCGCGCCCAGGCTTTGCAAGCGCCCGTCCATCATGCCCACCACAAACCGCGCTTTGTCGGCCAGGGCATCCGGCGATGTCTCACCACGCCGAATGACCGCGAGCGGATCGAGCGATCCTTCGGGCAATTCGCCCGCTCCCGAGACCACGAATGACACCGGCTTGCCAGGCGCCGGGATCGTGTAGGCGAATGAGTACAACGAAGGCTCCGCGGGCGGATCGAACTCCGGCGCCACATTGGTGCGTGCCACCGGGTTCACGCCATCCACCAGCAGCCCCCACGATCGCAGCAATTCCACGTACCCCGAGTTGAAGTCGCGGAAGCCGTCGAACGAGAATGGCCGGGGTGACCGGAGCGCGATCGCGCACAGCGCCGCTCGCGGCCGGCCGGCAGCTTCAAGATGCGCGTCGATACGTTCGAAGCCCGCCTTCCACGCGGCCGGCCGGGCCAGGCGTACGTGCTCGATGGCGAATCCCTCCGACGCGATCACGCCCGCCGAATACGGGCGGCCGCCCTTCGCAAATGAGTACCCCCCATCCGGGTTGGTTAGAAGCACGGCGCTACCCCCGTGGCGTCAGGAAACGGTCGGGTCCGGAGTCCGAAGGCAGCGCGCCCACCTGCTTCAGGATCCCGAGTTGGTCGATGCTGTTCCAGGCCTCCGCAATGCGGCCGTCAGCGATTCGCGCGATCACGACCGCGGCGAAGGTGACGTTTCGGCCGGTTGCAGGAGCCAGGGAGTTGCCGGTGTGCGTTCCTTGAACCGAAAGCCGCACCACGACCTTGTCGCCCTCCGCGATCGTGTCCTCGATGGTGACGTGGATGTCGGGGAAGGCTCCTCTCAGGGTCCGATAGAAGGCTTTGAAGACCTCACGGCTGCGAGTCTGGTGGCTGCCTTCGCCGAGACCGGTCGCCGGCACCTCGGGCGTGGAGAACTGATCGATCAGGTCTTCCCGGCCCTGGTTCCACACCTCCTCAAACCAATGGCGTACGAACGCTTTATTCTCATTCTCGAGGGCGCGAGAGCCGGACATGCGAATCACTGTAGCATACGCCTCGCCCGGCTGAGAATGGAAAGATGCTTGCTCGGGGGGAAGGGCATGTGGAGGGACTTTCGGTACGGATTCCGGCTTCTCCGCCGCAGTCCGGGATTCACCGCGGTGGCCGTTCTGACGCTGGCACTGGGGATTGGCTCCAACACCGCCATGTTCAGCGTTCTCGAAGCGATTCTGCTGAAGTCACCCGGCTACCCGAATGCCGGGCGCCTGGTGGTGCTCCAACGCTATTACCCCCAGACGCAGAAGACCGTGGATCAGCTATCGGCGGGCGATGTCCAAGACTTTGCCGAGCGCAGCCGCACCTTGGAGTCGCTGGCGGTCTGGGATTCCGATATGGTTACCATGACCGGCGGCGAGGAAGCCCAGAGCCTGCTCTCCACGGCCATCTCTCCGAACCTGGCCGCAACTCTTGGGGTGGTGCCTTTGCTGGGGCACGGGTTTCACCTGGAGGACGGCCGGCCCGGCCATCCCTTGTCGGTGCTGTTGAACGAGAACCTGTGGCGGCGGCAGTTCGGCTCGGATCCTGGCGTGCTCGGAAGATCCATCACCCTGGATGGGACGCCGGTTCGCGTCGCGGGTGTGATGCCCGCCTCGTTCGCGTTTCCGGACCCATCCACCCAGATCTGGCTGCCGTTACGAATCGGTCCGAGAGACCTCGCGCGCCGCAACGTGTACTGGCTGCGTACCGTGGGACGCCTGAAAAGCGGCGCCTCTGTGCGCGCCGCGGTGCAGGACCTGGCGTCCGTGGCCGCACAGCTTGCGGCGGAGTACCCGGACACCAACAAGGGAGCGGGCGTCTCGGTCATGACCTTGCAGCAGTATCGCGCCGGGGAGTCGCGCCCCATGCTGGTAGTGCTCGCCGGGGCCGTCGGCCTCGTACTCCTGATCGTGTGCGCCAACCTCGCCAGCCTGCTGTTGGCGCGAGCGTCGTCGCGAACCTCCGAATTCGCGGTGCGCGCCGCGTTGGGCGCCGCGCGCGGGCAAATCGCCGGCCAGTTGCTGGCGGAGGGCGTCCTGTTGAGCGCGATCGGCGGGATCTCCGGGGTATTGTCAGCCGCCTGGGGCATCGACGTCCTCCGCCTGCTCGCCAGCAGCCGCTTCAGCCGCGCGGCGGACATTCGTATGGATGCGGCAGTTCTGTGGTTTGCGGTTGGCGTCACACTGCTCTGCGGGATCGTGTTCGGACTCGCGCCGTTGTGGACGGCCACCCGCGGCGGACTGGCGCGCGGTTCGGCACGCACCACCGGATCGGGCCAACGGGCGCGCGCCGTCCTGGTGACTGTCGAGGTCGCGTTGGCCTTCGTCCTCCTGGCGGGCGCCGGGCTGCTGACCGAGAGCCTCTGGCGCCTGCGCCGTGTGAACCCCGGATTTGCGGCGGACCATGTGTTGACATTCCAGGTGGCTCCCCGCCCCGGGCGGTTCCAGACCAACACCCAGGTGGGGAACTTTTTCGAATCGCTTCTCGCGAACATCCGTGCGATCCCCGGCGTGAAAGCGGCCGGCGTCGTCGGCAACATTCCATTGAGCGGCGAGCGTTCCGGAACAGAGATCGTGGTCGAAGGCCGGGTCGCGGTGCCTGGCGAGCACATTGAGGCGAACTATCAGTTGGCCGGCCCGGGATATTTCGCCACCATGGGCATTCCTCTTCGGGCGGGCCGCGATTTTACCGATCATGACGTCCAGGGCGAGCCCGATGTCGTGATCCTCAATCAGGCGCTTGCGGACCTTTGCTGGCCGGGCCAGGAAGCGGTGGGCAAGCGCATCCGTCTCGGTCCGAATCCCAAGGAGCCCTGGTCCACCGTCGCCGGAGTCATCGGAAATATCCGGCACGATCAGTTGGCGCTTCCGCCCCGTCCGGAAGCTTACGAGAATTACTTCCAGCACAATTGGGGACTGATGAGCCTCATGGTGCGATTCGCCCCCGGATCGTTTGGTGTGCCGGCCGCGATTCGGGCGCAGATCAAGCTGGCCGACCGCGACATCCCCACACCTCCGGCGCTGGCGATGGACGACGTGATCTCGACATCCCTGCAGGACCGGCGATTCCTGATGTGGATGCTGGTGGGATTTGCCGGTAGCGCCATGCTCCTGGCGGCTGTCGGCATTTACGGCGTAATGGCCTACGCAGTAGCGCAGCGCACGCGCGAGATCGGCATTCGGGTGGCGCTCGGTGCGGAGCGGCGCGACGTCACGCAGCTTGTGCTGTCGGACGGCCTGCGGCTGGCGTCCGCCGGTGTCGCTTCCGGAGGGTTGGCGGCCATGGGCTTGATGCGCGTGTTGCGGACCATGTTGTTCGAGGTGAGCCCGGGCGATCCGGCGACGCTCGCGTTTACCGCCGGGGTTTTGTTGCTCGTCGCCCTGACGGGCTGTCTGATTCCTGCCATGCGAGCCATTCGCGTGGAGGCGTCCGTCGCCCTGCACCACGAGTGACTGTCCGGTTGCGCCGCGAACTGTCCCAATAATGGACACGTCTCCCAGTATCAGGATTCGAGATTGACGACAGATTTCAGCCAATCCGGAAACGGACCGGCTTTCCAGACAATCACGCCGCATTCCAGCGAGGATGAGGCGATGCCCCTCCCCTGAGTTATCGTAAAACCTCGCTCTGTCCACCCGGCGAGCGAGTTGGAGTTTCACCTCCTGCTGGCCAGAGATCTGAAGCTGATCAAACCCAACGCAGAACTGTCACAGCGCGCCACCGAAGTATTCTTGGCTATTCTTAGCCAGGTAACGTTCCACACACTGAAGAATTCTTCCACATTTCGTGGAAACCGACAATGAAACCCGATTATACTGGAGTTCAATCCAGCATGAGCACTCCATTCCAGATCGTGGTTTGCGGGAGCATTGTCCCCGACCCATTGCAGACATTGGAGCCGGTGAGCGGCCCTGCCGGCCCGTCCCTCAAGAACGAAATGATGTTACCGGCCGTCCTCGATCCGTGGGCGGCGCACGCCTTGTTTGAAGCGGCGCACCTGGCTCAGCGCATCGCGGGCAGCAAGGTCTGGCTGGTCAGCCTGGGACCGAAGGCCAAGCTGCAGCAGGTGATGATGACGGTGGCGCAGAAGGTCCCCTTCGAACTGATTGCCATCGACGGCCCCGCATCCGGCTTTGCCGATTCGTTCGAGACTGCCGAAGCCCTGGCCCAGGCGATCGCGGCGATCCCCTCGCTCGATCGGGCGCGCCTCCTGGTATTTGGTGGATGGGAGTCGGCATCGCGCGGCGCAGGCTCCACGTTGCAGATGGTGGGCGAGCGGCTCGAAATCACCGAGCAGTTTCAGGGTGTGGACCAGATTACGGTGCGGGAGGACAGCAGTTTCGAAGTTCTGGAGCGCATCGAGGGCGGCAGGCACCAGGTCTCGGTGTGCACCGCGCCGCCGGCGGTCCTGGGGTGGGCGACCGGCCACCTGCCGGAGCCGCGCAACAATCCACAGGTCGGAATGGTCAACATGCGTACCGTGATGCCCGCCCTGCAGCGGGCTAAGGCGGCGCCGGTTCGCAATACGGGGCTGTGCTATGCCAGCGTCAGCCTGCCCCGGCAGCAGCGGCAGACGCGTGTGGTGAAGGACCTGCCGGCCGACGAGATCGCCCGCGAAATCGTGGCCTGGATGGCGGAGGAATAACGTGGAAACCATTCTGTTGCTGGCTCATACGGAACCCGATGGAACGCTGGCCAAGCCGGCCCTGGAAGCTCTGACGGCCGCCCTGGAATTGTCAGGCGGCCTGACCATCGGACTGGTAGGCGGGCGAACGAGCCCCGCGGCTGAGCAGATTGCCGGCTGCGGCGCAGGCCGGCTCCTGGCAGTGACCGGCGAAGCTTTCTCCCAGCCACGGTACGCCACCGACGCCGCCGCCGGGGAGGCTCTGTGCCGCGCCAGCGGCTCCGCCATCGTCCTGGCGCCCGCCACCTCGCGATGGGCGCGGGCCCTCCCGGGCGTCGCCTTGCGCCTCGGCGGCCGGATCGATACCCACGCCACCCGCGTCGCGCTGGAAAACGGGGTGCCGGCTGTGTCGCGGTGGTTCTACCGGCAGCGTATGGAAGCGATGCTCACCCGTTCCCAGCGTCCGTGGGTCGTACTCCTGGATCCCGGGTGCGTGCCCGCCTGGAACGGACCCGCTGGCACGGCGCAAGTGGAGGCGGTCGAGGTGAATCCGCCGCAAACCCGCACCACGGTTACCGGCCTGCGAGCGCCGCGGACGGACGAGCAGACCATCCGGCCGGACGCCCGGCTGCTGTTCGTGGCCGGAGCCGGCTGGACCAAGAAGCAGGCGGACGGCGCAGTCCATGGAGCAGAAGCGGAAGCGCTGATACTCGGTTTTCTCCGCGCGGCTCAAGCCTCCCTGGGCGGCAGCAAATCGCTGGTGGACCTGAGCGGAGAAGGCGAAGCCGTGCTGCGGTTCATGAGCCACCTGAACCAGATCGGCCAGACGGGTTCCACGCCCCGGCACGCCAAGGGACTTTCCACATGCTGTCACGGCGAAGAGCCGCACGTGGTCGGCTGGCGCTTCATCAACCAGCGCCGCGCCATCAACCTGGACGCCAACTGTGGATGGGCCCGCGGAAAGGCGGACGTCCTGTACGTGGCGGACGCGTTCGCAGTGATGCGCGAGGTGAATCGATTGATCGGGCCTCAGAGCGACTGAGGCGCCGCGGACACGGCTTTGGGAACCGGCAGCACGTCGGGCGCCATCACCCGGGCATCCATCCACCCGGCGTCGTGGAACAGCCGGGGCGAGGGCGTAAAGACAATCTTGTAGCTGCTCTCTTCGAGCGGCGGCTCCGGTCCGTTGGCCGCCTGAGCATAGACCAGTGCCAGGTACCGCAGAATCGCGTAAATATCGCCATCCTCCGGCTGCCGGAAGGCGAAGCCCTGCGACCGGAAATGGATCGAAGCCCCCTCCCCGGAGAGGCGCCAGGCGAGGAACGCGCAGCAATCGATGGCGTGTTCAAACCAGGCATCCAACTGCGGCGGTACGTCGCGATCGAGGAAAATCTCCACCGTCTGCTCCTGCTCCCGTGCGAACTCCCGCACCTGCAGGCTGCCCACGTGCGCGGACGCCTTCCAATCCACGTGCCGCGAGCTTTCAAAGGCCTCGTACGGCCGGATCCGGTAGAAGTCCTTACCCAGCCCGCGGTAGTGGGTCTCGATTTCACCCGTGATGCCCAACAGCAGATCTTCGAACCCGGGGCGGGGATCGATGGAGGGATAGATCGTCATCTCCCGCCGCAGGGTAACCCGCGCCGACTTCTCCAGAAACCCGAACGGAAAGGAAGTGGAGAAGGCGAAGCTGTTCTGCCGGTATGCTCCCCGGCGCGGGAAGCACACCTCGACCGTCTCTTCCAAGGCGGCACCGGCGGCGATCAGCGGAAAATAGACGCCCGACTTCAGCGTCGGACTGGCGGCATCGGCAATGCCCTCCGTCCGAATGGAAAACGAAGGCATCAACCACTTCTGATTCCGCACCAGGAGTTTTCCCGGAACGTGCCGGCCGGCGGCGACATGGTCGGGCACGCGAAAATCCAGTTCCAGTCCAGCCAGGCAAAGACGGCTCACCAGGCCTGAGACCAGCAGGGTCGCCAGCATCGTCGCCACGATCAGAAACAGCAGGTTATTGGCGGAGACCACCGCCGCCAGCCCAACCACCAGGATTGCCAGGGTGAACAGCAGCCCGCCGCGCGTGACCTTGTAGCGCATACGTCGCGCCAGGATCCCGCGAAGCTGTTCCCAGTATTTTCGCATCGACCGTTTTGATTGTGGCACACACCCGCTTTATGGCGCGAGATCTCCCTCAAACCTGAAAGACCGTGGACGTCCATTCCATGCTCGATCGATAAAGCTCCGGAACTTCGCTTTCGTTGACTCGGAGAATCTTCGCCAGGCGGGCGAACCCGGGCCAATCGCCGGACTCGTATGCGAGGACAATCTGCAAAATGGCGGAGACCGCTGCCTTCTCCGGGGCTTGGCCGCAGAGCGTCCTGGCGATGTCTTCGGGCAGAGCCAGAGAACTCAATACCTCGCAGATGGGACGCCCCAGCATGACATCGAGCAGCGAGAAAAGCCCAAGCAGGAACAGTTCCTCCGCCCTGCCGGCCAGACCGCCGAGAGGCGCCAGCAATTCACAAAAACGCGCTCGAAACAATGCCTGGATCAACAGTTCTCCAGGCTTGTCCGACGCCAGGTCCAATATGACGATCACCGACAACCACCGCCGCGCCTGCTCCTCTCCCAGGTAAATCAACGCCTGGGCTATCGACCTGATGCGGTTTCGCGAGCCGATCAGAGCGGAATTCACGAAACGCAGGAGTTTGTACGATAGCGAGGGTTCCCGCGTAATCAGCCGTGCGACTCTTCCTGCGTCGAAATCAGAAGACCGCAGGTCTTGGAGTATTTTGAGATAGTTGAGCTTGAAACTGGGAATCTCGCGTGCCTGAGTGATCACCGGACGAGCGAAGAAGTAGCCCTGGAAATACTGATATCCCATGGAGCGCGCTCTTTCGAACTCCGCCAGGCTTTCCACTTTTTCGGCCAACATCGCGGCCGTGCCGCCCAGGCGCCTGGCAATGGACTGCTGGTCGCGAGGACTCGTGGCGCGGTAATCGATCTTCACGAAGTCGGCAATTCTGGTTAGCGGATTGAGCCTGTTTGGCGCGAAGTCGTCCAGCGCCAACCGGTAGTTGCGGCTGTGCAGCCGTTTACAGGCCTCCACAATTTCCGCGGTGGGCTCGACCGTCTCCAGGACCTCCACCACCGTGGATGACGAGGGCAGGATCTCAGGCGCCCCGCTCAGCAGCATCTCCTGCGGGAAGTTGATGAACGCCGGCTTCCCGCGCAGGAGCCTTTGGCCGTCCTCCGAAAAGAAAATGGCATTGATGACTTTGGCGGTGGCCGTGAACGCGTCGCTTCCATCGAAGGTTGTGGCGGTGGACCCGGATCGAAAGAGCAGTTCATAAGCGAATACCCGCAAACGGCAATCGAAGATTGGCTGGCGGGCGTAGAAGATGTCCATGTTCGTCGTCCAGGCCTTCAAAAGGGCCTTTGTCTTCTCTTATCGGCCCGGTGAAGAGAACCTTTCACTTCGCCGTGGCGCAGACACTCCTGTCTGCCGCGCCCCGACGCATCGGGGCGATTTTTGGTTCGCCCGAGACCCCCACCTAAGCCTACGAACGCTCATCCTGACCGTCACTTAACGCGCAGGAGCCTCTGGCCGTCCTCCGAAAAGAACATGGCATGGATGACTTTGGCCGTGGCCGCGTCGCTTCCATCGAAGGCTGTGGCGGTGGACGGTGGACTCGGATCGAAAGAGCAGTCCATTAGGCGAATACCCGGAGACGGCAATCGAAGATCGGCCGGCGGGCGTAGAAGATGTCCATGTTCGTCGTCCAGGCCTGCGAGAGGGCATTCCCACAGACTTATCGACTGGGCGGCCCAGATCCTTGAAATATCGGGCGCATCTCCGCCTCCGGTGCGATTACTTGCGCCGCACAGCGGAGTTGGGCTGGACGTCGTCGCACGAGGGCTTTGGAACCCGCACTTCCCGCATCGGAAAACCGGAGTTGGGTACCGGGACGAGGGGCATATTGAGGGATGGCTCGGCGGGCTTGAGGGCATTCGTCAGAGGGATCGCGCAAGGCCGCGATCCGATGTTCGGAATGGGCTGAGGCCGGACTAACGGCTGGACCAGCGGCCGGACTAACGGGGGTCGGCCTCCATTCCCACTGGGCAGCAACCGCAGCGGCGGGTTCGCTGTGACGGGCCTCCTGCCGAAGGGAAACAGCTTGCCGAACGGCAGTAGTTTCCACCGCGTGGACGGCGGCTTTGGCTGCCCTGCCTGGAAAAGCCTCAAATTGGGAAGCGCCGGCAGTTCGGGTTGACCAGCCTGATTCACGTCGGGCAGCGCTCCGACGGGCGGTTGATCCGGTTGCGGTATGGATCGTAGCGGAGGCGTTTGTCCGTACAACCCCGCCGCCAGCAGTAAAGCGAGCATCGAGCAGTGCATGGGTTCCTCCATCCGTAATCTTAGTCCTAATTCCTGGAATCCGGCTGGGGGGACACGCACGGACAGGCGCTATAGTAGGAGAGACTTGAGGCCTCCCCATCCGAAATCAGACCGCGCGTTTCGCCAGGGCCACCTGGCCATCGATTTCCCCACGGTGAGTTTTCCCTCGGTCGGCGCGCTTCTCCTGGGCGCTACCCAACTGTTCTTTGCCACGATCCCGTTTCTGGCCGCAGTCACGTTGAGCGTGTACCTTCCCGCGAAGTTCGTGCTCCAGCTCGCCCTCGAAGCGCTGGGCGTGCCTTCCGACGGCGTGGTCTCAATTCTATCGATGGACTTTGGCGATCTGCTCATCAGTTCTCTGGTGATCCCGGCCGTAGTCTTTGGCCTGATTGGGAGAATGCGCACGGGGGGCACGCTTCCACCGCTGGCGCAGGCGTTCCGATGGGGCCGCCGCCAATGGGGAAAGACCCTGTGGAACAAGTTCAAGGTGGAGATCACGGTGGCCCTCTGGAGCCTGTTTCTGATCGTCCCCGGATTGGTCGCCATGGTGAAGCTGATCTTTACCGACATCATCGTGGCGATCGAGGCCGACGGCGAATCCGAAGTGCTCCAGCGCAGCCGGGATTTGAGCGAAGGCCACCGCTGGCGGATCTTCGCGGCTCTTCTACCGGCGCTTCCGATCAGCCTGCTGCAGACTTGGGCCACGCTTCGGGCCCTCCAGTACTCGCGGCTGGCGATGGTCCCGGTGGACGGCTTGTTCGCCGTGCTGGAACAATGGCAGACGGTGGTAATCCTGCTGATCTATTTGGGGCTGCCCGCGCTGAAAGCGCCCATGGAGCCGGCCTTCGGGAAACGCAAAGCAGCCTGAACTACAGGAAGAACGCCCTCACGACAAACGTGGCAATTTCCTTGCGCGTGAGATTATTGCCCGGACTAAACGTGCTCCCCGTGGTGCCGTTGGTGATCCGCAATTCCCGCATCTTCTGAATGTAGAGGGCGTACGGGCCGTACACCGGGTCGCTGCTGGAGACATCCGAGAAGTAAGGAGACGTCGGAGTGAAGACGCCGAAGTTGTCGCCGTACGGCGAACTCAGCTGCAGACCCGAGAGCGTGGTCGGGAACACGTTGTTCATCTTCGCCCGAATCAGGAACACGGCCATTTGCGCGCGGGTCACAAAAGCATTCGGGCAGTATCCGAACAACGGATCGTTGGTACTGGCGCCGCAGCCTTTCGTGTAACCTCGCCGCACCATGACCTCTATATAGCGTTGCAATTGTGAGGTCGTGACACCCGCAATGTTCAACGAGGGGACGGCCCCCAGGAATGGATTGGTCACGCCCGAGGCAACGTCGGCGAAGGTGAACGCTGGAATGGCGCCGTTGCAGGTAGTGGCCAATCCCGTGGGATCGCCGCCCGTGGCGCACAGGTAATTGCTCACCTGCGCCTCGTCCATCTGCGCCTTCACCACCCAATAAGCCATCTCCGCGCGGGTGACCGTGGTGTCGGGCCCGAAATAGGGACAGCCCAAGGTGCTGCCGCCGCCCACCGGTTGGCTGCCGGAAGTGGGCGGCGCGATGATCGGCGTGACCCCGTTATTAATCGAGCAGGGTCCCGTCGCCGACGGCACCGCGATCCCGAGATTCTTGGCAATCTGAATCCAGGTGAAGAATACGCTGTCGGGTGTGCTGTTGACAGTCCCGGGCGGCTGCACATCCTGGAAATAGGTATTGTCGTTGCCGTAAACGTCGGTGGCAGGAAAACTCAGGGCGTAGTTGGCTACCGAGGTGCCCCACTGCCCCGGACCGGGGATGGTGGACAACCGGTTCTTGGCGAATTGGCCAAACAGCCACAGGCTGCCGTCGTTCGGGTCGGTGGAAGCGCCGCCCCGCTGACTGAACGGAATGATCGGGCATTGCGGTACCAACGCCGTTCCCGCGGTCAGGAAGTTCAACGGCACGTTGGCGCTGGAAAGAACTGCCGGGTTGCTCAGCGTAATAAAACCGCCATTGGAACTCCCGGTAATATTGACGATCGTCGTCCCGGCCGGAAAGAAACCGCCGGCAGTGAAAGTCAACGGCAGGCCGTTGTCGAACTGTATGGTGGGGGAATGGTCCGTGCACGACACCGCGTTGGTCACGGTAACCCCGGGAACCATGACTCCATTGGCCATCAATCCCGATGTTGTGGCGTCGGCAGTACTCGTTACCAGGGTATTCGGCGTGAAGCAGTTCGTCGTGTCGAACAGGACGCTGGTAGAGCCTGGCACCGTGGGACTCTGGCTTAATGTGAGTGTGATCGCGGTGGCCGTGGCATTCAGGGCCATCGCGTTGATGAACGTACCGGATGGGATTCCGCTTCCGATTACCATCACGCCGCCCGTACCAACCTGAGAGGAGACTGGCACGTCGATCGTATTCGTGCCGCTCACCGTCGCAGATACCGGGCCACTCTGTGCCCCAGTCACCGTCTCTCCGGGTCCGATATTCAGCAGCGAGTTCACGCCGAACGTGCTGAGGCCCGTCATGCTGGTGTAAAAGCTGGCGGTCCCGGTTCCTGCATTCGAGCCCGTTCCGATCACCTGCCCGATCTGGAGTCCCGTCGTGCTTACCACGCGGACCTGGTTCGATCCGGCCGTGATTGATGCGGCGGTGACAGTGACGATAGGTTGGATCAGGGTAAACGTGGCGGTCGTTGGGACACTGCCGGTAAACGCAGAACTCAAGATGACCGTGTTCCCCGAGATCGCCAGAATGGTGGTCTGGGTGCCGCTCAAAAACATCCCAACCGCAAGACTGGCGGCGTTGTCCACGGTAATCGTGTTCCCGTTGGTCACTCCAATCACCGTGACCGTAATATCCGAGGAGCAGTTATAGGTGCCGTTCACGCTGCCGGTGTACGGATCGAGATAGGGACGCGCCGTGTCGTAGGCATCGTCGCCGGGGCGGAAGTCCCACAGCGAAGGAAAGTCGGCGGCAAATGTGCCCAGCGTGTTGTTCGTCCCGCCGGTCGTCATC
>DATJWB010000210.1:0-93755 GCA_035501495.1 Bryobacteraceae bacterium | reverse complement strand
GGTCTGTCACTACCCTCCGGGGACCAGCAAGTGGAACAAGATCGAGCACCGGCTGTTCTCGTTTATCAGTCTGAATTGGAGAGGGGAGCCGTTAATCAATTATGAGACGATCATTAATCTGATCGGCGGTACCAAGACGCGCAGCGGGCTCAAAGTCAACGCAGTGCCAGACACGAACGAGTATGAGACCGGAATCAAAGTGTCCGGCGAGCAGCTTGACGAAATCCAGCTCCGACGCCGCAAAGTTCACCCTGCGTGGAACTACACGATCTCGCCTCGCCGGCGCACGTAATCCTCAGCCGATTGTCCATGTTATTTTTTAAACTCCACCTTAGGCCCTACGCCGCCCTGACCACGGCGCCAACTTGCCTCTCGCGGCGTTCCACGAATACCGAGTCCCCGAATTCGTGCGTGCGATAGCCGTGCGCGTTCAGCTCGTCATCCATTCGCCGCAGAGTGGGATCGTCTGTGAACGCGCGCAGCAACTCATAGTGGCTCGTGCCTGGCTCATGCGTGCCGCTCAGAATCGCGTCCACGACTCGGAGGACGCTTTCCGGACCAAGCCGCTGACGCGCCACCCCTTCCCCCGCCCGCACGCAGCCGCCGGAAGATGCTGCGTGTTCCAAGGAGCGCACCACCGTCGTTCCGACGGCAATGATCCGCCCCGAGCCTTCTCGCGCGCGGCGGATAGCATCCACGGTTGCTTGGGGAATTCGATATGGTTCGTCGAACGGCAGCAGACGGTCGAGTTGCGGATCGCCCGTCGAGGAGATTCCCGCGGCGTGCGTGATGGTCGCGAACGCGGCTTCGCGCCCGGAGATGGCGGCCTGCGATTGCCAGTCGATCGCGAATCCGGCCGAAGGCGGCTCGAATGCCACCGGTGGTCCGGCAATCGGAGTCCACACATCCCACAGAGCCAGCGGCTCCGTGACGTGCGAATATTGAATCGGACGGCCCTGCCGCGCGATTCCAGCCCAGATTTCGTCCGGCTCGCCCTCGAAGCGGAGCTGAATCAGACGCGGGTGAGACAATACCGCCGCCACCACACCCCGCAGGGCACCGAAAGCGAGGCGATCCCCGGGGCGCATCGCGGGAGGCACTGGACGGTCCTCTGTTCGCAAATGGAAGTCCCCGCCGCCGAAGACGATGGCCGAGAACTCCCGCACGTCGCCAGGATCCAGCGAGGACCGGCCCGCCAACCGCGCTTCGATCGAGGCGCCGCTCCCGGCGTGTTCTCCAAAGAGACTCGCCGGAATCGTAGCCGCGTCATTGGCAATCACCAGGTCTCCCGGCAATAAGAGTGACGGGAAGTTCGCTCGCGGAATATGCCGGAGCACGCCCTCGGAATCGGCCGCCAGCAGTTTGGCGCGCGGATGGCGCTGAATCGGATGGTGTGCCGCTAACATGACTGTGTTACCGCGCCGCCGGCTGTCACCGGCCGGTGCTCCAGCGCCTCGCCAATCGCCTCGATCAGTTCGATCGCCGCCGCTTCCGGCCGTTTGAGCGACGCCCGGTCGGCATCCGGCGCCGCCAGGGCGTGCAGCGGCGTGTCCATATCGCCCGGATCGAGCGAGAGAAACCGGATGCCTGCCGCCTCCAACTCCTTGTTCCAGATGGCGCTCATGTGCCGCAGGGCAGCCTTGCTCGCGCTGTATGCGCCCCAGCCAGGGTAGGCCTCCACCGCGGCGTCGCTCGAGACGTTCACCACCACGGCGCCCCGGCCCTCACGCCCCGACGCGGCCAGCGCCCCAAGCAGCGCCTTGGTCAGCCGGAACGGACCGAGCAGGTTTACCGCCAGCGCCCCCTCCAGGTCTTCACATTCGGTGTCTCCTAGCAAGGCCAGGGGCACAGGGCCCAGGCTCGAGGCGTTATTGATCAGCACGTCCACACCACCCAGTTCTCCGCCGATCTGCACCGCAATAGGATGGATGTCCTCTTTGTTCCCGACGTCCCCGACGATTCCGTGCGTGCCCGGATTCTCGCGCGCCACCTGTTGAACAGCCTCGCGGCCCCGCGCCACAAAGGCCACATTCGCCCCTTGCCTGCTCAGCTCCCGCACCAGCGCCAGTCCGAGGCCCGATGTCCCTCCTGTGATCGCCACCCGCCTTCCCGTCCAGATGCCACTCATACTTTATAAAGATCCTCCTTTATAAACTCAGCATACCCTCGAAACTTGACTTTGTAAAGACAAAAGTTTATAAATAAGGTATGCCCCGATCCGCAGCCGCCGGCGACCGCAAGACGCGCCGCGCGATTGTCCGTCTTCTGAAAACGGATGGCCCGCTGACTTCCGCGCAACTGGCCGATCGTCTCGGCATAACGGCGATGGCCGTGCGCCAGCACCTCTACGATTTGCAGGAGGAGAAGTTCGTTACGGTGGAAGAGCGTCCGGTGCCGATCGGGCGTCCCGCCAAGCACTGGCATCTGACGCGCGAGGCCGACAAACTCTTCCCTGATGCTTATGCCGAGCTCAGCGTCTCCCTGATCGGCGCCCTGAACGACGCCTTTGGCGCCGAAGGCGTCCAGCGCGTGCTGGAATCCCGCGGGGCGCGGCAGCAAGCCGCCTATTCCGCGCGCATCCCGGCAAATCTGCCGCTCAAGGAAAAACTCCGCCGCCTCGCGCAAATCCGCACCGAGGACGGCTACATGGCGGAAGTCAAGCC
Organism: Bryobacteraceae bacterium; assembly: GCA_035501495.1. Classification (GTDB taxonomy): domain Bacteria; phylum Acidobacteriota; class Terriglobia; order Bryobacterales; family Bryobacteraceae; genus JAIQFL01. The sequence continues at coordinate 91,092 of DATJWB010000210.1, read as the reverse complement.
CGCCGGAAAGGGGGCGTTTCTACTCTCCGAGAACCACTGCCCGATTTGCGCGGCAGCCACGGAATGCCAGGGATTCTGTTCGACGGAGCTCGATCTCTTCCACAAAGTCCTTGGGCCGGAAGTCAAGATCGACCGGGAGGAGCACATTGTCGCAGGCGCGAGGCGATGCGCCTACCGGATCTCGCGTGTTGGGGGTCTATGTAACAGAAGACCGGGTTAAGGTCACCAGGTTTTGCAGAAGCCAGCCCCAACCGAGAAGCCGCCAAAACAGCGGGGCGTGCTCTTTAGCCGACCGCGAAAACTCAATACGGCGTTTTTTTCCGCGAGCGGCCCGAGCCGAGTATGGGATACCTCTCCGCTGTCGAGTTACGGCGCTTTACAGAAGAAGCTACCCGCGTTCTTAATCGGGCCTGTTCCGTTGTACACGGCCACTTGCGGATATGGGCAAATAGCGAATTGACGTCGAAGTGGCACGTCTGGGGATCACCGATCAATCCGTCTCGCACCCCGTCCGGCAGGTCGCATGCGGCCATCACCCGTTATGCAGCATCGCGACTCTACCTTGCGAAAGAGTACCTTGGGGGTTCTTCATCAATTTGATCGGTACCGGCAACAGAAACTGGCTCGATGCCGCCAATTGCTCGGCATGGCGCCTCCCGCGGAAGCCCCGGCCCCCGCGGATTACCGGGACCAGCACGAACGACTCACCGGGTCCTCGCTGCGCGAATGTCCAATCTGCCACCGTGGTCGCATGGTCATGGTTGAGACGCTGACGCCGCACAAAGCGTCAGCGATCTGGAATACCTCATGAGTGCCATCGTCATATTCGCCAAGTCGCGGCCTTCAGCGGTTGGGCTCCGCCAACCCAGCAGGAAAGCCCTGCATTCCGTTGCGCCGGACCACATCTTGCAGAGGCGATATCTTGACTCTCCAGGCCTTCGAACCGTCGGAATCGCTTACACCAATCCGCAAAACCCGGCAATCCCCGTCTGCTGTCCAACTCTCTTCCTTCGTTTAGGGGCCCGCCAAACATTCAACACCCATAGGGCGGGCTCGATGCCGCAGTTTAGTCCAATCCATTTTTAGCCCACCGTCGCGGCGTTCGGAATTCGTCCATACCCGGAATGCATCGGCGCCGCGCCACTGGGCCAAAAATGCTCTGCATTATCCGGAGTCCGCCGTTATCCAGAAAAACCCGCGAACTACCGCAGGTAAGCCACTTTGACGGGCTCCCCCACAAAGAGCACTCCAGATAACTTTACAGGGTTTCAAGAAAGGCAAGCAGCCTCGCCGACGGGCGCCATTTTCGAATCGCAGTCGGAGCAAGGCCGGATCGCTTCCAGAAGGCATCCAGCACCTGCCGTTTCATTCCAGGTTCGTCGTGACGTAGCGGCTGGTCGTGCTGATGGAAGCATGACCGAGATAGTCGCGTATGACGGTAATATCGACCCCGGCCTGAAGGAGCGCGACGGCGCAACTGTGTCCGCGCGTCTTTGCCAAAGAAGCTCCGCCGGAGGTGAGACCGTCTTGCGAAAACCGCATGGCGATACTCGTCGCGCCGTCGGCGCGGCGCAGGCACTCCTGCCAGTACCCACGAGCCCCCGCCGGTCCACAAAATCCATGAAAACCCGCCGGTCTTCCGGGGGCGATGTGGCGCGGGCACTCGTGCCAGGCACTCGTGCCTGTACCCGTGGCCCCCGCCGGCCCACAGAACTCCATGAAAACCCTTGCGCCATCGACGTGGCGCAGGCCTTTCGGCCTGCCGCGTCCCGACTCTTCGGGACGCTTTTGGCCGCCTCCCGGGCCGGTGCCCGCGAAGGGGTTTTCGAGGCTGCCGCGTCCCCACTCCTGCCGACGCCTGCCGGGTGTGTACGGTGCCAGTGGCGACAAGGGTCCCGTCAAGGCTGCCCTCTCGGCCATCATGCCGCCGCTTTTTGTGCCGTTACACGCCGTCTATTGGTGTCGGAGATTACCGATTTGGGCCTCCAGTTAGCATCGTGCCGGGCGTATAATGTGGATCGAAGCCTGGTTGCTTCCACCGCTATGCGCCACGTCCTCCGCGCATTTCCGCTCGCCGCGCTCGCCGCGCTCCTGCCTGCCGCGAGCCCGGTGCGCTCCACCGCGTTGACGATCGTGCTGGAGTTCCAGGGCCCCCATTCGGAGCGCTCCATCCAGGAGATGAAGCACGAACTGGAAAGCATCATGCGGGGCTCCGGCGTAAGCTTCGACTGGCGCACGCGCAGCGAGGTGAAGAACGAGTCGTTCGCCAACCTGGTAGTGGTTCGATTCAAGGGAAAATGTGTACTCGAGCCGGTGCCCTATCTCTACGACGAGCGAGGGCCGCTGGCGTTCACATATTCTTCAGGCGATGAGATTCTGCCCTTCAGCGAAGTCTCCTGCGACCGGGTGGTGACGGCGGCGCGCTCCGCCATGTCGGGCGGGGATTTTGCCCGCGCGGACCTGTTACTGGGGCGGGCACTCGGTCGGGTGGTTGCCCACGAGCTGGTGCACATCCTCTCGAAGTCCGGGGAACATGGCCGCGAAGGCGTGGCGCAGCCGGCTCTATCGGGCTTACGGCTGATTGCTCCCGAGCTGCACCTCAGCCCGGCCGACCTGGAGCGAATCTACACACAGCCCTGACACCGTGCCGCCTTGTGGCCCGCTATAATCCTTTTTGATACCCAAAACCGCATTTCTCTTTCCTGGACAAGGCTCGCAGTTCGCGGGCATGGGCCGGCGCCTGGCCGAGAGCTGCCCCCCCGCTCGGCGGGTTTTCGAAGAAGCCGACGACGTCCTGAAGTTTTCGATCTCGCGTATCTGCTTCGAGGGCCCGGACGAGCAACTCAAACTCACGGAGAACACCCAGCCGGCGCTGCTGACGGTTTCCGTCGCGGCTTTCGCCGTCCTCCAGGAGCGTGGCGCACAGCCGGATTTCGTCGCGGGCCACAGCCTGGGCGAGTATTCCGCGCTCGTGGCGGCCGGCAGTTTGCGCTTCCAGGATGCCGTCCGCCTGGTGCGGAATCGCGGCCGCTACATGCAGGAAGCCGTTCCTCCGGGAGTAGGGGCGATGGCCGCGATTCTCAAGATGCCGGATGGCAAACTGGAGGCCGTCCTGGCGGAGGCTGCCCAGGGTGAGATCGTCAGCGCCGCGAACCTGAATTCGCCGGATCAGACCGTGATCGCCGGACACACGGGAGCTGTGAAACGAGCCGTGGAACTGGCCAAAGCTGCTGGAGCGAAGCGCGGAATTCTCCTTCCGGTCAGCGCCCCATTCCACTGTGCGCTGATGATCCCGGCCCAACAGCGTTTAGGCGCCGATCTGGAGACCGTGGAATTCCGCGATTTGACAGTTCCGTTAGTGAACAATCATGCAGGACGCATGGTCCGAACCGGAGCCGAGGCCCGTCGCGGCCTGTACGAGCAGGTGCCCAACCCGGTAAAATGGACGGAATCCATCCGGTGTCTGGCGGCAGAGGGCGTGGTCCGCTTCGTCGAGGTTGGCGCCGGAAGTGTTCTCACGGGATTGTTACGGTCAATCGATGGTTCGCTCGCGGGGATTCCGTTCGGCGAACCGGGCGATCTCGAGAAAACCGGGTATTGACCTCCACTACGTTCCAGAATGCTAATCTATTACCTGCAGTGTTGGAGTTGCACCGGGTTCGGTCGGCTCTCTCTGGTAAAAAGGACGATTGGTGACGAGCGATACGAAGGTGGTCCGGTGTCCACGATGTGGGGGGCGCGATGTACGCCACTCCATGTCACACGGGGCCTGGGATGCACTCATTGGTATCTTTGGGTGCACGCCGTGGCGATGCCGCCAGTGCCAGAGGCGATTCTATAAGCGCGCTCCCCGCAAGAAAGAAGACGACGCCGATCAGCGGGTTCTGCGGGGCTCCGACGATGGGTAACCGACCGCGTCGGGGCGGGGAACGTGTCCGCGGATTCCGTAGTCCGGGTTGGGGGCCGTCCCGGCGGATGGCCCCTCCAGCCGACTGCTTAATGCACGTTGGCAGTGATAATCGACCCGATTTTGTTGAATACGTTGTTGACCGTCGCGCTCAACGCTGGCATAGCCGCCACCGCCGCCACTGCCACCATGCCGGCAGCCAGGGCATACTCGACGAGGTCTTGGCCTTTCGAGTCCTTCCAGATTCTTTCGACGCGATTCTTTAACCAGTTCATGTGAAGAAGTAGTCCTTTCTACCGCCAAGCCCGGTGGCCGGCGTACCGTTTTTCGTTTTTCCCGGTTGGCGAGCCGCGGACGACCGCGCACCCGCGAAACCCTGCCTCTCCGGGTCTTCCCGGAGGAAATCTGCGTGGAATGCCTCAGCTCATCGCCGAAGTGATGATCGATGCGATCTTGTTAAACACATTGTTGACGGTCGCACTGAGTTGAGGCATCGCGGCGACGGCCGCCACTGCTACCATTCCAGCGGCCAGCGCGTATTCGACAAGGTCTTGCCCTTGCGTATCGTTCCAAAAACGTCTGATATGCTGTTTCATTTCCGCTTTCCCTGCGTAGTTTGGGAAACGCCTACGAACCAACACTACCAGCCAGGACATTCGCGATAAATCCGACTGACGACTTAGTTGAAGTAGTTATTTCCCTGAATCTTATGGTTTGCTTCAGCTGCGATGCGACAGCAGCCCGAACAGGCCGGGACGCTTCTTTACCTCTTTCGGCTTCCCCAGCAGCCGCTCCGCGAACGCGTGGATGCTCTTACCGAGGTACGAGTCCGGAGACACCGGGCGCCCGGACAACACGGCCGACTGGACCGCCTCGTAATCGTTGCTCAGGAGTGCGTAGGGCTCCATCTGCAGCGCCGACTGCAAGTCTTCGCGCTTGAGGCCCGTGGACAACTGATAACGGGTTACCGCCAGCTTGATCCGGGAGCGGTCCACCGACACTTTCTCCAGAAAATCCAGCGTCCGCCGGGTGGCGTGCAGCGCCGCCAGTTCGTTGGTCGTGACCAATACCACTTCGTCGGCAATCGCCGCGAACTCGAAACCCGCGGAATATGCGCCGGGCAGGTCTATGACAACCGCCTGATAGTTCCTTCTCCAGAAGGCCAGCAATTCGAAAGCAGCCCGCGGATCGATCTCCAGCCTGGTAGCGGCACTCTCCGGCGCCAAAAGAACGTCCACGCCGTTGGAAGCAACCACCAGCCTGGCCCACAGATCCGGGTCCATCCGCTGCCAGTCCCGCGCCGCATCCCCCAGGTGAAAATCGCTCTTGAGTTTCAACAGGAAGGCGACGCTGCCGGTCATCGCGTCGGTATCCACCAGGAGGACCTTGGCGATGCCGTTGCGTTTCATTTCGATCGCCAGCCCGGTAGCCAGCGTGCTGGCACCGCAACCGGGCTTTCCCGGCATGACGCAATAAACTGAACCGGACTTCAAGGGCTCGCTCTTGGCGCCCATGCGAGCAAGACGCTCCAACACGATACCCACCTGTTCGGAATTGACCTCCGTCAGGAATTCACACGCGCCCAGCCTCAAACATCGCAGAATCAGGTTCGCATCGTTGCCCAGATTCAGGGCTACCACGTGGATGGAAGAGGACGCCTCCGCGATTAACAGTAGCGCCCGCTCCGGATTGGAGGCCACATCCATGAAACAGACGTCGGCGCCCTGCCGGGCGACCAGGCCAACCAGCGTACCAACTTGGGGGTATTGCGAGACGACGGACAGGTCCAAAACGCCTTGCTCTCCAAGAGCCGAACGAATCTGCGCCGCCGTCGGTGCGCTTGGGCAGATCACCAGCGGTTTGCACCCCTGCTGTACTTCAGTTGTGGCCGATTTTTGCATGCGCCTGAATCATCTCTGTACCTCCAATCGGCGGTTCTTGCCGGAAAGTATAGAGCGAAGCGCCCTCCTGGGCAAAATCTTTGCGGGTATGGGCGGAAGCGAGCCGGTTATTCGGGGAAGAGATCGAGGGCGTCGGACGGGTAGGTGACCCGCGTGCCCTCGAGCCGCGCAAACGAGGTCAACCGGTGACCCTCCACCCGGGTGGCGCCCAGGATGTGGAAAACCTCTACACCGCGCGCGGTAAGCGCATCTGCAATCAGGGACCGGTGGCATCGCCAAGGCACCGCCTCCGCACACATGATGGCGACGCACCCTTCCAGCCCCAGCAGCGCGTCCAGTTGGCCCTGGAACTCCCCGGTCTGCATAAAATCCGCGTAGCCGCGGAAGCCCGGATTCGTCCACCCCCGATTGGGCGAGTCCGGACGCGGATGGCGCAAACCTCCCAGCCCCGGCATGTGGACATATCGGATCCCTTCCGCCGACAGATCCCCGGGAAGGGACTCGCGGTTGAATTGAGGATTGTATCGGGAACGCGGTACACGGCGAACGTCCGCCAGCGTCTCCACGCCATGGGCCTTCAGCATTCCCAGGAACTCCGTCAGCAAACGGTTGGAGTGTCCGATGGTCAGCACCAATCCTGATTCTACAAAGCGGGCCGGTACGGCCGGGTCTGCACGTCCACAATCCCTATTGCTGCACGGGAATGTTCACTGCCGGTGCCGGCGTCCACGCCACACTGAGCTGCAGGCTGGCCTGTCCGGTGCTCAGGCCCGCGGGCAGACGGAAGTTGACCTGATAGGTGTTGGTGGTCCCCGGATAGCCTCCCGCATATTGGACTTCGGCCGCCTGCCCGTTTACCGTGATCTTGACCGGGGAGTTGACAATCGCCAACGGGCTGGAGGGGAAGGGTGCGCCCGGCTCGAGGTTGCCCGCACATCCCGTTGCGGTACCTCCCGTCCCTCCCGTGCTCTGACACACGGGCTGGGCCGGCCCCAGGTTGTTCGCCAGCAAGGACAGAATCTCGCCAGGCTTCGCCGGACTGGCCGTCGTGACCAGGGAGAAATCCGCGCCGTGGACGACCGCCGGACCGTTCGCGGTCTGCACGACCGCGGGCACCGTCAGCGGAATTACCTGCAAGACCATCAGCCGGTGACCGCTCGGATAGATTCGCCGGTTCGATGGGTCCTCCGACATGGATGCGTTCCGCGCGCCTGTGGAGGAAGGCTCATCCAGGCCGCCGCCCTGCCCGCGTACACCCATGAACGCCCCCGTCCCTCCGATGATCGTGAAGTTGCCGTCGGCCACCACGGTGGGCGCTCCGGGAGCGGGCACCGCACCGCCCATCCCGGTTACCATGATGTTCCCGATCGGCGTGCCATCCAGCTTGAGGATTTCAAAGTAGCGGTCCTGGATCGCCGAACTCACCGAGTCGGCGATGAACTGCCCGGCAGCCGGTGTGACCGACCTCTTGTATTGCGTACGGCGCTCGGTAAAGACGCCCTTCACCGGGTCGCCGTTCACCGACACGATGTCGGCCACATCCAGCGACAAGGCGAAGTTCGGGGTGGATCCGGCCAGAGCCGTCTGGTTCGGGTCCTTGGCCAGCTTGGTCCAGTCGGTCACGTCGTTGAAGTAATTCACGAAGTTCTGGATCTGAATGTTGAGGACGGTGTAGGGCGGGGGTGCCGATTGAGCCAGGAGTGGGCCGATCGGCGCCATCGCCAGGACAGCCGGTAAAAGGCGGCTCCGAGATCGCTTCATGATTCCCTCCATGGGCCGAATTTAACCGATTGTACGCCCGAATCCGCTCCGGCGTACTGCTAACCATGGATGATTGGGGCCGGTATCCGCGGTCATCTTTACCGCCCGCGGACGCGCTTCCAGCCGCGCGCCAGTGTCATCTTCAGGGGAGCGTAGTTGCTGGCGATCAGCATCAGAGCCATTCCGCAGGAAAGCAGCAGGATCGGCCAGAAGGCGCGGCCGGGGTACTCCTGCCGCTCCAGGCGATACACGCCGGCCGCGAAGAACAGCAGGCCACTCGCCAGGAAGTTTTTCATCTGGCGTGGAATGCTGCCAAAAACGAAGACACAGGCAACCGCCGGAAGCAGCCACTCGAAGGCCAGGGCCTCGGCGTGCGATTCCGCATTCAGACCCAGCAGCAGTAGCGAGGTCATGACGTGGCCGGGGATCACGAACCGGAAAGCGTGCCCCACGATCCGCAGTTGCGGGGAGGATTGCAGGCGCGAAAGCCGGTCGAGCGCGAAGTAGATCGCGGCGTTTCCGACGAACAGGTACTCCTGCTGGCCGCGCGTCCAGGGCGCCACCGACTTCAGCCACTGGGCGTACGGCTCGTGGAAAGCCGCCACGCCGCTCAACGCAGCCCAGGTGAAGACGACCGCGAACGGGTAGAAATACCGCGAGTCGTCGGGCAGGCGCCGGCGTTCGAACGTGTAGCCCGCCGCCAGGAATAGCAGCGCGCAGGGAAGCAGGTGGAAGTAGAAGCGGCCGGGGTCATGATCGAGCCAGTCGAGCATGCCTGTCCGCAGCAGCGTGGCAAGGCACAGCAGCGCCCCGTAGGTAGCGAACATCAGCGAGAATACCGGGGCGCGGGTGAAGCGGCGCAGCCGCCAGCAGACCGGCAGGGCAGCCAGCAAGGCCCACCACACCTGCTGGTTGGTGGCCGGCTTCGAGAGATCCAGGCGGTGGAACAATTCCAGCTCCAGTTGGCCTCGCGTGAATGCCGTGAAGAGGTGAGCTTCCTGCGCGGTCTCCAGCACCGCGATCGGCATCACCAGGCACAGGGCCAGCAGGAACGCGATGGCGACGCGCGGATTGCCGCGGTTCCAGCTGCGAATCCCCAGCCAGGCGCTGGGAATCGCGCTGGCCCACGCGGCGGCAATCGCGGGCGCCCCCGAGAGCCGCGGGTAAGAGAAGAAGGTCAGCAACGCCGCCCCGGCCGCCAGCACCCAGGCACCCAGATACAGCGTCACTTGGGGAAGCGTGAGGCGGCGCGCCTCCATGATCCAGGCATCTTCGCGCTCGATCAGACGGCCGTAGCGTTTGCGGATGGCATCGTACTCGGCCTCCGAGACGATCTGGTCGTGGCGCCAGCTTTCCAGGTCGCGCAAGTGCTCCCCAACCTTGGCGGCAATCAGCCGGCCGTAGGCCGCCGGCTCGGCCAGAACCGCTTCGCCGGCCAGAAAGCGGTCCAGGTCGCCGGCCATTTCGCGAGCCGAGGCGTAGCGCGCGGCGGGATCTTTTTCGAGGGCCTTGAGGCAGATGTTCTGCAGATCGCGGGGCACCGCGGGAGCGCGGCGGCGCGGCAGCATGGGCTCGTCTTCGCGGATCGCGCGCAGCAGGCCGGAGACGGAATCGGCGTGGAAGGGCGGCGCGCCGGTAAGCAGTTCGTAGAGGATGGCGCCCAGCGCGAAAACGTCGCTGCGGGCATCCAGGGGCAGGCCGGCTGCCTGTTCGGGCGACAGGTACTCCGGAGTTCCCGCTACTCGCTGCCAGGCGTCGCGGTGTTCGGGACTGGAGAGATCGAGCGCCAGTCCGAAATCCAGGAGCTTGGGCTCCAGCTCCGCATCCACCAGGATATTGCCCGGCTTGAGATCCCTGTGGACAATGCCGTCGTCATGGAGGAACTGAACGGCGAGCGCGACTTTCACCATCAATTCCGCCTTCCCGCGCAAATCCAGCCGGGCCGCCGCGGCGGTCAGGGGAGTGCCGGACAGATACTCCATTACGAAGTGCGGAGGTTCTTCGGCGGGCCCGAGGCTGTAGATCCGCGCCACGCGAGGATGGTTCACCCGAGCCATGGCGCGCGCTTCGTCCATGAACCGGGCTCGCAGCTCCGGGTCACCCGCGTATCGCGGGGCCAGCGTCTTGATGGCCACCTTGCGGTTCAGCGCTTCGTCCACGGCAAGCAGGACGCGGCCCATTCCTCCAGCGCCGATCTCGTTGAGAATGCGGTGGCCCGAGAGGCGCGCCGGCAGCGGCGGCGCAGGCTCCAGAACACCATCGATCTCGGACAGCGCGGCCATCTCCGCGGCCAGTTCGGGCGCATGGGCGGTGGCGCCAGCGGCGCGGCGGTCGAGCAGGTCGGCCAGGGCGTCGGCGAGGCTCTGCTCGCGGTCGTCCTCCATCACGCCTCCGACGCGTCGGAAAGCTCGCGGAAGCGCTTCACGGCACGATATACCAGCAACGCCACGCCCTCCCGCGATTTCCCCAGGCGCTCGGCCATCTCGGCGGTGGAAAGGCGCTCGATCTTCGCCATCAGGATCGCGTTGCGGTAATCTTCAGGCAGCGCGTCCAGCCGATCGAGCAGCCGCTGGACGGCCTGCTGCTGCGCGAACAGGCGGCTGGGCGTTTGGCTGTCGGCCGGGTCGGGACCCAACGGGTTGGTTTCGGAGCGGAACCGGACTTCCTCGCCGGCGCGGCACTCACGGTTCCGGTAGCGGACGCGGTCGGCGATCACGTGATCGGCTATCGCGGACAGCCAGCGGAAAAAACTGCCCGGCGACCGGTAGGAGAACTGCGCGATATCCCGGAATGCGCGCAGGCACGTCTCCTGCACCACGTCTTCGGCGTCGCCGAATTCGCGCGCCCTGGCGCCCAGCTTGAAGTGCACCAGGACCGCCAGGCGGCGGCGATGCTTCTCGAATGCCCGCGAGAGTGCCTGCTGGTCGCCATTCCGGGCCTGCTCGAGCAGGTCGAACGTGGTGGTGGGCGAAAGCATGGCGCGGCCTGAAGACCATGATACGGGAATCGCCGCGCGGATGGGTCGTTTTCAGACGACTCAGACCAGCGCGTGGTGCTCGATCCAGGAGCTGAGGAGGGGAACGGCGAGACGGCCGTCGGTGGTGAGGAGGTAGCGTCGGTTGAGCCAACGGCGAGCAAGAGGCGGCAGGCCCGTGAGGGCCTCACCGGCAATCAGGCGGCCGAGGGCCTCGCGAGCCGCGGGTGGCGCACTGCGGTACGCGTCTCGAAAATAGCCTTCCGCCCACTCGATCGCGCGGCCTTCGACGAAGGTCGGAAATGTGCAGAAACTGCAGACGATAGAATCCGTACGCCACGGCTGGCTTTCAGTCTAGCGCGAAACGGCCGCAGTCCCGGGAGTTGTTGAGGGGCGAGCGCGCCCGAGCGCTCTTGCAGAGTCACTTTCATGCAGCGTGCCCCGCAATCACTTAGCGCCCGCCAACGGTGGGGGACATGCGCTGCACGATCACCTTTTTGGCGCTCTGCAGCAGGGTAGTCGCCTTGGGCATCGCCTCGATGGCCCGCTCCACCTCGGGATCCGTCTGGGCGAAGACGCGGTCGCTCTCGTCCACATTAAAGGCGTAGGTGTACATCTCCTTCGCCAGGTACCGCTTGATCCAATCGTGGTCCTGGGTGAACTGGACTTCGGTGAACTTCGTGCCGCTCTGCTTCAGGTAGTCGTGCAGCTCGGAGATCACCGTACGGTCGGGCATCCAGCCCTTGGGGAGCGCCGCGGCGTGGGTATTGAAGTATTTCCGCGTGAAGCTGAAGAAGCCACTGCGCAGCAGCGAAACTTCGAGCGGGTCAAGCTTCGGAGGGACGTACTTCTCGTCGGGCGTGATGCCGCCGCCGCCGTAGACCGTCCGCCCGCTGTCCGTCATCTTCACGTCCATCATGTTGCGGGCGTTCTCGTCCTTGTGGAAGTAGTAATCGTAGAACGATTTATTGGCGTAATCGCGCTGAATCAGGCGCCCGCTGGGAGTGTAAAAATGCGCGGTCGTCAGCGCCAGGGCGGTCCCGTCCCGCATCGGCATCACTACCTGGACCAGTCCTTTACCGAACGTGGTTTCGCCCAGAATCCATGCCCGGTCGTGATCCTGCAGGGCTCCGGAAACGATTTCGGCGGCGGACGCCGAGTTACGGTCTACCAGCACCACGATCGGGTAGTCGTGCCCGTGGTTCCCGTTCCGGGCGAAGTAGGGATGCTCGGAGGAAGCACGGCCACGGTGTGAGACGATCAATTGACCCTTCTGCAGGAAATGGTCGGCCACGGCAACCCCGGTATTCAACAATCCTCCCGGGTTATTCCGCAAGTCCAGCACCAATCCCTTGATATTGTTCTCACCGAGGCGCCGCAGGTTCTCGTCCAACTCGTTGCCGGTGGTTTCGCCGAACTGAAGGATCTTGATATAAGCGATGCCCGGCTTTACCCAGAAGCCGTCCGGCACGCTCTTGCGGTTGATTTCATCGCGCACCACCGCAAACGTCAGGTAATCGGGCGCACCCTCCCGCGAAACCACGATCTTCGCCGGGGTCCCGCGGGGCCCTTTGAGAATGTCGGCCACCTCGGTGGTATTCAGGTTCTCGGTGGACTTGTCGTTCACCGCGATAATGATGTCGCCCGGACGCAGCCCTGCCTTGTAAGCGGGGGAGCCCGGAAACGGTGCGATCACCACCGTCTTCCCGTTGCGGGAGGCCACCTGCATGCCAACCCCGAAATAGGTGCCCTTCTGCTCCTCCATCAGCGCACGGTAGTCCTTCGGATCGAAGAAGTTGGAGTGCGGATCCAGGGTCCGCAGCATGCCCGGGATGGCGCCCTTGTAGATGGCCTTATCCGCGCTTACCGGTTCGGCAAAATTCTGTTCGACCAGCGAATAGACCTTGGCGACGACTTCCAGGTTGCGGTCGTAGGAAATGGCCGGGGACTCCGCTTCCAGACCCGGGTCGGCCGTGGCGGCGGCCAGTTGTACCCGGGGAACAAGAAAACCACCCAAAAAAGCAAAGATCAGTACAGTCAGGGGCAAGAAAAGAAGGTAGCGCCTCCGATGGGCCATTCCAAAACCGTCCTTATTTCGCAAAGTATACCCTACCTGGGTGTTTAGACGCTGGAGCCCGAGAATTGGCTACGGAAAAGAGCCGTACCGGACGGGCTACTGGTCCCCGGTACCACCGGGAGCCGGACCGGCGCCGGCGTGCAGGGACAGCCCCCGGTGGATGGCGTCCAGAACCCCGTTCACGAATTGGACGGACTCTTCGTTCGAGAACTTGCGGGCCAATTCCAGGGCTTCGTCAATGGTGACGGCGGCGGGAGTTCCCGCGTAAATCATCTCGTAGACCGCCAGGCGCAGGATGTTGCGGTCCACGGCGGGCATCCGCTCCAGGCGCCAGTGCTCGGCATGCCTGGCGATCTGCTCGTCCACCTCGCTGATGTGTTCGACGGTGCCTCGTACCAGGTCGGAAACGAACGGTTCGCGCTCCGGGTGCTCCTCGGAATAGAGCGTGTCGTAGTAGGCATCCACCGTTTCCGCCACGGGCTGCCTGCGGACGTCCCAAAAGAAGAGGATCTGGAGGGCTCGCTGCCTCGACCTGCGTCTGGAGGACATTTAAGGGGCCTGACGGAGCACTCGTAAGAGATTGGCCATTTCGATCGCGGTCATGGCGGCATCGAATCCTTTGTTACCGCCCTTGGTGCCTGCACGATCGATGGCCTGCTCCAAAGTGTTGGTGGTAAGCACTCCGAAGGCCACCGGAACCCCGGTTTCGGCGGCGACGTGAGCGATGCCCTTGGCGGCCTCCGCTGCCACGTAATCGAAATGCGGCGTTTCGCCCCGAATGACGGCGCTCAGACAGATCACGGCATCGTAGCGATGCTGGCGGGCGACTTCGCCGGCAACCACCGGCACCTCCCAGGACCCCGGAACCTTGATAACGTCGATCAGGTCGGGGTCGGCGCCCGTGCGCGTCAAGGCGTCCATGGCACCGTTGAACAGGCGCTCGGTGATAAAACTGTTGAACCGGCTGACGATCACCGCGAAGCGCAGTCCTTTGGCGGACAGTTGACCTTCAAACACTCTCGACATATCCTATTTCCCCGCGAAGGCCGGGCTTCGCTTTTCCAGGAAGGCGCGCGTGCCTTCCCGCCCGTCCTCGGTGGCGGCGGTCATTCCGAAGGCCGCGGCCTCGAATCGCAATCCCGCATCGAGGCCGGCATCCAGCCCGACATCCACGGACTCGAGCACCAGGCCGAGCGCCAGCGGTCCGTTGGCCAGGACCTTGAGGAGCCAGGCGCGGCTGCGGTCCAGCAACTCGGACTGCGGCACAACCGCATTGACCAGGCCGATTCGATGCGCTTCGGCGGCGGAAATCGGTTCGCCCGATAGCAGAAGTTCGAGAGCCAGCCCGCGTCCCACCAGGCGCGGCAGCCGCTGCGTGCCTCCATAGCCGGGAATGATCCCCAGTTTGACTTCCGGCTGTCCGAGCTTCGCATTCTCCGAGGCGAAACGCACGGTACACGCCATCGCCAGTTCCAACCCACCACCCAAGGCAAAGCCGTTGATCGCGGCGACGGTCGGCTTGCCCAGGGTTTCGAGCAGACGAAAGGTTTGCTGGCCTCTCGAGGCGTATTCGCGGGCATCCACAGGCGAGAGCAGGGAGAGTTCTTTGATGTCGGCGCCGGCGACGAAAGCCTTCTCACCCGATCCGGTGAGAATCGCAGCCCGCACGGAAGCGTCGCGGCCCACCTGCTCGAACGCGTCTCGCAGTTCCGCCACCAGGGCGGCCGAAAGCGCGTTCAGCTTCTCCGGGCGGTTGACCGTGATTCGAGCGATTCCTTGGCCATCCACTGCGAAGAGGATCTGGCTGTAGGGCATTATCGATCAGTGTAGCACCGTGCATGCGAGCGCCCTCTGGCACGCCGCGGAGATGCGCGGGGATGGACAGGAATGGCGGATGAAAAAAAGGCCGCCGGAGAGGGTCTTGCGTTCCTGCGGCCCGTGGGTGTTTAACAGCCGTGATCGAGGCAGTGATGGAGAACCCGTATTCGCAAGTGATGGGAATAGTCCGTAGCGTTCTCCTTGGTCTCGAGTGCCCGGGCGCGCTCTTTGTCGCTGGTTGCGGTTTCCAGCTCGAGGGCGGCGTTGTTGCTCTCGTTAACAGCCAGCAGGAAGGCCAGGATGATCCTGTCGCGTACGCGGCAGGAGACGTGCCTCCTGGTTTTGGCCGTCGTGTTCGCCTGGGGCCCTATCATGGTCAATCATCCTCCGTGGTTTGAGTTGCAGGACCAACTCAGCAGGTACAGTGAGAATGGTAGGGCCTGCGGCCCCGCGGCGGCAATACCAACTTGGTTATGAGATTGAAAACGCCGCGCGGTATGAAAGTACTAGCCCGTGGTTAGTAGAAGTTGTCAGAGATAACAGGCGGCTTAAAGGCTACATTCTGACGTGCAAGGAGGAACATTACCCTCCGTTCCTGTTTCGGATCAACTCGCCAATGGCGCTTACCAGCTTGTCGATGTGCTCATCGGTCTGCTGGAACTGCTTTTGCGTCTGGATCTGGGCATCAATGAGGATCGCCACTTTGGCATCCAGTTCGGCATGCTTTTGGGCGATGTCTTCGTGCAGTCGCTCCAGGCGAGCCACGCGAGTACTGAGGGTTTCGGCTTTTGCCACTGTTCTCTCCTGCCGGATGGCGTCTGGCTCCAATTCGATTATGGCTGTTTCGAAACAACGTAAAGCCGAATGGATCCTGAGAGTGTGGTCGGGGCGCGGCTTCTAACCGCTCGACGGGGAGGACCCGCACGGGAGCTTAGGACTCGTCGCCATCCTCCAGAGCCGTCAGGCGGCGCTCGCGGATTTCGGCAATGCGCGCGAGCGCACGAATGTTTTCACCGTCCTGCCGGGCGGCAGCGATCAGGGTTTCGATGTCCTGCCGTATCCGATTTTCGGAGTCATGGTGCACCCTGGTGAGCACTTCCAGGTGCATACCAATGGCTTCGAGCCGTTCGTCGATGGTCATTCTGCGGTTTCCTCTCGCCGGATAACGCCTGGCGTCAATTCCATTATCGCCGTTTTCCAGACAACGCAATCCTCGACCAGGGAGGCCGTGAAGCGGCGAGAAGCGCCAACAGCGTCACTGGAACCGCTTTTTTCGACTTTCCGCAATCGATCTGCGCCCGCCTTATTCCTTATTCCTTGTCAAAGACCCCGACGCTGGTGGCTGGCTTGCCCTCGCGTTTGGAGGTGTACGTTACCGTCATGCTCCGGCCGTCCGGCGCCAACACAACCGTCTCTTCACTCACCACCTGCCCGTCTTTCTTCGCCATCCCCGTAATAGTGCGGCTGTCCGGCCGGCGGTAGGCGGCCGAGTCTGCGAAAGGCGTCCCCGTCACCGGGTAAAACTCTCCGTCAAACTTCGCGTCCACCGCGATGTGCAATGTTTTGCCGTCCTCGTAGAGAACATCCTCTCGGATCTGGATGCTCTCGCCTTGAACCTCGATCCGGCCGGTTTGGGATCGGGGCAAGGGTGGCGGCAGGCTGGACTTCGCCAGGTTCAGTCTCCAATTGCCCGTGAAAGGATCTTCCGTGGCAATCACTCCCAGCGCCATGGAGAATATTGCCGCCGCTAACCATGTGAGTCGCATAGGCGTACCTGTCAGGTGTTGTTGACCCTGCACATCGCAGGACGAAGCCGGCAGCGAACGGGGTGCCGCTTTCAGCCTGCACACAGGGCCCGTCTCAGCCACGCAGGCGAAGGATACGGTAACGCGGCAGCAGAGCGGCAATGCCGTAACGTTCTGATGCTGATCGTGGCTGCTTCCCGGAGGAGAGCACGAAACAGTCATCGCCGTTCCAACCCTGGTTCCTCGCGTCTTTATCTTAACTCGCATTCCGAGCGCGGGAGGTTCCCGGCTCTGGCTCTGGTGCGCCGCGGGAATGGCGCGGGAATGGGCAGGAATGACGGGTGAAAAAAAAAGCTGCCGGAGAGGGTTTTGCGTTCCCGGCGGCCGCCTGTTCTTTGGGGCCGCGCTGCTGCGCCCGATCCGGCGGGAGGTCAGGCGACGAGCCGCACGCCCAATGTGAATGGGGTGCGAACCTGGCCGCGGCTTGTTTGCCTGGCCGCTTCGCCGGCGGCATGTGGATTTCGACCTTGAACCGCAGCCACTCAATCCGCTCTCCCTCCATGGGCTTGTCGTCGCCGCCGCATCTTCCGCAACTGGAGGTCTTGGAATCCAGGATCCAAAGACGCCCTGCGCCGAAGGGCTTTCGGTCGAAGTCCCTATCCGCCTGTGCGACCTCGGGCTTGCTGAAGGAGCCGGGATGGCTGAGAATGTCGGCGGCATTCCCTGTCCGCAGGCAGTCCTCGACGGTTGTGACAAAGAAGAACTCTCGCGGCGAGAGTTTCACGGCGGCCGCCGCGTCGTACTCGTACCCCGGCGAAATGTAGCGTTGATTGAAGAAGTGGAACGGCGGGGTCGCGACGGAGGCAAAATTAGCACAGCCGGCAGCGCCGGTTTGGTGACGGGGCTCGATTTCAACGGTCCAACCGCCTTCGTCGGGGACCAGGACAAAGTCCAGATCGGTCGAGATCGCTTTTCGAAACTCGTCCCCGTTGCTTACCTCTCCCGCGAACTCCACGGTGCCGGGTTCCTTTGCCCCAAGCGCTGGTGCCAGGATCAGGAGAATCGATGCCGCCGGCAACTTGCTCATGCCCGCCAGAGAAGCACTTTGGCTGCCGCCGTGGTGACGGATTGACAGCAGATGGCGACCGCATTCCACGGCTGTAGGCACCGCGCCACGTCGTGTCAGTCGAGACACCTTCGGCTATGAACATTCAGGCGAGCTCGCGGCGGGCCGGCGACCGACCGCCGCGGCTTTGCGCAGCCTATTCACGGTTGTCCAAATTCGCCGACGCGCAATTCGTCTGGCCTGGATGCGATTCCGCCGTTCCCCCCGGGCACAGCGTGCCCCTCAGACTACAGTTCGGGAGGCTCGTCGCGCTCCCAAGCCGTGTCCCTCCAATGCCCTTTCGACGCGGCGGCGCCTCGGGAGACCTTGGCCACCTTCATGCAGGATAAAATCTTCATTTGGAGGTTAGCGTACGTATGCAGAGAGCGCTTGCTCTGTGTGTTCTGGCGACCGTCATTTTCACGGCCGCGAATGCACAAGAGGTGGCAGGCTTTGGCGCAGTAACGGGTACCGTTTTCGACACCGCGGGGGAGGGCATTCCGGATTGCACGGTCTTGCTGTCCAACGATGCCTTGGGCATCAGAAGAACCATGACCACCACCGACGAGGGCGTTTTCGATGCCCCCGCGCTGGTGCCCATGTCCGGCTACAGTCTGAAGGTCATCCGCAAGGGGTTCGCGGATTGGCAGATTCCCAGCTTCACGGTCAACGCCGGCCAGACCGTGCGCTTCCGGATCCCGCTGGACGTCGAAGCGCCATCCGCCAAGATCGACCCCGCCACGATGATCTCGCCGGTGGCGGATAACAAGTCCGGCGTCTCCATCCAGGTCACTCCCCAACAGATGGAATCGCTGCCGAGCAACCGGCGGGTTTTGGATACGTACCCGCCTTTAGCGCCCGCCGTTACCCAGGACCGCGCCACCGGGACCATCGCGTACCGCAGCGAATCGGCCACCAATTCCCTGCTCACCGACGGGATGGACAGCACCAACAGCTTTTACTTCCGGAAACCGGATATCGGCCCGCAGGACACCGGCGATGCGATCCAGGAACTGCAGGTGTTGTCGTCCGGCTGGCCCGCCGAGATCGGCCACACCATGGGCGGCGTGGTGAACGTAGTCACGCGTGCCGGCACCAACACGATTCACGGCTCGGCCTACGACTACTTCCACCCGCGCGACTGGAATTCGGCCGGCCGCTACGCGCCCGGATTCAACCCCGCGGAGCGGCAGCACCAGGCGGGCGCCAGCGTGGGAGGCGCGATCCTTTCGGATAAGCTCTTTGGGTTCGTGAGCGGCGAAGCCATCAACGGCGATTCCCAAGCGCTCAACCGTATCACCAGCCAGTTGATCGCCAATCCCTTCGGCACCGCCGTCAATCCGGCCAACTGCAAGGCAAACGCATCGCAATGCACCGCCGCCATCAACTTCATCAACTCCCAGATGAACGCGCCGGTGTCGCGCTCGCTGCATTCCCAGACCGGATTTGCGCGGCTCGATTACCGCCTCAGCGAGTTCCACAATTTCACCGTGGAGGCCAATGCGCTGCACCGGAACGCGCCGGATGGCGCCGTTCCCGACACCACCGTCCCCAACGGCGGATTGCTGGGGGCGAACGCCACGCTGGGCGAGGAGACGCGGTACGCCAAGGCCGGCTGGACCGGGATTCTCACCGCGGGTGTGGTGAACGAGCTTCGCGTCGGATGGTTCCACGACCGCCTGGCCACTTACACCGACCCGCATCTTCTGCCCTCCACCGGCAATCTTTCGCTGAACGTGGCCGGCGTCTCATTGGGCAACAGCCCGTCCTGGCCCGCGATCGTCAGCGAGCAGCGCTACCAACTGGTGGATAACTTCACTCTCACCAGCTATGCTCACACCCTGAAGATCGGCGGGGACCTGTCGGCCAACGAAGACTATCGCAACCAGCTTTATGACCGCTACGGCACGTACAACTACGCTTCGTTGACCACCTTTGCCGACGATTTCAGCGCCAATCCGCTGTCCTTCCGCAACTACACCACGTTTACCCAGGGCTTTGGAAATCCCCTTACGGATCTGCGCACCAGGCGCTATCAGCTCTACGCGCAGGATACCTGGAAGGCCGGCAACCGCATCACCGTCATCGCCGGCGTGCGCTGGGAGAAGGCGCACCTGCCGAAGCCCACCCAACCGAACACCAACTGGTATCAGACCGGGACCATTCCCTCGTCCAACACCGACTTCGCTCCCCGTGTAGGGTTTGCGTTCATGCTGGACGAAAGAACCGTTCTGCGACTGGGATACGGCTTCTATTACGCACCTTACCCCGGCCAGTTGGTGGACACGCTGTTCGCGGACAACGGTACGTACCGCAGCACCATCGTCGTCACCCCGGTCCAGTCGGGAGCGCCGGTCTTTCCGAAGGTCCTCACCAGCGCTCCCACCGCCACCACCAACGTCGTGTTCGCCAATTCCAAGTTCTACAATCCCTATTCGCAGCAGGGCGTCGCGGCCCTCGAACACCGCCTCGACAAACGCACCACCGCCACCGTGAGCTACCTCAACACCCGCGGCGTCAAGCTGTGGACCGAACAGGACATCAACCCCAGTATCCCGACGGTCACCGACAACTACAACATCTTCAATGCCTCCGGGACGCAGACCGGCGCCTACAGCACGTTGATCTGGACCAAACGCGACTCCACCAGCTTCGGCCATGTCTACCAGATCGGCAACAACGGAAAGTCGCGGTACACGGGATTCACCTTCGAAGTCAGGAGGCAAGTGACCAATGGGCTGTCCGCGCAGGCCTCCTACACCCGATCGACGGCCACCGACGACGTGATCGGCAGCCCCATTTACGGGTTCATCCCCACCAACAGCATCCCGGGCAACTATGGCTTTGACGAGGGCAATTCCTCGTTCGACCAGCGCAACCGCGGCGTCCTGAACTTCATCTGGCAACCCACCTTGAGTGACAGCTCGTCGCTGCGTTACCTGGTGAACGGCTGGCGGATTTCCGGAATCTTCACGGCGGCATCGTCAATGCCGCAAACGCCGCTGCTGCTGGTGGTCGGGCAGCAGTTTACCGGCGTTTCGATGCTCTATACCAACTCCTTCAACGGCTCCGGCGGGTGGTCGCGCGCGCCGTTCGTGGGCGTCAACAGCCTCTCCATGGGCTCCGAATACAACCTGGATGCGAGGGTCTCGCGAACGGTGGACGTGGGCGACCGGGTGAAGATCACGGCCCTGATCGAGGCATTCAACGCTTTGAACAAGCAGTACAACACGGGCATCGAAAACCTCGCGTACACTGCCACCAGCGGCGTGATCCGGCCGGTGCCCGGCGGCGGACTCCCGAACGCGGCCTTCGGTTTTCCGTACGGAACGAATGCGCGCAGCGCGCAGATTGCGTTCCGCGTGGTGTTCTAGATGTTGACCGGCTCCGATCGCCGGCAACTGGACGAGGAAGGCTACCTTGTTCTTCCCGGGCTGATGAGTCCCGAACTGCTGGAGCGCGTGACAAGCCGTATCGAAGAATTGTTCGCGGAAGAGGGCTCCCGGTCCGGCTCCGAGTTTAAACAGGAGCCGGGGGCGCGCCGCCTCGCCAATCTGGTCAACAAGGGGCGCATCTTCGAAGAGATCATCCTCACCCCCGCCGTGCAGGAGGCCATGCGGCACGTGCTTGGACCAAAATTCAAATTGAGCAGCCTCAACGTGCGTTCCACCAACCCCCACAGCGATTCCGACCAGCCGCTGCACGCCGACAGCGGCGCGCTCGCCGACGGCGAGGGATACTGGGTGGCGAATTCCGTCTGGATGCTCGACGATTTCACGCCGGAAAACGGCGCTACCCGCATCGTCCCGGGATCGCATCGCTGGGGCCAGGTGCCTCCGCCCGGGATGTACCAGGTCCATCCGCAACAGCAGCTCGTCACCGGAAAGGCCGGCACCGTGGTGGTGATGAACGCGCACATGTGGCACGGCGGGACGGCCAACCGCACTGCTGCTCCCCGGCGCGCGATGCACGTTTACTACACCCGTTGGGACAAGCCGCAGCAGCAGTACCAGAAGCGTTTGCTGAGCGCCGACGTGCAGGCCAGGCTGGCGCCGGACGCGCGGCGGATTCTGGCGCTCGACGATCCGTTGAACGACGAGTTGAGCGCCACCGGAAGCGGCGTCAGCGGATTCATGAAGTAACCGCGGCGTTCGTCAGCGCATCGACCTGGCGACCCGCTCGACTTCCGTCATCAGCCGCAAGGTGTTTTCGCCATAGATCTTGTGGATCTCGGCGGCGGTGTAACCCTCTTCCAGCAGCGCGCGCGTGAGATTCGGCCACTTGTCCACGCTGTCGAGTCCTTCGGGCGCGCAGCCGATGCCATCGAAATCGCTGCCCAGGCCGACGGCGTCCACGCCCGCAAGCTCCACCACATGGTCGATATGCTTCACCACGTCGGCCAGGGTGGCGCGCCGGTCGCTGCCGCCCGCGGCGGTGCGTGCTTCCTGCATGGCCCGGTTCATGCCGGCGGGGTCGTTGGCGTACTTGAGGGCCAGTTGGTCGCGCAGGGCGCGGCGCTTGCCGGCTGTGGCTTCGTTGGCCTTGGCCACGTCGGGGTTCAGGAAATCGCACGAGAAGTTGATCTGCACCACCCCGCCCTTCTTCGCCAGCGCCTGGATCATCTCGTCCGTCATATTGCGAGGCACGGGTGAGATGGCGCGGCAGGAGGAGTGCGAGGCGAAGATCGGCGCTTTGCTGGTGGCCAGGGCGTCCCAGAAGGTCTTGTCGGCCACGTGCGAGATGTCCACGATCATGCCCAGGCGATTCATCTCCAGCACCACTTCCTTGCCGAACGGCGAAAGCCCGTTGTTGGGCTGGTTGGGGTCGCCCGAGGAGTCCGCCCAGTGGTTGCTGTTGCTGTGCGTGAGGGTCATGTAGCGGACTCCCAGGTCGTAGAAATCCCGCAGCAGCCGCAGGCTGTCCTCGATGGCGTGGCCGCCCTCGATGCCCAGGAGCGCGGCGATCTTGTGCTGCTCGTGGGCGCGGCGGATGTCGGCTGCGGTGGTGGCGAATAGGAATTCGCCAGGGTATCGCTCGACGATGTCGTGGCGCACGGTGTCGATCATCTGCAGCGCCCGGTTGGCCGAATGATTGCCGTCCACGTAAGTCGCCGAGACATAGACGGCGAAGAACTGGGCGCCCATGCCGCCCTTCTTCATGCGCGCGACATCGGTCATGTGGTCGGTGTTCGGCTTGCCGATATCGAGTCCCGCGACGGTGGCGCTGGTGACATCGTTGTGGGTGTCGATGAGGATCGCGGACTGGTGCACGCGCATCACCTCCGCATCGGTGACGCCGGTACGTTTCTGGCGGCCGGGGGCTTGGGCAAACAGCGAGGCGGCCAGCGCGGAAAGGACGGCGACGCGGGCGAGTAGGGTCATGCACTACCTTGTAGCACGGTTCGGACTGCAGTTTGGGACAACTTGTCCCAAAACGTGTTGGCAGCTGGTTTGTTTTCAGTCAGGCGTTGGGACAGGTCGTCCCAGAACATCGTGGCTGCGCCACCTCGCTACCGGTAGGTCTTGTCGTCCACCTTACTCAGATCCACGCTGTCGTCCAGCACTCCTATCGTCACGATGGCGAAGGTGAAAACGCTCGTGCCGGGTTCCAGGTGGCCGCCAAATGCTTTCTCGGGATTGGCCAGGGTGATGTGGGCATGGACCTTGCCGTTGATCACGTAGCCGTTCATGCCGATCAGGTCGGCGGGCGCCGTCGGGTCTTTGACGAACATGTTCTTCGAAGGGAACGTCCGGTTGCTGACCTGGTGCACCTGGTAACCGCGCACGCTTCCCGCCGCCGAGAGGATCACGGCATTCCGGATCTTCTCCTGCTTCACCATCTTCTCGATGCCCGCCAGCAGGTCCACATCGTATTTGAAGCGCAGAATGACCACCCGTTCGAAGTGCCCGCTGAGGGCGTACACATCGGGCACCTGGTCACTGTTCGGCTTGGCGTCTTCGGCGGGAGTCGGCGCCGCGTTCACGATCTCCCTGCGTGTCTGCTGGGCGCACACCGCGGCGGCCAGCGCGAAAAGCAGAATCGCCTCTCTCATGTGTTTCACCTCAACGGGAAGTCCACGAACTTCCCTACGCAAGAGTTCTTCGGCGCCGCTCCGGGCGTTCCGGAGAAGCTGACATCATCTCCCTGGATCGTGAGATTGAACGGACCCGGGCCCGTCTTGACTTCCGTATGCCTGGCCGCGACCTTGATTTTGGCCGGCTCGTCGAAGACCACGTTATCGAATTGAATTCCCGAGCGATGGGCCGCGTCCACACCTTCGAGCGTGACCTTGCCGCCGCCCGCGACGGACACGTTGCGCACCGTGATGTCGCGGAACTCCGGCGCCTTGTGGTCCGCCGGGCTCACGTGCGCCGTGTAACTGGTGTCCAGGATCACCGGGTTTGCGGTATCGCGCATGCAGACGTCCTCGAAGACCACGTCGCGCACCAGCCCCCCGCGCGTGATGTTGGACTTGATGCGCAGGCCGTTGTCCGCGCCTTCGATGGAGAGGTCGGAGACCCGGATCGCGCTTGCGCCGCCATCGGTGTTGCTGCCGATCGACATGCCGTGGCCCGAATAGAAATGATTGTGCACGATGCTCATGTGGGTGGTGGGCTTGCCTGGGGGCGCCTTGATCGCGACGTGGTCGTCTCCGGTATGGATGTAGCAGTGCGTGATGGTGACGTTGGTCGAGTTGCCGGGGTCGATGCCGTCCGTGTTGCGCGCGCGTTCGGGCGCCCAGATCTTGACGCCCCAGGCCGTGAACCCGTTGCCGCCGCTGTAGCCCACATGGAAATTGGGCGAGTTCATCAGGGTGATGCGGTAGAGAGTGAAGTTGTCCGAGCGGTTCAGGACGATCAGCCGGGGATTGTTCTGATTGCCGCCCTTGCGCGCCTGGTCGGCCAGGTTCCACCACGAGAAACTCTGCCCGAGAAGGTTCTCACCGCCGCGCCCGTCGATCACTCCCTCGCCCATGACGCCCGAGTCCGCGACGTCATCGCCGTTGATGAGCGCCTTGCAGCCGTGGCCGTCCCCGGTGATGGTGCCGCAGACTCCGGGCGTGCGATCGTAGTCGCGCGGATTGCGGGAAGCGTACAGGTAGGCGCCCCGGTCCACCACCAGCACCACTCCTTTCCGAAGCGTGAGAGGCGCGGAGAGGAAGGCATCGGTCCGCTCGGACGCGCGTTGGAGAACGACCGAGTGGCCGGGCGGGCAGGAGTCGAGGGCCGCCTGAATGCGGGAGGTATCGAGCTTGCCTTCATCCGCGGGATCGATCGACGAGGCGGCGCGTCCGATCTTCGCTTTCACAGCGGCGCATGCCGGCGGGATCGAAGGCTCGGTGACGGTCCGGGTATCCTGCCCCGGCATGACCGCAGGCAGGAAGAGGAACGGCACAGCCACGGCAAGAGCGGTTCTCATACGGGACAAGCCATGGTAACATCCACGGCTGTATGGCAGAAGCCGGTCCGGGCCCGCTTTACGCGATGGGAAGTTCCGATGCGGAGCATGAGCGGCTGATCCGGCAGGCGGCGCGTTTGGCGCCTTACACCGAACGTTTCCTGCGTCAGGCGGGAATCGGTCCCGGGCAACGCATATTGGACCTCGGTTCGGGCGTGGGAGACGTCGCCATGCTGGCTGCGCGGCTGGCAGGTCCGTCGGGGCAGGTAGTGGGGGTCGAGCGCGATGCAGGCGCGATCGAGCGGGCGAGAGGGCGCGCGCAGTCGGCCGGGTTGCGCAACGTCCGCTTCCTCCAGTCGGACGTTGCCCGGTTCTCGTGCGGCGAACGGTTCGACGCCGCGATCGGCCGCTTCATCCTGATGTATCTGGCCGAACCCGGCGACACCCTGCGCGCCATCGTCGAGTGCGTGCGGCCCGGCGGAATCGTGGCGTTCCAGGAGCCGTCCTACGCACCCTTTGTTCGCCTCTCCAGAAGCGTGGCGCTTTGGCACGACGGCGTCTCGCTGGTCGAGGAGGCGCTGCGGCGGGCTGGTGCGAACACGGAGATGGGACCGGCGCTCTACGGTTTATTCCAGGAGGCCGGGCTGCCGGCGCCATTCATGAGCCTGGAATTGCCTTTGGGGGCCGATCGGGACTTCATCGCCTGGGTGGGCGACACGCTGCTGAGCCTGGAGCCGAGAATCCGCGAGTTGGGCCTTTCCCTCGAGAGTCTGGGGGAGTTGGGCACGCTGACGGAAAGGCTTCACGCGGCGATTTCGCAGGCCAATACGGTGGTCACCTGGCAGGGAATCGTGAGCGCCTGGTCGCGCAAGCGATAAGGCGAGGGGCGGACCCGTGAAGGTCCGCCTGCAAACCTGTCCCGCGGAGCTTAGTGTGAAGACGCCGTGTAAGTATAGTCGACGTAATTCCAGCCGACTGTCACATCAATGACAGCGCCCTGGAACAGGGACCATAGCCTCACATACACGGGTTGACCGTTGGTAGGTATATTCGAGACAGTGGTGCTGAGTCCCTGGCCCTGGTTTTGATCATAGATATCGGACCCGCCCGGCGTAGTGCCCACCCACAGGAAATACTGGCTGACGTTGCATCCCGCATTCCACGTGAACGTGACCGTGGAGCCCGTAAGCGTGGAGTTGGGCGTGGGACTCTGCATGGTAGCGGCGATGCCCACAGTGCTGCACGCGGTGATGTTAGCAGCCGTGTAGGTGTAGTCATTGTTCGTCGGGCTGCCGTTAATCACCGAAGTCAGCCGCACATACACCGTGATGCCGTTGGTCGGAAGGTTGGTGACGGCGGCGGCCAGGACTACGCCTGGCGTGGATTGGAAAATGTCGCTCGCGCCTACCGATGTACCGACCGACAGCGTGTAGGAGGTGACACAGGAGCCGGCATTCCACGTAAACACGACCGACGCGCCCGGAAACGTCGAACCGGGGGTCGGAGTGGCGATCGTAGCGGCCGCCGGTGTTGTGCAACCTCCCTGGCCGCCGCTCGACGAGGTGTAGGTGTAGTCGATATATTGCCAGGTGTTGCTGACATCCGTCACGGAAGTGCCTAACTGCGACCAGAGCCGGACATAGATCGTGATTCCGCTGGTCGGGAGGTTTGTCACGGTGACCGTCTGGTTCGTCCCCTGGGACTGGCCATAGAGATCGTTCCCGCCCGGCGCGGTGCCCACATACAAGTAGTATTGGACGGCACTGCAGCCCTTGGTCCAGGCGAATGCCACCGTCGGGCCGGGCAGAGTCGAACCAGGCGTGGGGCTGATCATGTTGGCAGGCGAGGGGCTGCCGCACCCGCCGTTGACGCTGAAGGCCGTGTAGGTGTAGTCGATGCTCTGGACCACGCTGTTGATTACCGACGAAAGGCGTACATAGATAGTCTGCCCGGCGGTGGGGAGGTTACTGACAGTGGCTGTGGTTGCCGTGCCGGAACTGGTGAAGATCTCGGCTCCGCCCACCTCGTTGCCCACCGAGATCGTATAAGAAGTGACACAAGTTCCTGCGCTCCAGGTGAAAACCGCACTCGATCCGGTAAGTGTCGACGAGGGAGTCGGGCTGATCATCATCGCGGGAGTCGGGCTCGAGCAGGCGCCGGCGCCGGCGGCCGTGTAGGTGTAGTCGATGAAGTGATACACCGAGTTGATCTGAGACCAGAGACGAACGTAAACGGGCAGGCCGTTGGTAGGCAGATTGGTGACGGTGACTGACAGACTGGTCATCTGGTCTTTCCCGTAGATATCGTTCCCGCCCGCGACGGTGCCCACATACAGGTAGTAGTCAGTCACACCGCAGCCGGCCGACCAGGTGAAGGTCACCGAACTGCCGGACAAGGTTGATGCGGGGGTAGGCGAGAGTATCGTGGCGGCAGCCGCCGCTCCGCAGCTACCGTTGCTGTTGAACGCGGTGTACTGGTAATCGATGGATTGCGGAGAGCCGTTAATGGTGGATGTGAGCCGCACGTAGAGGGTCCGCCCGTCGGCCGGAAGATTGGTGGCTGTCTGGGTCAGGGCGGCCCCGGTGACCGGCCCGTATATATCGGACGCGCCGACGGAGTTGCCGATCTGCAGAGTGTAGGCGGTAACACACGCTCCAGCGGTCCAGCTGAATGTCTGAGTCGCGCCGGCCAAGGTGGCGCCATTGGCCGGACTGATGATGCCCGCGGGGGCCGGGGTGCCGCATCCCCCACCGCTTCCCGCAGCCGTATAAGTGTAGTCGATATAATGCCAGAGGCCGCTGTAAAACGACCACAGCCGTACATACAGCGTTCGCCCATCGGTAGGCAGGTTCGTTACATTTGCGGTCAGGCTGGCTCCGAGATTCTGTCCAAAAATGTCATTCCCGCCTATGGCGCTCCCTACATACAGATAATACGCGGCCACACCGCAACCGGCGCTCCACGTGAACACCTGGCTCGATCCGGTCAGAGTCGCGCCCGGTGATGGGCTGGTGACCGCCCCGCCAACCGGCTGGCTGCAGCCGCCACTCGAGTTGAATGCCGTGAAGGTGTAATCGACAGACTGCGAAGTGGAATTGTTGAAGTTGGAGGTGAGCCGGACATAGACCGTCGATCCGTCAGTCGGCAGCGTGCTTACCGCCAGCGATACGATACTGAGCTGTGTTGGGCCAAAATAATCGGCGCCCCCCACGGCCTTGCCCACCGACAAGGTGTACGACGTGATGCACGAGCCGCCGCCCCATTGAAATGTGACGGAGGAGCCAGGCAATACCGAGCCGGGGTTCGGCGAGCTCAACTGCGCGGCGGTCGGCGTGGTGCAGGTGCTGTTCGAGTTAAAAGCCGTGTAGGTATAGTCGATGTAGTTCCAGCCGGCAACGTCGGAGACTGCGTTGGTGACCAGGGACCACAATCGCACGTACAGAGTCCGCCCATCGTTCGGCAGGCCGGTCACGGTATCGGTCAGGCCGGTTTCACTCGACGAGAACAGGTCGAATCCTCCCTTCGAGTTTCCTACGTAGAGCCAATACTGCCCGATGCCCGTGCCCGCCGTCCAGGTAAAGGTCACGGTGGTGGCGCTGAACGTGGAGCCGGGAGCCGGCGTTGACATCTGGGCAAGTTGTCCTTGCGCCTGTGCCTGCCCCGCGAGAAGCAGTGATAGAGCCCCGATTACAAGGGCCGTCGGACTGAATCGTGCACCTAGGGATTTAGACATACTGACTCCTCCTGACTGGGCTTTCCCTTTTTCAGAGACCGATAACGCCAACTGCCGGCAAACAACCACGGAACGCGCTGAGCGGCACTGCCGCCCCTTGCCACAGAAACGAATGAATCCTCGTGAGACAGCATGAAGGATCCTCATCGTTGTTGGAATCCTCTACTGCTGGAGACGCGACTCCCCGATAATTGTACGACGATTCCAGATTAGAAAAAAGATCAATGGATCGTAATCCGGAATTATCCAGTCTACGCGGCATTAATCGGTTTATCGCGCAGAGTATTGAAACCGAATTAATCGCGGATGGCTTTGAAAGGGCAGATTGCAGGGGGTCCTTTCGTTTCTATAGGGCAACCCAAACCGACTTGACGTTGGTATACTGTTCCAGCGCGTAGGACCCCAGGTCCCTTCCGAAGCCGCTCTGCTTATAACCACCGAACGGAGAGCCGGAATCGAAGCTGTTATATGTATTGATCCACACGGATCCGGCCCTGATTTCGGCGGCCATGCGGTGGGCCAGCCTCACATCGCGGGTCCAGACAGCCGCGGCAAGCCCGTAGACGGTTCCGTTGGCAATCCGCACGGCATCCTCGGCATCCCGGAAGCGGATGGCGCCCACCACCGGGCCGAAAATCTCTTCGCGCGCGATGCGCATCTCGGGTGTCACCCCGCGGAAGACCGTGGGCTTGACGAAGAAGCCTTTGGCTCGATCGCCTTCCACGTCGCGCTCGCCCCCGGTGAGCAACTCCGCGCCTTCGCGTTTGCCGCTTTCGATGTAATCGAGGATGCGGTCCATCTGGCGGGCGGAAATCTGCGAACCCATCTGGGTGGCCGGATCGAGCGGATTGCCCAGCCGCAACTTCTTCGCCCGCGCGGCCAGATCGTCCAGAAAACGGTCGTGGACGTCCTGGTGAACGAGCAGCCGCGAGGCGGCGCTGCAGACTTCGCCTTTGCCGCCGAAGATCCCCCAGAGCGAGGCCTTGACGGCCTGATCCAGATCCGCGTCCGGAAAGACGATGTTCGGCGACTTGCCTCCCAGCTCGAGGCTCAATCGCTTCAAATTGGAGACGGAAGACGCCTGCAGCAGCTTGCGCGCCGTGGGGATGCTTCCAGTGAAGCTGATTTTATCGACATCCTCGTGCAGCGCCAGCGACTCGCCGGTAGTCCCTCCATAGCCCGTCACCACGTTGAGAACTCCTTCGGGCAGTCCGGCCTCCACCGCGATCTCCGCCAGCCGCAGCGCGTTGAGCGGTGTCAGCTCGGAAGGCTTCAGGACCACCGAGCATCCGCAGGCAAGCGCCGGCGCGATTTTCCAGGCGGCGATCTGCAGCGGGAAGTTCCAGGGCACGATCGCTCCCACCACGCCCACCGGCTCGCGCAGCGTGTAGTTGAAAAACGGGCCGTCCACCGGGATGGTCTCGCCATAAATCTTGCGGGTCCATCCGGCGTAGTAGCGGAAGCAGTCGGCCGCGGGCATCACATCGCCGCCGGCGGATTCCCGAAGCGTCTTGCCGTTTTCCTGGGTGATGAGCGCCGCAAGCTCGTCGCGATGCTTCACCAGCAGGTCGGCGATGTTCCACAAGATGCGCTCGCGTTTCGACGGGTCCATCCCGCGCCAGGTTTTCTTCTCGAAGCTGGCGCGCGCCGCGGCGACCGCGCGGTCCACATCGCTGGCATCGGCATCCGGGACGGCGGTGACATGCTCGCCCGTGGCGGGATTGCAGACATCCAGGTAGCGCGTGCAGGCGGATCCTTCCCAACGTCCGTTGATGAAGAGCTGGTTATGCGGCATGCACCCAGTGTAGCGGGGTTAGACGGCGGGGCAGGCGGGTTGGCCCGCTGTCAATGCATCCCGCGCAGTTGGATGCCGAGGTACGCCAGCGAGAGGCCGATGATCATGACCACGGACACCCAGGACGCGAGGTTGAGCCACCGGGGATTGATCCACTCGCCCATCAGGTCGCGCTTGTTGATCAGCAGGATCATGAAAATCAGCACCAGCGGAAGCAGCATGCCGTTCAAGACCTGCGAAAACAGAATCATCTGCACCAGCGGAAACTTGGGAATCAGGACCAGCCCGGCGCCGACCACAATCAGCAGCGTGTACAGGAAGTAGAAGATCGGCGCCTCGCGCAGCCTCTTGTTGACGCCCGATTCGAAGCCCAGGCCCTCGCACACCGAGTAGGCCGTGGAGAGCGGCAGGATGCACGCCGAGAAGATCGCCGCGTTGAACAGACCCGCGCTGAACAGAAAGAATGCGTACTTTCCGAAAGGCTTCAGCGCCGAGGCCGCCTCCGAGGCCTCCTGAATGTCTTTCGGCGCGACACTCCAGATCGCGCCCGCGCAGGCCACGATGATAAAGAAGGCCACTACATCGGTGACGATGCAGCCCACGATCACTTCGATTCGCGACGCCGCGTAATCTTTGACGGAGACGCCCTTTTCCACCACCGCGGATTGCAGATAGAACTGCATCCACGGGGCGATCGTGGTGCCCACCATGCCGATCAGCATATAGATATACCCCGGGTCGAGCATGAGCTGCGGCTCGACGCTGCGGATGGCCGCCTGTTTCCAATCGGGCTTCACCAGGAATCCGGAGATGATGTAGCTGAAATACAGGACGCACGCGAAGAGGAAGATCTTCTCGACACTCTGATAGTTTCCGCGCACCACCAGAAACCACACGGCAATCGCCGAGAGCGGCACCGTCAGGTACTTGCTGATGCCGAAAAGGCCCAGGGAGCTGGCTACCCCGGCGAATTCCGACATGACATTCGCCAGGTTCACCAAGACCAGCAGCGCCATCATCACAAACGTGATGCGCAGACCGAACTCTTCGCGGATCAGGTCCGAGAGGCCTTTCCCGGTGACCGCTCCCATGCGGGAACACATCTCCTGCACGATGATCAGCAGCAGGGTGATGGGCACGAGCGTCCAGAGCGGCAGGTAGCCAAACCGGGCGCCCGCCGCGGAATAGGTGTAGATGCCGCCCGGATCGTTGTCCACATTGGCGGTGATGAATCCCGGCCCCAGGACCGCCACAAACACCGCGACCTGGTAGCGGAAGCGGCCGAGGAAGTCGCGCATCCGCTACCTCTGCCTCAGGATGGAGATGACATCGTCGGCCGTGATCACGCCGGCCAGCTTGCCTTCTTCGTCCACTACCGGGAGCGTCAGGAGGTTGTATTTGTCGAACAACTCCGTCACGCGGTCCTGCTTTTCATCCACCGATACCTCGATCCGTGTCTCGCTGGCCAGATCCTTGAGTTTCGCGGCGCCTGACGCCACAAACAGGCGGGCCAGCGGGATCGAGGCCGAGAGGCGCTCCTCGGAATCCACCAGGAACAGCGTATTCAATCCATCCAGCAGGTCTTCATTTCCCCGCAGTGCGGCCAGCGCGTCCATTACCGACGCGTTCTCGTGCAGGGAGACGAATTCGGTGTTCATCATTCCGCCGGCGGTGTCCTCCTCGAACTCCAGCAACTCGCGTACCTCGGTCGTATCCGCCGAGTCCATTTCGTCCAGGATCTCCTCGGAAGTCTCCTCCTCGAGTTCCGAAAGGACGTCGGCAGCCTCGTCGGGGGACATCTCTTCCACGATGTCGGCCGCCTTCTCGGTCTCCAGGGATTCCAGGATGCTGGCTTGCATCTTGGGGTCCTCCACCTCGGACAGGGCTTCGGCCGCCGCTTCGCTGTCGATGGTTTCGAAGATCGCCTCGCGTTCGGCGGGCGGCAGTTCTTCCACGATGTCGGCCAGGTCGGCCGGATGCATCTCCTCCAGTTTCTGGTACGTGATATTCAACCGCAGGCGGCGCAGGGGGTCGGGCTCCAGCACATTGGCAAACTCCCAGCGGATGGAGTTGGGCGGGATGGGATCCTGCAAGCGGCGAATCCAGGTGGGCGGCATGGCGCCCTGAAACAAACGGCGGACGATGCTGCGGACCCCGATATCCACTTCGAGCAGCCTCAGCGTGTCCCGAATGCCGTCGGTCACGATTCCCATGGTGACGTCATTGACCCGCACCACCTTGCGGCCGGTGACATCGATGATCTGCTGGTCGAGGAGGTCGCGCGCGATCCGCAGCATGTATTCGTCGTCATGATACGGCGTGAGCTGCTCGTCGCTCAGGGAGATACCCTTGCCGAGAGTGATCGAACGGACCTGATCGTAGCGGACGGACAGCCAGGCCTCGCCGCCTCCGATCAGCAGCCTGTCGATGCGCGAGGAGTGGACCAGGGGAACGAGGGCGGCATCGCGAACCCGCCCCAGGCGCCGGCCTTTGAGGTCCAGCACCGGCATGGCCAGCAATTCTGTAAAAAACAGGAAGCGGTCCGCCATCGAAATGTCCCCGCGCCACGGAGTCCGAGCGCGAATCGGGACAATTTTCGAACTGGGTCCTGCGAGTGCGCTCTACACGAGTTATTGACGCCATTCCCAATATGGCGCATTGCGTCGTAAAGCCGCAACAAAAATTGTGGGCAGGCCTTTAGTTATGTTCCGGTCCGGTACTGCCCCGCCGTGCCTGCCACGCCGTGCCTTCTCTGGTGGCGGGACCAGAATCGACATTCCCCGAAATGGGGCCAGGCGTCGCCTACCCGAACCGTTCTCTAGATTCGCCAGAAGCTGACCAACAGATCTGATCCTCAGAATCTTGAAGCGAACAGGAGCTCAGCCCGTGCCGGCCCATGGCCCGGTCAGTTCTTTACCGCGGTAAACAGAGTCTGCGTGCCAGCGGAACCACCGAGTGTGAAGGTGAGCGGCGCGGTATCGTTGTCGGGGATTGTGGGCACCACCACGTTGAACTGGTAGAGGCCGACCAAGGTGGGAGCCAGCCCGTAGTACAATGGCGTGGCCGTCGGTGTCCCACCAATCGAGAACTGTATCGGCAATGTCAGGCTGTTGTTGAACTGGACGACTTGGCCCGCTGAGATGCTGGGATTCACCGGCCCGAAGCCGACTCCGTAAATGACGATGGTCTCCCCCGGCTTGGCCTGGCGGGAGGTCACACCAGCGACCGCATTGGGCGGAAGGACGAAGGTACCGTCTCCGAACTGAGCTACTACATATTGCTTCCCGCCGATCATGAAGTTGGCTGGCGCAAGCAATCCTGGCTGTGTGGCGTTCACAGTGATGTTGTACGGGTTGCTGTTCCCGGCTGCTGTGCTCACCACAATCGGCTGGGTGCCCGTGGGCACAGTCGACGGTACCTGAACATTCACCTGTCCGGGGCTAATGTAGTTGACGAACGCCGCCTGACCGCCTACGACAACCGATGTTCGATCTATCGTTGTGGGAGCAGTCGTTCCGCTGCCATCCCAGGAATTGGTGTCGGCTGCCAAATTCGTCCCATAAATCTCGATCCACGATCCGGGCGCGATCGAAGTAAAAGCTCCGAAAGCCGAAGCACTCACGATGCCGCCCGAGTTGATAGCCGGAGGGCCACTCCCGCCGGTGGGCGCCGGGGGCGTGAGCAGGCGGATGGCGTTGTTCTGGTTGTCCGCCACGTAAACATTCCCGGAACTGTCCACCGCCACCCCCGTCGGAAACCGGAGTGTCGCGCTGGTGGCCGGCCCGCCATCGCCCGAATATCCCGACGCCGCTTTGCCCGCAATGGTGGTGATGATTCCGCTGGTAGACACCATCCGGATGCGGAAATTCAATTTGTCGGCGATGTAGAGGTTACCCGCTGCATCTACCGCCACGCCTGTTGGGCTGTTGAGTTGGGCGTTGATCGCCGGACCGCCGTCCCCGGAAAAGCCCGCGAATCCCGTACCCGCCACGGTGGTGATAATGCCGGTTCCGGCGGCAATGCGCCGGATCTTGTGATTGCCGGTGTCCGCGATGTACAGGTTTCCGGCCTTGTCTACCGCCAGTCCCAGAGGATTGCTAAGGTGCGCGGTAGTCGCCGGGCCGTTGTCGCCGGAGGAGCCGACCACGCCGTTGCCGCCATAGGTGGTGAGCGCTCCGCTGGAGGAAACCTTGCGAATCCGGTTGTTGCCCGCTACCGAGCCGTTCGTGTTGGACGACTCGCTGATGTAGATATTGCCGGACGAATCCACGGCGATTCCGACCGGCAATGAGAACTGTCCATTCGTGGCCACCGGGTTATCCACGTACCCGGCGCCGGTTAAATTACTCCCCGCGATGGTGCTGATCGAACCGCCGCTCGCGACCTTTCGGATCACGTTATTATTCGTGTCCGCGATATACAAGTTGCCGCTACTGTCCACCGCGATGCCTTGCGGGTCGTAGATTTCGGCGCTGGTGGCCGCCCCGCCGTCCCCCGCGAAACCACCGGTGCCGTTTCCCGCGATGGTGTTGATGTTGCCTCCCGATACCTTGCGGATCCGTTGATTGCCGGTATCGTCAATATACAGATTTCCGGAACTGTCTACCGCCAACGCGAAGGGACTGCTCAATTGCGACTGGTTTGCGGGTCCTCCGTCGCCCGCGAATCCGGAGGCTCCCTGGCCCGCAGTTGCCGCGGCCCCGTTCCCGGCGATGGTCGTAATGGTATAACCCGTAGTCTGTGCGAATAAAAGTGCAGCCGCCGCCAGGCACGTCAGGATAGTGACAATCCGGCTGCCCCGGCGCACTCTGCTTGCGGTCGTCGAATGGTCGTTCACGGTGATTGGCCCCTAGCTTTCTTTTGCCCGGTTCCGCAACGTCCGGTTTTTTAGGCTGAGAGTACCATCCTAACGGGTTCTGGCCGGAACGTGGGGAACCAGGGTATCTGGCACTAAAAGGGCCAACGCAGGAAAACCACCCAGGCGGCGAGCAACGCGATCGCCGCCGCGGTGGCAACCCCCCGGAGCCGCCCGCGACGAAAACCTTCGAGAATCCCGGCGCCCAATCCCGCGATCAGGGGTACCAGGGCCGCGCGCTCGTGCGCCAGGGCCGGCGCATATCCGCCCAGGTACAAGGAGGTAAACCAGATAGCCGCACCGGCCGCGAGGATGGCCAGCGCCAGGGATGCGTACCGCAGCATGGTGCTTATGATACCGGGTGTGCGGTATCCGTACCAGGGCGGATTGCCGCCCGTACCGTGCGAAATCAGAGTTTTCCCCCGCATTTCAGGATGGGCAGAGCTCCAACCCCTTTTGTTTTAATTGCACAGTGTGTTTACCTCTTCACACCTCTGCCGGGGAATTTCCTATCAACCATTTGGTCCATATCGGCGTCTAATGTCCGAGACCAGACTATGCGATGTACTCTGCGGGAACTCGGTGCGGTCGTTTCGATGGTCCTACTGGCGTCTTGCGCGCGTGAGGTTACCTCGTCGGTACAGGCAGCCAGTTCGGGGTCGACTCCAGCCTCGGGACCGGCCCAGGTGAAGCGCGAGGTACGGCTCACCGGCCTTGTGGAAGCCGTTCACTCCTCGAAAGTGCTGGTACCTCAGATCTGGGGTCCGGGTGGCGCCTTGACCCTCACCAAGCTGATTCCCAACGGTTCGGAAGTCAAAGAGGGCGACATTGTGGCCCTGTTCGATAACACTACGCAGGCCGACACCTTGAGGGATACGCAAGCCAAGTACGACGACTTGAGCCACCAGGTGGAGCAGAAAGCCGCGCAGAATCGGGCCGATTTCGAAAAGCGCGCGTCCGACCTGGCGCAGGCCGAGGCCGACCTTGCCAAGGCCGAAATGGAGCTGCAGAAGGGGCCGGTTCTGGCGGAAATCGATCGTCTGAAAGACGAGGAAAAGGTCGATATTTCGCGCAAACACGTGGACAGCCTCAAGAAATCGAATGCTTTTCACGATAAGGCGGATGCCGCCGCGCTGCGCATTCTGGAATTGCAGCGCGACCGCCAGAAGGTGGCTCTGGAGCGCGCTCAAACCAACATGTCGAAGCTGGAGCTGAAGGCCAACCTCTCGGGCATGGTGGCCCATCAGAACCTGTACCGCAACAACTCCATGGGGCATGCGCAGGAAGGCGATCAGCTGTGGCGCGGGCAGCCCCTGGTGAGCATCTTCGACCCGACGGAAATGCAGGTACGCTGCGCGGTGGGCGAGCCCGATGGCGCCGCGCTGGCCGCCGGCACCAAGGCGACCGTCTACTTTGACGCCTACCCTGACCTGGTCTTGCCCGCGCATTTCGAATTTGCCAGCCCCGTGGCCTCGTCGGCCTTCGGCAGCCCGATCAAGTCGTTCACGGCAGTCTTCAAGCTCGACAAGTCCGATCCCCACCTGATGCCCGATCTCTCGGCGGCGCTGGTGCTGGAAGGACCGGGCGGCGACAAAGCAGAGGGCGGGAAATGAGCGCCCGCAGCCGGAGAATTCGTTTTTGGGCGATTTTCCTGCTGGTGCTCCTGGCGGTGGGCGGCGCATCGGCCGGCGTCTATCATCTCCGGCAGGTGCAGTCGGCCGTGATGCTGCCGGTGGCTCCGGCCCGGCAGGGCGATTTTCTGGTGATCATCCGCTGCCGTGGAGAGCTGAAGGCCGGCCGTTCCGTTCAGATTTACGCCCCCATGGTGCCCAACCTGCGAATCGCCTGGCTGACGGCGCCGGGGGAAAAGGTGGAGAAGGACGCCACCATCGTGAAGTTCGATTCCAGCAGCGCCGAACAGACCCTCCAGCAGAAGGACGCGCAGTTGAAACAGGCGCAGGCCACGCTCGATCAGGCCGTGGCACAAGCCAAGATCACCGCCGAACAGGACGTCAGCGATCTTGCCGATGCCAAGTACACCCTGGAGAAGGCACAGTTGGAGGTCTCCAAGCAGGAAATCGTCAGCCGCATCGCGGGAGAGGAAAGCAAGGTGGACCTGGGCGTGGCGGAGCAGAAGCTCAAGGTGCAGGAAGCCACCGTGGCGCTGCACGCCACCTCCGATAAATCCAAGATCGCTTCGCTGACGCGTCTCCGCGACCAGGCCGCGTCGGATGTAGATCTCACCAAAACGCGCATCTCCCAGATGGTCATCAAGGCGCGCATTCCGGGATACGTGGTGTTCTCGCCCAACTACTCGCAGGGGTGGATGAATGCCAAGCCGTTCAAGGTGGGGGACAACGTGTTCGCGGGCATGCAGCTAGCCGAGATGCCGGACCTCGAAACGCTGCAGATGGACGCCAAAGTGGAAGAGATCGACCGCGGCCGCATCGGAGTCGGCAACGAGACGCGGGTGCGGGTGGATGCCCTGCCGGAACTGACGATGCCGGCCAAGATCGGACAGATTTCGCTGCTCGCCGAGACCACCAACGAGTGGCCTCCCACGCGCAACTTCCGGGCGTACTCGCCGATTCCGCATCCCGATGCGCGTCTGCGCCCCGGCATGAACGGCGGCATGGACATAGTCATCAACCGCATTCCCAACGCCATCAGCATCCCCGCCAAGGCGCTGTTTACGCGGGACGGAAAGCCCATCGTCTACCTGGCCAACAACGGTCACTATCGCGCCGTCGAGGTGCAGGTGCAGGCGCGCAACCCGGATGAGCTGGCGGTCACGGGCGTTCCCGCGGGGTCGGTGGTGGCGCTGGTGGATGCCGGGAAGGACCAGAAGAAATGAAGATGCGGATCCTGATGCCGCTGGTCGTGCTGGCGGTGCTAGGCGGGATTGCCTGGAGCGCCCTTCGCCTGATCAGGGCGACCTCCTCCAGCGCCGGGGCCGAGGTTCCCGCCACCAAAGTGAAGAAGGGGCGGGTCACCTTGTCCGTGGCCGCGCGTGGAGAGCTTCAGGGAGGCAATTCGGAGATGCTCACCGCGCCAATGACCGGCGGCGGCGACATGGCCATCACGTTGCTCCGCGACCCGGGTGAAGTGGTGAACGCGGGCGACACCGTCGTTCAGTTCGATACCACCCAGCAGGAGTATAATCTGCGCGAAGCCGAAGCCGACCTCGCGGAAGCCCAGCAGCAGGTGATCCAGGCGCAGGCCACCAGCGATGCGACTGACGAGGAATCCGCCTACACCATCCTGTCAACGGCGTCGGACGTGAAGACAGCCGAACTGGAGCTTCGCAGAAACCCGCTGCTGCCTTCGATTCAGGCCCGCCAGAATGAGCTCGCGCTGGAGGCCGCCAAGAACCGCCAGCGGCAGGCGCTGCAGGATATCAAGAACAAGAAGGCCACCTCGTTAGCGGGAATCGAGATTCAGAAGGCTGCCGAAAACAAGGCCAAGGTAGCAGCCGAGACCGCGCACAAGATCATCGACAGCATGACCTTGAAGGCCAAAACGTCGGGCTACGTCAACATCCAGCAGAACACCAACCAGAACATGATTTATTGGGGCATGCAGTTGCCTCCCTTCCAACTCGGCGACACAGCGCGCGCGGGGATGGCCGTAGCGCAGATTCCGGACCTCAAGAGCTGGGAAGTGAGCGCCAGCGTCGGCGAATTGGACCGCGGTCATCTTTCGGTGGGACAAAAGGTGTCCGTGGGCGTGGTCGCGCT
The DNA here is from genome assembly GCA_035501495.1 of Bryobacteraceae bacterium. Lineage (GTDB taxonomy): Bacteria > Acidobacteriota > Terriglobia > Bryobacterales > Bryobacteraceae > JAIQFL01. The sequence goes on along the minus strand of DATJWB010000210.1, from coordinate 52,286 downwards.
CGCGGGGAAGAGCTTTCAGGGGCATGTGAAGAGCATCGGGGGCACCACCGGCCCGCCCTGGGACCGGAAATTCGAGTGCCGCATTGCGCTCGACCAGGCGGGGCCGGAATTGCGCCCCGGCATGACATCGAACATGGTGATTACGCTCGAGAGCATGGAGAACGTCCTCTGGGTACCCTCGCAGGCGCTGTTTGAAAGCGACGGCCGCACATTCGTGTATCAGGAAACGGCCAATGGCTTCATGCCGCACGATGTCACGCTGGTACGTCGCAGCGAGAGCCAGGCCGTGATCACGGGGGTGAAGGAAGGCGACCTGGTGGCCATGTCCAATCCCGACCAGCAGAACAAGACCGCTGCCGGCCCGCAAGGCGCCATGAAGGCGCTGTCGAAATGATCTCCGATATCGGCCAGGCACTCTCCAACCTGCGCGCCCAGAAAACCCGCACTCTGCTCACGGCTCTCGGGATCGTTTTCGGCGTGGGGTCGGTGATCGGCATGCTCGCTATCGGTTCAGGCGCGAAGGAAGAATCGCTGCGCTTCATCGAGCAACTGGGTGTGCGCAACATCCTGATCGACGCCCGGCCCGCCACCAGCCAGGAGGAGTTTCAACAGCGCCGCCGCTCGTCTCCGGGGCTTTCGGAGCGCGACGTGCGCATCCTGCAGGCCAATATCGAAGGTCTGGAAACGCTCTCGGCGCGCCGCGTGCTGCATCCGGCGCGCGTGCTGCCCAAGCCATCGCGCGATATCCCGGAACTGTACGGCGTGCGGCCGTCCTACAGTACCATCCATAGCCTCCACCTGGCGGAGGGGGAATTTTTCACCCCCAGCGACGACGCCGCCAGCGCCACGGTCTGCGTTCTGGGCGAGGGCGCGAAGGTCAATCTGCTGGGATACGGTCCCGCGGTGGGCAAGTACGTCAAGGTGAACGACACGTGGATGGCGGTATTGGGGGTGTTGAACGAGCAGCTCATGGCGGGCGCCCAGAGCTCGGGCGGAGCCATGCAGGATGTCAACAACATCATCTACATCCCGCTCAACACCTTTCAATACCGCTTCTGGGACCAGAGCGCCAACATGAAGGACGATCTGGATGGCATCGACCTGCGGCTGGCGGCGGCGACCGACAGCATCGAGACGGCCAAGGTGGTGACCTCGGTGCTGAATTCCACCCACCACAACATGCAGGATTTCACCGTGACCATCCCGGCGGCGCTGCTGGCGCAGCAGCAACGGACGCAGACCATCTTCACCTACGTGATGGTGGCGATTGCCGCGATTTCGCTGCTGGTAGGCGGCATCGGCATCATGAACATCGTGCTGGCGACGGTGCTGGAGCGCACACGCGAGATCGGCATCCGCCGCTCGATCGGCGCGCGGCGTTTCGATATCGTGCGGCAGTTTCTGACGGAATCTGTTCTGATTTCCGTGGGCGGCGGGCTGCTGGGCATCGGCTTCGGATTCTTCCTGGCGTGGCTGATCGCCCGCACGGCCGAGTGGAAGACCATCGTGACGACGCTCTCGGTGGTGATTGCGTTCGGTGTGTCGGTGGTGGTGGGGGTGGTGTTCGGCATCTACCCGGCGGTGAAGGCCTCGCGCATCAATCCGATCGACGCGCTGCGTTACGAGTAGCGCCGTGGTCCCGCTGGCTGCTATGCCGAACGCGGCTTAGCAGCCACAATGTCGAATGCCGGACCCGAGGCTCGTTTCCATATGATTGACGTGCTATTCGTGCCGGAGCGCGATAGTCGGATCGAGTTGTGCGGCGCGCCGTGCCGGGAGATAACACGCTATGATCGCGGTCGTGAGCAGAATTAGAGTAACGAGGCCGAATGAGACAGGGTCGGTTGGCGCGATCCCGTACAGCAGGCCGCGCAGCGCCCGGCCAATCGCGGTGGCGAGAAACAGGCCGGCGACGAGGCCGGCCAGCACGGGACGCAATCCGATCGCGAAGACCCAGCACATCACATCGCCTGGTAGGGCGCCGAGCGCTATGCGCAGGCCGATATCGCGAGTGCGGCACGCGATCGAATAGCTCACCACCCCGTAGATACCGACGGCGCCGAGGCACAGCGCCGTCAGTGCAAACAGGACCGTCAGCGCCATTTGGAAGCGGCGCTCGGCCACCGTCCGGGAGAGGATCTCTCGCATGGTGCGGATAGCTGGGATCGGAAGGTTGGGATCCATTTTGCGGATCTCGGCGCGGACCGCGGAGGCCAGGCCGCCGGGTTCCTGCGCGGTCTTCACGACGAGGGACATAGCGCCCCCCGCCCGCTGACTCTGCGGCCTGTAAACCTGCGGCGGCAATTCGCGGTCGAGGGCGCCAGGGCGGGCATCAGCCACAATCCCGGCCACGGTAACTGGCGGTCCATTGGTGTCGCCGTACCGAAATGGGTGGCCGACTATGGCGCTCAGCGATTCGGCGGGCCAGAAGCGTTTGGCCAGTGACTCGCTGATGATGGCGGCCGGAACCGGCTCGGTTTCGTCGAAAAATCGGCCGGCGCGCAAGGTCACGCCGCTGGCGGCAAAATAGCCCGGCGTGACGCTGCGGATCAACGCCACTGGCCTCTCCATGGCAACGGCGGGAAGATTGGTGTCGGTGACGTATAAGATCGTCTGGCTGGTGACAGAGGTCCCGGAATTCACCGGGAGCCCTCCGATGACGCCAGCGGCCTGAACGCCGGGCAATGTTTGAATGCGCTGGATCAGTTCACGACAGAACGCTACGCGGCGCGGACCGGGACCATATCGCGCATCGAAAAGGCCGAGGTCCACCGAAAGGATACGCTCCACGGCGTACCCCCGATCGGCGGCCATGACGTTGACGAACGTGTGCAGCAGCAGGCCGGCGGATATCAGGAGCGCGGTACCAAGGGCCACCTCGACCGCGACCAGCCCCTGGCGTAGCCGCATGGCTCCGCGTCCGCCAAGCGCGTTGCGGCCAGCGTCTTGCAGAACCGCCGCGGGATCTTTGCGCCAGACTGCGACGGCGGGTAATGCGCCGCAAATCAAGCCGGTGGTCAGGCTGACGGCCAGGGTGAACCAGAGCGCCGCAAGATTGAGGCTCGGCGCGGAGAGAATTCCCAATTCGGCGGGTCCATATGCCACCAGCAGGCTGACACCGCTTTGGGCGGCGATGGCACCGGCCGCGCCGCCAAGAGTCGCTAACAATAAGCTTTCCATGAGCAGATGGCTCACAATGCGAGCGCGGCCTGCGCCCAGCGCGACGCGAGTCGCGAGTTCCGTGGAGCGGCCGGCTACCCGGGCCAGAAAGAGATTCGCGATGTTCGTGCACGCGATCAACAGAAGGAGCCCGGAAGCTGCGAAAATCAGCAGCAAACGCAGCCGCACTTTCGAAGAATAAATCTCGCGGATAGGGACGAGGCGCGTAGTCAACTCGTCCTTGAAATCCGGAACGGCGGCTCGGATCGAACCGTTCAGCATCGCCTGCAACTGTTGGCGGCCGCGTTCGGCGATCTCACCATCGCGAAGACAGACCAGGATGCCGTAGTTCCAGTTTTCGCCTTGAAGTTCCTCGCTGGTGGGCGCGATGGGCTGCCACACGTCGACTCGCGGCGCAAAGGCCAGCGTCGAGTGCAGCAGCGTGCCGGTAGGGACGAGCAGCGAGGGTGGCGCGATGCCAGCCACCACGCGCGGGACGGCATTCAACATGATGGTCTTTCCGATGAGAGCCGGATCGGCGCTGTAGCGGCGGCGCCAGAGCGAATCGCTGATCACGACGACAGGTTGTTTGCCGGGTGTCTCTTCATCGGCGGTGAAACCGTGGCCAAGCTCGAGCGTTGCTCCGAGAAACGTGAAGAAGTTGGCCGAGACCAGTGCGCCGCCGAGGCGCTCGGGTTCGCCGTCGCCGGTGAGATTCCATTGCGCCGGCGTGAGTGCGGCAACGGATTCGAAGGCGGTGTTCGCCTTGCGCCACGCGAGATAATCCTGGACGCGCATGGGCGAACTCGAGAAGCCGTTCTGTCTTGGAAGTAACGTCTCGACGGCGAAGATGCGGTCAGCCGCGGGATAAGGGAGCGGCTTCAGCAGAACGGAATAGATCAGGCTGAAAACGGCGGTGTTCGCGCCGATACCGAGGGCGAGAGTGGCAATGACGGCGGCGGCAAAGCCGGGACTCTTCCGGAGCGAGCGGCAGGCGTGGCGAACGTCGCGCAAACCGTGATTCAACCATTCGGTGGACCGCTGGTCGCGGCACTCGTCCTTGGCCAATTCAAGGGTTCCGAATTCCTGCCTGGCTCGCCGTTCGGCCTCCGCGCGGCTCAGTCCGCGGCCCATATACTCATTGATCTGTTGGTCGAGATGGAAGCGAAGTTCGGTATCCATGCTCCTTTCCCAGTTGCGGCGTCTGAGCGGAATTCTCATTCCGGTGTCTCCAGAACCAGCGAGATGGCATCACACAGGCGCTTCCAGCCGGCGGTTTCGGACTCCAATTGGCGGCGCCCCTCGCGCGTGAGGCTATAGAATTTGGCTTCGCGGCCGCCTTCGGTCGTTTTCCATTCTGCCTTCAGCCAGCCGCGGCTCTCCAACCGATACAGCGCCGGGTAGAGCGATCCCTGCCGGATCTGAAGTGCATCCTTAGAGATTTGCTGCAGCCGCTGGACGATGGCGTATCCGTGGATCGGTTCGAGCGCGGCGACCTTCAGGATGAGCATGTCAAGCGTGCCCTGAAGGAGGTCGGCTTGTTGATGCCTAGACATTCGAGATGATAGTAGCGCGACATGCCTAGAATGTCAAGGCATGTGGCGAGGTGTATCTTTGGCCCTGTATTCCGGCATGCGGCATTGTGGATCACGCCTGTAGTACGCTTAGTTCGAGACTATGGACCTGGAACGAATTCAGCAGGAGATCCGCAACCAGAAACTCGACGGGTGGCTGTTCTTCGACCACCATAACCGCGACCCGCTGGCCTATCGGGTTCTGGGCCTCCCGATCGCGAAAGGGCCCACCCGCCGCTGGTATTACATGATTCCCGCGCAGGGAGAGCCCGCGGGAATGGAGCATCGCATCGAGCGCGGCCAACTGGGCGGGCTGCCGGGCGAGAGGGTTGCGTATTCGAGCTGGACCGAACAACTGGCGGCTCTCCGCAAGCTCACCTCTGGCATGACGCGGGTGGCCATGCAGTACTCGCCGATGTGCTCGGTGCCGTACGTTTCCAACGTGGATGGCGGCACGGTGGAACTGGTCCGCAGCCTGGGAGTGGAAGTGGTCAGCTCCGCTGAACTGATCCAGGTATTCGAAGCCCGCTGGACGCCTGAAGCCCTGGAATCGCATCTCGAGGCGGGGCGGCGAGTGGACCGCGTCCGTGCAGGGGCTTTCGCGCTGATTCACGAACGTACGCGCAACGGGGTGCCGTTGCTGGAAGTGGAAGTGAAGGATTTCGTCCGCAAAGGCTTCGCCGATGCCGGGCTGATCACCGACAGCGGGCCCATTGTCGGGGCGAACGCCAATGCGTCCAATCCCCACTACGAGCCGAGCCAAGAGATCACCTCGCCCATCCGGCCTGGCGACTGGGTGCTGCTCGACATGTGGGCCAAGCTGGATCAGCCGGGCGCGGTGTACTACGACATCACCTGGACCGCCTTTTGCGGCGATCAGCCGGGCGATGAGATTCGCGCCGTGTTCGAGACCGTCACAGGGGCTCGGGACGCGGGCATCAAACGCGTGACCGAGGCGATCGCCGGCGGACACCGGCTGTGCGGATTCGAGGTAGATGACGCTGTTCGGGGATTCATCGAGAGCCGCGGATTCGGGTCGTTCTTTACGCACCGCACGGGCCACTCCATCGGCCAGGAGGTCCACGGCAACGGCGCCAACATGGACAACTTCGAAACCCATGACGACCGCCGGGTGATGCCCTGGAGCTGCTTTTCGATCGAGCCTGGAGTGTACCTGCCGGATTTCGGTGTGCGCTCGGAAATCAACATGTTCGTAGGCGACCGCGAAGCCCGCGTCACCGGCGAAATCCAGCGCGAGATGGCGCTGCTCTGATGCCTCCGCAGGCGCTCGCGGCGGTGGCCACACTGCTATCGTTCGCCCCGCACGGCAATCACATCGAGCTGCGGCTCGACCGCGGCGCCGCCGAACTGGTGTGGATCACGCCCAGCACCTTCCGCTTCCGGCGTACGTTGGATGGACCGCTGCCCGCCATCCAAACCAGGGAAGCCGCCGGGATTGTGGTCCGGGTGGACGACACGCCGGCTGTCCTGCGGCTGCGCTCCACCGCGCTGGACGTGTTCATCCGCAAGCAAGGCGTGCTGGTGGAGACGCGCCGTCTGGACGGGTCGCCCCTGATGGCCGATCTCTCCGAGCCGCGTCCCTCCGGTTCCGGCGTGGTGTGGGAACGTCAGGAGCCTGCCGGCGTGCGCTTCTACGGACTCGGCCCGCGCACCGACCCGTCTTTCGATGTGCGCGGCAAGTCCCTGGAGACCGAAGCGCCGTTTCTGTTCGCGACCTCAGGCTACGGCGAATACCATCGCGCCGCGGGGGTGTACCGTTTCGACTTCCGGTCAGGCGACCGCTACGAAATCCGGGCGCCCGCGATCGATTATTACTTCCATTACGGCCCGACGATGAAGCAGGTCTTCGAAGAGCATAAGGACATGCCGCTGGGAACGCAAGCCTGGGTCGCCTCCCCGGATCCCGCGGGATCCTGGGACGGTCTGCGCGCGACGCTGCTGCGCCTGGTGCACGGCGCCATGTCGGCCATGCGGGCGCCTTCCCTGGCACTCCGGCCGTACGATGGGATGGCGCCCGAGTTGGTGCAACGGGCGCGACAACTGGGATCGCTGGTGGACGATGTATCGCCGGGCCCGCTGGGGTTGAGCGGTTTTCGCAAGCAACTCGACAGCTTCTACGCCATCTACGCGGTGGAAGCCCGCGATCGCGGATTCCCGATCTGGCATCCCCTGCCGTTCCAATTCCCCGAGGACCAGGAATGCAATCTGCATCCGGACGAATTCATGCTCGGCGACGAAATGTTGATTGCGCCCATCCTGCAGCCGGGTGGGAAGCGGCCGGTATATCTTCCCCGCGGTGTGTGGACCAATCTGGAGACCAACGCGGTGGTGCCGGGGAGGCAAACCGTGGAGGTGGAGACCAGCGGCCTGCCCGTCTTCGCGCGCAACGGCACGATCGTGCCGCTCGACTCGGGCGGAGGGCTGGCGCTGCATTACTTCCCCACCCTGCCGGCGGAGTTTTTCCTGCTGGAGCGCGACGCGGATGACTGGACGCAAGTGCACGCGGCGCCGGCCGGGGATATCATGCGGCTCGAGATCGAGGCGAAAGCGCCCCGCGATTACCACTGGGTGGTGCACCACGTCGGACGCCCCCTGGAGGTCGGTTTCGAAGGACGGAAGTACCCGGAGGCGCTGTCGGCCGCGACGATGCGGGATCAAACCTGGTTCTACGACGCCGGCCAGAAAAATCTGCAGATTCGTGTACACGTCAACGCCGGCGAGGACCGCATCATCAACCTGAGTTTCCAGGACGCAGCGCGTTAGCGCGGTGGAAGGAGATAATGGGCTTTGAGGCCTTCCCGGCGGTACTGAACGGAGCGGTACTTTTGCACTACCAAGTTCGGGGGTAGCGGAAAATAATACACCACCGCAAAGCGGGCCACCAGTTGGTTTCTGAATGATCGGGCCAATGCCTGCAGGCATTTACCACCGAAAGTAATCTTGCGTACATTGGCGGAAAGGCTGCATCATATCGAGTATGTATCGATGGATACTGGGGCTGGCGGCATGTGCATCGGCCCTGACCGCCGGAGACGATCCGCGGCTCGATCTGGCGTTCAAGGCGCAGGTTCAGTTCGATCACGTGGAATTGGCGGTGACGCCGGATCTGCGGGACACACTCGCCTGCGTGCAAACCCAAGCGGGTCTCTTGCCGGTTGCCACGGCGGATGAACTGCCGGCGGTCCATTATCACAAAGGCTTTTGCACGCTGGCCGGCGCCACCATCACGCACCGCGCCAACGAGTTCGCGGATGCCGCGGGGGAGTTCGAGAAGACCATCGAGACGTGGCCGGGCCGCCCCCGCCACGACAAGAACAAGTCCCCGGAACCGCTTTCGCCGGCGGTTAACGTACTCGCTTCGCTGGCGCGCCTGAATGCCGGTTGGGACGAGTCCACTTTGTATCGGGAGCAATCGCAACTCACTACCTATACACAAAACGCCGCTTGTGCTACTGGGATGGTGACTCCAGGATTCTGCCAGGATGTTTTGCAGGCGGGCCGGGTGTGGCTCGGATGGATGGCCTTGCGTCACGATCTTCTGAATGAAGCGGCGCCATACTTCGCTGGCTCGTCGCGGACCGGTTGGCCGGAGTGGGTGCGAGGGCGACAAGCCTTCGCGGCCCGCCAGTATTCCGAGGCAGCCCGCCTGTACCAGCAGTCGATCGAGATGCAGAAACGGGAGCCTGCGTCGATGCTCGGCCGCTTGGGACCGCGTGCCGATCTTCCCGCGGAACTGGCCGATCTGGGCGGCGCGTTGCTGTTGGCCGGAAACCGGACGGCGGCGATTGCCGCGCTCGACGAGGCTGTCAAGGACGAACCGTCGAACGCTCACGCCCTTTACCTGAGAGCCCGCACCAAGGAACTGTCGCACCAGATGGACGCGGCGCTGACGGATTACAACCTGGCGAGCCGCGCGGCCCTGGCCGGGGCCAAGGATCTGGCCTCCGGCGACGCCCACCTGTATCGCGGTATTCTCCTCTACCGCCGCAAGGACTATGCGCAAGCGGAGGCTGAATTCGCCAACGCGCTGAACTTCGATATCTCCGCCGGATTGCGCCCCGATGCCTCGGCGTGGCGGCACCTGGCGGCGGTGAGCAACGGATCGTGTGCTGCGTCGCGGCAATATCTCCAGCGGTCGCTTTCGTCCGTCTCGCCCTGGTTCCCGGTGGATGAAGCGCGCACGGCATTGGCCGCCTGCCCGTCCACGGCATCGCCGCCACCGGCGAATCGTCCCTGAACGGACGCTTTCCAACGGCCGAATCGCGAGGCGCGGTGTGCTACAGTTCAGGATAAGATGGCATCGCGAAGCGTCAACAAAGTCATACTGCTCGGCCATCTCGGCAAGGATGCCGAGACTAAGTTCACGCCCTCCGGGGTGGCGAAGACTACTTTCACAATTGCGACTAACCGGCGCTGGAAGGACCAGCAAACCGGCGAGTGGAAAGAAGAAACGGACTGGCACAATTGCGTGATGTGGCGCGCCGAAAGCACGGCAAACTACCTTCAGAAGGGCAAGCAGGTCTATGTGGAAGGCCGCTTGCAAACCCGCAGCTATGAGCAGGATGGCCAGAAGAAGTACTTCACGGAAGTGATCTGCGACGAGTTGATTCTGCTCGGCAGCCGCGGCAGCGGCGATTCACAGGGCCCCCCTGGCGATTACGAACGGCCGGTCTCGATGCCGCGCTCCGCCCAGGCGCGCCCGCAACCCGCCGCCGCGCCGTCCGCGCCCCAGGACGACTTCAATCAAGGCATCACCGACGACGATGTCCCTTTCTAGGGTGCGGCCTTCGTTCTTCTGAACATGGGGGTAAGAAGCCGCAGCGGCACAGTTGGCCGGAAGCGAAAAAGCTCTGCCGGCTCAAACGCATTCCGTGTAGGCATTGAGCCGGCGCCGAAACTCGATCCGTCGGTCCCGCCGCCATTCACGAAGAAACAGGGCCAGTACCTGGCCTTCATTTACCACTATTCGAAGATCCACCGCAGGGCGCCCGCGGAAGCGGACCTGCAACATTTCTTTCAGACCACGCCGCCAACGATTCACCAGATGATCAAGACGCTCGAACTCTCCGGCTTCATCGAACGGACTCCGGGGCAGGCACGATCCATCCGGCTGCTCGTCAAGCCGGACGACTTGCCAGAGTTGGAGTAGGGGTTCGCCAGTTTCCGAAGACGCCCGCAAGCTATCCCAGCAATCGTGCCGCGGGCTTCGCGAAGTACGTCAGAATAATGGCCGCGCCCGCCCGAGTTATTGACGTGAGGCTCTCGATCATTGCGCGGTCGTGCTCCAGCCACCCGTTGCGCACCGCCGCCATGATCATGGAGTACTCGCCGCTCACCTGGTAGGCGGCAATCGGCACATCGAACCGCTGGCGCGCCTGCCAGATCAGATCCAGGTAGGGCATCGCCGGCTTGACCATGATCATATCGGCGCCCTCCTGCAAGTCCAGTTCGATCTCGCGCATGGCTTCGCGGCCGTTGGCAGGATCCATCTGGTAGCTGCGCCGGTCGCCGAACTGCGGCGCCGATTCAGCCGCCTCGCGGAAGGGACCGTAGAACACCGAGGCGAACTTGGCGGCGTAGGAGAGGATCGGCGTTCGTTCATAGCCGTTGGCGTCCAGCGCCTTGCGGATCGCCCAGACGCGGCCATCCATCATGTCCGACGGCGCCACGATGTCCGCTCCGGCGCGGGCATGCGAGAGCGCCGACTTGGCCAGCCATTCGAGGGTGGTGTCGTTGTCCACATCGCCGTCTTTGATAAATCCGCAGTGGCCGTGACTGGTGTACTCACAATTGCAGACATCCGTCACGATCAGGAGCTTCGAGGACGCGGCGCGGATGGCCCGGATGGCACGCTGCACGATGCCGTGATCGTCGTAGGCGCCGCTGGCCATCTCGTCCTTCGTTTCCGGCAGTCCGAAAAGGATGATGCCGCCGATGCCCAGCGATTCCACTTCGACGCATTCCCTGACCAATGCATCGATCGACATCTGGTAATTCCCGGGCATCGCGCCAATCTCGCGGCGCACGCCTTCGCCGGGGCAAACGAACAGCGGAAGAATGAACTGGCCGGGATGGAGGTGCGTTTCGCGCACCAGGCTGCGCAGGGACTCGCTGGCCCGCAGCCTGCGGAGGCGGTGAGTTGGAAAGGGCATCACCAGAATTGTAACCCTTGGCACCGTGTCGAACCGCGGCCTTGAAATCCTCCCAGAGCCGGCGGAAGTGGAGTATTGTGAAAAGCGGCCATATAATAGACCGAGTTGAATCTATGGGAAACGACGCCTTAAGCATTCTCGACAAGCGAACCCAGGTCACTTATGAGGTTCCGATCGAAAACGGTACGATCCGCGCCATGGACCTCCGGCAAATCAAGACCGGGACGGACGATTTCGGGCTCATGACCTACGATCCCGCCTTCATGAACACGGGCTCGTGCCGAAGCGCGATCACGTTCATTGACGGCGACCGGGGCATCCTGCGCTACCGGGGTTACCCGATCGAGCAACTGGCCGAGAAATGCTCGTTTCTGGAGGTGGCCTACCTGCTCCTGTTCGGCGAATTGCCTGCCGAACCTCAACTTAAGGAGTGGGTCACCCGGATTACCCACCACACCATGCTGCACGAGACCACCAAGAAGTTTCTGGAAGGCTTTCGTTACGACGCCCACCCCATGGGAATGTTCATTAGCACGGTGGCGGCGCTTTCCACAGTCTATCCAGAGGCCCGAAATGTCCACGATCCCGCCTCCCGGATCCATCAAATCTGCCGCCTGATTGGCAAGGTGCCGACCATCGCCGCCTATACCTACCGTCACAGCCTGGGATTCCCCTACGTTTATCCGGACAACGACCTTGGCTATTCCGAGAATTTCATGAACATGCTCTGGCGGATGATGGAGCCCAAGTACACGGCCAATCCGGTGCTGGCGCGCGCGCTCGACATCCTCTTCATCCTGCATGCCGACCACGAGCAGAACTGCAGCACGAACGTGATGCGCTCGGTGGGCAGTTCGCAGGCCGATCCCTTTGTCGCCATTGCCGCCGCGGCCGCTGCGCTGTCCGGGCCGCTCCACGGAGGCGCCAACGAGGAAGTCCTCCGCATGCTGGACCAGATCGGCTCGAAGGACAAGGTCCCGGCCTACATCGCGGAAATCAAGGCCGGCCGCGGCAGGTTGATGGGATTCGGACACCGCGTCTACAAGAATTACGACCCTCGCGCGAGAATCATCAAGTGGGCCGCCGACAGCGTGTTCGCGGTCACCGGCAAGAACCCGAAACTCGAGATCGCCCTCGAACTGGAGCGGATCGCGCTGGAAGACGACTACTTCGTCAAGCGCAAGCTTTATCCCAACGTGGATTTCTACTCCGGAATCATCTATCAGGCGATGGGATTCAAACCGGAGATGTTCACGGTGCTGTTCGCCATTCCCAGAACCGTGGGCTGGCTGGCTCAATGGCAGGAACTGACCACCGATCCCGAGCAGAAGATCGCACGGCCCCGGCAGATCTACACGGGTTATGACGCGCGCGACGTAGTGCCCATGGACCAACGGATCGCCGTGACGGATCCGACGGCGGCGCAGAAGTAATCGAACATCCGAGGACGGCGCTCATGTTTACCGCCACCGCCGATCTGGTGCTACCCAGCACGGCTACGGGTTCGTTTCCCCGCCCACGCTGGTTCGATGTGAGCATGTGGGGCCGGCCACTCGACACCTGCATGCTCGATGTCCGCTTCCGGGAAAAGTTCCAGGACGCCATGGCCGTGCTGATCAGCGACCAGGAACGCGCCGGGCTGGACATTCTGACCCACGGCGACCTCCACGTGGATGAAGACATGGCGGGGCGGGCGTGGCACCACTATCCCCTGCAGCGGTGGGCGGGCTTCGAAGGCGACTACCTGCAGCCGGAAGAGACCACCGCTCCGTGGCTTCACTATCCTCCGGGCACTCTGCTCAACGAGATCTACACGGGCTGGCGCTGGCCGCACGTGGTGGACAAGATCGAGCACCGGCCGCTGGATTATCCCAAGGTGTGGCGGCTGGCGCAGAGCCGCACGCGAAAACCGGTGAAGTTCGGCACCTGCTGCTCGCAGGTGATGGCCCTGTTCCTCGATATCCACACCCCGAAATACAAGGACAAGCGCGAAGTGATCTGGGACATGGCCGAAGCCATGAATCGCGAACTGCTTGCCCTGCGCGACGCCGGCTGCCGCTGCATTCAGATCGAAGAGCCGACCTTCCATTTCATGGCGAATACCTATGGCAAAGACCACGAGCAGGTGAAGTTCATGGTGGACGCCTTCAACCGCGAGGTGCAGGGGCTCGACGAGGTAGAGATCTGGATCCACACCTGCTGGGGCAACCCCAACATGCAGCGCGTGATGGAGGACACCAGTTACGCCAACTCCATCGAGATCTACCTGGAGCGGTGCCGCGGCGACGTCTGGACGCTCGAGATGAAGGATCGCGGCCAGCAGGACATCGAGTTGTTCGAGCCCTTCCGCCACGACCTCAAAAAGAAGATCTGCATCGGCACGGTGAGCCACCGCGCCCTGCAGGCCGATCGTCCTGAAGACGTGGCCGCCGAGATTCGCAAAGCGCTCCGCTATATTCCCGCGGAACGGCTGATCGTATCCAGCGACTGCGGTTTCGGGCGCCAGGGCTGCAATCGGGAGATTGCGTTCTACAAGGCGAGCGCGATCGCGCAGGGAGCCAACATCGTCCGGCGCGAGCTGGGATTGCCGGAAACTCCCGTTCCGGCGGCGGATCCCACGTTGCAGATCGACGTGGTCCCTGGCCGGAAGAACCGCTGACCAATTCTCTCAGGATCCCGAGGAGAGCTCGATTTCCATCCGCAGCAGCGATGCCCCGAACGTCTTTCCCTGGGCATCGGTGCGCAACGAAACCGTGCCTCCGCCGCCCAAGGCCTGGTGCAGGAGAAAATTCAGCGCTCCCAGATTGGGCAATTCGAAACGCTCCACGCCGCCTTTGACGAGATCCCCAAAATGCTGCTTGACGCGCTCCGCCGTGACCTCGCGGACCAGGACCGGGTAGTCCTTCTCGTCGTAGGCGATCACGCCGATATTGCAGGTGTCGCCCTTGTCCCCGGACCGTGTGTGCGCAATCTGCGAGAGTGGAACCTTCATTCTGGCCTCGTGCTCCAATTGTCGCATTCCTCGAGGAAACTCGAGCCGCGGATGTCTTCCCCGTTCCCCCGCGGCCCGTTGCTGAATGCGCGACTCTGCCCGGCGAAGAGATTGTCCGCGATGAACGCCTGCGCATGGTGCTGGTTCGCCGGATTGTTGAAGTCATAGAAACCTCAGACCCGTGCCCGGATCCGAGAGCGGCGCCATGGGGGTCGCGAACGCGTTGCCCATCTTGTCATGCCAAAGTGAGTAGTGATCGATCTCCACTCCCCCGATGCTCAACAAAATCCGCAACACCTCGGGATTTCGTCGTCGGGGTTGTCCGGGAAGTACTGCCGCATGTCGCCGTCCGGATTCTGGAGGGCCGCGACATATGCCGGGTTTCCGGGCCTGGGTGGGTGGTGGTGATCCACCGCTCCTTACGGGTGATGACCGCACTTACTGCGAAGTAAGTTACGTCAGCCGCAGTTACGCTTGCGACGCAAACGCAGGTGCCCAGCGGGTTGCCGCTCTCTTGATCCGCTGCACCGCCTCGTTCAGGTTCTGGAGTGAGTTGGCGTAGCTGAACCGGATGTAACCCGTTCCATACCCGCCGAAACAATCGCCGTTCAGACACGAGACTCCCGCTTCGTTCAGCAGGAAGTCCGCCAGTTCCTTGGAGTCGATTCCCGTACCGGTCACGTTCGCAAACGCATAGAAGGCGCCACCCGGAACCGCGCACCGGAACCCGGGCACTTCGTTCAAGCCCGCGCAGATGGCATCGCGCCGCCGCCGGAATTCCGCGACCATCTTTCCCACGCAGTCCTGCGGTCCGGTGAGCGCGGCAATTCCGGCCCGCTGGGTAAAGCTGGCGGTACAGGAATTCGAGTTCACCATCAGCTTGGTAACCGCCTCCACCAGCCAGGTTGGCATGACCCCATAACCCATCCGCCAGCCGGTCATCGCATAAGTCTTCGAAAAGCCGTCCAGGATAATCGTCTTTTCCAGCATGCCGGGAAAGCTCGTGATCGATGCCGGCGGCTTTCCGTCGTACCAGATCTGCGAATAGATCTCGTCGCTCAGAATCATTACGTCGCGGTCTTGCAACATTCCCGCAATCGCCTTCAGGTCCTCGTACGGAATCACGCCGCCCGTAGGATTCTGCGGCGAGTTCAGCACCACCATCCTGGTGCGGTCTGTCAGGCTGTCGCGGAACCCGTCGAGATCGAATGAGAAGCCGCGCTTCTCTTCGAGCGGAATCGGCACGGGCCGGGCGCCCAGGAAACGGATCATCGATTCGTAAATCGGGAATCCCGGGTTGGGGTAAATCACTTCGTCGCCCGGTTCGAGCAGCGCGATCATCGGGAAGAAGATGATGGGCTTTCCGCCCGGCACCACCGAGACATGCTGCGGGCCAACCTGGATCCCCCGGCTGCGCGATACGTGCTCGGCAATGGCCTCCCGCAGTTCCGGAAATCCCTGCGTCGGGCCGTAATGGGTCCACCCTTCGTCGAGCGCGCGCTTGGCCGCTTCGATGATATGGGAGGGAGTGGGAAAATCGGGCTCACCGATTTCCAGGTGAATGATGCTTCGGCCCTGCGCCTCGAGAGCACGGGCCCGTACCAGAACATCGAAGGCCGATTCGACTCCGATGTGATTCATCCGATCTGCCAGTTTCATATCGATCACGCTTTCCGGAATAAGGGAACGCCCGCCGTCAGGGGCGAGGCCGTTGCCGGGTCTTCGCCCGGTTCCACCTCGATCACCGGGTCGCCGATCCGAACGCGGTCACCCAGGATGCGGGCCGTGAGGCGCCGCGTTCCGGCGCCCCCTCCCTCGAGGCTGATGATGGCCGTCTGGTAAGGCACGTCCCTGGCGAACGCATCGGGTGCCGAGTAAATCACGGTTTCGGTGTAAACGGTTCCGCTCCTCATGGCGCCCCCAGAATGGTCACGACACAACTCGCTCCCGAACCACCAAGGTTCTCAGCCAGCCCCACCGAGTTTCGGGGAATCTGCCGCGCCCCCGCTTCACAACGCATCTGCAGCACCAGGTCGCAAATCTGCGCCACCCCGGTCGCTCCCACCGGGTGGCCTTTGGCCTTCAACCCGCCGCTCGTATTGATGGGAAGCTGGCCGTTGCGCGCGCTGTGCCCTTCCAACGCGAACGGCCCGCCTTCGCCGCGCCCGACAAACCCGAGGTCCTCCGTAGCGATGATTTCCGCGATCGTGAAGCAATCGTGCAACTCCGCGAACTGAATGTCGCGCGGACCCAGGCCGGCCATCTGATAGGCCTTCTCGCCGGCGCGCCGCACCGCCGGAAACGTCGTGATATCGTCCTTTTGATCTAAAGCCACAAAGTCCGACGCCTGGGCGATTCCGAGCACGCGCACCGGCTTGTCCGTGAACTCCCGCGCGCGCTCGAGCGGCGCCAGGATCACCGCCGCCGCCCCGTCGCTGACGAGGGAGCAGTCGTAGAGATTCAACGGGTCGGCGATGGGCTTCCCCTGCATCGCCTGCTCGAGCGTGATGACCTTCCGCATCTGGGCGTCCGGATTGAGCGCGCCGTTCGCGTGATTCTTCACCGCGACCGCCGCCAGATGCTCTTTCTTCGTGCCGAACTCGTACATATGCCGGCGCGCAATCATGGCGAACAGCGAAGCGAAGGTATTGCCCGCCCGCATTTCGCCCGAGCAGTCTCCCGCCTCGGCGAGAATCTCGTTGACCCGCCCGGTGGTGCGCGAAGTCATTTTCTCCACCCCCACCACCATCACGATGTCGTAAACGCCCGCGGCGACCTCGGTCCACGCGTGGAAAAAGGCCGAACCGCTCGAGGCGCAGGCAGCCTCGACACGCGTGGCCGGCACGTCGCGGATTCCCAGCGCAGTCGAGATATAAGGCGCCAGGTGGTTTTGACCGGCGAAAGCCGGCCCGGCGAAATTTCCGAGATAAAACGACTCGATCTGCCCAGGAGTTGCATGGCAGTTGCGCAGACACTTCTCGCCCGCCTCCACGGCGAGCGAGCGGAGGTCCCGGTCCGCAAAGATTCCGAACGGAGTCTTGCCGGCTCCGATCACCGCAACAGATCTCATACTCTCAGATTACCAGGGACAGCAGGTCAGCAGCACGAAAAAGTGGTTCCCTGACTGCCGCCCGCCTTTGAGCGTGCTTACAGCCCTATTGTAGTGCAGTGACGCGAACGTGAACCGGCGGCACTTTCTCGGATCTCCTGGCGCGGCGAGCCTGTTTCGGCCCCCGTCCGAGGCGGTCGATATCGAAGTCGTCCGGCCGCGAAGCCCTGACGAGGCGCTGCTCCGCGACATCGAGCCGGGCCACGACGGACTGGCGATGCGTCCGGAGTTGGACGAACTGACTTGCACCAGCGAAGAAATGGTGGCCGGGGAAATCGACGTCTGGATCCTGGCCTATTCCCTGATGCGGGCGGCCATGCGGTTGACCGCGGAGAGGCCCGGACCGGAACCGCGCGACTTTATCTTCACACAGGTCAGGAATGTGCTCGATCCATTTCTGCCACGGATCATGGCCGAAATCCAAGGCGTATCCCGTCCGCCATTGCCAGAGAGAGGCATCAGACACCCCCGCCTGCGGTGCTTACTCGGTACGTAGCGCGACCATTGGCTCGACGCCTGCCGCGCGCCAGGCGGGGATCACGGAGGCCAGCAGGGCAGCCAGACCGAGCAGCACGGTCGCCAGCGCGAGCATCACCGGATCCCACGGCTGCACGCCAAAAAGTTGACCACTCATCAGTTTGCCGGCCCCGATGGCGGCCGGAATGCCCAGTCCGAGTCCGATGCCTACCTGCCGGAATGCGCCGCCCAGCACCATCGCCATAACCCGCCCGCGCTCCGCTCCGAGGGCCATACGCACGCCGATTTCACCGGTACGCCGCTCCACCGAATATGCCAGGACACCGTACAGCCCCACGGCGGCCAGCACGAGCCCGAGCACGCCGAAGAGCGTGGTCAGGGTCGCAATCATGTTCTGCCGCTGGAAATCCGCGCTCACGACTTTAGCGTAGGGGTCAACCCCGTAGAGCACCAGACTCGGATCGACGCTGGCCAGCGCTTTCCGCACCTGCTCCTCGATGCCGGGATGGCTCCCCGGCGCCCAAAGCACGATGTTGTACAGGTAATGGGACCAGATTTCACCGCTCGTGTAGGCGGGATCGTCGTATTGCACGGTCTGCGCTTCCGACAACCAGAACATGGGCCGCACCGGATCCTTGTAACCCCAGGTCATATACCGCACATCATTGGTCACTCCCACGATTTCGTAGGTTGCGGAATACTTGATCTTGTCGGGACCGAAGTGCTGCCCGATGGGGTTCTGGTCCTTGAAAAATCTTCTCGCAAAAGCCTGGTTGACCACGGCTACTCGGCGCGTCGCATTCGTGTCATGCTCGCTGATGGGCCGCCCCAGCATGATTCTTGCGCCGATGGTTTCGAAGAAGCCCGGCATCACGCGAGCCCACCCGGAGCCCGTGTCTTCTTTCGCGCCCGGCTCGGGCCGGCCCTCGATGCGGACACCATCGTTCCAGCTATCGCCCGTCATCGGCGCATAGAGGGCGGGCGCTACCATTCGCACACCGGGAACCCGGAGCAGGCAATCGTCGATTTGCCGAAACATCGGCTCCATCTGCTCCGGTTTGTAGTTGCCCAGCATGGGATTGATCCACACGATGTACCGGTCCTGCGTTTCGAACCCGAAATTCTGATGCTCCAGATTGGAGAGGCTCCGGCCCAGGAGGGCCGCCGCCGACAGCAAGATCATCGACACCGTGATCTGGGCGATCACCAGTGACTTCTGTGCCCAGGAGCGCCCCGCGCCGACCGTGCGGCCGGTGCCGCGCAACGCGTCCGCCGGGTCGGTACGTGAAGTCATCCACGCTGGAGCGATCCCAAAGAGCACCCCCGTCACCACCGACACCACCATCGTGAACAGCAGGATCTGCCAGGAAGGGCTGGCTTCGATCGGCACGTAGTTGTTGGGGCCGCCGATCTGGAAGGCGAGGCGCACAATCAGCCTGGTCCCTGCATAAGCGACTCCGATGCCCAGCACTCCTCCGATCATCGCCAGCACCGTGGACTCGACCAGCACCTTGCGCACCAGGCGCCCTCGCGAAGCCCCCAGCGCGACGCGCAGAGACATTTGCGCGCGGTCTTTCAGACCACGCGCGAGCATCAGGTTCGCCAGGTTCGCGCAGGCCACCAGGAGTACACATCCCGCCGCAATGAGCAGCAGCTTCAGCCCGTCCTCGTACTCATCCCGCATCGCCGCGACACCCCCGCCGCCCGGAATCAGGTGCAAGGTCTGCTGTTGCCAGAGTTGCTTCTCGCCCGGCTCCATGTCCGGAACGTGGCTGGCCAGCCAGTCGTGGAATACGACCTTCAGTTTCGCTTCGAGCGACTTGGGGTTCACTCCCGGACGGACTCTTCCGATGAGGTCCAGGAAGTTGCCGTTCGGCCGCTTCAAACGCGCCGTGGCCCCGTCGATCAACAGTTCCGCGGTCAGCGGCAGCCAGAAGTCCGGCATGCCCCATCCTGCCAGCTTCGCTCCATAAAATCCCGGCGGCGACACGCCAATTACGGTGAACGGGTGGCCGTTGATCAGGTATGAGGCGCCCACCACCGCGGGGTCGGCGCCGTACTTCTCGTGCCAGATCCGGTAGCTCATGACCGCGACGGAGGGAGCACCCTCGAGATCGTCCGCGTCGGTCATCAGGCGGCCTATCCAGGGCTGGATGCCGAGCGTCCGGAAGAAATTACCCGAAACATACTCGCCATTGCGTGTATCCGCCTGCGCGGGGGATCCCGCCCGGCGGACACCGAGGGCTGCATTGCCCGCCTGGAGCGCCGCCAGATCGGTGAACTCGGGCGCTTGCGCTCGAAAGTTCTGGTATGCCTCCCAGGAGAACAGGGAGAAATCCGCATCATCGCCCTGGGTATACCCGCCCCAGTTGCAACAGCGAACTTTGTCGCCGATCCTCCACAACTCGTCCGGCCTGGTTACCGGCAGCGATTTCAGCATCACCTGGTGGACGAGAGTAAAGATGGCGGTGGTCGCTCCGATTCCCAGGGTCAGGGTGATCACCGCCGTGGTGGTGACCCCGGGCGTCTTCCGCAGTTGCCGGACCGCCTCCCGCAAATCACCCAACATGGCAGCCCCTGTTCCTGTCCGTGATATTTGGCATTCACTCGTTATACTGATCTGCCGCGAAAAAGTTACGTGAGCCTGCGTCGGCAACCGTACCGAATCCAACCGGTGCAGAGACCGCCCCGCACCATCGGAAAGGCCTGTTTCAGGTACTTCTTCGGAGTGCGGAGTGCCATGGTGCAGGGGCTCATGTCGGTCGTCGCCACCTGCAGGCCTCGGTCGAGAGAACTGGAGACCCGCGGGCCGTTCACCCGGGCACTCTGGCTGATTTCGACGGAGAACTCCACATCCATAGACGTCTCGGCGCCGGTTCCGGTAGGTTCGCCATCGGCCATGATCGCGTGGTCATCTCCCATGATTCCATTGCTGCCGGACGGGCCGGAGGTTCGCGAAAAATCGCCCGGCAGCGGCCGCGCGGGAAACTCCATTTTGATCGTGCCGCCTGCCGGCTCCCGGAGCTTGACCATGTTGGTTTTCAGGGCGATGTCCCGAGGCCGGAGATTGTCGCGACCCTTCCCCACCAGATCGCGCTCGTAGTGATTCGGGTAGGCTCTCGACGAACTCCAGCCAGACCGAAACGGGAGCCAGCCGGCTACGCCGTCGAGCCCCAGTTGCGGTTCAGCCGCACCTTGCGGAGATGCGCCGGAAGCACATCGAGGGAAGTCAGGAAGCGTCGCGGCTTACGCCGTTTTTCCTTCCGCCCCAAAGCGGTACGGCCCAAGCCGGCCCACGAGCACCGCGGCTGCCATGGTGGCGATGCAGAACCCGACTTGGAGTTGGACCCCAACAGCGCGGACACTCTCTGGATGCACGCGCACCTGCTCTCGAATCTCGGGCCGCACGCAGAAGCCGGCCGGGATTTCGCGCGCCCAGGAACTCGATCCGCTTTCCGGTCTCGTCACTGCCATGGGCGGTCAGTTCCTGCTTCACGCCGGTATGACGGATGAAGCCATCACCCGGCTGCGCGAAGCGATTGAGCTCGACCCGAAGTCCAGAGTCGCGCATTCGTTCGCGGCGAGCGCCTACATACAAAAAGGACTGTTTGAGGAGGCGATTGCCGAAGCCGGCGCCGCCTGCGCACTTACCCCCGCCAATACGCAGCCCGCGGCCCTCAAGGCATACGCCAATGCCAGGCTCGGTAAATGGGCTGACGCACGCCATGCGCTCGAAAAGCTCCTGGAATTGTCGAAGAATCGTTACGTGCCTCCGTTCAATATCGCGCTCGTGTACATGGGCTTCGATGAGCACGGAGAAGCACTTACCTGGCTGGAGCGTGGCTTGGAGAAGCGCGATCCCAGGATGGCATTCCTCAAGGTCGAGCCAAAGTGGAAGCAACTCCGCGCGAATCCGCGGTATACCAGGCTGTTGTGCCGGCTTAACTTTTAAGAGAAACACTACGGGTAGGAAGTCTGCCAGCCCTTCTGCTTCACCGCGTGTCTCCACGAGGTGCAATGGGGACGAACCCAATGTCTCCGGTTGGGCCGCGAAGGCTTACTAAGAAGGCTCAGATTCCCACCCGAGAAGCAAGTATCCTGGCCAGGATCGACCTTGTTGCGGCTCGCGCAGTGGGATGCAAGCCTCTTGCGAATTCCACGATGCAGGCAAGCGCAAATATTCCGCACGGCGCGATTCGGGTGCCGGGGCACGGGCGATTCATTTCAAACGAATTAGAGGTCGCAAAATATTTTCGCAAAATCGGAATCGGATGGAGCGGCGAGTCTCTTGCACCGCGGGCCGCCCCACCTGTCGCCTTATTCCTGATACCATCGCCTCCGGAAAGGTCCGACATGACCCGCAGACTCTCCTCGATCGTCGCGTTGGCCGTCTGGCTGGCGCTTGCCGCCTGGCTCGTCCCCGCCGCGCTGACCGCGCCGCCGCAATCCAAACCCGCGAAATCGGCTCCGCCGGCCGAGATCACCGCCGCTCTCCCCGTCATCCCCGGCGCCCGGTTCAACCTCGCCGATTTCGGTGCCGTGGGTGACGGGCAGACGCTCAACACCGCCGCGTTCGAGAAGGCCATCGCGGCCGTCGAGAAGGCCGGCGGCGGCCATCTCATCGTGCCCGCCGGCGTCTACAAAACCCTCCCATTCAAACTCGTCAGCCGCCTGGACCTGCATCTCGAAGCCGGCGCCATCATCAAAGCCCCCGACACGTTTGAGGAGTACGGCATCCCGGACCCCGCCAAAACCCTGTCCGCGCCTCCATCCGCCGCACCAGGCCGCGGGCGCGGCGGCATTCCGCGCGTCGCGCCCCTCATCTCCTGCGCCCCGGGCACCACCGACCTGGCCATCACGGGCCCCGGCACCATCGATGGCTCCGGGGCGATGTTTTGGATTTGGGCCAGCAAAGCCTCCCTTCGGTACCTGCCGCCACACGCGATGGTGCCGCGCCCCGTGCTCGTCTCTCTGCCCGGAGTCACACGCCTCCAGGTAGACGGAGTGACTCTCACCAATTCCCCGTCATTTCACCTCGCCCCCAGCGGCAGAGACATCACACTCGAAAACCTCCACGTGGTCGCCCCAAGCGACGCGCCCAACACCGACGCGCTCGACCCCGGCGGGGAGCGCATCGTCATTCGCAAATGCGAACTCGACATCGGTGACGACAACGTGGCCCTCAAGAACGGCGGCCACGACATCCTCATCGAGGATCTGACCTGTCTCCACGGCCACGGCATCTCCATCGGCAGCGGCACCCGCGAGGGCTTCAGCCACGTGATCGTCCGGCGGTGCACGTTCGACGGCACCGACAACGGCCTGCGCATCAAGTCCTACCGCGGCGGCGGCGGCGAAGTCCACGACATCCGCTACTCCGACATCACCATGCGCTACGTGCGAAGGCCGTTCGACATCAACATGCTCTACAACGGCAATGCCGGCCTCCCCAGCGACGTCGGCCCCCGCCAGGCGGAGCCCGGCCAGACCGAGCACATCCCCGACTTCCACGACATCCACATCACCAACCTGACCGTGATCGCTTCGCCCATCGCCGGCCGGATCCTGGGCCTTCCCGAACTTCCGGCCAACAACATCACCTTCACCAACGTCCGATTCGAGACGGCGCGCGGTTTCCTGGTGCAGGACGCGAAAGATGTGGTCTTCGAGAACGCCCGCATCGCCGCTGCCGTGGGCGCCCCGCTAGTCCTGGACAACGGCTCCGTCAAGTTCAATGGCACCGCGCAGAGCGGCACCAGCGGCGGGCCTGCCGGCGTCTTTTACCCCGGAAATTAGAAGATGGGGCCGCGAGTTCGGCCTGTGCAAAACCACCCGCCGCAACCGCTACTGCATCCCCCGTCCGTTCGTCCCTTTGTTCTTTCTCGCCTGCGCCACGATCTCCTTCACGCGCGCCATCAGCGTGGGAGCATGATACGGAATCCCATCCTTGATCGTCCATTCGACGCCGCCGGTGTGCATGACTTTTCCGTTGCGGATCTCGTCCACGCCGCTGGGGTACAGGACCTTCAGATTCTCCAGCGGATTGCCGTTCACCACGATCAGGTCGGCGGCGAACCCGGCGCGCACCCGCCCGAGGCGCTCCTCCTGCCCCAGAATCCTGGCGTTGTTCCCGGTGGCCTGTTGGATGATCTTGATCGGATGAAAGCCGGCCTCCTGGTGCAGTTCCATCCCGCGAATCAGGCCGAAGCCGTACATCTGGTAGATGAATCCTGCGTCGTCCCCCATACCGATCAGGCCGCCGAGCTTGTCGAACTGGCGCAGGGCCGCCATCCACAACCGGTAATTCTCCTTCCAGTACATCTCGTCCGTGGAAGTCCAGCCGATGAAGTAGGAGCCGTGATTGGCGGGGTTGGGTTTGAAGTATTCTTCCAGCGTGGGGTGCAGATAGTCGGCGAACCACGGCTGCGTCTGCGCCCGCTGCAGGTCCCGGCTGGCCTCGTAGATGTCCATGGTCGGATCCCAGGCCACGTGTGCCTTCACCATGCCCTCCAGCACCTTGGTCAGGCGCTCCGGGTTGGCTTCGCGAAACAGGTGCCCGGCGTACCGGAAGCGATCGGTCTCGTTGTTGTAGTTGTAGCTGGAGGGGAAGTTCTGCACGCCGGCTTCGATGGCCGCATCGGGGATGCCGTACCAGTGCTCAATGCTGGTAGTCCCGAAATTGATGTCGTCCCAGGCGTTGGTCTCCTCCACTCCGGCATGGTGCGCAATCCGCAGGCCGAGTCTGTGCGCCTCCTCTTCCATGGCCTGCATGGTGTCGCGGTCGATGCCCAGAATCTTGATGCCGTCGGCGCCCATCTCCTTCAGCGAGCGCACCCGGGCGCGCGCCTCCTCGGCATTGCGAGGCCGGCCGAACATGGGGTAGACGAAAATCCTCGGCGCGGCGATCTCGCCCTCCGCGCTTTGCTTCCGCAGTTCCAGCGCGCGCCTGGTGTCGCTGCCTACGTCGCGAATGGTGGTGATCCCGCACGCCAGCCAGATATTCAGCTCGTATTCGATGGGCTGCGGCTTCCCGCCGCGCTCTTCCTGCAGGTGGGCGTGCGCGTTGATCAGCCCCGGCAGCACGTACTTGCCGGTGGCGTCGATCACGGCGTCGGCCTGAGTCTGCGCGCGCCCCCCGCGGCTGAGCGCTACCGGGTCGAGCGGGATGACGTCCGCGATCAGGTTGTTCTCGACGACAATGTCCTTCGGCCCGCTGGCCGGCGTGCCGTTGCCATCCACCACCGTGGCGTTATGGATCAGCAACCGGCGGACCCGCTTGCCGCTCGTGGGGGCCGTCCCCTGCGCGGCCGCGGTACCGGCCAGGACCAGCGCACAGGCCGCTGCGAGAAGGTAACGAAGAGTCATGGGTAGATTGTGCCACGTTTCGGTGCCGCACGCCGTAGCTATGCCAGTCCGATCCCTTCGCGGGATGCGACGCGGCGGATATAGGTCGCGCCTTCTTCGTACTCTTCGGCGCTCTTCAAATGCTCCAGCATCAGCGGCGCGTCCACCGCCAGTTTCGAGAGCTCTCGCAGATACGCACCGTAATCGATTTCGCCGCGCCCGGGGATGGTCTCCGCGAAGTGCACGTTATACTCCGGAACCCACGCGAGGTCCTTGGCGTGGCAGGAAGCGATCCAGGGTCCGAGCTTGCGGAAGCACTCTTCGATGACCGACGCGTTGTTGTAAAAGCGCACCGGGCTGTTCACGACATTGCAGACATCCAGGTGGACTGCGAACGGCCGCCGGTCAACGGCCTTGATCAGTTCGACGTACGAATCGGGGCCGTCCGGGATGGACCACGGCATCATCTCGATCGTGAACCGGGTGCGCGAGGGCTTGATCGCATCGATGACATGGCGGCAGTTCTCGACCGTCGCGTCGAAGAACTCGCGCGTGAGGTTCCGCCGGTTCATTCCGTACCAGATTTTGGGATGATACGAGCCGGCGATATCCACGCAACAACGCGCGGCCGCGGCCTCCGCGAGCGCCAGGCGTTCCACGACGTAGTCCAGGTTCTGCTTGCGCACCGCGGCATCCGGGTCGAGCATGTTCTTCCACGCTCCCACTTCCGCAATCACCACGTTCTCGCGGGCGAAGGCCTCGCGGATCGCCCGAACGCGGTTCGTGTCCGACGATTTTGCCGCAGGGCAGTATGCGGCGCTGTATCCGAGGCGCCGATGTTCGCGGGCCAGTTGCGCCGGATCGTCCGATTTGAGAAAAACGGGACCACCCAGCCGCACCGCGGTGCCGGAGGCTGGCATTCCCACTGGTGCCGCGGCCAAAAGTCCCAGGAGACTCCGCCGACTGAGCGACATGCCAAGATTCTACCAGCCAACCCCGTGGCGCAGGCACTCTTGCCGGTACCCATGGACTTTCCTGAAACCCGGCTCGCCGGACCATGTGGCGCGGGCACTCGTGCCTGCCGCGTCCCCACTCATGCGGATGCTTGTCGGGCGTGTACTGTGTCGCTGGCGACGAAGGGTTTTCGAGGCTGCCGCGTCCCGGCTCATCGTTACGCTTTTCGGTGGCGCCAAACTACGCGAAGATTCGCCGTTTACGGAAAGAAGGAAAGCAAGAGGTACTGCACGAAGGCGTGGAATTCATCGAAAAGGGACCTGGCGAGGTCAATTCAAAAACGCTCCAGCGAAAGTTTCGGCGACTGATAAAGGAAGGACCCTCGCGAACGGGGGAGGGATTCTTCAAGGGTGCCCGCGCCGCATCTACAGCAGCGGCACCAGCGTTTTGCGGACGGTCGCTTCCACGATACGGGTGCCCGCCGCGTTGGGGTGCAGGCCGTCCTTCTGCATGTATTCCGGATTGCCGCCTACGCCCGCCAGCAGGAAGGGAATCATCGTGAGCTTGTACTTCGCGGCCAGGTCGCGGTACATCGTATCGAACTGCTGAATGTACGCCGGGCCGTAATTGGGCGGCAGCGTAATTCCGGCCAGCACCACTTTCGTGCCGGCCTTTTGCAGCGCTTCGATCGTCTGCGACAGGTTGGCTTCCGTACCGGCGACCGGCTGGCCGCGCAGGCCGTCGTTGGCGCCAAGTTCCAACAGCACGATGACGGGCTTTTCCGCCAGCACCAGGCCGAGGCGCTCCATCCCGTCCTGCGTGGTGTCCCCGCTCACCCCCATGTTCACAACGCGATACTGGTAGCCGTGCGAATCCAGGTCCTGCTGGAGCAGATCGGGAAAGCTCTGGCCCGGATCCAGCCCTTGGCCGGCGGTGAGGCTGTCGCCGAAACAGACAATCGCAGGGCGGCTATCGGAGGCATCGGGAGCTTTGCCAGGCGTCTTGGCCGGCTGACTCGCAGGCTGGCCGGCGCCCGGACCGACCGCGTGGGCGCCTACGCCCTCATCGCGGCAGCCTGGCAGACACCAGCAGCACGCTGCCAGTACGGCGATCCAGATTGTGGTCGTTCTGAATGCCATGAGATCCCTAAAGGCCAGTTTGCCGCAATTACGGGGCCGCCGGGTAGCTCCCCCAGTCACCCCCTCAGGCGGTCGCGCACCCGCGTCAACTGAAAAATCGCATGCTGCGCGACATTCGCGAGGGTGGCTTTTTGCGCACCCAGGCCCAATTCGCCGAACCGCATGACTTCCTGCACGATTCCGTCAAAGGGCCGAAAGCGCGGCGAGCGTGAATATGGGAAAGCCCGTCACCGATGCACATGCGAACGGGAACTCCCGCCATCCTGAATGCCATAATGAAATTTGATCCAGGTTCGCGATCTCACCAAGTCCATCGATACCGGCACTCACCGCGTCGATATCCTCAAAGGCATCGACCTGGAGATCCCCAAGGGCCAATTTGCGGCAATCATGGGCCCGTCGGGTAGCGGCAAAAGCACGCTGCTCGGCCTCCTCGCCGGGCTCGACTCGCCCACCAGCGGACAGGTTCTGCTGGACGGCGAAGACATCACGAAGCTCAGCGAGGATGCCATGGCGCAACTGCGCGGGCGTAAGATCGGCTTCGTGTTTCAGTCGTACCATCTGATTCCCACGCTGACCGCCGAGGAAAACGTGCTGCTGCCCATGGAACTCGCCGGACGCGGCGACCCGGAGCGGAACAGCGGCCGCAACGGCTGGTCCACGCGCGCCCGCGAGCTTCTGGAGAGGGTCGGACTGAAGGACCGTTTCGACCACTACCCGGTGCAACTCTCAGGTGGAGAGCAGCAGCGCGTGGCGCTGGCCCGCGCCTTCGCCTTGCGCCCGCCGATTCTGCTGGCCGACGAGCCCACCGGAAATCTGGACAGCGCCACCGGGCGCGTGGTGCTCGACCTGCTGCTGGCGCTCAACCGCGAGCAGGGCGCCACCATGGTGCTGGTGACGCACGAACAATCCCTCGCCGGCCACGCCGATCGCCGCATCCACATGCAGGATGGCCGCATCGTCAGCCAATGAGCCCGCAGCCGCAATTGCCGTGGTCCACCGCCATCCGCATTGCGTGGCGCGAGTTGCGGGCCGCGCGGACACGCTTCCTGTTCGTCATCCTGGCGGTGGCGGTAGGTGTGGGATCGCTGACGGGAGTGCGCGGCTTCAGCCACTCCTTCCGCCGCATGCTGCTGCGCGAGGCCCGCACCCTGATGGCCGGTGATCTCTCGGTCCGGGTCTTCTCGCTCAACACCGCGGACCAGGACGCCACGCTGGCAGCGCTCGATCGCGAGGGCATCCGCCGGACGTGGATCACCGAGACCGTCACCATGGCTTCGTCGGCCACTACGCCCGATCCGCTCCTCACCTCGGTGAAAGCGGTGGATACCGCCGCTTATCCCTTCTACGGGGCTGTGAAGCTGGACCCGCCGCTGCCGTTGCGCGAGGCGCTGCACGCGAACTCCGTGGTGGTCTCGGAAGATCTGTTGATCCGCCTCAAGGTGGCGGTTGGCGACACTCTGCACCTCGGCGGACAGGACTTCCGCATCGCGGCCGTGGTGGTTTCGGAACCCGATCGCATGACCGGCAGCCTCAACGTGGGGCCGCGTGTGATGATCACGCGCGGCGGCCTGGCGCGCACCGGGCTGATCAGTGCGGGCAGCCGCGCGGCCGAGCGCTACCTCTTCAAGCTGCCGGCCAGCGGCGTCAACCTGAACGACGTGCGCGCCGCGTTGAAGATCGCATTCCCCGAAGGCGTCATCGCCGATTATCACGAGACGCACCCCATCATCACGCGCGGGCTCGACCGCGCCACCACGTTCCTGAGCCTCATCGGGCTGATTGCGCTGGTGATCGGCGCCATGGGCGTGGCCAGCGCCATGCACGGCCATCTGCAGCAGAAGCTCGATTCGATTGCGGTGATGAAGTGCATCGGGGCGCGCTCGGCGCAGGTGATCCGCATCTACACGGCGCAGACCCTGATGCTCGGGCTGAGCGGCGGTCTGCTCGGCGCGCTGTTCGGCGTGGCGGTCGCTTCGGCGTTCCCCGGGTTGATCGCGAAATATTTCAGCATCGAGCCGGGCGCGGCGTGGGACGCGTGGCCGGCGGCGCAGGGCGTGGCGATCTCCTGCCTGGTGACGCTGCTGTTCACCCTGCCGCCGCTGCTGAGCATCCGCACCATCCGGCCCGCCGAGATCTTCCGGCGGAGCACGGGTCCGCAGCCGCCGCAGCCCAAGGGTCTGCCCCTGCTCATCCGCGCGGCCATCCTGGTGGGCACCGCGGCGGTTGCCGCCACGCTGACCGAGGGCTCCTTCCGCGACGCGCTGCGAACCGGCGCGGTGTTCGCGATCGGCCTGTCCATCGGGTTGGCGCTGCTGGCGCTGGCGGCGTGGATCTTCCTCCGGGCGATTCGTGCATTCTTGCGGCATGCCCCGAAGAACCTGCCCGGCGCGCTGCGCCACGGCATCGCCAACCTCTACCGGCCCGGCAACCAGGCGCAGGCGGCGGTGGTCTCGCTGGGTGTGGGGGTGATGTTCACTTTGACGGTGTTCCTGGTGCAGCAGGCGCTGGTGCGCCAGATCCGCGGCAGCGCGCCCCCCGGAATGCCGAACGTGTTTCTGCTGGATATTCCCGGGCCGCAGCGGCAGGCGGTGTCGGACCTGGTCGAGTCGCAGCCCGGCGTCACGGCCGCGCCGGACGTCGCGTTTTCCGTGGCCGCCAGGATCAACGCAATCGACGGCGTCCCCATCGAACAACTGGTGCAGGGCGAGGTGGGGCGGCGCTTCCTGCGAACGCGGTCGGTGACCGAGATGGAGGCCAAGCCGCCCGAGACCGAGCTTCTGAGCGGCTCCTGGTGGGCGCCGGGAGATCGGGAGCCGCAGGTCTGTGCCACCGAGGAGACTGCCAAGATCCTGAAGCTGCGCGCAGGCGCCGTGGTGGACTGGAATATCTGGAACCACAACGTGCGCAACCGCGTGGCGTGCATCCAGCGCACCGAATCAATCCGCATGAGCGCCCGTTTCGAATTCATCTTCAGCCCGGGGCAGTTGGCGGGAATGCCGGCGGTCTACTACGGAAGCGCGCGCGTATCGCCGTCGCAGGTGGCGGGCGTGCAGCGCGTGGTCTACGAGAAATTCCCCACGGTAACGGTGATCAACATCGCCGACGTGATGCAGATTGTGGACGACGTGGTGCAGCGCATCGCGATGGTGATTCGCTTCATTTCGGCGTTCACGATTCTGGCGGGCGCGGTGATGGTGGCGTCGAGCATCGCCGGGACGCGGTTCCGCCGGATGCGCGAGGTGGTCATCCTGAAGACGCTGGGCGCTACGCGCCGCCGCATCGCGTGGATCTTCACGGTGGAGTTTCTCGCGCTGGGAGCGGTGGCAGGGCTGATGGGAAGCCTGCTGGCGTCGGGCTTCGCGGCGCTGGTGTTGAAGCGCCTGCTGGAGATCGAATTCCATGTGGACGCCGCCGCGCACGGGCTGACTGTAGTTGCCGCTGCTCTGGTGGCGGCGGGTGCGGGATGGGCCGCGAGCTTCCGCGTGCTGGGGAGGAAGCCGCTGGAGATCCTGCGCGAGGAGTAATGTGGCGCGGCCGAGACGTTTGGGTGCGCCACGGTCACTGCGGGCCTAGTTTGCCATCCTCCGCCGCCTCCAGGTAGCGGCGCAGATTGCCGGCGTGCAGCAGATGAGTGACTACCAAAAACAGGCAGACCTTGAACAGGAGCGCCACCAGGTAGGTGTACACCTGCCAGGCGGGCGGCAGATTGAAGAAGAACACGTAGATCATCTGAATCATGGCGTACCCGTAGAGGGGCGCCAGCATCCACCGGGGAACTTTCATCCAGTGGCTGTCGAACCGCCCGACCAGGAAGGCAATCGCCAGTCCGTCGTAGATTCCCATGAAAACGAGGCCGAATTCGTTCAGGCCCCACAGGTGCAGCCGCCCCGCCACCGCCAGCACCGTGACTCCCGCGCCGATTCCCCACACGGTGCCGATGGCTTTCCGGAACGACGCGTTGCGGCGCGGATCTCCCGGCACCGGCACGCTGGGCTTGTCGAGCACAAAAAAGCACCAGAACAGCGGGAACGATGTCAGGCAATTCAGGATGTCCGCCACCGCGTCGGGCTGTCCGCCCGTTCCGGTATGCGCCCACAGCCAGCCGTAGAGCGCGAGCCACGCCACCCAAGTCCAGCGCCAGCCGGCGATGAATTGCGCCAGACACTTGCGGGCAATAGGGTGATCCTGCTCGCCAATTGCCTGCGGCCGCAGAAACGGGGAGAACTGGATGGCCAGCAGAAGCGCCGCGATAGCGGCGTGGGCGAGGTGCAAAATCGAGGGAACCGGAACCGTGCCGAACGCCGCGCTGCCCGGCGCCTGCGGTGTGACCAGCGAAGATCCCAGCGCGGTGATGACGGCGTAGCAGAGCCGCAGTGCGAGTGCGGTCGCCACCGTCGAGATGACCGTACGCGACAGGTCGGAGAACCAATTCCGCGAGCGCGGGGGAGGCTCGGGCATGCGCGTCCACCGGCGAAGGACGGGGACGGGCGCCTCACCATGCGCCGCGGGAGGAACCGGACCGGTGTCGCGAATGGCGGGCTCGTCCCATGCCTCCAAGACGGCGGCGGCGCGCTGGCGTTCGTCCGGAAAGCTGAGCCCGTGGCGCACGGCTTCCGCCTCCATGAGCTGATCGAAGAGATCCTGATCGTGGGCCGCGGCTTCGAACAAGCGGCGCTCATCTTCCGCGGTGAGTTCGCCGGAGGCGTAGCCGAGCAAAAGGGCGTCGCCATCGAAGCGAGGTTCGCTCATCGCGTGGCGCCTCCCAAATTGCGGAGCAATGTCCGAAAGCACCGGCGCGCCACTTCGTAAATGTTGCCGGAGATGCCGGTCATGTCCCGAATCTCGTCGTAGCTTCGCTCCTCGATCAGCTTCAGCCGCAGCAGATGGCGGCACCGGCCGGGTAGCCGAACCATTGCCTGAAGGAGCCGGTCCGTCTCCTGGCGTGCGGCGGTGCGTTCGAACAGGCGCTCACCCGAATGGGGATTCTGTCCGAAGCGGTACTCCAGCAGGTCGGCCGCCTCGCCGGAAATGTCCGGCCTGCGCTCGCGGTCGCGATGAAACTGGGCGATCTTGTGCCGTGCCGTACCGATGGCGATGCGGACCATCTCGGCGAGGTCGCGTTTGCCGGGGTACTGCTCCCAGAGGGCGACCACGCAGCTTTGCGCGATGTCTTCGGCCTGCGCGAAATCGGCATGATGCGGCACCAGCTTTCGCAGGACGAAGCCCAGGATGCGCTCGCGCACGATCGCCAGGTCCTGATGGTACCTTCGGTCCTCGACGTCCTCCTGGCGAACGGGCAGCATTGCGCATCATTGTACCGCTCGCCGCGAAAAAGTTTCAGACACGTGTGAGATTCGGCGGCCGCGAACGATGTACTCTTTATGAGCCTGTTCGCAACCAAGTCCGTGAGCCGGATACTCGCCGAATCCGAGGGCGGCGCGCATCAACTGAAACGCACCTTGGGAGCGGCGCAGTTGGTCGCGCTGGGAATCGGGGCGATCATCGGCGCGGGCCTTTTTTCGCTTACGGGCGTGGCGGCGGCCCAGAATTCCGGCCCCGCCGTGACGGTCTCGATGGTGATTGCCGCGGTGGGCTGCGCCTTCGCCGGCCTGTGCTACAGCGAATTCTCCTGCATGATTCCGGTGGCCGGCAGCGCCTACACCTATGCCTACGCCACGTTGGGGGAATGGATCGCGTGGATTATCGGGTGGGACCTGGTGATCGAGTACGCCATCGGGTCGGCCACGGTTTCGATCAGTTGGTCGGCCTACCTGGTAGCGCTGCTGCATACGTTCCACATCAACCCGCCCGCTCAGTGGATCGCCGGCCCGTTCGAGCTGGTCATGATGCCCGACGGCACAACGGCCCAAGGCTACGCGAATCTTCCCGCTGTGATCGTGGTGGTTCTGATTTCGATGCTGCTGATGGTGGGGATCAAGGAGTCGGCGCGCACGAACGCGGTGATCGTGGGGATCAAGCTGGCGGTGGTGCTGGTGTTCATCGGCGTGGGGTGGTCGTACATCAATCCCGCCAACTACCAGCCGTTCCTGCCGCCGAACTCGGGCACGTTCGGGGAGTTCGGTGTCAGCGGCCTGATGATGGGGGCGGGCACCATCTTCTTCGCCTACATCGGGTTCGACGCGGTCTCGACGGCCGCGCAGGAGTGCCGCAATCCGCAGCGCGACATGCCCATCGGAATCATCGGATCGTTGATTGCGTGCACGGTGCTGTACCTGCTGTTCGGGCTGGTCCTCACCGGCCTGGTGCCGTATACGCAGCTTGGCGTGGCGGCCCCGGTGTCGCTGGCGATCGAGAAGACGCCGCACCTGTGGATCAGCAACCTGGTGACCTTCGGGATCCTGTGCGGGTTCACGTCGGTGATCCTGGTGATGCTGATGGGGCAGTCGCGCGTGTTCTATTCGATGTCGCGGGACGGCCTGGTGCCCAAGGTGTTCGCGGAGATCCATCCGCGGTTTCAGACGCCGTGGCGCTCCAACCTGCTGTTCTGCCTGTTCGTGTCGCCGTTTTCGGCCTTCCTGCCGCTCAACATCGTCGGACGGATGACGAGCATCGGTACGCTCTTCGCATTCGTGATCGTGTGCGCGGGAGTGTGGGTGATGCGGGTAAAGAACCCGGAGCAGCCGCGGCCCTTCCGGACGCCGTGGGTACCCGCGGTGCCGATCCTGGGGATGCTGGTGAACTTCGCGCTGATGTATTCGCTGGGACGCGGAAACTGGCTGCGGCTGATTGTGTGGCTGGTGATTGGGCAGGCGATCTACTTCGGGTATGGAAGGCGGCACAGTCGTCTGCGGCTGAAATGACGTGGCGCGGAAAGGCTGCGGCGCCTCGAACGAAAAGGGCACGAAGCGGCGCCGATCCGTGCCCATCCGTGCTTTAGAAGCTGAACCTGAACCCGGCCTCTCCCGAGAACGAGTGCGGGATGATCACGCTCGACGGAGTAATGAATCCCTTCGGCTGCTCGAACGTGGCACTCCGGATGCTCCCCTGGAAGTTTCCGCCGAAGTTCGCGCGATTGGTCAGGTCGAATGCCTGGAAGATGATTTCCAGATTATATCGGTCCCGGAACCGGATGATCTTGCTGATGCGCGTATCGAGTTGGAAGAAGGCCTGCCCGCGCAGAGCATCGTAGCTCGACTCGTAGCAACTGCCGTCCGCCAGGCAGGCGCGGATCTGTGCCGCGCTGTAGTTCAGCGTCGCTTTCCAGTTGGTCGGATCGCCCTTGAGCAGGGCGGCATACTCGTTGGTCGTGCCGTAGCCGAAGTAATCGAGGCCCTGGGTGGCGGTGTAAGGCCGGGCGGAGGCAAGCTGCATGATGGGCGCGAAGCGGAAGCCCCACGGCAGTTGCACCAGGCCGCTCACCACCACGCGATGCCTTTCGTCGTTCGGCCCCGGACCGAAATCGTGCGGCGCGAACCAGTTCTGCAGGTCGGTAGGCCCGTTGCCAAATCCGGCCGCAACCCCCGCGTACGAAAGCGCCCGTGACAGCACGTAGCTGGTGTTCAAACTGAAGTGGTTGGTGAGCCGGCGGCGGAACGAAAAGTTGAGACCGTCGTACCGCGACCTGCCGATCGAGAGATTGTCGCTGACTGAGCCCAGCACCGGAACGCCAGCCGCCGTGAATGCCGGCGTCAGGATGCGGGGACCGCCCGCGATGGTCGGATCCTTGGGGTTGAGGTTGATGCTCTTAGACTCGCGGAGGCCCAATACATGGACGTAGTCCACCTCAAACACGTTGGCGCTGTTGATGGACCACGAATATCCGATGTTGAACTGCTCGGTGTAGGGATTGTGATAATCCGGATTCATCAATCGGCCCGTCGAGCCCGCCGGCAGGACCGTGGGGGGCGGCGGGATCGGCGGAATCGGATCGACGCCGTAGCGGAACTGCGAAAGGGGCTTACCCGTGCTCGGCACGATGTCCGCATTCGGATCGCCCGGGCCCGCGCTGCTCAGGCTCAGCACCGTGGCAAAGATAGTGGGGTTCGCCTGCTGCACCATGAACAGCGGGATGTTTTCGAAGATCTGCCCATAGTAGATGCCGAAACCGCCCCGCACCAGGTGCTTGCCGCCGCCGGTCAGATCCCACGCGAAGCCGATACGCGGGCTGAAATCTTTGTTGTCGTCCTGGGGAAGGCCGGCGTACGGGCTGCTAATCGCTTTCAGTTCGAGGTACGTCCGGCTGGCGCCTTGCGCCGACGCACCCACCAGGTTGACATCTTTGTCCCAGCGCAGTCCGAGGTTCAAAGTCAGATGGCGGCTGACTTTCCAGTCATCCTGAAAATACAGGCCGATCATCTGCGTGCTCAGGTCGAAATATGGATTGCCGGCCGCTTCCGACATGCTGATGATCGCGCCGGGAGTTGCGAATCCTTGCGGATATTTGGTGGTATTGCTGAGGATCGTGGCCGGATCGTCGAGGAAACTGACCGCCGGAGTCGGGTTGAATTCGAAGAATCCGCCCAGTTGCGGCTCCTTCAGATAGTCAAACCCCACCTTCAGATTGTGCTTGCCGCGTGTGATCGACAGGTCGTCTTTGAACTGCCACTTCTTCTGGAACGACTGCTGCGGGACATTCCCGTTCGTGCCGAAATATTCGCCGGACGGAAACGAGACGGTGGGCAGCCGCATCGTGGAATCGATCACGTTGTTCCAATACTGGTAGCCGACGGTGAAGGCGTTCACGACCGTCGGCGTGATCACCGAATTCAGGTTGATGCTCGACAGGATCAGCCGGTTGGTGGTGAAGTTGCCTGCCGTGAGGTCGTTGCTCGCCCCGGACTGGTCGTTGAGGCCATTGTTCTGCTGCGCCGTGTAGCTGAAGAAAACGTGGTTGCTGTCGTTGATATTGTGGTCCCACCTGCCGCTGTAGCGCCAGTCGAAATAGGGAGTCGGAATGGTCGGCGCGGGGTCCGCGCCCAGCGGCTTCACCAGCAACAGTTGCTGATACAGCGCGGGATTCTCCACGATGCTGGTGGCTTCCCGCTCCCGTTCCAGCGCAAAGAAGATGAAGTCCTTGTCCTTGCGCACGGGCGTGCCGATCGAACCGCCGAACTGCTGGCGTCCATATGGCGACTTGGGAACGCCGCCCTGCTCGGAGAAGTAGTCGTTGGTATTCAGGGCTTCATTGCGGTCGAACAGGTACAGCGAACCGTGCAGCTGATTGGTGCCAGACTTGGTCACCGCGGTGATCGCCGCGCCCTCGCTGCGGCCGTTCGCCGCCGAGAAGCGCTGCGTCTTGATGTCCAGTTCCGAGACTGCCTCCAGCGGAAGTTGCATCACGGGCCCGCCGACCGTATTGTCTTTGTCGTCGATTCCGTTCACCGTCACGTTGACGTTGCGGCCGCCAGACCCGTCCACCGAGAAGACGCCCACCCGGTTCTTGGTCGGATCATAGGAATTCACCGGCCGCGCGCCCGGCGCCAGGTAGGCGAGGTTGACGAAGTCTCTGCCGTTCAACGGAAGCTCCTCGATCATGCGGGGAGTTACGGCCAGGCTCTCGTCGCTTTTTTGGGTATCGACCAGAGGCGCGCCCGAGGCCTCCACCGTAATCGTCTCCGATTGGGTGCTCGGCTCGAGGGCGGCATCGATCGTGGTGGTCTGGCTCACCGCCAAGCCGACATTGTCGTACTTGGCAATGGCAAAGCCCTTCATCGTGATCGTCACCACGTAGTTTCCGGGAGGCAGCAGGTCGAAGCGGTATTGACCCGCCTCGTTGGTCAGAGCCTCGCGGCTCGATCCCGTGTCCTTGCTCAGCACCCGGACTTGCACGCCAGGGACCACCGCTCCCGTCTTGTCCGTAACGGTCCCGATCAACGAACCGCTGGCATTGATCTGGGCACTCAAAGGAAGACCCGCCAGCAGAACGATCGCCAGTATCAAATATCTGAACTTACCCGTCACAACCCCTCCCGTTGCTCGCTTCGACCTAAGATTGCGGTCCGGAAAGAATTGGCGGCGTCGGCACGCCCCGCGCGTGCTTTTGACAGAATCCCTGCTCCAGGTCCAACTCTCCGTTCCGCGGAATTTGAAAACTCACCGAGGAGTTACGAATATTGGAGGGAGCTTATCACCTTCGACATCCAGACGCAACCTTGATCCTGGACACCTTGATCCTTGTCACCCTTGATCCCGCATCTGGTTGAGCCAAGACGTTGCGTGGCACTCGTTCCTGCCGCGCCCGCGACTCATCGGGGCGCTTTTCGTACGCCGCGGAGTAGTTGCACTCAGCCGCCTTCAGATGAACAATTCCACGCCCGCGTGGAAGAACTCGGCCGGCTTCCTGGCTTGATTGAGGCTGATGGGGCGTTTTCCAGTAACGATCTCCGACACCCGGCCCCTGGAACCAATCTGCGGCCAAAGGTCCTTAAGAGTCAGTCCCCGCTCTTCCAGAAGAAACTGAACGATCGCGTTTGACTTTGACTTCCGTGGTGACGGATAGACGTGGGCCTCAGAGTCCCGGATGAGGTTGGTGAGCAGGTCGACGAGGGCGTCCTCTTCCGGCGTCAGGCTCTGCTCGCCCTTCCCCATGAGAGATTCGACGAGCGCCGGAGCCCGCTCATTTTCCGCCTCGGTCGTGATCACGCGAGGGACGGTCTTCGCCGGCAATCGCCCGGAACTTCCAGGACGGCCGGCTTCGATCCATGCCTTGACTTAACTCTTGTGACTCACCTCGCAGCCGATACCTTTCCTTCAATCTCGCGTCCATCCCGACATGCCCTTTCTGCGAGACCTGGTCTATGGTCTATGTCTCTTCCGCCGCAATCCGGCGTTCTACCTGCTCGGTGTCCTGATCATCTCGTTGGGAATCGGCGCCACCACCGCGATCTTCAGCCTCATCGACGGAGTGCTGCTCCAGCCGCTTCCCTATCGCGACTCCGCGCGCCTCGCCGTCGTGTGGTCGGATTTCAGCCGCCTGCGTGGCAACAGCCGCGCTTTTACCGCACCCGGGCTTTTCTTCGATTGGCGCGACCGCAGCCGGAGCTTCGAGAGCATGGCTGCCTACGTGGGCACGAATCGCACCTTTACGGCCTTCGACCAGCCGATTACCCCATTCGCCCACGAAGTCACTCCCAACTTCTTCGACGTCGCGGGTGTGCAAGCCATTCGCGGGCGCACTTTTCTCGCGGACGAAGGCTTGCCCGGCAAAGACGGCGTGGCCCTGATCAGTGATTCGCTGTGGCATTCGGTATTTGGCGGGGATGAATCCGTAGTCGGCTCGTCCGTGGAACTCGACGGCCGCAGCGTGCGGATCGTGGGAGTTCTGCCGCCCGGCTATCGCGTGCCGAACAACGGCATCACCATACAGCCCGATCTCTTTCTGCCGGCTGCCTTCGAGAGCCGGCGAATGGAGCGCGTCCAGCGGTCCATGGTGGTGATTGGCCGGTTGCGCGAGGGTGTTTCGATGGCGCAGGCACGCGCCGAGCTGAACGCGATTACCTCGCAAATCGCGCGGGAGAATCCCGAAGGCACAACCGCGCCCGCCGCCCTGGTGAACGCGATTCACGACGATCTCACCGGCGAGTATCGCAAACCGTTTTTCCTCCTTCAGGCCGCTGTCGGCATCATGCTGTTGATCGCCTGCGCCAACATAGCGAACCTGCTGCTGGCGCGGTATTCGGCCCGGGGATACGAGTTTTCGGTGCGCACCGCAATCGGCGCTTCGCGCGGCCAGATCGTGCGCCAACTCCTGGCGGAGAACCTGGTGCTCTCGGGAATCGGGGCCTTGGGCGGAATCCTGGTCGCCGCGTGGAGCTTGCGGCCGATACTCGCGCTGGTGCCGGCGGCGGTCGGACTGCCCTTCGCCGATCAGGTGCACGTCAGCCCCAGGGCGCTCGCATTTGCGCTCGCGTTGAGCCTCCTTTCCTCCCTTCTCTTCGGCCTCGCACCCGCGCGCCAGGCATCCCGCTCGGGTACGGCTCGGCATTTGGGAGAGAGCGGCCGCACCCGCAGCGCCGGCCGGTCGAGTGCGGCATGGCGAAATACTCTGATCGCGGGCGAAATCGCCTTGTCGCTCATTCTTCTCGCGTCGGCCAGCCTGCTGGTACAGACGTTTCTGCACCTTTCCAATCAATCCTGGGGATTTGACCCGAGCCACGTGCTGAATGTCCGAAACGCACTGCGCGGCGAGTCCTATCGCAGCCCCGCGGGTCAACGTGCTTACTTTGAGTCGGCAGTCCGCAAGCTGCAGGAGATTCCGGGAGTCGAGTCCGTCAGCGCGGTCAGCTTTCCGCTGCCGGTTGCGCCCATTGCCCCGGCTCGTTTTGTGCCGTCCGGCCAGGCTCTCGACCCGGGACACGATCCAACCGCCAGTGTGCTGATCGTGATGCCCAGGTTCTTTGAAACGCTCCGGATTCCCATGGTCAGCGGCCGTCCGATTTCCGATGTGGATACGGCCGATTCCGCACCCGCCGCCGTGATCTCGCAGTCGGTCGTGAAGCGCTACTTCCCCAACGGCGATCCCATAGGGCAGGGCTTTCGCTTGAGCGGCGCCGACCGGCGCGAGTGGCGCGTCGTCGGTGTCGCGGGGGACGTTCGCGCCCAGGGCCTCAGCGCCCAGGCTGTTGATGTCCTCTATCTGCCCCACGCCCAGGCGCCCACCCCCACGATGTCATTCGAAATCCGCACCCGTACCACTCCCCTGGCGATCGCCAACGCGGCCGAACAATCGTTGTGGAGTCTCGGAAAGCTGATGAACGTTTACTACGTCATGTCTCTTGAACAGAACCTGTCCAACAGTTACTGGCAGAGCCGCTTCACCATGGCATTGCTGGCGATCTTCGCCGCGTTGGCCGTCCTGCTGGCCGCCGCCGGTGTGTACGGAGTAATGTCGTACCTGGCCGCCCAGCGCATCCAGGAGATCGGGATCCGCATCGCCATCGGGGCATCGCCTTCGCAGGTCGTCTGGCTGGTTACGAACCAGGGGCTGCGTGCCGCGGCCGCCGGTCTGGCGGCCGGAATCGCCGGGTTTCTCGCGATCAGCCGTCTCCTCGCCGGCCAGTTGTTCGGCGTGAGCGCGACGGATCCCGTCACGCTGCTCGCCGCCGCGATTGGCTTGATGGTGGTCTGTATGGCTGCCAGCGCGGTGCCCGCCTTCCGCGCCGTGCGCATCGATCCCCTTCGCGCCCTGCGCCACAACGGGTGACAGTGGCAGGCCGTCCACCGGAGTTATAATCGCATCTGGAATGGACGTTTACGAGGAATTAGTACGCCTCCGGAACCTGGGGCAGAAGTGCGCCCTGGCCACCATTGTCGAGGTGCGCGGCTCGATCCCCAGCTACGAAAGCGCCAAGCTGCTGGTGCGCGAGGATGGCTCGATGACCGGCACCATTGGCGGCGGCTGCGTGGAGGCCGAGGTTTGGAATGCCGCCCGCGAGGTGATCGAAACCGAAAAACCGAAGCACCTCACCTTCAACCTCGGGCAGGATGCGGCCTATGACAACGGGCTCATCTGCGGCGGCCAGTTGGACGTGTTTGTGGAGCCCGTGCTGCCGGTGCCGCACGCGTTCATCTTCGGCGCCGGGCACATTTCGAAGAGCCTCTCCAAAGTAGCCACCCTGGCCGGGTTCGCCACCGTGGTGGTGGACAACCGCGACACCTTCGCCAACCGGGAGCGGTTCCCCGAAGCCGCCGCCATCCATGCCGCCGAATACGAAGAGGTCTTTCCGCAGCTCAACATCAACGAGACCAGCTACGTGATCATCGTGACCCGCGGCCATCGCGACGATATGCGCGTCCTCAAGCTGGCCATCGCCACCGAGGCGCGCTACATCGCGATGATCGGCAGCAAGCGCAAGGTGCTCAACGTGATCCGCGAACTGGAAAAAGAGGGTATGCCGCGGGCGGCTTTCGAACGGCTGCACGCGCCCATGGGTTTGGATATCGGCGCGATCTCCCCGGAGGAGATCGCCGTTTCCGTGGTGGCGGAGATGATTGCGGTGCGGCGGAACGCCTCTTCGAACTGGCGGGCGCTGTCCCTGTCGGTGTTCACCGACGAATCGTTGCGCGCGACGCTGTCCAAGTGAGTTCCGGCAGCCTCAGTGTCGCGGGCTTGATCCTGGCCGCCGGCGAATCGCGGCGTATGGGCTTTCCGAAGGCACTGCTGAATTATCGGGACGAGACCTTCCTCGATACCCTGTGCGGACTCTTCGACGCGCGCTGCTCGCCGGTCATCGTCGTCCTGGGCGCGCACGCCGATCAGATCCGCGCCGGCGTTTCGCGCCCCGCCCACTTCGTGGTGAACGCCGACTACCTCAGCGGTCAGACCAGTTCCATGCAATGCGGCCTGCGCGCTGTGCCGCCTCAATCCGATGGTGTCCTGTTCACGCTGGTCGATCATCCCTCGGTTTCGCCCGAAACAATCGCGGCGCTGATCCCAAACCCGCCTCCCCCGTCCCTGCCCCCCGCCTTGTTGCGAGTGCCCCGATTCCAGGGGCGGAGAGGCCATCCGATCTGGCTTTCCAGGCATCTGATCCCCGAGTTCCTGGCGCTGCCCCGCGATGGCGCTGCCCGCGATGTAGTCCGCCGCCACGCCGCTGAAACCGAATTCGTGGATGTGGATGACCCGGGCATTCTCGCGGACATCGACGATCCCGAGGCTTACCGTCGCCTCACCGGAGCCGCGGTATGAAGATCCGGGCGCGCACCGTCTTGAAAACCGCCGGCGGAATGGCGGCGCTGTTGATCGTGGCCGGCATCGTGGCTCCTCGCCTCAATGCCGACCGCTATGGGCAGCGCCTCAAATGGTCGCTCCAGCGGTCCCTGGGACGCGAAGTCGAGATCGGCCAGGTGCATTTCAGTCTCTTCCCCACCCCGGCGTTTTCCGTGGAGCGCAGCGATTCCGGCAAGCCCGGAATCGTGATTCACGAGGATCCCTCCATCGGAATCGAGCCGATGGCGTATGTGGAAACCATGCGGGTCCGCCCCAGCCTGTGGTCGCTCCTGAGCGGCCGGTTCGTGGTCGCCTCCATCAGCTTCCAGGACGATGTCAGCATCAACCTGACCAAGACCGGGCCCGCCAGTGAATTCGGGAGGTGGAACTTCGCCTCCTTCATGAACCCGTCGGTGATGAGCAACACCCCGGCAATTCATGTCCGAAACGGGCGCATCCATTTCAAATTCGGCGACACCAAGTCGGTTTT
The DNA here is from genome assembly GCA_035501495.1 of Bryobacteraceae bacterium. Taxonomy (GTDB): domain Bacteria; phylum Acidobacteriota; class Terriglobia; order Bryobacterales; family Bryobacteraceae; genus JAIQFL01. The sequence goes on along the minus strand of DATJWB010000210.1, from coordinate 10,204 downwards.
CTACCTCACCGAGACCGACCTGGACATTTCTCCTCCCAAGGCTCGCGGGGGAGGCTGGCGCGTTTACTGTTCGGGCAAGCCCGCGCGCACCGACCGTCCCAATCAGGGCCTCGGTTCGTTTACATTGAGCGGGCGCTGGTATGTGGCCCCCGAGCGCGTCGATATGGATCTGCAACTCGACCGGACGGGCCTGGCGGAACTGAGCGCCCTGGTCCGCGGACAGGCGGGCGCCATCCATGGCACGGTCTCGTCGCAACTGCACTTCGCCGGTGCGATCAACAACATCGGCATTCAGGGCCGGCTCACCATCCAGGACGTGCACCGTTGGGACCTCCTGCCGCCCCAGGGTCAAGGCTGGCCCATCGACGTACATGGGCGCCTCGATTTGCTGGCCCAGGTTCTGGACCTCCAGTCGTCCACCGCCGCGAATGCGCCCACGCCCCTGTCGGTCCGCTTTCACGCCGCCGACTATCTTTCCCAGCCGCGGTGGGCAATCGACATGAACTGGAACCGCTTCTCCGTGGAGCCGCTGATGGAACTCGCCACTCACATGGGAGCCCAGTTCCCGCCCGGGCTCAGCCTGAGAGGCACGATCGATGGCAGCATCGGCTATTCGTGGGAAGGGAACATTGAGGGCCAGTTGGCGTTCCATGACGCGGGGCTCACGATTCCCGACTCGCCTCCGGTCCGCTTCGAGCAGGCCAACGTGATTTTCGACCACGGCCACGTCCGCCTGGCGCCGGCCGTGGTGCATACCGCCGATCAGGATCAGGCCGAGATCCAGGCGGATTACGCGATGAACGAGCAGACCCTGGATCTCTCGATCTCCACCGGAGCGATGAAGGTGGCATCGCTGCGGTCGCAGGTGGCGCTGGCCGCCGTGCCATGGCTGGAGCAGGTCAGGTCCGGACAGTGGAGCGGCCAGTTGCATTATCATCGGGGACCCGCCGGCTCGGGCCCGGCAGCTTCTCGCGCGGTTCCGCCGGCGCGCGGATCCCCACCCGCTTCGCCAGCCTCCGGGTGGACAGGACGGCTGGAATTACAGGACGCCGAAATCCCCATTCCCGGCATCGCCGACCCGGTGCTGCTGGCGTCCGCCCACGCCCAGATCGATGGCGCCAGAGTGGTGCTCGATCAACTCGATGCCGCGGCCGGCAAGGTTTCTTTCAGCGGAGAGTATCGCTACGAACCGGGCGCGGGGCGGCATCATCGTTTGCGCCTGCGAATCGAAGATGTGGACGCGGCCGATCTGGAAGCCGAGCTGATGCCCACGCTGCGCCGCAGCCCGGGCCTGCTGGCGCGTGCCCTGGGACGCGGCGGCCTCCCCGACTGGCTCAAAGAGCGCGAGGTGGAAGGCAGCTTGCAAATCGGGAGCCTTGCGTTGGGCGGATCGCACCTCGAAGAGTTGCGCGCGCGCCTGCTCTGGGACGTCACCCGCGTGGAGTTGGACGGCATCCAGACGAAGCTCGGCGCCGCCGCGATTGCCGGTAAACTGGCGATCAACCTGCGCGGCGACCGGCCGGCCTACAAACTGACCGGGAACGTCAAAGGGCTCGTCTGGCAATCGGGGAAACTCGATGCCGACGGGACGCTGGAGACGTTCGGAACCGGGAGCCAGTTGTTGGCCAATCTGACTTCGGAAGCCACCTTCACGGCCATGGCGCCTGATTTTGGCGCGGTCTTTCCATGGCATACCGTTTCCGGAAGCGCCAACCTGGCATGCTCGCCGCGCCTGCGGCTCACCGGATTGAATCTCAAGATGGAAGACGAGACGTACACCGGCAGCGGCGCGACGCTCGACGATGGCCGGCTGGTGATCCTGCTCAGCAACGGCAGCAAGGAAATGCGGATGACCGGGACGCTTGCCAAACTCAGGGTCGAGTAGCGGACGCCAGGCCGGCAGCTTCCCCGTCAATCTCGCACATCGCGCAAAGCGGCCCTTCCAGCCTGCCGGCGAGCTCCGCATCCGCGCCTCGGATTTCGGCGATCAGACCGGACACCGCCGCCTGGAAGGCCCGGGAAAGTTCGCCGGCGTCCAATTGACGCACCAGGGCGCCTTCGAACTGTGCCGCGACGTCGATTGGTAATTCGTCCATGCCGCGGCCGTGAACCGCGGGAAGGCCGTGGCGGATGCACGCCAGCGCGAGCGCCTGGTCGCGGACGCCGCTGATCATGTATTCCCCCTGCCAAAGCTTCCGCCGGGCAATACAGCCCCTCGCGTGGATGGCATACAGCCAGCCCATCCCGATGAGATCTACAGGACGCGGAGACGGAGCCTCGCGGGACTCGTTTGCCTTCCCGGACACCAACTGGAACGTGGGAGCCAACGGACGGAATTCCCCGGCAGGCACGAATGCCAGATCCACCTGCAGCGCGCCTGGCAGCAGAAACACGCGGTAGGTCCAGGGGCCGAAATTCATGTCGAAGTGGTGCACGGCCAGGTGGCGCTCGTACAGGTGGGCGGTCCAGTCGGAAAGCACCTCCGGGAGCGCACCGCCATCGGCCACACCAAACGCGAGATCGATATCGCTCCAGCGGTCTTCCCGCCCTGCCGCAACCGATCCGGTGATCGCCGCGCCGCTGATGCGCGGGTCGCCGGCGGCGCGCTCGAGAAGCTCGGAACGCAGTTGGGCACGCTGCTCTGGGGTGAACATCCTTCAATTGTAGAATCGAGGCGTGGGATTTCACCTCGCACAAATCAACATCGCCCGCCTGATCGCCCCTCTGGACGACCCTGGAATCGCCGGCTTCGTGGCGCAGTTGGAATCGATCAACGCGCTGGCGGATTGCGCTCCGGGCTTTGTCTGGCGTTTGCAGTCGGAATCCGGCAACGCGACCGGCATCGCCTGGTCGGACGACCCGTTCGTGATCGTCAACATGTCAGTCTGGGACTCCATCGAGGCGCTGCGCGATTTCGCTTACCACTCGAAGCACCGCGAATTGCTCCGCGACAAGGCCCGTTGGTTCGAGAAGATGGACAGGCCGGCGTATTGCATGTGGTGGGTGCCCATCGGCCATCGCCCCGGGGTGGCCGAAGGCCGCGAACGCCTGGTGCATTATCAGGACCACGGCGCGACGCCTTACTCCTTCTGGTTCTCACAGCCATTTCCGAAGCCCCTGGAGGCGCCGGTCTCTTTTTAAAGCCGCGCCACTGATGCCTGTGCCCCCGGCCCTGCACCTCGAAGGCGAGGCGCAGGCACTCCTGCCGCGTCATCATGCCATCGCAGACATGGTTAAAATAATGATCAGATGAAGGCCGTCTTGCCGCCGTTGTTTGCAGTCGCTCTGGCCGCGCTGCCTCTCCACGGTCAGGAGACGCTGAAGCAGGTCGAGTCAAGAGCGCTGGAATTGAAGCAGCGGGGGGATGCGGCAGGGTCGCTGGCAGCCTGGAACAAGGCGGCTGAGATGGACCCGAAGTCCGCGCGCATCCAGGACGAAATCGGCTTCCTCCTCGCCGTCCTGAACAAGCGCGATGAGGCCGTCGCGCACTTCGCGCGAGCCATCGAGCTCGACGCGCGCTTCGCTCCCGCGCACTACCATCTGGGCATTGCCTATTTTCTCCAGCAGGATGCCGGCCAGGCGATTCCCCAGCTCCAGACTGCCGTGGCGCTCGACCCCAGGAACTTCGACTACCAATATCATTTCGCGCACGCGCTCAACGACACCGCCCACTACGCCGAAGCCTTGCCTCATCTGCGGCAGGCGACTGCCCTCAATCCGAACCATTCGGAGTCCTGGAACCAGCTCGGCCTCGCGCTGCAGAACACAGGAGACAATGCCGGAGCGCTCCAGGCATACCAGCGATCGGTGCAACTCGACGGGTCGAATCTCGACGCGCGCAACAGCCTGGGATTCATGCTGGTGAGCACGGGCCGCGCCGCCGAAGGCGTGGCCGAGTTTCGCAAGATCTTGAACACCGACCCCGCCAATATTGCCGCGCGCGTGAATATCGGGTTTGCGCACCTGCAGAAGACAGAGCTCGACCAGGCAGAGGCCGAGTTTCGAGAGGCCCTCCGCCGCGATCCGAATTCGGTAGTGGCGCACTACGACCTGGGCGTTACGCTCAAACAGAAGGACGACCTCGAAGGGTCCAAAGGCGAATTAAAACGCGCCCTGGATCTGGATGCGAGTCTGCCCGAAGCACACTACACGCTCGGCATCATCCACTGGCAGAGCGGCGAGTTCGACGATGCGGCCCGCGAGATGCAGGCCGCCATCGGGCTGAACGCCGCTTACGGCGAGGCTTACTTCATGCTCGGAACGGTCCTCAAGCAGAATGGCGATCTGGAGGGAGCCGAGAAGGCGCTGCGCTCCGCCATCCGCCTGGAGCCCGCCAATCCTGGGCCGTACAACACGCTTGCGCAGGTGCTCCGGTCCAAGGGAGACGCGGAGGGCAGCCGGGCGGCGTTCGCGGAAGGGGCGCGTGTGAAGGAGAACAAGGAAGCGGAGCTGGGAAAGATGCTGCAGAGACGGCCCAACGCTCCGGGCGCGCATAACCCCTGAATCGACTCCATAGAAAATTTTTTCTTTACGGCGTCCAGCCATCTTGGGTATCCTAAGAGATCTCACTTCGGCAACGAACGGGTTTCCAGTGGGTAGCGGTCAGATGGAGCCCGTCTTCCTCCCTCTACTGGCTCACCGGCGAGCCGATCTCGAATCCAATATGATGCAGAAGTAGTTCTGAACCGCGGAATCGTTCGGGTGGCGATTCGGCGATCAGGGCGAGGGTGATGAGCATGCAAATGGGAAAGCGGCACCGGGTTGATGCGGAGTTGGCGACGCCGTGAGTGGTCCCGTCGCGGCGGGGTTCGCAGGCTTGCGTGTCCTCTCTTTGGAGTCGCGCCGCGCCGAATTGATGGAGGAGCTGATCCGGCGTTACGATGGGGAGCCGTTCGTCGCGCCTTCCGTAAAGGAAACCCCGTTCGAACAGCACGATGTGGCCTACGCCTGGACGGAGCGTCTGTTCGACGGCCGCTTCGAAATGCTGGTGCTGATGACCGGCGCCGGCCTTGCCTTTCTGCGTGACATCGTGGCCGAGCGGTATCCGCTCGAGAGATTCGTAGCTGCCTTGCGCGGGCTGACCATCGTCTCGCGCGGTCCCAAGCCCGTGGCAGTCCTGCACGAGATGGGCGTTTCCGCCCAGATCATGGTGCCCGAGCCCAACACCTGGCGGGAGATTGTACCGGTGATTGCGCAGCGTCCGGAGCGCCGGATTGCGATTCAGGAGTACGGGCGCGCCAACCCGGAGTTCATCGCGGCAGTCGAGGCATTGGGTGCGGAGGTTTCGCCGATCTCGATTTACCGTTGGGCGCTGCCCGACGACCTGGCGCCGCTCCGCGAGGCCGTCCGCCGTATCGCGGAGCGTGAATGTGACGTCGTGCTGTTCACCACCTCGATCCAACTGACGCATCTGCTGGAAGTGGCGTCGGGGATGGGCCGCGCCGCGGATGTCCGGCAGGCGTTGGCGGAAGATCTGGTGATCGGTTCCGTGGGGCCGGTGATGGATGCGGCGCTCGCCGATTGGGGGTTCCGCGCCGATATCGTCCCGGCGCATCCGAAAATGGCGGTCCTGGTTCGCACCGCCGCCGAGACGGCCGCTTCCGCCCTGGCGCGCAAGCGGAAGAAGTCTCACCGCGATCCGCTCCCGGCGCTTGGCTGAGCGCGGAAAGCCAGTTGCAAAACCACAGCCTGACAGGAGGGGAGTATTGCGCCGGCGTAACTCTGTCGAAAAGCTGAAAGCGTCGAAGTGGTGGAATCCGTTGCGGGTCCGCGACGATCTCGACGCGCTGATTGCAGGCGGGTCCGAGAACCTCTCGCAGGCCGACAAGGATCTGCTGAAGTGGGTCGGAGTCTTTTTCCGCAAGCCCACGCCCGGAAAGTTCATGATGCGTATCCGCATGCCCAACGGATTCGCCACCAGCGAGCAGTTGCGGGCCATCGCGGAGATGTCTCGGCGCATTGGCAACGGCGTGCTCGATATCACCACCCGGCAACAGATCGAGCTCCGCGGCTTCACGCTCGCGAGCGTGCCGGAGATCTGGCAGAAGCTTCGCGGTGTGGATCTGAACAGCCTCCAGACCGGCATGGACAACGTGCGCAACCTCAATGGCTGCGCATTGGCCGGACTGACGCCCCTGGAACTCTTCGACGCTTCTCCGGTTCTCTTCGATCTGGACCGCATCATCGTGGGACGAAACGGGAACCCCGAGTTCGTCAACCTCCCGCGAAAGTTCAATGTGGTGGTAACGGGCTGTACCGCGAATTGCACCCACGCCGAATCGCAGGACCTCGCGCTGGTGCCGGCCATGTCGCGCGGGCGGGCTGGCTTCAATATCCTGGCAGGCGGCAAGATGGGGTCGGGCGGCTTTACCATCGCCGCGCCCATGAACGTGTTCGTGGAGCCTCACGAGGCAGCCGAAGTGGCGGCCGAGATCGTCCGCATCTTTCGCGACCACGGCCCGCGCGAGGCCCGTTCGCAATGCCGCCTGGCGCACCTGATTGCCGAATGGGGCATGGAGGAGCTGCGCTACCTGTTGTGCGAGCGCCTGATGAGGCCGCTCGAAGCGGCCGGCCAGGATATGCGGAAGCGTGGACATCACGAAGACCACCTCGCGATCGAGCCTCAACAGCAGGAGGGCCTGCGATCTGTAGGGCTCTCCGTGGTGACCGGTCGTGTGAATCCCGATCAGTTGACCGAGTTGGCCCGCCTGGCCGAGGAGTATGGCAGCGGAAAAGTCCGGCTCACTACCGGTCAGAATGCGATCCTGGCCGGCGTGCCCGTAGCGCGAGTCCCGGCCCTCTTGCGCGAGCCGTTGCTCCAGGACTTGACGCCGGCTCCCTCACCGTTCTTCCGCGGGATGGTGGCGTGTACCGGGTCCGACTACTGCGGCCTGGCTCAGATCGAGACGAAGGGATATGCGGTGCAGCTTTCCCGTGATCTCGAAAAGCGCCTGGGAACTGCCGGAAACCCGCTCACCATTCATTGGTCCGGCTGTCCCGCGGGTTGCGGCAACCACCAGGCGGCCGACATCGGTTTCCGCGGCATGCGAGCCAACATGGGCGGCGAGATTGTGGACGCGGTCGCCATCTATACCGGCGGAAGGACCGGCCCCGATGCCGCGGCCGGCAAGGAGGTCTTGGACGTGGTTCCCTGCGACGAGCACCTGCCGGACATCGTCGCGGCGATGATCCGCGAACGAGACCGCTCCAAGCAGGCTTCGATGCCCGGAAACCAGGATTTTGTAGAGGAGATCTCGAATGGACTATGTCAATCCGTCTGAACTCATAGCCGAGTCGTTGCGCGCGGCGAAACGCAAATCCGAACTGGGCGTCAACGATATGCTCCTGCGAGGCGCGCTCGCCGGCGCCTTCCTGGGCTTCGCCACATCGCTGGTGTTCGTGGTGCAAACCCAGGGCGTGCCGCCGATCGTGGGCGCCCTGCTGTTTCCGGTGGGGTTTGTGATCCTGGTGCTGCTCGGCCTGGAACTGGCCACCGGCAACTTCGCGCTGCTGCCGCCCGCCGTCGCTTCCGGCGAGGTGACGATCGGTCGGCTGCTCCGCAACTGGTGCTGGGTATACCTCGGAAACCTCGCAGGAAGCGCGGCCTATGCGCTCCTCTTCTACCTGGCGATCACCAATTGCGGCGCCAACAACGGCGGCCCTTTGGGCGACCTGGTGCGAGCCGCGGCGCAGAAGAAGACGCTCGCCTACCTGTCGGCGGGAGGCGCCGGCTGGGCGACCGCGCTGGTGAAGGCCATCCTCTGCAACTGGATGGTGACGATCGGTGCGCTGCTGGCCATGGCCTCGCGCTCCACCATCGGCAAAATCGCCGCCATGTGGCTCCCCATCCTGACGTTCTTCGCCCAGGGCTACGAACACTCCATCGTCAACATGTTTGTGATCCCGGCGGGCATGATGTTGCGCGCTCCGGTCTCGATGGGCAACTGGTGGTTGTGGAACCAGATTCCGGTGACCATCGGCAATATCCTGTCTGGCTCGCTGTTCACCGGGCTGGCGCTGTATTACACATACCGTGCGAGACCTGTTGCGGCGGCGCGTGAGGCAGCCTGTCCGCCAATGGTCCCCGAGCAGGTGGAAGCATGAAACCGCTCGCCCTGTTCTTCGCCGCCCTCTCCCTCGCCGTGGCACAGCCGGCCGCCGATCCGTCGGGCGTCATCAAACTCGGCGGTATCACCGTGAGCGGCAGCCTGCGCGCGCGGCTGTATCTCTGGGACTGGTTCCAGCCCACCTCCGGCGAGAACTCCTACCAGTACTCCGGCAACCTCCTGCGCATCGGCCTGTCGCAAAGCCGCGACTCATGGGACTGGAATGCGGAATTCGCCGTGCCCTTCCTGCTCGGCCTGCCCAACAACGCCACCGGCACGGGACCGCAGCAGGGCGCGCTGGGTCTGGGCGCCAATTACTTCACCGCGAATTCGGGAGTCCCGAACACCGCGATGATCTTTCCCAAGCAACTCTACGTGAGGCTTGACGGACTCGGGGGCAACAAAGCCCACACCCTGCAGATCGGACGATTCGAATTCCTGGACGGCAGCGAAGTTCTGCCCAAGAACGCTACGCTTGCCGCGGTCAAGCGCGACCGCGTCTTTCAGCGGCTGATCGGCAACTTCGGCTTCTCCGACGTGGGCCGCAGCTTCGACGGCATTCACTATTCGTACGCCACTCCCAAAGACAACTTCACTTTCGTCGGCGCCGTGCCCACACGCGGGGTTTTCCAGGTGGACGGCTGGGGCTGGAACCGCATCGGCTTCGGATATACCTCCTACACGCACCAATGGGGCGGCTCCCATCACGCCGCCGACACGCGTCTCTTCTTCATCGAGTACGACGACTTCCGGCACATCCTGAAGACCGACAACCGCTCGCTCGCGGCTCGCCGCGGAGATCTCGCCAACATCCGCATCGAGACCTTCGGCGGGCACTCGCTGCACGCCTTCGAGACCGGCTCCGGCACGGTGGATGCGCTCTTCTGGGGCGCGGTGCAGACCGGGCGCTGGGGTGTTCAGCAACAAAGGGCCGGTGCGTTTGATGTCGAAGGAGGATTCCAACCGAAGATCCTGCCGAAGGTCAAGCCGTGGCTGCGCGGCGGCTTCACCTACGGATCGGGGGACGACAATCCCAATGACACTCGCCACGGAACGTTCTTCCAGTTGCTTCCAACCCCGCGGCCGTATGCGCGATTTCCGTTCTTCAACATGATGAACACCGAGGACCGGTACGGCATCCTGATGCTGCGGCCGCATCCCAAGGTCACGGTGTCCACCGAGGTCCACGCGCTGCGCCTGACCAATGCGAACGATCTCTGGTACAGCGGCGGCGGCGCCTTCCAGCCTTGGACCTTCGGATACACCGGGCGCTCCACTTCGGGCCGCCGGTCCTTGGGCAACCTGTACGACACCAGTGTCGATTACCGGGTCACGCGGAAGCTGACCTTGAGTGCGTACCTCGGGTACACGCAAGGGCTCGCCACGATGGAGCAGATCTACCCCAACGGCAAAGACGGCAGGTTCGGTTACCTGGAATTCAACCAGCGTTTCTAGCCTCTGCCCATGGGCCCCGCCGGCCCACCGAAATTCAGGAAACCCCGCCCGATCTTTGGGCGCGATGTGGCGCGGGCACTCGTGCCTGTACCCACGGGCCCCGCCGGCCCACAGAACTCCATGAAAACCCTTGCGCCGTCGACGTGGCGCAGGCACTCCTGCCTGCCGCGCCGAGACTCGTCTCGGCGCCTGTTGGTCTGCCATCCGTTCAATGCTGGCGAAGGGGCTTTCGAGGCTGCCGAGTCCCTACTCATGGGGACGCTTCTCGGGCGTGCACAGTGTTCCGCACCAATCGCAGGACGGCGGCTTAGGGGCCATGCGTCAGTCTTCAGGGAATTCAGAAGGCGGCAGACTGGAGGGATCGCGCAGCGCAGCGATCGACAGGGAACCTGAAGGTGTCGATCTTCGTATGCAACCCTTCAGGGAATGAACTCCACTCTTCGTGATCCTCAACCCGAACAATCGCCTCTTTACTCTGGCCCGTCAGGGCGGACAGCCGCCCTCGCTGCTGGCCGCTGTCGCGGTTGTTCTCCTCACGCTCATATTAATTCTGATTCCGAGCCAAATGTTCGCTCGGTTCCTGGTCGGAACGCCCTCTGCCGGCGGGATGCAATCCGGCACCAGCGTGATCGTCGGGAACATTA
>DATJWB010000209.1:0-26828 GCA_035501495.1 Bryobacteraceae bacterium | reverse complement strand
GGTCTGTCACTACCCTCCGGGGACCAGCAAGTGGAACAAGATCGAGCACCGGCTGTTCTCGTTTATCAGTCTGAATTGGAGAGGGGAGCCGTTAATCAATTATGAGACGATCATTAATCTGATCGGCGGTACCAAGACGCGGAGCGGGCTCAAAGTCAAGGCAGTGCCAGACACGAACGAGTATGAGACCGGAATCAAAGTGTCCGACGAGCAGCTTGACGAGATCCAGCTCCGACGCCACAAAGTTCACCCTGCGTGGAACTACACGATCTCGCCTCGCCGGCGCATGTAATCCTCAGCCGACTGTCCATATTATTTTTTAACTTCCACTAACGTACCGAACAATACATCCCCAGAGTGCTGTCCACAGCGACTCGGATCGGCTGGGGAATTGACGCCTGCTCGCGATTCATACCGACTCGCCGGGCCTTCCTGCTCCTGCCCGCCCTGCTCGGACTTACCAGCGTCGCCATGGCGCAAGACCCGATTCTGTTCGACGGGCCGGAGCCCGCTTCCATTCATGGCGCGAGAAGGCTGCCATCGCGGCCGGTCCCGGTTGCCGGCCCCGCGCTGCCTACCTGGCGCTACCAGCTTTCCTCTCCCGTGAACGGCATTTCTTACAGCGGGTACATGGTGGGAACCGACCCGTTCCGCCGCGGCCCAAGAACGGTCACCATCCCGGTCATCCTCGTCCCGGTCATCGTGCAGTTCACCAACTCCACAACCGGATTGACCACCACGTTTGATCCCTCGACCGTTCCCGATGCGGCTTGCACCGCCGGCCTGAGCGCGATGAGCCTCGTCGAAAACAGCCCCGTCTTTCAGAACCAGCCGTGGACTCTGAATGGCGTGAATGTGGGGACAACCCAATATATCGACGCGTTTCAGCGCTCGATTTCTGGAACGATGAAGAGAAAGGGAGCGATTACCACACGCTGCTGACCTACCCAGTTGGGGAGCCGCTGACGCTTTCGCTCAACTATGCGTCACCCACCATCGCGGCGTAGATTCGCACCGGTGTCGCCACCACCTGTACGAATCCGGGCTGTTCGGGCTCGACGAATGGCGCGGAGTATCAAGGAATCGTCGATTACGGCGTCCTGAACAGCGCCATGACCGGCTATATCGCGGCACACCAGATCACGCCGGATCAATTTCCGATTTTCATTCTGTATAACGTGATGTATTCCCAAAACAGGTCGCTGTATCTGGGAGGCTATCACTTCTCCGAGGCTCCTTAATCCGAAGGTGCTGGCGTCCCCCGGCCAGACCTATGTGGTGGCGAATTTTCGGACCAACGGCATGGGGCCGTTTGACGCCTCGATTCTGGCGCACGAAATTGCAGAATGGGTCAACGAGCCCGGCGGATTCAACGCGGTGCCCGCATGGGGAAACATCGGCGAGGTGACCGGTTGCAAACGGTATCTGGAAGTTGGCGATCCTCTGACTCAAACCGACCTGCCGCCGATCACCGGCCCGAACGGCTTCGCCTACCACTTGCAGGAGCTCGCCTACTTCTCCTGGTTCTTTCGGACACCGTCCATCGCCGCAGGCGCGCAGTTCTCCGATGATGGAACGCTCATAACCAATGCCGGCCCTGTTTGCCCAGAGTCGCGGACCGCGTCACAATCAAGCGGCCGCAGCCGCATTTCCAATCTGGCCCGCCTGTTCGTGCCGGTGCCGGGCACGCATCTACACACCGCCCCAAAATTGATAGGGAATCCGCTACAATAGGATCTATAGGCGTATATAAGGAGGCCGTATGGAACCCATTCAGAGCGCAGGTGCTCTCGGTGGTCTTGGCTTTCCCGAAATCCTCGTGATCGCAATCGTGTTCGTGGTGCTGTTCGGGGGCAAGAAACTCCCTGAATTGGCCAAGGGATTAGGCGAAGGCATCCGCAACTTCAAGACTGCCTTGAAGGAAGAAGAGAAGGTCGACGAGAAGAAGCAGGCGTAGGCTTCGAGGAACCACCCGCAAGGTGAGTTGGTTTCATCTCGGCTTCAAAAACCCAGGACCCAACAAAACAAAACCCCGCCGGCCGATGGCTTCGCGGGGTTTTTCGTTTGGCAGGAAATCTATTTCTTCTTGGGCGGCACGATTGCATCCTTCGCGGCCTTCGCCACGCGGAACTTTACGACCTTTTTGGCCGGAATCTTAATAGCCTCGCCGGTCTTGGGATTGCGGCCCATGCGGGCCTTGCGATCAACGCGCACCAACCGGCCGATGCCAGGCAGCACGAAGACGCCATTCTTTTTCACTTCGGCAATCGCCATTCCTGAGAGGCTGTCCAGGAACCCACGGGCCGTTTTGTTGTTGACTTCGCAGCTTTCGGCGAGCGATCTTACCAGTTGCGTCTGGGTCATTCTCTGATTCGCCATGATTCTCCTTTTAGTTTTTCTTTATTTCCGGCGCCATGCAGCTTCTCCCAGCGGCGGCGCCATCGCCATCACCATCGAACAAAGCTATAGACTGTAGCTCTCTCGCGAGCAACTCGTCTCTTGATCGATTTCAATCATACGGGAAGGGCGAATTGATGTAAAGGGAATTGCTCCAAAAGAGCCTGATTTCCGCGCTTTTTTTCGAAACACGCGCTCAAAATGCCTGTTTCACGGGGTTTCCGCGAGCCCCAGGCCCTGATCCCATCGCAATTCGCCCTCTTGGAACGCTGGGGCGGCTTTGTTTTTCAGCACGCGAAATCGTGCGTGTTTCTCTGCGGCTGGTTCCAAAGCGATCCTCACTGCGGAGTGGAGTTTCAGCCCCGGTCCCCCTGCGCTGGTCTCCGCCTGCGGGTCGGAAGATTCCATGCGGCTGCGGGTCTGATTGAGAAACAACAGCGAGGCACCGCTCCTGGCCGCGATCATCGAGAGCCTGCGCAGCGAGGAGGCTAGGATCCGGCCTTGCAGCCCGGCACTCACACCCACTGCGGCTTCCAATTCCAGTTTGGGGACGAGTGCCGCGGCGGAGTCGATCACGATCCAGTCCACTGCGCCCGACGACGCCAGTTGCCTGGTAATCTCGAGGCCTTGTTCCGCCGAGTCCGGCTGCGCCAGCAGGAGCCGCTCAATGATCACCCCCAGCGCGCCCGCGTAAGCCGGATCGAACGAATGCTCGGCATCGATCCATGCGGCCGTGCCTCCGTTTCTCTGGAGCCTCGCCACAACCTGGAGCGCCAGCGTGGTCTTTCCACTGGCCGGGGGCCCGAACCATTCGACTATCCGGCCGCGGGGCAACCCGCCGCCCAACGCCACATCCAGCGCCGGGAACCCTGTCGGTAAGGGCTCGGCGGATGGCCTGGTTTCCATGCGGATCAACCGGGTGCGGATGGCCCGCTGGCGCTCTTCTTCCGGGATGTCCGATAACCGGCGCATATCCCCGGGCTCACTGCCGAGACGCTTTTCTCCGCGCGGCTCCGCGCCTCGGGGGGGATTGAGATCCTACCGCCTTACCGGCACGGGCTTCGGCGCGGCAGCCGGCGCCGCAGCCTCCGCGGCAACGGGCTCCGGTTTCATCAGCCCCAGGCCGACCCGCAATTCGGTGTCGATGGCCTGCCGGACATCCTGGTTGTCCTTCAGGAACTGGCGTGCGTTCTCGCGTCCCTGACCGATCCGGTCGCCTTTGTAGCTGAACCAGGAACCGCTCTTCTCCACCAGGTTCTGCGCCACCCCCAGATCGAGCAGATCGCCTTCCCGCGAGACGCCCTCGCCGTAAATGATGTCGAACTCGGCTTCGCGGAACGGGGACGCCACCTTGTTCTTGACCACCTTGGCCTTGGTGCGATTGCCAACCACCGCCTCGCCGTCCTTGATCGCCGCGATGCGCCGGATATCCAGCCGCACCGATGCGTAGAATTTCAGCGCCCGTCCGCCGGTGGTGGTTTCCGGATTACCGAACATGACCCCGATCTTGTCGCGAATCTGATTGATGAAAATCAAACAGGTCCGCGATTTGGAGACGATCCCCGTCAGTTTGCGAAGCGCCTGCGACATCAGCCGCGCTTGCAGCCCCATATGGCTGTCGCCCATTTCGCCGTCGAGTTCGGCCTTGGGAACCAGCGCTGCCACCGAGTCCACCACTAGCACGTCGATTTGCCCCGAGGCCGTCAGGGTGTTGGTGATCTCCAGCGCCTGTTCGCCGTAATCGGGTTGCGAGACCAGGAGGTTGTCGATATCCACGCCGAGCTTTCTGGCATAGGCGGGGTCCAGGGCGTGCTCCACATCGATGAATGCAGCGATTCCGCCCTTCCTCTGCGCCTCTGCCACAACCTGGAGGGCGATGGTAGTCTTACCGGACGATTCCGGCCCGAAGATTTCGCAGATACGGCCGCGCGGAAATCCCCCTACACCCAGGGCCGCGTCCAGCGAAATCGAACCCGTCGAGATCACCGACACCGGTACAATCGCGTCCTTCGATCCGAGGCGCAGAATCGAGCCCTTGCCAAATTGCTTTTCAATCTGACTGAGGGCGAGGTCTAAGGCGCGTGCGCGCTCTTTATCATCCATGTGGGGAAACTCCTGAAAGATGGGCTTTGACAGCCCTATTGTAACAGTGGGCCGAACCCGCGAAATCTCCCTCTTTTTTTTCGAAACGCTATAATCGGTCCAGAGGCACTCCTATGGCAACCCGGCTTCCCGCCCTATTCCTTTTGCCGGCCCTTTTATTGACGGCGGCGTCCAAAAAGACCGTCTCCACCGCCCGCGGCGAAAACGAAGACTTGATCCTCACCGCGACCCTTTATCTCGAACCCGGCGATGTCAAGGAACTGATCGGCTCCGACCTCGGCGGACATTACATCGTCTTCGAGGTAAAGGTCGATCCCAAGTACGGCAAAGAGATTTCGATCGACCGCGATGATTTCCAACTCCGCACCGAGAAGGACGGCGAAAAGGCCAAACCGTATGCCGCGAGCCAGATCGCCGGACCCGGCGTGCTCGTGCTGTCGGACGAAGAGGGCGAGGCCAAAGCCAAGAAGTCCCGCGGCTGGAGTATGGGCGGCATCGGGATGGGCGTAGGCGGTGGCGGCGCGGGCAGCGGCGACAAGGGCCCTACCAAGGCCACCATGAAGGACAGCGACAAGCAGGACCCCCTTGAGAAAGTTCTGGCATCCAGAATCCTCCCCGAAAAAAAGACCGATCAGCCGGTCAGCGGACTCCTCTACTTCCCCATGGAGAAGCAGAAGATGAAGGACCTGGAACTGACCTACGGGGGCAAGGAGAACCGCATTTCCCTCAAATTCAAGTAGCGGTCGAATACCGCCCGCGCTGACTCCCGGCACTCGTCATTTCGGATTCCAGCAGCTTGAACTCCCGGCAGGGAATTACGGAAGTGGCCGGCCGGGCAGCCGAATCAGCGGTGGCGGCGGCTCCTCGGCCGCCAGCTTCTTCACGGCATCAAACTCCTGCTGTGCTTCGCGTTCGCGGCCCAAAGAACGCAACAACCGGCCCAGGCGGTAATGCGCGTCAGGCTTGGATGAGTCGATCCGGATCGCCTCACGAAAACAGCGGACGGCTTCACTCGAGTCGTTTCTTGCCGACAGCAGAATACCAAGATCCAGTTGCGCCAGCCGGAGGTTCGAGTCCAGTGCCAAGGCACGTCGAAGGTGGTCCTCGGCGGGTTTTTCCTGGTCCGTGTGCATTTCCGCGTCGCCCAGGTAGGCCAATGCCTGCGTATGCTGCGGCACATTCCGCAACTCCGCTTCGAACTCGCGGCTGGCATCGGCATAGCGCTGCTGCTTCCAATACAGATATCCCAGTCCGAAATGGACTTCCCGCTCCCGGGGCGATGCCTTGGCAGCCGCTTCGAATTCGGCCGTCGCTTCCTCCACCCGGTTGGCCGCGTCCAGCGCCTGGCCCAGGAGTACGTGAACCGGCGCCGAATCCGGGTTCTTGGTTAGCAGAAACCGGAATTCGGCAAGCGCTTCCGGATACTGTTCGGACCACAAATAGCTCTCGGCGAGCGTGTACCGAAGTTCCAGGTTGTCAGGCTGCGCCTCGGCAGCCACTTTCAGGTGCTTTGCCGCGGCGGCGTATTTCGCGCTGCCGTAGTAGCTCATGCCGAGCAGCGTGCGCGCCTGGAAACTGCCGCTGTCGGCCTGAACCGCTTGCTCGAAAGCCGCCGCCGCTTCGACGAGCCGCTTGGATTTGAAATAGGCGAGGCCCAGGTTCAAATAAACTCCCGGCAAGTGGGGGTCCAGGCGAATCGCCGCTTTGTAGTGCTGGATGGCAAGATCGTACTTGCCTTCCTGCGCCAATGCCGTCCCCCGGGCTGCTTCGGCAACCGCTTCCGGAGTTGCCGCTACCAATCGCCATGCAAGCAAAACGAGGATCGCTACACGACTGCCCCTGGACATCCCTGAGCCGTTTTTATCAGAGCGTGGAGAAGGTGTCAAACCGAGTGCCGGCAAGAGAAGGCAAGAGAGCGGCGCACGCACCCCAGCGTGCGCCACCCGAGGTTCAAGCGTCAGAACAGGAACTTCGCCCCGAACTGGTAGGTACGCGGCTGGAAGGTGCCCGTGATCTGTCCAAAGTTGGCCGCGGTCACGCCCGTGCTCGGACCCGTAAACTGGGTCTTGTTGAAGGTGTTGAAGGTTTCCGCCCGGAACTCGAACCGGACACCCTCTCGCACCTCGAACGCTTTGAACGCCGCGATGTTCCAATTGTTGCGTCCCGGCGCCAGAACGTCGTTCCGGGCGGCGGTGCCCCATTGCAGGGGACCCGGCTTCTGGAACGAAGATGTGCTGAACCACTGGAACCGCGTCTTGGGATAAGTGATCGGCGCCACCACGTTCGCCCGGTTGCCGGTGGTGCCGCCTAACCCGAGGTTGTCGGGGCCGGCGCCGATGGAAATCGGGTTCCCCGATTCGAAGGTCGCGATGCCCGACAACTCCCATCCTCCGAGCAGGGCCTTGGTCGCCCGGCTGCCCGAGTTCCGAAAGAACGGGAAGCTGTAGATAAAGCTCGTGATGGAGATCTGCCGCCGGTCCCAGCCGGCTGGGCCGTAGTCCCAACGCGCATTGAACGGGTTGTTGACGTTGGAGAAGATCTCCCCGTCGATGATATCGAAGGCGTGGGACCAGGTGTAGTTACTGTTGAACGTCAGGTTGTTCCACGCCGTCACCCGGAATCCCACTTGCAACGAGTTGTAGTTGGAGTTCGCTCCCAGCACCATCGGCGCAATGGCTCCCCAGCCCAGATAAGGCCGGTAGAGGTTGGGATTCAAGGCCGCTCCGGTGTAACCGCAAGTACCGCCGCAAACTCCCAGGCGGTTGGGATCGTTCTGCGCCAGGCTGTTGATGTTGATGCCTTCCGACTGGTGGAAATTCGAGTTGCCCACATAGGACACGTTCAACACCGCGTTCTGGCGCAACTGGTGCTGGATGCCGAGGCTCCACTGAATGGCAGTGGGGATCTTATACGCCCTGTCCACGGTCGTTACGTTGGCGGGGAAGTACGGCGTGGCCGCCGTCAGGCCGCTCGTATAGCTCGTCGCGGGATTGTCGAAGTACACGTTCGTCGGAGCAGGCTGATAAGCGAACGGTACGTTGTTCTGCCCCATGTTGTACTCTTCGTTACCGCCGATGCGTTCATAGAAGATCCCGCTTCCAGCGCGCAGAATGGTCTTCTGGCGCCCGGTCAAATCGAAGGCAAACCCGATGCGGGGGGCGAAGGTGTCCCAGTGGTTGTTCACCAGGCCCGACGGAATTCCGTTCCGGCCGGCTATGCCGATTCCGTTCAGGTAAAACCGCACATTCGACAATGGAATGCCGGAAACCGTGCTGAATCCGGGACCGTTCGTGTCCAGGGCGCCGCTCGCAAGGAAGGTCGGCGCTTGCGCCGGGTTGTACAGGTTCGGATAGAAGTTCGACGCCGTGCCTTCGGAATCGTAGGCGTGCGGAATGCCTTCCCAACGCAGACCCAGGTTGAGCGTCAACCGGTTGGTGATCCGCCAGTCGTCCATGGCGTACACGTTGTAGTTGTTGGTTGTGATATGAACGAAATCCACGCTGGCCGGTTCGCTGTACGAGGAGGCGAACCCCAACAGGAAATCCGCAAACCCGTTCCCGGTGGCGTTTGAGTTGAACCCGAATTGCCCGCCGGCGTTTAGCTGGAACTGCTGCCACTTGTGGGTGTGCATCCAGGATGCGCCGAACTTCAGGTTGTGTTTGCCGTGCGTCCAGGAGAGGTCGTCCTTCACCTGCTCGCTGCGCCAAGTGTTGTACCAGGGCCACCACCCCGGGGTGTAACTGATGTTGTAGGGAGACCCGATGCTGATCCCCGGCAGCTTGTTGTCTTTGTTTGCCGTGAAGAAGTTCGGCACGGTGTATCCGGACGGCTTCTGGTAGAGGCCGAAGTCCGTGATGTTGAGGTCGTTGCCATTGAAGTTGAACGCCGCCTCGTTGAGCAAGGTCGGGCTGATGGTCGAGGTGGCGTGCACCACGCCGGCCCACGAGGGAACCGCCATCACCGAACCGGCCGTCGGATACGTTCCGCCGGCCCACAGCGGCGGGGCCTGCTGCTGACTGCCGTTATCGTACAGCAGGGAGCCCATGAGGTTCAGCTTGCTCCCGATCTGGTGATCCACCCGGAAGGCCTCCTCGCGGTAATAGACCACGTTATTGTTTGTCGCGTAGTACTGGTTGTTGGCCGCGTTGGCCGCGGGGAAGAGGCCCGCCTTCAGCAGCGAAGTGGCGTTGGAATCGATCAGGCCGCTCGGAATCACGTTGTTGGGGATGATCCCGCCGGGCGAAAGCCCGAACTGCGCCAGCTTGGCCATCTCCGCCGGGTCGGCGGTCTGCGGCACCTTGAGTTGCACACAACTGCCGCCCGTGCAGCCATTGCTTGGCAAGAGGTAACTGAAATCCCCGCCCCTGGCGGCCGATGGGACCGAGGAGGCGTTGATCTCGCTCCCGTTGATCTCCCGGCGCCATTCCATGTTATAGAAGAAAAAGGTCTTCTTTTCGTGGCCGATCTTGGGAACCGGCCCGCCCAGGTTGAACCCGAAGGTGTTGTAGCGGAGTTCCGGCTTGGGCTGGCCATTCAGATTGGCGAAGAAGGTATTCGCGTCGAAATCATCGTTGCGGACGTACTCCCAGGCGCCGCCATGAAACTGCTTGGTGCCGCTTTTGGTGGCCATGGTGATCATGCCGCCGGACGACTGGCCCAAATCTGCGGCGTAGTTGCTGGTCATAACCTTGAATTCCTGAAGCGAATCCTGGGACGGGGAAACGATGAGAATCCCGCCGCCGCCACGGTCATAAGCTTCTCCGCCGTTGATCAGCCAGTTGTTATGATCGGAGCGCTGCCCGTTAAATTGAATGGCGCGGTTTTGGGTTTGGGCCATGGGAGTATCGAAATCGGGAATGTTGGATGCCGCGCCCGCCACCAACGCCGCCAGTTGGATGACGTTGCGGCCGTTGGTGGCCAGGTCCGCCACTTGCGCGGCGGTTACCGTTTGGCTCACTTCGTTGGTATCCGCCTGAACCTGAAGAGCGTTGGCCTCAACCGTCACGCTCTCCTGAGTGATACCGACCTGGAGTGCCGCATCCGCCCTGACGGTTTCATTCACGTTCAGGGTGATGCCGGTCCGATCGTACGTTTTGAAACCGGACGCTTCTACCTGCACACTGTAGTGTCCGATGGCTAGTTCACGGGCGGCATAGCTGCCTGTGACATTGGTTGTCGTGGAACGGACGAGTCCGTTGTCCGTGTTCGTGATTGTGATTCTGGCCCCCGGTACTGCGGCTCCGGTCGGATCAGTCACCGTACCGAATATGCTGGCGGTTTCCTGACCGTACGCCACCGTACTCAGCCAAGCCAAGCCAAGCAGCATGATCCAGCTGCCAGGCATTCTTCGTGGAATGTCGTTTCCCATGGTACACGCCTCCTCACCAACCCCCTCTGGATTTGGTTTCTCCAAGTTGGAAGAAACACCTGGATCGGCCCTCGGTGGAGGGTAGCCTCGTTTCCGCCTGATGTGAAGGCTGCTACGGCACGGTACCGGTGTTTCTGCTGTTGAATCACTGGATTGAGAGCGATTTCAAAAATATGTAATGTACCTGATTTTCTGTGTTAGCATTGCCCTGGGGAATGAGAGGGGCGAATGTCTCGGAAGCCTGATCTGCATGTCCCTGTGCCACGTCTGCCTCACGAAAAAGGGGAAGAGGTCCTCGCGGAACTGGAGCGCGTGCTCTCCAGTTCTCTGTTTCGCGCCAGCCGCCGCTGTCAAAGCCTGTTGCGAAGGATTATCGAGCAGACCGTCGCGGGGGAGGCCGATTGCCTGAAGGAGCGAACGCTAGGGGTGGATGTGTTCGGTCGTTCCGCGGACTACGACACCAGCCAGGATCCTGTGGTGCGCGCCAGCGCCGCGGAAATTCGAAAGAAACTGGCCCAATACTACCAGGAATCCGGACACCAGTCTGAGATTCGAATCGAACTGCCTCCCGGATCCTACATCGCCGAATTCCATTTCGGCCCGGAAAGACCGCCGGCCCCCGTTCCAATTGTTAAAGAGAAGTCCCGTAACCGGGCCGTGATCGGACTTGCCGCCGCTGCGGCCGTTGGCATTTTGATCCTGGCGGTCAGCCTCGCGGCGCCGGGTCTGCGCCAGTCCGACCTGGACGATCTGTGGGGACCGGTGCTCAAAGCGCCGGGCACGGTACTCGTGTGTGTGGGACTTCAGGCGGCTTACAACCTCCGATCCGCTAAAGCCCAGGACGAGATTCAAGGGATCATCCAGCCTCCGCCCGGCACTGAAGCCGCGCGCCCGCCGATCGGGGAGGCGGATCTCGTTCTCCTGCGCGACCGCTATGTGGCTTTGGACGACGCGCTCTGCCTCGTGCGCCTCACTTCCCTGCTGGAGAAATATCGCAAACCCTACCGTATCCGCGCCGAGCGGTCTACCTCTTTTGCCGACCTGCGCGATACCCCGGCCGTCCTGCTCGGCGCCTTTGACAATCCCTGGACGCTGCGCACCGCCGGCCAGCTTCGCTTCACGTTCCGCAAGGACAGCGAACAAGACACCGGTATGGTGCAGGATAGCCAGCATCCTGAAAAGTCCGAGTGGAAGCTCTCCAGGTATTGGCCCAATTGGGATATTCCGGTCGATTACGCCATCGTCACCCGAATGGTGGACAAGACCACCGATCGCCCGGTGATTATCGCCGCCGGCCTGACGCAATATGGCACGTTTGGCGCCGGCGAGTTTCTCAGCAACCCGGACTACTTTTCCGAAGCTGTCCGGCAGTTGCCCCGCGACTGGCCTAAGAAGAATCTGCAAATCGTTTTAAGCGTTCCCGTGGTCAACCGGATTTCGGGCCGCCCTCACGTCCTGGCTACCTACGTCTGGTAGCTTCGTACGTATCTTACTTATTTCGAAAAGTCTCGCTCCCTTCGCTAAGCCGTTGATTCCTAAGGGATCCTACGGTATTGCGCCGTAGCAGCCTTGCCAACCGGGCACTCGTCCCTTTAGCGTTTCCAACGGGATTCATGAATACCACTACAGTTGTCCCTAAGCGCGGAAAGCGCCAGCCCAAGCCGCGTTATCGAGATCCCGCGTCGCCCGCCCTGACCCGCGTCAAAGATCTCTTGTCGCGAATGACCTTGGAAGAAAAGGCCGCACAGATGGTCTGCGTCTGGCAGAACAAGGCCGACACCCTGCTGGATGCAGGCGGCAATTTTGACGCAGCGAAAGCCGGCGCCGCTTTCGGGCATGGTCATGGCCTCGGCCAGGTCGGACGTCCCAGCGACGCCGGCAAAGGCAAGGATGCACGGGCTACCGCCGAACTCACGAACGCCATCCAGAAGTTCTTCGTCGAAAATTCCCGCCTGGGAATTCCCGTAGTCTTCCACGAGGAGTGCCTCCACGGACACGCCGCCATCGACAGCACGAGTTTCTCCCAGCCGATCGGTCTGGCCGCCACCTTCGATCCGGACCTGGTGGAGCAACTGTTTACCATGACTGCCCTGGAGGCTCGTGCCCGGGGCGCCCACCAGGCGCTGACCCCGGTCCTGGACGTGGCGCGAGACCCCCGCTGGGGCCGGGTCGAGGAAACCTACGGCGAGGATCCCTATCTCGTCTCCCGGATGGGGACCGCCGCTGTTCGGGGCTTTCAAGGCGACCGCAGCTTTCGGGATAAATCGCGCGTCATGGCCACGCTCAAGCACTTCGCGGCACATGGCCAGCCCGAATCGGGAACCAACTGCGCTCCCGCCAACGCCGGCGAGCGACTCCTCCGTGAGACGTTTCTCCGTCCGTTCGAGGCAGCCATCAAAGAAGCTGGCGCGATCAGCGTCATGGCATCCTACAACGAGATCGATGGCGTGCCCTCGCACGCCAACCGCTGGTTGCTGCGCGACGTGCTGCGCGGAGAGTGGGGTTTCGAGGGCTTCGTTGTCTCGGATTATTACGCCATCGCGGAACTGCACTACCGCCCCGAGGTGCGCGGCCATGCGGTGGCCGCGGACAAGGAGCAAGCCTGCGCCTTGGCCGTCGCCGCCGGCGTCAACATCGAGCTTCCGGAACCGGACTGTTATCTGCACCTGGCCGATCTCGTACGCAGAAAGCTACTGAAGGAATCTCAACTGGACGAACTCATCGCTCCCATGCTCCTTTGGAAGTTCCGAATGGGCCTCTTCGACGATCCGTACGTGGATCCGGACGAGGCGGAGCGCATTGTCGGATGCGAGGCACACCGCGAGCTCGCGCTGCGCGCCGCGCGCGAGACTATCACCCTGCTGAAGAACGAAGGCGGCCTGGCGCCGCTCGACCCGGGCGCTCTCAAAACCGTGGCGGTAATCGGCCCCAACGCCCATCGGATGCTGCTTGGCGGGTATAGCAGCACCCCCAAACACAACGTCACCGTCCTCGGCGGAATCCAGTCGAAGCTGGGCGACCGGGTGCGTGTTCTCTACAGCGAAGGCTGCAAGATCACCATCGGCGGCTCCTGGAACGAGGATGCGGTCACGCCGTCCGACCCGGAAGAGGATCGGCGCCAGATCGCCGAAGCGGTCGAGGTCGTCAAGCAGGCCGATCTCGTAGTCCTTGCGCTGGGCGGCAACGAACTGACTTCCCGCGAGGCCTGGTCGTTCCAGCATCTTGGCGACCGCGCCAGCCTGAACCTGGTCGGCCGGCAGGATGAGTTGGTGGAAGCTGTCGTGGGGACCGGCAAACCCGTCGTGGCGCTCCTGTTCAACGGCCGGCCGCTGGCGATCGAATCGCTTCAGCGGAAAGTCCCTGTGATCTTCGAGTGCTGGTATCTCGGCCAGGAAACCGGCCGCGCCGTGGCGGATGTTCTCTTCGGAGACTATAATCCCGGCGGTAAGCTGCCGATCACCTTTCCCCGGTCGGCCGGCCATCTTCCCGCCTTCTACAACTACAAGCCTACGGCCCGCCGCGGTTACCTCTTCGACGACATCTCGCCGCTCTACCCGTTCGGCTACGGCCTGAGCTACACCTCCTTCGAGATCCGCGATGTGCGCCTCGACAAGCCAACCATACAGCCGGACGAGACCACCTCGGTTCGAGCCCGCGTCACCAACACCGGCGCGCGCGGCGGCAGCGAAGTCGTCCAGATGTACATCCGCGACCGGTTCAGTTCCGTCACGCGGCCGCTCAAGGAGTTGAAGGGCTTCCAGCGCGTGTTCCTCGAGCCCGGGGCGGCCGCGGCCGTGGAGTTCGAGATCGGACCGGAGCAACTGGCCTTTTATAACGTCGGGATGGAGCGCGTCGTGGAGGCGGGCGAGTTCGAAATTATGCTCGGACCCTCGTCGCGCGACACCGATCTCCAGACCGTGACTCTCACCGTACGCTGACGGGGGCTACATGCCAGCAAAAACACAGAAGCTCTCTTTTGCCGAGAAGGCGGGCTACAGCCTGGGAGACGGCGCAGCCAACTTCGTCTTCCAGACGATGATCCTGTTCCAACTCAGCTTCTACACCGACACCATGGGGGTTGCGGCCGCTACCGCCGGCAGCCTGCTGCTGGCGGGACGGCTGTGGGATGCCTTTTTCGATCCCATGATGGGGGTGATCGCCGACCGCACGAACACCCGGTGGGGCAAGTTCCGCCCCTGGGTCCTCTGGACGGCCCTGCCCTGGGGAGTCGTCATGGTTCTGGCCTACACCAGTCCAGGCTGGCGCTCCCCTTGGAACATCGTTTGGGCCTGTGCCACCAACGTTCTGCTCATGACTCTGTATTCGGCGAACAATACGCCCTATTCCGCGATGACGGGCGTGATGACCGGCGACGTCAACGAGCGCACCAGCCTTTCCTCGTACCGCTTCGTCGCCGCCCTGATCGCCCAACTGATCGTGGGCGGCTTCACACTGCCGCTGGTGGCCAAATTCGGGCAGGGCAATAACGCCAAGGGCTGGCAAATGACGTTCGGGCTTTGGGCGGCTGTGTGCGTGGTCCTGTTCCTCATCACGTTCCTGAGCACGAAAGAACGCATCCAGCCGGATCCCCGGCAGAAATCGTCCCCACGGCAGGATTTCGGCTCGCTGTTGGGCAACGGTCCCTGGAAGGCCATGTTCATCCTCACGCTGGTGCACTTCGCAGTTCTGGCCATGCGGGGCGGGACACTCTTCTATTACTTCCAGTATTACGTCGATCCCGGCAGGCTCTTCGGACTGCTCCAAGGGCTGGGCCTGACCAATGCCTCCGGAGGCGTCGCCAACGCCGGCTGGTGGCACAGCCTGTTGAACACGTTCGGTCTGATCGTCAATGCCGGCAAAAGCAATGTCGCCTCGGTCGGATTCAGCCTGTTGAACATTTCCAGCCAGTTCGTCACGGTCATCGGCGTGATTTTCTCCACATCGCTATGCGCCCGGTTCGGGAAGAAGGCGGTAGCGTTGGCTGGCTTCAGCGTCACTACCGTCTTCATGGCGCTGTTCGTGCTCGTGCCCGCGCAATCGGTCGGAACCATGTTCCTGCTGGAGTGGATGCGCGCGCTCACCTACGCTCCGACCATCCCCCTGATCTGGGCGATGTTCGCCGACGTCGTAGACTATTCCGAGTGGCAGACAGGCCGCCGCGCCACCGGGATCATCTACGCCACGATCCTGTTCGGCCTCAAGACCGGGCTGAGCCTGGGCGGCGCAACCGCCGGATGGCTGCTCTCCGCGTACGGTTATCGCGCCAACGCCGTGCAGACCAGCGGTGCGCTCCACGGGATCCGCATGACCATCAGCGTGTTTCCCGCGATTCTGTTCCTGGTGGTGGTCGCCTGCCTGATCGCGTACCCGATCGGCAAGAAACTGAACATCCAGATCCAGGATGAATTGGCCGGCCGCCGCACCCGGTTCGCCGCCTAGAGAATTCCTTCCAAGACCAGCAGTTAGAAAAACAGATAAAAGGGTTGCAATATTTCTAATTGGATATATAATTGACCCTGAGGCTGGCTGGCCCAAGTCGGAGTCGGGGGCTGCGCCAGGTACGCCCGCAGCTCCCAAACAGCAAACAGCAAACCCTAATGGCACGATGTTTCACCGCTGCCGCGTGATCGTTTAACAGAGGAGAGAACAAAATGGGAGAGACCAACATCCCCATCCGGATATTTCCGTCTCCCGTGGAGTACGCAACCCAGGACGCACGGGATGAAGATCGCGTGAAAGAAGCCATCCGAACCCACGTCCTCGCGCCGTCCGCGAGAGATTACCTGCAAGTCCACGTGAAGACCAGGCGCAATCCCGACCAATCCCCGAAGTACCTGGTCGCTTATCTTCTGCGAAAGGATGTTTATAAGGCTGACGTGGTCCGCGTAGATGTAGATGCGAACTTCGCGGCAACGAAAGTCACAAACGACTACCAGGAGCCCGAAAGCGAGGAGGAAAAAGAACCGAGCCCTCGCGTTAGCGATGCGTACGATAGCGGGTACGATTTCGTCGCATCGACCCCTGTGCCTGATATCCCGACGGCCAAGGCCGCCGTTGAAACAATCGGGCAGATGGCCACCGCCGCGGGACTGCGAGTCAAAGTTCTCGAAGGGCCGGAGGCCACAGTCGCGAACTATCAGAAGTACCTCAGAGCAGGCCTGGCCGGATTCGTGAACATCGGTCACGGCAACACCGGTTTGATCGTGCTGTACGATGGCACCTTGGATGCCAACTGGTTTAAGGGGCTTACACAGCAGCCCCTCAGCCCGGAAGTCATCTACTTCAACTCCTGCGAGACATTCAACCCGCCGCTCGAACCGGCCATCATGGCAGCCGGCGCGCGCACCTTCGTCGGAGGAATCGTCGATCTGGCCATCGGTGCGTCCGAGGAAGTTTGCAAAGGATTCTGGAGTCTCGTCCTGACGACCACTATCCGTATGGACGATGCCCTCCATCAGTCCGAAAAGCAACACTACCCAACCACGGGCGCACATGGGATTGCCGGCGATGGGGGTCCATTCCGGGCACTGGTCGGCCGAAACCGGACGCCGATCAGTGTGGTGGCCCGCTATCCCGAACACCTCGACGTGTTTGATGTGGCGTCCGATGGCCGCACCATGAGCGTATGGTGGGACGCCGGCACCGGTTGGCGGGCCTGGTTCCCGCTGAAAGGTGGATTGGCAAGCGGAGGCGGCACAGGGTCGCCGATTACTGCCGTGGCCCGCTACTCCGGCCATCTCGACCTGTTTACGGTCGGCACCGATGGCCGCGTATACAGCGCCTTTTGGGACGTCGCCGGCGGGTGGAGCGACTGGTTCGCGATCGGCACGCTGATCTGCCGGCCCGGCTCGACGGTGAATGCCGTCGCGCGCTATAACGACCACCTGGATCTGTTCACCACTGCCGCGGACGGACGTGTGATGTCTACCTGGTGGGATGCCCGCACCGGTTGGGCGAACTGGTTCCAGGTGCAAGGCGGGGTGGCCGCGGCTGGGACTACCGTAACCGCGATCGCCCGATACCCGTTCCACCTCGACCTCTTCACCGTTGGCAAGGACAATCGCGTCTATAGCTGCTGGTGGGACGACCGGAGCGGCTGGTCCAACTGGTTCACCATCGGGACGCTCGTCTGTCGCCAGGATTCCACAGTGTCCGCCATTTCTCGCTTCCCCGACCAGATTGACCTCTTCACCACCGGGTCTGACAGCAAAGTGATGTCCACTTTCTGGAACGTCCGGTCGGGTTGGGCAGCCTGGTTCCAGGTAGCCGGCGGGGTGGCTTCGCCCGGATCCCCGGTGACCGCGATTGCCCGCCATTCCAACCATATCGACATCTTCGTGATCGGAACCGATAACAAGGTCTACAGTACCTGGTGGCACGAGGGTCTGAATTGGGCGGGTTGGTTTAACGTTTCCGCTGGGGTAGGCCAGCCCGGCGGACAGGTTGCCGCCATCACCCGAATCACCGATCACATCGACTTGTTTACCGTGGGCGCCAACGGGCGGGTTGTGAGCAGCTATTGGGACATCCAGACGGGCTGGGCTCCATGGTTCGCAATTGGCCTGGCGGCCCCATTTAACGCCGCATACACCGAGGCAATGCACGTAGAAGAACTGGCAGAAGCAACAGTATAAACTCGTGCATCGCGCAGAGCGCCGGCTGGTAATACCGGGCGGCGCTCCACATCCCCGTCTCAGCACGCAGTTCGCCGCTTGAAGCCCGGGCCTTTAAATCGAAGTCAGCCCTTCCCGGAGCGCGTAGCGGGTAAGCTCGATGGTGCTGTGAATCTCCAGCTTGTCCATGATGTTCTGGCGATGCGACTCCACCGTCTTCACGCTGATGTTCAAAGTGTGGGCGATCTCCTTCACGCGCTTTCCATCGGCCAGGAGCCGCAGCACCTCCTGCTCCCGGGAGGTAAGCATGTGGAGCGGCGCCGCCTGTTGTTCCTGCGCGCAGGCCTGGCGGACGAAGTCCTCCACCAGCGAACCGGTGATCGCCGCGCCCAGGTACGGGCGGTTCTGCATCACGGTCCGTACTGCCTGGTTCAGTTCTTCGAAGGCGCTGTCCTTGACCAGGTAGCCCAGCGCGCCAGCGCGAAGCATCTCGCTGACGAAGCGGCGGTCGGCGTGCATCGACAGGCCGATCACCTTGGTATCCCGCAGGTCGGTGCGAATCCGGCGGGTGGCCTCGACGCCGCCCAGCCCGGACATGACGACGTCCATGATCACGATGTCGGGCCGCAATTCGCGCGCCAGGGTGACCGCGGTTTCGCCATCGGACGCCTCGCCCACCACGGTGATGTCGTTCTGCTGCTCGAGCAGGCTGCGCAGCCCTTCCCGCAGAATCCGATGATCGTCCGCCAGTAGAATTCTGATGCTCATGCGATGATCTCCAGCCGGGCGGCGGTTTCGAGCGGCAGGTGAATCTTCACCGTGGTCCCCCGCTGCGGCCCCGAGCGGATCCGGATCCTGCCCCCCAGATCCGAAACCCGCTCCTGAATGTTGAAAAGTCCAAAGCCATCGTGCGGTTCCGGCACGCCATCGGCCGGCGCGAACGGACCGAATGCCCCACCCGGACGGAAGCCTTTTCCGTTATCGCGTACCAGAACTTCGACGCTTTCCGGCCACCAGCGCAAGCGCACCGCTGCCTGACTCGCGGACGCATGTTTCGCCACGTTGACCAGCAGTTCGCGGATTGCCGAGAAGAGGAACGCCCGGCTCTCTTCCGCCAGCACGCCCGACTCCCCTTGGCGCGAGAACAGAACCTGCAATCCGTACTGCTTCTCCATGTTCTCGCTGAGCCACTTCAACGCGGCTTCCAACCCAAGCTGGTAGAGGATCGGCGGACTCAGTTGGTAAGTCAAAGAGCGGGTCTGCTGGAGCGCCTCCTCCACCAATCCCTCGATCTCGCCGATCCGCTCCCCGGTGGCGGCATTTGCCGCGTCAATCCGCAACGCGGCGATCTTCATTTTGGATGCCGCCAGCAGTTGTCCCACATTTTCGTGAAGCTCGCGGGCAATCGCCCGCCGCTCGCGCACTTCCACTGCCGTCAGTTGGGCCGCCAGCGCGCGCAGTTTGCGCCGGTACTGCGAGAGCTTCTCCTCGTTGCGCTTCTGCTCCGTGATGTCGCGGATCACGCTCACCACGCTCAACACCGACCCGTCCTCTCCATACAGCGGCATCACGCTGTGCTGGGTATCGAACGCCTCGCCGTTCCGGCGTTTCATGCGAAACGCCGGCACGTGCAGATAGCCGGCTTCCTTCACCGCCGTCTGGATCAGCTCGCCGAACCGCAGGAAGGCCTCGTCATCCAGGTGCAGCAGCCGTACGGACTGGCCCACCACTTCGTCCCGCGTGTATCCAAACAGCTTCGTGGTAGCCGGATTACAGTCCAGAATCACGCGGTTTTCGGCGTGAATGATCAGCAGCGAATCGCGCAGGCTGGCAAACGTCTTGTTGAGCAGGAGCTGGGATTCCCGCAATGCCTCGGAACGCTGGCTTACCAGCTCTTCCAGGTGCTCCTGCTGCTCGCGCAGAGCGCCTTCCGCCCATCTTCGACGCCGGATCTGGAGGAAAAGCAGGGTGTTCAGTCCGGCCAGGAAGACGAACGTACCGCTCCAGATCGTCGGCCCGACCCAATGCCGCACCAGAAACGAGTCGCCTGCCAGTGCTGCTGACGGCAGGATCGGGTTGGGGAGAAAGGAAAGCGCAGTGGATACGAGAGCTCCCGGCGTCACGATGTCGTACCTCTGGCGCGGTACTCGCCGGCGCGGACTGCGTCAATCCACCGAGAAACACTCAGGCAGAACACGGATAGTAACACACGTCACCGAATCGTGGCTCTTTCGTGGCATTCTGTGTCGTGGCATTCTGAGGTTATGCCAATTTCCGCACGCAATCAACTTCCGGGAGAAATTACTGAGGTGATGCTGGGATCGGTGATGGCCCACGTCGTCGTCAAGGTCGGCGAGAATCACATCGAAAGCGTAATCACCCGGCGGAGCGCCGAAGACCTCGGTCTCAAGAAGGGAGACCAGGTCACGGTCATCATCAAGTCAACAGAAGTCATGTTGCAGAAGTGACAGGCGTCCCGGGGAGCGTCGTGCGAGTCCCGGCCCGCGCTCGAGCTTTCCACTGGTTCACTTGTTCGCTTCGCCGTCGGTTGGCCTCTTGTATTCCTTGATCGGGACGTGCTGCGCCTTCATCACCTCGAGGAGCGCCTCGACTGTGGGCGGGGACGGCTTGAAGTTGCCGAAGCGGTATCCCTGCGCGATGGTGAGCGGCGTCCATCCGTGCTTGTTCTCCTGGTTCCAGACGTCGGGGTTCGCGCCGTGGCTGGCGAGATACCTCACCGCATCGGCGACGTTCTTATAGGCCGCGGCGTGCATCGCGGTCTCGCCGTTCTTGTCCACGGCGTTCGGATCGTTACCGAGATCAATGGCGGCAGCGATGGCCTCCACTACTTCGCTGTCGGTGCCGGCGTCTTCACCCGGAGATCGCGTGCCCAGTCCCGCGGCGACAATCAGCGGCGTGGCGCCATCGGCGGTCGGAATCTTCGGGTCGGCGCCGAGCGAGACGAGAAAACGCATCAGTTCGGCGTCGGCGGTGAGCGCTGCCAGACAGAAGGGAGTCGCGCCGATGTCGTTGAGGCTTGTCAGGCCGAAGTTGATCTTCTTCGTCATCCGGGCATTGATATTGGCGCCCTTGGCGACCAGCTTGCGGATGAGTTCCAGACTGGTCATATTCCCGGAGCCATCGGGCGCCGGATCGTTGTCGCCGCCGCCCGGCTTGCGGACGGAAGGGATAGCGTGCAGGACCGTGTACCCGGGACCGCTGGCGTTGGGGTCGGCGCCGGAGTCGAGCAGGAAGGAAGCCAGTTCGTAGTGGGCATTCTCCACGGCGAGGTGCAGCGCGCTCTGCCCGGAGCGTCCGGGCTTGGGACCGCCGAGGCGTCCGCCCGGCGGGGCCTGCAGCGTTTCGTTCACGTCCGCGCCGGACTGCAAGAGCAGGCGGACCATTTCCAGCTTTCCTTCGCGAACCGCTAACAAGAGCGGTGTCATTCCAGACTTGAGTCGAAGCCGGAAATTCGCTCCGGCTTTGATCAACTCCCGCGCCGCTTCGACATTCCCTTCGTTCGCGGCCCAGACGATGGCGGTCTGCCCGCGCACTTCCGTCGCTTCCAATTCCGCGCCTTTGGCGAGCAGTGCGCGCACGGCGGCGGCCTTTCCGGTCCGCGACGCCGTCATCAGCGGCGTTTCACCGCCGGGCAGCGCCTGGTTCGGGTCGGCCCCGCGACCGAGCAGCAACTGGACCATCGGTCCGTCGCCGTTGATGCAGGCCTGCACCAGAACCGTCATCCCGTAACGATTCACCGCTCCCGGCCTGGCGCCGGCATCGAGCAGCATCTTCGCGAGTTCGACGTCATCGACATACGCGGCCCAATGCAGCGCCGTCGTGCCGTCAACTTGTGGCGCGTTGACATCTGCATGAGCGCCGATCAGCGCACGCACAGCGGCGCGATCGTCCTTCCTGGCAGCGTCCGCGACCGGGGAATCGGCGGCGAACGCGGCCCATGCGAATCCCGCGACGGAAAGGGCGAACAGTGAATACGCAAGCCGCATCAGAGCGCAGACGGCTCCTCGAGTTCGATGACCTTGCCCGTGCTGTCGGCGAAGGAGTCGACGTGTACGCCGACGCGATCGAGCAGCGTCAGATGCAAGTTCGCCATGGGCGTAATTTCGCGGTATTTCACGTAGCGGCCGCCGGCCTGCGGCTTACCGCCGGCCACGACGACCGGCAGATTTGTGTGGTCGTGTTTGTCGGCGTCGCTCATGCCGCTGCCGTAGAGCAGCATGGAGTGGTCGAGCAGGTTGCCGTCGCCATCGGGAGTGGCCTTGAGTTTCTCCAGGTAATAGGCGAAGAGGCCCATGTGGAATTTATTGATCTGCGAGCATTTGGCGAGCATCCCGGGATTGCCGTTGTTGTGCGTGAGGGGATGGTGTCCTTCGCCGATGCCGATTTCGGTGTAGGCGCGATTGCTGGTCTCACGGGCAAGCTGGAATACGATGACACGTGTCACATCGGCCTGCCAGGCCAGGACCTGAAGATCGATCATGAGCTTCGCGTGGTCGGAGTATTTGGCGGGGACGCCGACGGGCCGATCGAGATCCGGAAGATGGGAATCGGCAGTAGCGGCTTCCGCCTTTTGAATGCGCCGCTCCACCTCGCGCACCGAATCCAGGTAGTCGCTGACTTTGCCGCGGTCCGACGGTCCGAGCTTGCGCTGCAGGCGCGCGATGTCGGACTGCATCCAATCGAGCAGGCTGGCGTTTTTTCGCATCTCGGCCAAGCGGTCGGCCGAACTGCCGCCGTCGCCGAACAGACGTTCGAACACTTTGCGGGGATGCGCTTCGGAAGGCAGAGGCGTGTTGGGAGACGACCACGAGAGATTGTTCTGGTAAACGCAGGCGTAGCCGTTGTCGCACTGGCCGACCATGGACATCAAGTCCATGGAGAGTTCGAGTGAGGGCAGACGCGTCTCCCTGCCGATCTGCTGCGCGGCCAACTGATCGACCGTGGTGCCCAGGTAGTAGTCGCTGCTCTCGGTCCACTTGGATGTCGCGGCACTGAGGAACGCCGAGTTCGAAGTCGCATGGGTGCCGGGGTAAGCATTCTTGAGTTCGAGGTTGTCGATGACCGTGCAGTACTCGCGCACGCCGGCCAGCGGCGAAAGCGTGGGCGACAGATCGGTGAGGTCCTTTCCCGGCAGGTTCCACATGGGCCGGTGGGCGCCCATGGGCACGTAGAGGAAGCCGAGCCGGCGCACCGGGGTGGCGAGGGTTGTTGCGGCAGGCGCCATAGCGTCCAGCAGCGGAAGAGCCAGGGTAGTACCCAATCCGCGCAGGAAGGTGCGGCGGGGCAGACCTTTCCGGGTCACGATCATGGTGTTCTCCTCATCTGAAATGGTGCACTGTTGACGATACCCAAAACCAGCGACGAAAAATGGTAGCCGCCTTCGCGGCTGTCGCGAACGATTTTGCGAATGGCCGGGGCATCGGCGTATGTTACGCCGCGCCCGAGCGAATACGTCATCAACTTTTCGGTCATGGTGCCGACAAAGGCGTCGGGCCGGGCCATCAGCGCCTTCTGAAGCCCGTCTACTCCGGTGAACGTGCTGCCATCCGGCAAGCCACCGGACGCATCGATCGGTTTGCCGGATTCATGGGAGCGCCAACGGCCGATGGCGTCGTAATTCTCCATGGAGAAGCCCGCCGGATCCATCAGCTTATGGCAACCGGCGCAGGCCGGGTCTGCGCGATGCCGGGCCATCCGCTCGCGCATGGAGACAGCCTTTTCAACCCCATGTACTTCGGTCAGCTTCGGAACGCCGTTCGGCGGCGGAGGCGGCGCGACTCCCATCAAATTTCCAAGAATCCATTTGCCGCGGTTCACCGGCGAGGTACGGTCGGCATACGATGTAACGGTCAGGATGCTGCCCTGCCGCAGCAACCCGCCGCGATGCGAATCCTCGTCCAAGTCCACGCGGCGGAAGCGCGCGCCGTAGACGTTCGGGATGCCATAATGCTTGGCCAGCCGCTCGTTGAGGTAGGTATACTTCGCGCTGAGCAGGTCCAACACGCCGCGGTCCTGCCGGAAAATGTCGTCGAGAAACAGTTCGGTCTCGCGGCGAAATGCCTGCCGCAGATTGTCGTCGAAGCCGGCGAAGATCCGCATGTCGGGATTGGCGGCGGCGAGATTGCGCAGGTAGAGCCACTGGTCCGCGAAGTTCGTCACCAGCGTGCGCGAGCGTCCGTCGGCGAGCATGCGGCGGACCTCTTTTTCGAGGACACCGGGAGCGTGGAGCTTGTTCTGGATGGCGAGGTCGAGCAGTTCGTCATCCGGGATGCTGCTCCACAGGAAGAAAGACAGGCGTGACGCCAATTCGACGTCGCTGATCTGGTACGCGGTCTTGGCTGCGACACCGCTGGGGCCCTGCTCGATGCGAAACAGGAACTCCGGGCTGACCAGGATCGCGCGCAGGCCCATGTCGATGCCTTCATCGAACGATCCGGCTGCATGCGCCTGCCGGTAGAACTTCAGGGGCGCCTCGAGGTCCGCGTCCGTAATGGCACGCCGGTAGGCGCGGCGCGTCAGGGTCGCGAAAATCTTCCGGGCGCAGGGCTCCTCGTCGCGGGGGCCGGCAGGCTTGCAAACCAGGATGCGGCGGCGGCTCGGGGTATCGCCGGGGCCTTTCGCATCGAAGGGGCCGACTATCGAGATCGAGTAGATCGCCGGAGTGAGCCGCGGATGGCGGTCGTTGTTGAAGTGGGCCATGTACGGCTGGTGTCCGCTTTCGAGCACGGAGGACGATTTCTTCGGCAGCGTGGCGGAGACTACGTGCGGACCGGCTTTCACCGGCAGGCGAAAGCTGAGGTCCTTATCGACGCCCGAATGGTCCTGGCCGGGGCCGGGGGGCTTCACGGTTACGAATCGGACGCGCTCGCCATCGAGCATCACCTCGACATCGTTGCTGCCGGCGATCCCCTCGACGTGTTCGTTGCGGTCGCGCTGCAAACGAACGGTGATGTTGTAGTCGGCGTCCTGGGGGAAGGTGTATTTGAGGATCATGCCGCCATGGGTGCCGAGGGGCTGATCTTCGAACTGCTGCTCCTGGGTGAGGTCGGGCGGCAGGGTCTGCAGGTCGCCGCCCGGCGATTTGCCGACGACACCGAGTGCGGACGCACTGACGCGCTGGGCAGCCTGCAGGTAACTTTCGAGCAACGCAGGGGAGAGGTTCGCCACGGTGACGTTGTCGAAGCCGTAGGCCGCATCGTCGGCGGGCAGGAGCGACGTGACATCGACATCGAGAGCCAGCAGGTCGCGGATCGCGTTTTGATATTCCGTACGGTTCAAGCGGCGGAAGGTGTCGGTTCGCCCGGGGTTTACATTCGCGGCGGCCGCTCGATCGAGTTGGGCGGCCAGCGTCCCGATCACGGCTTCATAAGTTCTCTCATCGGGGCGAGGCATACCCATCGGCGGCATGTGGCGGACGCGCAATTTGCGCACGACTTTTTCCCAATCCTCGGAGTGTTGACCGACAGGAGCGGTGAGGATGGAGTCGAGGACAAAAGTGCCGGCCTTCACTTTGCTGTTGTGGCACCCGATGCAGTATTGATTGATGACGGTTGATACGGAGATTTCGGGAGGCGATTGCGGGCGGGCGACGGGAACGACCGGCGCCGATACCCACAGAGTGGTGACGGCTACAGCGACACGAATCGCCCAGCGAGTCAAACGGTCCCTCCAGACAGACTTGCTCCAGTATACTGCAGGCCACGGGCGAAGAGTGTGTAAGCGTTTACCGGCGGAGACCACGAGCGAGCCTGGGCACGACGGATTCGGCTGCGTGTGGACGCTATGGGATTTTGAAACGCGCCGACGGGTGGCCGATTGACCATCGGCAGGTTTCCAATCGAAGGACGAATCCTGCTCGCGAGAACTGGCCGGCCGGGTTGCCGGCCGCGGACGAGGGCGTCCGCCCCATAAACTTTTGTAGCGGTCCTGAGGGAAGACTGAGTGGCATTGGTTTTCAACCTGCATCGAAGCTCAACCTGGCTCACAAGTGTCCGGAAATGGGACTGGGTTCGTTTCGCATTGGCGGGGGTTCGGGATTCGGAGGGGAGACGGCACGCAGGAGGAGGATGTTGTGGAGGGCGCGCTGGTACATGAGGTGAAGGCGCGTCTCATATCGATGGAGGAGAGCGAGTTCGGGAGCGGAGGCGAGCTTGTGGAAGGCGCCGGTGACGCGGGCAAGGTCGCTATCGGGGGAATCGGCGTCGATCTCGCTTCGCTACTCTGAATTGGCCCACTTCGATACTCTGATTTGGCCCCCCTGTTTGAACAAAGACTGGATATTCTGTGTTGGGTGTGTTTGGCCCGGATAGGAGTCCCGTCTGGACAGGAGGAAAAGGAAAGTGGAGCTATTCGAGTAGATGCGCCGGGAGTACGAGCACGGCGAGGGGACGATCAAAGGGGTGGCGCGGAAGTTCGGCGTGCATCGCCGGATGGTGCGGGAGGCGATCGGCAACGCGATTCCGCCGGCGCGGAAGATACCGGAGCGGGAGCGGCCGAAGCTGGCGCGAGTGATTCCGTTTATCGAAGAGATGCTGGAAGCGGACCGGAAGGCGCCGCGGAAACAGCGGCACACGGCGCATCGCGTCTGGAGTCGGCTGAAAGCAGAGCATCCAGAAGTGGAGATTGCCGAAGCACGGTGCGTCGTCCACCCGCGTGCGTACCCGGTGCTCGATAACGAATACCGGAATGGCGAGGCGCAGCGGTCGGCGCAGGCGTCCGCCAGCCGCAAGAAGTGGACGCTCACGAAGCGCCTCACGCCGCCGCAGTTGGCAGCACTGCGGACGTTCTACGACGCGCGGAAGGGCACGCACGAACCGTTCTACTTTTACGATCCGTACGAGACGATACCGAAGTTCTCGTACGGCCCGACAGGCGTGGCGGTCACCGGCAGGTACACCGTCCGGTTCGATTCCGATTGGAGCCAGTCTCTCACTCCTGGCCGGTCGGACGTGGACGTCCAACTCATCGAACTCGATGTCCTTGATCTCCGACACGGTGATGCTGCCGCCGCTGAACATACCTGCGCCCATGCTGCCAGGGTCTTCGGATCGAGCATCAGCAGGCTTCTCCTTAAGCATGCGCGGACGACGGAGAACCCGGCACTCCGACGAAGACCCGCCCGGGAATCTTGACGGCAATTGCATTGGTGGCCTTGTAATCGCTTGCTTGAGAGTCTGCAACGGGCTGCGTCAAGGCGGGTTGAATTCGGCTGCGCGCGGCGCTATAGTTGCCTGCGATGATTTTGCAAGGCTTTACAGCGAAATCGTTACGGTTGGCAACCGGGCTGTTCCTGATCAAATCGGCTTTGTTTTGTCAACAGGCGGGTC
>DATJWB010000208.1:0-75321 GCA_035501495.1 Bryobacteraceae bacterium | reverse complement strand
ACGCGCTGGATAGGGGTAATTCAAGGGCATCCAGTCATAGGGCATCCAGTCATAGGTTCGAGTTTCCCGCGCGCTGCACCGCGACGGCCAGCACAATGATCACCGCCTTAATCATCATCTCCACGTTGCTATCCACGTTGTTCAAACGCAGCATGTTGGTCAGAACGCCCATGATCAGCGTCCCCACGATGGTACCGGAAATCGAGCCCTTGCCGCCGGAGAGGCGCGTGCCGCCGATCACCACTGCGGCAATGGCATCCAGCTCGTAGGCCACGCCTGCGTTGGGATTGCCCTGGTGATTTTCGGCGGCGTACAGCACGCCTGCAAAGCCCGAGAGCAGGCCGGAGAGCGAGTACACCCAGATGCGCGTCGCGAGAATGGGAAGGCCCGTGTATTCGGCCGCCTTCTCGTTGTCGCCGATGGCGCGCACGTGGCGCCCGAAGACCGTCCGGCTCAGCAGCACCCAAAACAGCGCCGCCGCGCCGACGTATGAGCCGATCACGATGGCCTTCTCGCGGAAGATCTCGGCAAACCGGGCCGCCACGTCCCGGCCGAAGCCGATATCGATGTTCTCGTTCCTGGACAGCCACTTCGCCAGGCCGCGCACGCCGATCATCGAGGCCAGCGTCACCACGAACGGCTGGATTCGCAGCGAGGCGATCACCACGCCGTTGAGCGCGCCGGCCAGCGTCGAAGCCGCCACCGCGGCCAGAATTGCCCACAAAATGTGGCTGCTGTACGAGGCACCTTGCCAGGCGCGCGTCAGCCCCATCGCAACGAGCGTCGTGGAAAGCGCCAGAATGCTGCCGACGCTAAGATCGATGCCACCCGTCAGAATGACGAATGTCATGGCCAGCGAAATGATTCCGATCAGCGAGATCTGGCGGAGGATGTCCGTGAGATTGCCGGCTTCGAGAAAAATGCGCGCACCGTCGGACGCCGTGGGGCTCACGATCGCCGCCAGGATCAGGATACCGAGCAGCGCCACCACGCTTTGGGCCCGCCGCAGCAAGCCCATCATGCGCGGTCCCCGAACGCGCTGGTCGCCGCGGCCATGATCTTCTCCTGCGTAGCTTCGGCGGCATCGTATACGGCGGCGACCTGGCCATCGCGCAGCACCAGGATCCGGTCGCAGCAGCGCAGCAGTTCGGGCAACTCCGAGCTTACGAGGATTACGCCCTTCCCGGTTGCGGCCAGATCGTCGATGGCGCGGTAGATGTCCTGCTTGGCCCCGACATCGATCCCGCGAGTGGGGTCGTCCAGGAAGAGCACTTCCGGATCGAGCAGCAGCCAACGGGCCAGCAGCACCTTCTGCTGATTGCCGCCGCTCAGTGTCTCGACCGCGGCGTCCGTCGACGGGCAATGGAGCGCGATCCGGTCCGTCACCTTGGCGAGCGCGCTCTTCTCGCGGCTGCCTCGCAGGAATCCCCACCGCTGCATGCTGGGAAGAACAGTGAGCGTGCCGTTCTCGAGCACGCTCATGCTCATCATCAGCCCCTCGTCGCGGCGATCTTCCGGCGTCAGGCCGATTCCGTGTCGCATCGCTTCGCCAGGCGATCGCGGTGCGATCGGCACGCCGGCGCGGCGCAGCACTCCGCTGCGAATCGGGTCGAGGCCGAACAGCGCGGCGCCCAGTTCGCTGCGTCCCGCGCCCACCAGTCCGGCCACCCCGAGCACCTCCCCGCGGCGCAGCTCGAACGAGATGGACTTCAGCTTGTGGGTCGTCAACCCCTCCACGGAGAGCACTACGTCGCCCATGGTGCGGCGATCCGGCCGCACCGTCATGCGCAGGTCGCGCCCCACCATCAGCCGGATGATCTCGGCGGAAGTGGTTCCGGCGATCTCCACGGTGCCGATCGTCTCTCCGTCGCGAAGCACGGTGGCGCGGTCGCAGACGCGGAAGATCTCGTCTATTTTGTGGGAGACGTAGACGATCGCCACGCCGCGATCCCGCAACGCGCGGATGAGGCTGAAGAGGCGCTCCACGGCGTCGCCGGAGAGCGAGCTGGTGGGTTCGTCCATCAGCAGGATGCGGGCATTCATGCTGAGCGCGCGGGCGACCGCCAGCAGTTGCCGTTTGCCGATGGGCAGGGTACCAAGCGGCTCCTGCAAACTGCAGTGGAGGCCGGCCTGCTCGAGATAGGGGCGGCAAAAGGCCGCCAGCCGCGCCGATCGCACCAACGAGCCTTCGCGCAGGCCGAGGTTGCCGATCGCCATGTTCTCGCCGATCGTGAGGCTCGGGAAGAGGTCGAGTTCCTGGTAGATGATCCCGATGCCGAGGCGCTGCGCGTCGAGAGGCGTGCCGATGGCGGCCGGATGCCCATCGATGGCTATGGTTCCGCTGTCGGGGCGCACGGCCCCTGCCAGAATCTTGGCCAGCGTGCTTTTCCCCGCGCCGTTCTCGCCGATGAGCGCGTGCACCTCGCCCGTCCGCAAGGCGAAGTGCACCGCGCGGAGCGCCGCTACGCCGCCGAAGTGTTTGCGGATCCCATCGGCCTGGAGCAGGTCAGGCTGGCTATTGCGATCCGATTCCATCCAGGCTCGCGCTCACTACGCCCTCCAGTTCCAGCAGCCTCTTTTTCAGCGGCAGTCCTCCGCCGTAGCCCACCAGCTTGCCGCTGGCGCCGATCACGCGATGGCAAGGGACCACGATCGCGATGGGGTTCGCGCCATTCGCCGCACCGACGGCGCGGACGGCGTGCGGCGACCCGATGGCTTGCGCGATCTGCGAGTAGCTGCGGGTCTGCCCGTAAGGGATGGCCTGGAGTTGGCGCCAAACGCGCTTCTGGAAGTCGGTTCCTTGCATGTCGAGCGGAAGGTCGAAGTCGCGAAGCTCTCCGCGAAAGTAGGCTTCCAACTGGCGCAGCGCTTCCTCCAGGACAGCCACCGGTCCCGTGGCGTGCCGGGATTCGGCGGGAGCCGGCCAGGGCTGGAAGGCGATCGTACGGATTCCGGACGGGCTCGCCACGAGTCGCAGATCCGGCCCCGCGGGCACCTGCGCGTCCACCCATTGCAGCATGGCTTCAGGATGACATAGTTAGAAGGCGTTTTTGGGCAGCCCTGGTGGCCCGGGCATCCTGTCCGATATGTTGCTTCGCCGGAGTGAGTACTCGGGTCTCCGGGCGGGCCTCCCATAGACACATTCCCTGCTAACTAAGCTGTCACACAGTACCGGTCATGGTATATACTACCAGGACATATGAGAGTGACTAGCCTACCCTTGGCAGTACTGGTGATACTAGGATCCGCGCCGCAACTCGCGACGGCTTCCAGTCTGGGTACCCTGTCCGATACATTCTTCGCCGGAGTGAGTGCTCCATGTCCGGAGAACTCGGTGGGGTGCAGCGGAACTGCAATCGTGCCCGGAACCACCTCCGTCTTGAATTATACGGCCTACGGAGTCGCGAACTACGGATCGCTCGGGGGCTACGCGACGGCAAGCATCACGCCAGGCGTGCTCACCACCGGTACCGTCCCCAGCTATGCAAACGTAACGGGTGGTAGCTATTTCATAGACACATTCACGTTCACTGGGACTGACACCTGCGGCGGTGTGCCTTGCGCTGCTACGGGTCAGGGGACTATAGAAATGCAGTTTCTGGTACACGGTACATTGACAGGGACTGGCCCCGCCAACTCCGGGTTTGCCGGTGACTGTCTGAATATCAATCCTGGCAACAACACGAACTTCTGCGATGCCCTGGAGACCGGGCCCTCATTCTTCGCCACACCAGGAATCGTGACTAATTCGCCGCCATTATCGATCACTTTCGGCCAACAGTCGACATTCAGCGTGGGCTTCTTTCCCTTCGAACATATCCTTGACTATCTGGACCCTAACGTGAGCTTTACAGCGGACTTTGCCC
The DNA here is from genome assembly GCA_035501495.1 of Bryobacteraceae bacterium. Lineage (GTDB taxonomy): Bacteria > Acidobacteriota > Terriglobia > Bryobacterales > Bryobacteraceae > JAIQFL01. Next base: position 71,455 of record DATJWB010000208.1, on the reverse strand, counting down.
ACACGGTGACCGTGGTGGGATTCGTCGTTGACGATGCCAATGGAAATCAGCTAACCAGCTTCAGTGTGAACTCCACGTCCGGCACGGTGTACCCGGATGTGACGCTGCCGGAACCCTCTACTTTCCTGATGCTCATTGTCGCGGCCCCTTTCCTCGCCGGATTACATCGAGCCCGGACACGGAGATAAGATCCGGACACATCGCGACCGACCGGGCGAAAGTTACGTTGCCCGAGAGGGTCAGCGGATCGTCAAGGTGTAATCGCCCGCTGTACCGGCCTGGGATGCGATCTGGAGGTAGTACAACTGGTTTTCGCGAACTTCCAGAGTGCGCTTCAGACCCTCGCCGGGATTGGCAGCCTCGGGTCCTTGCCCCCCCGGACCAGTCTCGGGCGTGTAAGTGGTCAGCGCCGGGCTCAAAGTCGTAGAGCGGTTTTGGATCTCGATGGTCACGGTGCCATCGCGCGGGCTGACGAAGGTATAGAAGTCGGCGTCCTGTGCGTCCATGATGTTGGCTTCGATCGGCTGATCCAAATCGATTTTCGTTGCCGTGAAAAGCTGGTCGTTGGGTTCGTAGGCATCGAAGGCCTTCAAGGCGCGGACTGCCAGGGTGTAGGCTCCAGTGGTGCCGCCGGCCCCCTCGACTTTGAAGTACACGTCGGAATTGGGCAGCGCGGAAAAGGTGACGCTGAAGGAGGCGCCTGGCGCGGAAGGCTTCAGGTCCGGGACGATCGCCGACTGACCGCCGTCGCAGATGCTCAGCAACAGGGAAAGGGACTGGGTTTTATTCGTGACTTCGACCTTGATCAGGTCGCGCGGAGGCAAAGGAGAGGTGGCCCGGTACCAATCCACGTCGGTGGCGCTCGAAATCTCGCCATCCACCAGATTGCCCAGCGTGATGAGATTGGCCTGAGCGAGCGTGGCGTTGGGCTCGATTTCGCGGGTTACGGGAAAGGCGGCGTGGAGCGAGCCGAGTTTGCCCTTGAGGCGTTGCAGGTTCTGTCGGGCCGGGGCGTAGGCGGCATCGCGGGCGAGAGCCTCGCGAAAGGCATTCACCGTACGGGTGGGGTCCTCCAGGTGGGCGTAGATCACTCCCAGGTCGTTGAAGATTACGGGGAGCGAGGCCTGCTTGGCGGCTTCTTCGAGGAGCGCCGCGGCGCCGCCGTAGTCATGTTTGGACACGGACTCGGCCGCCAGTTGGAACTTCTCTTCGGCATCCACGTTCTTCGCCGCCGGTCCGTAAAAGCGCGCGGTCTCGCGCTCGAAAACTTGCGCGCTCCCGACATAGCCTGGAAGCCCATACTCACCTTCTGCCGGCGCCGTCGCGCGCCTCACGGCCCACACTCCGGCCACCACCACCATCAACGGAATAATCACCCAGTGAGGAGGGAGCTTCGGACGCTTTTTCCTCTTCCGAACCAGAATGGGTTCTTCAGCCATGCATGTGAATCAATTCGATGGGTACGCAAGCTCGCGCCCCGCCGCGATGCCGCCTGATACACTATTGTACGCAGAAGCGCGGATCGGGAGTGTGTTTGGACTTACGTTGGGGTGGGGAGGTGTGTCGAGGCATTGATGAGAGTTTTCGTGCTGGCCGCGGTGGTGTGCGGGTTATTCGCGCCGGCGGCGCCGGCCCAGAAGAAAAAGAAAGAGGAAGAGACTCAGACGCTCCAGATCCCCAAGGATCTGCCCAATACGATTGTGGGCGACACCCGGCGCCTGACGTTTTACGTCACTCGGCCTTCCGCCAAAGGGCTGCTCTCGCAGCAGATCCGCGATGCACTCAAGGCCTTGTTTCATGAGGCCGGCAGCGACACGATCCTGAAGATCCGCGCCTTTGTCGCCGGCTCGGGAGATCTGCGGCGGGTCCGCGACCTGGTGAGCGAGGTGTTCACCGACCGGCGCCAGCCTCTGCCGGTGTTGAGCCTGATCCAGTCGGGCGGGCTTCCCCTGGAAGGCGCCCAGGTGATTCTGGAAGCAACCGCCGCGGCAAAGAAGGACGTGAACCCGGACGGCCTGGTCTTCATTTCCGCCCAGAAGGCGACCTCGGAAAACCCCCTCGATCCAGTGCCGCCGCTGGTCACGCGTTCGCTCGATTCGCTGCGCAAGGCGGTGAAGGCAGCGGGGTCGGATCCCGGCGATGTGGTCCGGGTTACCTGCTTTTTGAGCTCGCTCGAGAAGTTGCCGGACAGCCGCCGTCCGGTAGAGGCCGAATACCCGCGTGCGGCCCTCGATTTCATCCAGACGCAACGCGCCCCGGTGCAGGGACTGGCGGCGTGCGAAGCGGTGGCGCGCTTGCGGTGGAGGACCGGCACCCGTCTCCATTTCCTGAATCCGGAAAACCTGCCGGCCGAGCCCGGACAGTCGCAGATCGCGCTCGTAACGGCGCCGCATCTTGTCCTGACCGGCACGCAGGTCTCTTTCGGGTACGAGGAGAAGGATTCACGCCTGGCGATGATGCGGCTGCAAAAGGCACTCGAGCAGTCGGGCGTCTCGACACGTGATGTGGCCTATGCGCACTTTTATCCGCTGTCGTCGGGGATTGCACGCCAGGTGGCGAAGATCCGGCCGGAGTTCTTCGATGTCGCCCGCGCCCCGGCAGGCGCCATGCTGCTGTTTGAGGGGCTGCCTTCGATGGACGCGGGATTCGCGGTAGACGTTGTGGCGGCGAAAGACTGACGTTTTCCAGGCCAGTCCACGAGCATCCGCGGCGATGGGAACGGTACCCCGGATCATCGCGCCGGTGGCGCAACTAAAAGCGCCGAGACCAACGAAGTGGCGCAGGCACTCACTCATGCCTGCCGCGTCCCCACTTCATGCCGACGCACTTCGGGCCGATCGATGACTGGGCGCCGGCCAAAAAGAGCCGATGAGTCATGGCGCGGCAGACAAGAGTGTCTGCGCCACCTGGCAGTTCTTACGTGATCAGGTCGTGGAGGACGGTACCGGAGACGTCGGTCAGGCGGAAATCCCGGCCGCTGTAACGGTAGGTGAGCTTGGTATGGTCGATGCCGAACAGGTACAGGATGGTGGCGTGGATGTCGTGCACGTGAACGGGCTTTTCCGCCACCTTGAAGCCGAAATCGTCGGTGGCGCCGTAAATGGCGCCGCCTTTGACCGCGCCTCCCGCGAGCCACATGGTGAACCCGAACGGATTATGGTCGCGGCCACGCTTCAGGTTGCCTGCGGCGCCGCCCACCTCGCGCACCGGGGTGCGTCCGAACTCCGAGCCGCAGACGACGAGCGTGTCCTTCCACAGGCCGCGCGACTTCAGGTCCTTGATTACTGCCGCGAAGGCTTGGTCGGAGTTCTTGGCGTTCACCTTGTGAGCGAGGATGTCTCCGTGGGCATCCCACGGGTCGCCTTTGGAATAGTAGACCTGGGTCATGCGCACGCCCTTTTCCGCGAGCCGCACGCCCATCAGGCAGCCGCGAGCGACCGGACCGGGGCCGTATAGATCGAGCACGGCCTGCGACTCCTTGCGCACGTCGAACACCTCGGGCGCTTCGGTCTGCATGCGGTAGGCGGTCTCCATCGACTTGACGACGGCTTCCACCTGTTGGTCCTCGCCCGACTGTTCACGGCGGATTTTCTCCAGGGTCTGCAGCAAATCCATTTCGCGCCGCTGCTCCACCAGGGAGAACTTGGGATTGTTGACATAGCTGACGAGCTTCTTCGGGTCGAAGCCGCGTTCGATGGTGACCTTGACAGGCTTGTCCTTATCTTTCGCCGAGGCCGAGTCGCGCGGCATGTCTTCGGGCATATCGCCATCGGGGTTGTCGGCGTTTTGGACGCGGTTGGAGATGTAGGTTCCCTGGTGGATGGCGGGCAGAAAGCCATTGCTCCAGAGCGGCGGTCCGACGGTGGTGGGGACGTCGGGGCAGAGGACGACGAAGCCCGGGAGGTTCTGGTTTTCGGTTCCGAGGCCGTAGGTGAGCCATGCGCCGATCGACGGACGGCCCTGCTGATTGGCCCCGGTATTCACCATCAGGCACGACGGCTCATGATTCGGGATGTCGGTGTAGACGGAGCGGATCCAGCAGATGTCGTCGGCAACTTCGCCCAAGTGCGGCCAAAGTTCGCTGACATCCATGCCGCATTGGCCGTACTTCTTGAACTTGAAGGGCGACTTCATCAACTCGCCGGTGCGGCGCTCGGTTTTGATAGTGCCGCCGGGCAGGGGTTGGCCGTCGTACTTGTCGAGCATCGGCTTGGGGTCGAAGCTATCGACGCTCGAACAGCCGCCGTTCATGAACAGGAAGATGACGCGCTTGACGCGCTGCGGATAATCCAGCTTGGCGGCGCCGCCCGGCAGGGTGGCGTCGGCGGCCCGCAGCGACTGGCCCAGCAGGCCAGCGAAGGCCATCATGCCGAAGCCATTGCCGACACGACAGAGGGCCTCGCGGCGGGTGAGCGGATTGGACGACTTGTGCAATGCCATAATCTCCCTCAGTTCCAGCATCAGTTGATGAAGAGGAATTCACTGGAACTCAACAGTACCTTGACGTATCGGCCCCACGGCGTGGGATCGTACTTCACCTCGGGCGGACGCGCGGCGCCGCCGCGTCTTCCGCCCATGCCGCCCATCATTCCCATCCCGCCCATGCCCATTCCCATGGGGGCTGCCTGCGCTTCTTCGCCCGCGCCATCGGGTGCCGCGGAAGGAGCCGGCTCGGGCTTGGCGGCATCGCCGGTGACAGTGGGCGCGTTCGTGCTGTCACCGCCACGCCCGCCGCGGCCTCCGCGTCCGCCCTCGGGCGGTTTGTTCTTGTTCTCTTCGTACTCCTTCATGGGCTCTTCATGCAGGTAGGCGATGCCGAGCTTGATCTCTTCTTCTTTCGGATCGCGCCCGTAGATCAACTGGTAGGCTTTGCGAATGCGTGAGCGATTGTCGGGCTCGCCGGCCACGCGCTTCGCCAGTTCCTCGGATTCCACCTGCATGAAGTCGCTGTTCATGAGGAAGAGCCGCTGCAGCGGGACCGTTGTCGTGAAGCGCTTCTCCGCGCTGATGCTGGGCGTCGGGAAATCGAAAAGCTGGAGGTATTCGTCGAGCTTGTAACGGCTGACGCGGCCGTAGACGGTGCGTCGCGTCATGGCCGGGTTGAGGTCTTCGCTCGGACCGCCAAGGCCGCGATCCAGGTTGCCGGCCACCAGCATCACAGAATCGCGCAGTTGCTCGGCGTCCATGCGCTTTCGGTCGGCGCGCCAATAGAGGCGGTTGCCGGAGTCCTTGGCGAAGTTCGCTGGATCGTTCTCGGTGCTCAACTGGTAGACGCTGCTGAGCATGATCTCGCGATGCAGCTTCTTGATGGACATCCCGTTCTTGACGAAGTTGTCCGCGAGATATTCCAGAAGCTCGGGATCGGTAGGACGCTCGCCGGCGAGTCCGAAATTGCTGGGCGTTTCGACGATGCCGGTGACGAAGTGGCCCTTCCAGATGCGATTGACGATGACGCGCATGGCGAGCGGCTGCCGGACGATGGCGTCTGCCAATTCGAGTCGGCCGCTGCCCTTGGTGAACGGCGCCGGATCGTCTTTCGAAAGCAGGCTCAGGAAGTGGCGCGGGACTTCGGGCCCGAGATTCTCGGGATTGCCGCGGATGGCGATGGGCAGGTTCACCGGCTTGTCGGAATCCTGGACGCCGTGTGCAAACGGGAATGCCGGCTCGAGCTTCTTGCGGGCCTGCTCGATATCGGTGCGGATGGAGGCCATCTGCTGCTGCGCCTGCGAGCCGGTGCGGGTTTCGAGTCCCCAGCCGCGAAAGAGCAGCAGGCCCGGTTTGCCTCCGCGGCCGCCGGCCGCCATCATGGCCGCGGGATCTTCGGCATCGCGCAGTTCGCGGACGAAGATCTCGGTCCAGAAGTTAGTGTCTTCTTCCGGCATGATCTTCAAACGCAGGCCGCAGCCGGGGCAGAAATCGTCGTTGGTAATGAACTCGTTGGGCTTGTTGGCGCGCTTCTTCTTGGTGGTGCCTTCGAGCGCCTTGGCGGCGATGATGTCGTTCTCTTCGTTGAGATCGCGGCGAGCCAGCATGACTTTCACGATGTTGGCCTGGAATTCATCTGCGAGCTTTTTGACTTCGGGGCTCACGGTGTTCGGACCGCCGCCACCACCTCGGCGCCCACCCATGCCGTAGCCGCCACCAGCGTCAGCGCCGCCACCGGCAGCCCCACCGCCGCGGCCGCCACGCCCGCCGGCTCCGGGAGACGCCGTGGCGCGCTTCATCATGGCCTGCCACTCTTCCTTGTACTTGTACTTGTCGGTAGGCTTCTCCGCGTACTTGATCCACCGCTGCAGCAGTTCGTAATCAAGCTTGCGAGACTCCACGACGTTGTCCACATCGCGCTTGAGGGCCACCACTTCGTAGACCGCCTGCAGGTAGTTCGATGCCTGGAACGCGAGGGATTCCGAGAGCTGGTTGCTCAGGTTGGTCTGGAGTTCCTGCAGCATCTTCTGCTTCTTCTCGATTTCCTCTTCGGTCCTGGTGTACTCGTCGAGGACCTTCTTGGGGACCTGCGGATACTCGTGATAGACGGTGTTGAGGAAGACTCCGGCGAGCGAATAGTAGTCTGTGGTGGGGATGGGGTCGTACTTGTGATCGTGGCACCGGGCGCACGCTACGGTCAGTCCCAGAAAGCCGCGGGTGACCACGTCCACGCGGTCGTGGCGCTCGTCGGCGCGGGTGACTTCGACCGCGCCGTTATCGTAATACCAGGGACCGAGCCCGAGGAAGCCGGTCGCAGGGATGGCTTTGTAGCGCGTCTTCGCGTCCAGCAAATCTCCCGCAAGCTGCTCGCGGACGAACTGGTCATAGGGCAGATCGTCGTTGTACGCCTGAATCACCCAGTCGCGATACATGTAGGCGTTGGGATAGGGATGGTAGCCGCGCGGGTTGGGATTGAGGCTGCGGTAGTCGTCCTCGCCGAAACGCGCGACATCGAGCCAGATACGGCCCCACCGCTCGCCGTATTCGGGCGAGGCGAGCAGGCGATCGACCACCTTGGCGAAGGCGTCGGGCGAAGGATCCTTTTCGAACCCGGCGATCTCCTCAGGAGTGGGCGGCAGGCCGGTGAGATCGAGCGAAGCGCGGCGGATCAAGTCGTGTCGGGACGCGGGCCGGGCGGGCTTCATGCCTTCCTTCTCCAGGCGTGCGAGGACGAAGTGGTCGATCGTGGTCTTCGGCCAATGGGCATCTTTTACAGCAGGAGTTTTGGGTTCGGCCAGGGGAAGCAGCGACCAGAAATTCTTGCGCTCGGCGGGGATCACGTATTTGTCGCCGCTCCTGGCGGTCGGGTTGATGGCAGCGGTGGCGGGCCATACGGCCCCGGCCTTGATCCACGCAACCAGGTCTTCGATTTCAGAATCCTTCAATTTGCCGCCCATGGGCATCTTGAGCTTCTCGTCGGTCTGCCGGATGGCGGCGACGAGGAGGCTCTTTTCCGGGTCGCCGGGGACGATGGAGGCGCCGCGGCTGCCGCCTTTGAGCATGGCCTCGCGGCTATCGAGCCGCAGGCCGCTCATGGCGGTGGAAGCATGGCACGCGTAGCAGCGTTCGGCGAGAACGGGACGCACCTTCATCTCGAAGAAATCGGGCGAAGAGGCGGTCTGCGCTTGGGCGTGCAGGGGATTCTGCGCCAGAAGCACGAGCGCGACGGCGGAAAGCGACACTGTTGGGCAGCGCATACGAATCAATCGAGTTCGAACCCGGGGTGAGGACTCGGAGTTAGGCATCCACAACAACTCCGCGATGCGCCGGACAAGGGCGAGGTGGGCATTCGACGCGGCCCTCTGAGAACTTCCCATCATTTTTTCATCGGATAGCCGCGCTTGTCAACGCGAATTTCCGGTATACTGTACGGAACGCTGGCCCTGGAGCCAGTCCTCCCAAGTTGTGGTGCAATCACTGGAACTCTGACTATGCGTGGTCGAACTGCCGTTTTTCTCGCGATACCGCTATTGCTCGCCGCTTCGGAACAGAAGGCGGCGCCGAAGGGGGGCATCAAAACGCCCGGAGTGCAAATCCCGTTTTCGTCGCTAAAACCCGAAGCCGAGATCCCGATGGCGCCCGAATGGATCGCGAGCGCGGACGGGCTGCTCGTTCCGGATGCGGGCAAGCGCACGCTGGATAGGATCGATCCCAAGACAAACGCGGTGGGACAGCCGGTGGCAGGGGTTTCGAAGCCGTGCGGAGGAGCAGTCTCGGCATTCGGCAGTGTGTGGGTGGCGAGCTGCGACGATCACTCGCTGGTGCGAGTGGACGGCAAGAAGTGGGAAGTGTCGGCGAAAATCGCGACAGGCGTAAGCGAGGCTCCGCTGGCGATCGCCGCCGGGACGGACAGCGTCTGGCTGTTCAGCGACGACCGGACGACGCTCTCGAGGATCGATCCCGATCAGAACCAGGTGGTGACGGAACTGCGAGTGCCCGCGGGATGCGCGGCCCTGGTGTTCGCAGAAAAAGCCCTATGGGCAGCGTGCCCGGCCGAAGATCGCGTGCTCCGCATCAATCCGGAGACCAACGTGGTGGAGAAGCGGGTGGAGGTCTCGGCGCGCCCGCAGGCGCTGGCGGCGAGCGACGGCTCGATCTGGGTGCTGTGCGAGAAGGACGGCAAGGTGGACCGTATCGACCCGAAGACCAACAAGGTGAGCAAGAGCATCGAACTGGGCGTTCCGGGAGCAGCAGGAGGAATCGCGGCGGGCGGCGGCTCGATTTGGGTAACTCTGGCGGACTTTCCGCTGACGCGCATCGATCCACTGACGGAGAAAGTGGTGCAGCAGTTCTGGGGGCCGGGCGGCGGGGCAATTCAGTTCGGGGCCAACGCACTATGGCTGTCGAACCGCCAGAACGGCACGCTGTGGCGGCTCGATCCCAAGCGCGTCCAGGCCACGCTGGCGGAATAGCATTTCAGGAGAACTCATCGATGCTGCGAGGGTTTGCCCACTTCACGATTTTGCTTGCGCTGATGGCTGGCACGGCCGGCGCTCAGGACGGCGCGCCAGCGCCCGCAGCGCCGAAGCGATCGCCTCGTCCTCCGCGGCCGGGCGTCTCCACCCCCGGTGTGCGGCGCGAGATGTCGGCCATCCAGCCGATTGCGGTGTTTGCCGTGGAGGGTACCCCGGACTGGCAGGTGGTCACGGACGACGCGGTTTGGGTGACGAACGGGCCGAAGGGCACGGTCCACCGGCTCGATCCGAAGACCAATACCGTGGCTGCGGTTGTGCAGGTGGGGAAGAAGCCGTGCTCAGGACTGGCGGCGGGATTCGGCAGCATCTGGGTGCCGAACTGCGGCGACAAAACGCTTTCGCGGATCGACGTCAAGACGGGCCAGGTGACGGCGACACTGCCGATTCCTCCTTCGCAGAGCGAGGGCGGGATTGCGGCGAGCCCCGCGGCAGTGTGGCTGGTGACGGATGCCAAGGGCGTGCTCTCGCGAATCGATCCGGCCACCAATAGGGTCGCGGCCGAGATTCCGGTAGCGCCTAACTCCGCGGGCGTGGTTTACGGGGAAGGCGCGGTGTGGGTGACCACGCCGGAGAAGAATCTGCTGACGCGGGTGGATCCGGAAACGAACCGGGTGACCGATACGATCGAGGTCGGACCGCAGCCGCGGTTCCTGACGACGGGAACGGGCTCGGTGTGGACTCTCAATCAGGGCGACGGCACGGTCTCGCGCGTGGATGCGAAGACGGCCAAACTGGTGACGCACATTCCAGTCGGGGTGCCGGGCAGCGGAGGCGAGTTGGCCTTCGGCGCGGGTCACGTATGGGCCACGGTTTTCCAGATTCCGCTGTCGGAGATCGATCCGACGACGAACCAGGTGATCAAGCAGTGGTTCGGGCCGGGCGGCGACTCGGTGCGCATCGGCCACGGCTCGGTATGGCTCTCCAATCTGCGGGAGGGGAATGTGTGGCGCTTGAGTCCCGATCAGCAGTAGCGTGGCGCAGGGCACTCTTGCCAGGCACCCTTTTCTCCTTTTTCATCCCTGTACCCACGGGCTCCCGCCTGCCCACAAAAATACCGCCGGTCTTCGGGCGCCGATGTGGCGCGGGCACTCGTGCCTGCCGCGTCCCCACTCATGGGGACGCTTTTCGGGTGTCTTCGACGGTTGTCCGTGAGAGCCCTTGCACCCTACCCAGTGCGATCTCCACATTGGCATGAGTACCCGCGCCACATCGGCGGTTGTCAATCCTCAAGAATGGCGACGGCGCGGACCGGCGCCGCCGTGGTGTTGACCCACTTGATGGGAAACAAGCTCAGCTTGAACCCGGTGGGCGGCAACTGCGCGAAGTTCCCCATGTTTTCCAGGTGATAGTATTCGCGCGTGAGCATGACGCGATGCGCCTCCCAGAACTGCTTGCGCTCGAACATCGCCCACACCGGCGGATCGAAAGTCACCGCGTCGATGCCCATGAGCTTGATTCCCTGGTCGAGCAGCCAGTGGGTGGCCTCGGCGGTCATGCCTACGTGGTCGGTGAGGTAAGCCTCCGAGTGCTGGATCGCGCCCGCACCCGTGTGGATCAAGACGATGTCGAGTGGCTTCAGCGTGTAGCCGATTTTCGTGAGTGCGGCTTTCACGTCGTCCACGCTGATGCCGGCGCCCTTGGGCAGGTGGCGGAAGTCGAGGCAGACGCCATCGCCATAGCAGTACTCGAGCGGGATTCCTTCAGGGCCCGGCGCGTCCTCACGCATGTGGCGCAGGGAGTCCATGTGCGTGCCGATGTGGTCGCCCAGGACGATCAGGCAGTGGGCGGTGAGCCAGTCCACACCGAATTTGGCCGCGCCGACACGCTCGGCGAACTGCCGCCAGGTCTCGTACATCACCAGCGCGGGGCGCACGACACGGGGAAAGCTGACCATGTCGTTATGCACGGGCATGCTGAGATCGATGAGTTTTCGCGCCATCAGAGGTCCCGAGGTTACTTGCCCACCCAACCGCCATCGACGTGGATCGATTGGCCGGTCAGGTAGCTGGCTTCGTCGGAGGCGAAGAAGGCGACCACCGTGCCGATCTCGCGCGGTTCGCCGGCGCGGCCCAGGGAGATCTGCGCGAGGACGCCCGGCAGCAGGTCGGGGCGCTTCATCACCCAGGCGGTCATGTCGGTGTCGATCAAACCCGGGTGCACACAGTTGACGCGAATGCCCAAAGGCGTCATCTCGGCGGAGAGATTGCGGGTGAGGGCTTCGAGACCTAGTTTCGTGGGTGCGTAGTGCGTGCGTCCAGGTAGGACCTTGCCGGCTTGAATCGAGCCGATCATCACGATGTTGCCCTTGCGGCCTTCGGCAATCGCGCGGCGGCAATAGACCTGTGAGCAGAGCCACTCGCCCCGCAGGTTGACATCGACAAGACGCGTCCACTGTTCATCGGTGAGATCGAGAAACGGCACGATGGTTTCGATGCCGGCATTGTTCACCAGCACGTCGATGGGGCCGAGTTCCTCCCAAACCTGGTTCACCATGGCCTCCACTTCCGCGCGGCAGGCGACATCGGCCTTGACGGTCATGGCGCGGCGTCCCTTGCAGCGGACCCACGCGGCGACGTCCTCGGCAGCCTGTCCGCAGGCGACGTAGTTTACGGCGACGTCGGCTCCTTCCTCGGCGAATACCTCGGCGATGCCCTTGCCGATTCCGCGGCTGGCGCCTGTGATGAGAGCAACTTTACCCTTGAGCCTCACGATCCCTCCTCAGCTTTCCATCTTATATACGTCGTGCAAAACGAGTGGCTGCGCCTGAAACCACGCCCGCCCGTCCTTCCATTCCACGGCGACCGCCTTCATCTCCGGAACCAACTGAACGCGCCTGGGCCGCGTGCGGCACCGAACACCCACCCGAATGCCGGGCACCGCGGCGAAATCCTCGATCCTCTGCGCGCCTGCCCGCTTGTCTCCGGTGAAGTTGATCAGGTGCACGAAGCGATCGGAGCCGCGCGTGTTGAGAGTCATTTCGATGTTGAGCGGCGCGTTTTCGAGGACGACGGCGCGTGCCGCGGGCGGATGCGTCATGTGGAGCATCCAGGCCGCGAGTTTGCGCAGCACTGGCGTTCCGTCCTGTTGATAGGCGGCGAACAGGCGCGCCGCGCAATAGAGCGCCTTGCCTTTTCCAAACTGGTTGATGGTGACGCCCCAGCCGTCGGGCAGGCCGCCGGGCGCCTGTTTCGGTCCGCTCGGCGGGACGAGTTCGAGCAAGGTCTTCGCTGTGGTAGCCTCGACTCGCAGATAGCCGCCGCTCACCTGGACATCCATCGACGGGATGCTGGCTTCGTCTATAATCCCGCGCATTCGCAGATAGACGCGCCGGGTATCCGCGCGGCCGAGCAGGCGAACCCCCAGGACGTCCGCAAGCGAAAAATTGGGCAGCGGCTGATTTTTGTCGGAGCGGGTGCCGGTGTCGCCTGTCGCAATCAGGCAGCCTCCCGCCTGCACGAAGCGGCGGATGGCGTCGCACTCGCGCGCGCTCAAGATCCACTGCTCGGGGAGAACGAGCAGCTTGTATTCCTCGAGCGACTCGACGAGCCCATCGCTGTTCAAAATCGAGAACGGCGCATGCTCTTCGACCAGGACCTTGTGCGCGCCGGCCACAGCGGGGGACGACGGGCCTCCCATCCATTCCCGCGGCGGATTGAACGGCAAGGTCGCCCACATGGAATCAGCCGACAGCAACACCGCGGTCTCTTTGACCGGAACGGCTCCGCGGACGAATGGCTCGAGCTCCGCAGTGCGTCGATTCACCTCGCCGTACACCTTATATACCGCCGGATCGGGATTGCCCGAGGGGTAGCTGTCGTCGCCGAAATAGGGGCGGCCGCCGCTTGCCAGCAGGACCGCAGCCTCGTGGCGGAAGGACGAGGGATCGCGCAGGGAATAATCGCCCCAGCCGTTCCCGCGAGTCGCCATGCAGCTCCAGTTGGCGATGCCGGGCTGCGCCGAGAGATACCGGGCCTCAAGCGAAAGGTCGAAGCTGAGGGTGCCGGGGTACGGCGGCACCGGCTCCCAAACGAGCTGCTTGACACAGGCGGGCGGCTGCACCGGATTGCGCGTCACCCAGACGTGATTCAGTGCGAAAGCAAGGCTCGGTTTGACCGCGGTGAGTTCACCGATCACCTTATCGGCGTAGCGCGCGCCGCTGCGGCTGAGCCAACGGTAATGGGCGAAGACGGCCGGGTCGTTGTCGGCCGTTGGAATCTCGGCTCCGGTCTCCGAAAGGAATGCCTGTTTGCAGAACTGGCAATAGCAGGCGCCGCGCACGAATTTGGAGATAAGGCTGTCGAGGAAGAAGCCATCCGCGTCGTAAAGCGCGACGATCTCCTTGAGCTGCGGGATGTGAACCTGCTCCAGCCACGGCGAATTGACGCACATCTGTGCAACGTCGCCGCGAGGGCGCGCCGCTTGCGAAGTGTCGCGGACGGCCATCCATTCCGGATGCTCCCGCTGCGCGCGTCGCTCGGGGCCAACCGACACATAGGCGAGCACGCGAACCCCGCGCTTCTTCAGGGCGGCTGTCATCTCGCCTGTGAAATCGCGCTTCAGGCCGGGATGCATGACTCCGACCTTGGTAGGAAAGTAGCAATATCCGGCATTGCAGATAGCGAAACAGCTCACCATCTGGAAGCTCGCCGTTTCGAGGATGCGCGCCGCGGCTTCGGCGTCGAAGCCCTCGTACGGCGCGGGCAGTTGTCCGAAATGCGCGTCGATGTGAAGCTCGCGGTAAATGTCGCGGAGCCAGGAGGCGTCAGGGCGTGAATCACCCAAGAGCGGCCGAAGAGGAACGACACGCGCGGCGGCAGATGCGGCGGTGATTCGGATGAGGTCCCGGCGGGTCATTTGGTTTTGGGCAAGGCGAAGACGTAGTATCCTTGCGCCTCGGGCTTCCCCGGAACCCAGGCCATCGATTCCGAGCCGATGTTGTCGAACACGCGGCCGGTCCTGGTGCAGAATGCGATGTACTGGCGGCCGGCCACCTCATACACCGCGGGAATGCCCTCGGGGTTGGATTCCAGTTCCTTTTCCCAAAGCACCTTGCCGGTGTCCTTGTCGTAGGCGCGCAGAGTGCGGTCCGACCACGTGCCGATGAAGACGAGTCCGCCCGCCGTGACGACCAGGCCGTTGCGCGTGGGGTGGTAGCTGCCGGTGTTGGTGATTCCCTTGGCGGCCAGCGACGGCACCACGCCGAGGGGTACCTGCCACTTGATGGTGCCTTGGTTGAGATCGTAAGCAGTGAGCTCGGACCAGGGCGGGCCGATGGCAGGCAAGCCATTGTTGGCGTTCAGCGTGCCGTACGGCGTGTAGTAGCGGGTCTGGCCGGCGGGTGGAGGCGGGACCGGATCGCCGCCCCGCCGTCCGCCACCGCCTCCGCCGGGCATCGGCAATGCGCCCGCGGCGGGATTCGTTACGTAGGCCGCCAAGGCATCGATCTCGGCCTGGTTGAGAGTGGTTTCCGGGAAGCCCGGCATCTGGCCGCGTCCGTTGCGGATCATGGCGCGGAATCCGTCGGCTCCCAGTTCCCTGGGAGACGTCACGCCTTTGCGGTCGGCGCCATGGCACGACTCGCAGTGCTGCGCGAAGATCGCGTACCCGCGCTGTTCCGGCGTGGCGCCTTCGGGGACGCGCACGCGCTGCCTCTCGGAGAGCAGATGCATGGTGGGCGCGTCGTTCGAGCGGACATACAGCATGCCGGTGGCGGGGTCGGCAGCCGCGCCGCCCCAATTCGAACCGCCGAGTTCGCCAGGCATGTCGATGGTGTTGCGGGTGGTGGGCGGTGTGAAGATGCCTTCGTTGCGGGCGTTTCGCAGCAGTTCGCGCAGACGCGCTTTCTCGGCGTCATCGACGTAGGGGTTGATGTCGGCTTCGGTGAAGCGCTGGCGTGTGAAGGGCGGCGGCTTGGTGGGGAACGGCTGCGTGGGCCACGCCTGCTCTCCGGGGACATCGCTCCTGGGCACCGGGCGTTCCTCGATGGGCCAGAGCGACTCGCCGGTCACGCGATTGAAGACGTAGAGGAATCCGAACTTGGTGGCCTGCGCCACGATATCGACGGGCTTGCCGTCGTGGCGGACGGTGAGCAGTTTGGGGCCGGTGGTGAGGTCGTAGTCCCAGAGGTCGTGGTGGACGGCCTGAAAGTGCCAGAGGCGTTTTCCGGTGCGCGCATCGAGGGCGATGAGGCAATCGCCGAAGAGGTTGGCGCCGATGCGGTCCGCGCCGTAGAAGTCGTAGGTCGGCGAGCCCGTGGGGAAGTAGGCGATGCCGCGCTTCTCGTCGATGGAGATTTCGCCCCAGGTGTTGTTGCCGCCGACGTAGGTCCAGGCTTCCTTGGGCCACGTGTCGTAGCCGAACTCGCCCGGGCGCGGGATGGTGTGGAAGATCCAGGCCATCTTGCCGGTGAGGACGTCGTAAGCGCGGATGTCCCCAAGCGCCGAGCCATACGATTCGCCGGGCGCCGAACCGAGCAGGATCAGGTTTTCGAAGACGCGGCCGGGGGTGCCGGTCGGCCCGCCTTCGCGGCGCGGCGACCCGTCACGCAGGTTGACGCGGCCATCGTTCCCGAAGGTGTTGATGGTGACGCCGGTGCGCGCGTTCACCTCCTGCAGGTTGCTGTTGGCGGCGAAGATCAGGCGGCGGTCGGAGCGGTCTTTGCTCTCCCAATAGTTGATGCCGCGGTCGGTGGGGCGTCCTTCGACGGGATGCGTCCAGATCTCCTTGCCGGTTGCGGCGTCGAGCGCGACAAGGGCGTTGTCCTTGCCCAGGACGAACATCACGCCATCAACGATCAGGGGGTTGAAGCCGAATCGGCCACTGGAGCCTGGGATGGGATAGGACCACGCCAGTTCCAGGCGGCTGACATTCGATTTGTTCACCTGCTTGAGGGCGGAATACTGCAGGGAATCGGACGATCCACCATAGTCGCTCCAGGTGGTGTAGCGCGGAGCGTCAGCGGCGAAAAGAAGGGATGTTGCAAGCAAAAACACGATGTGGCGCGGCCACTCTTGGCTGTATCCACGGGCCCCCGCCGGCCCACAGCATCTCATGAAACCCCTGCGCCGTTGACGTGGCGCAGACACTCCTGCCTGCCGCGTCCCGACTCTTCGGGACGCTTTTCGGGCGTACACGGTGTCGCTCGGCGGGGAAGGGTTTTCGAGGCTGCCGCGCCGCGAATCATCGGGGCGCTCTTTGGCCGCCGCCACGGCAGCGGATCGCCCCTCGAAAAGCCCCTTGCCGGGTAGTGACGCGGCAGCGTCAAAAACCACTCCCAGCAACGAACTGGTGGCGGCCAAAAAGCGTCGGCATGAGTTCCGACGCGGCAGGCAGGAGTGCCTGCGCCACATATTATTTCTTAGGCAAGGCAAACACGTAGTAGCCTTGCCCCTCGGGCTTGCCCGCCTTCCAGGCGATGCCATTATAAGACCGCCCAACGCCCGCAAAGAACGCAACGTACTGGCGCCCACCCGTCTCGTATACGGCGGGGATGCCATCGGGATTGGCGTCCACCTCACGCTCCCACAGCACCTTTCCGGTCTCCTTGTCGTAAGCGCGAACCATGCGGTCGGAAGCGGTCGCCATGAAGATCAAGCCTCCCGCGGTGACCACCGGGCCGTTGCGCGTGGGACGATAGCTGCCCGTGTCTTTGATGCCTTTCGCTGCCAGCGACGATACGGTGCCGAGCGGGACGCGCCACTTGATCGTGCCTTCGTTGAGATCGTAAGCCACCAGCTCCGACCACGGCGGACCGATGATCGGCAGCCCGTTGCTGGCGTGCATCAGGGCGCCGAACTGTCCGAAGTAGACGGCCTGGCGGCCGGGAGGCGGAGGGGGGTTGTTGCCGCCGCGCGCGGGCGCTCCGGCTTTGGGATTGGCAAAGTACGCCACAATGCCATCGAGATTCTGGTCGGGGAGGCCTTCGGCGGAAAACGCCGGCATCTCCGCCTGGCCTTTGCGGACCACGGTGCGGATGCGCGACTCGTCCACGTTCTTGGGCGGCTCCGCGCCGTGACAGGTGGCGCATTGCTGATGGAACACCGCGAAGCCCCGCTGTTCCGGAGTGGCATTCGCCGGAATGCGGACGGCAGTTCGTTCGGAGAGGGTCGCGCTGGAGGGGGCATCGACGGCCCGCACGTAGAGCATTCCGGTTTGCGGATCGGCGGCGGTGCCGGCCCAATTGGTGCCGCCCAACTGGCCGGGCGTCTCGATGGTCTCGCGTCCCACGCTCTGCGGTGTGAAAAGCCCGTCGTTATGCGCCTTGGCGATCTGCTCGCGCAAACGTGCACGCTCCGCATCGTCCACGTACGGATTCACATCTTCAGGCGTCAGCTTCTGCCGCGAGTAAGGCGGAGGTTTGGTGGGGAAGGGCTGCGTGGGCCACGACTCCTCTCCCGGTACGTCGCTCTTGGGGACTGGACGTTCCTCGATTGGCCACACGGGCTCGCCGGTCACGCGATTGAACACGTACAGGAATCCGAACTTGGTGGCCTGCGTCACGATATCGAGCGGCTTGCCGTTGTGGCGCACGGTCATCAGCTTGGGCGCGGTGGTCGGGTCGTAGTCCCAGAGGTCGTGATGCACGAGTTGGTAGTGCCAGAGCCGCTTGCCGGTGCGGGCGTCCAGGGCCAGGATGCAATCGCCGTAGAGGCCCTGGCCTTTGCGGTCGGCGCCGTAGAGATCGTAGGTCGGGGAGCCGAGCGGAAAATAGGCGATGCCGCGCTTCTCATCGATCGAGATTTCGCCCCACGCGTTGACGCCGCCAATGTATTTCCAGGCATCCTTAGGCCACGTGTCATAGCCAAACTCACCGGGGTGGGGCACGGTGTGGAAGGTCCAGGCCAGGTTGCCGGTGAGCACATCGTACGCGCGAAGATCGCCGGGCGGGTCGCCATATCCTTCGCCGGTCGCCGATCCGAGGATGATGAGGTTCTCGAAGACGCGCCCCGGTGTGCCGCTCTGGATGTTGCGGATGGTCTTGGGATCGCGGCCCAGGCCTTCACGCAGGTCAACGCGACCGTCCTTGCCGAACGAGGGAATGGTGACGCCGGTGCGAAGATTGATCTCCTGCAGATAGCTGTCGGCGGCGAAGATGAGACGGCGGTCCGAGCCATCCTTGCTCTGCCAGTAGTTGAATCCGCGGTCGGTGGGGCGGCCCTCCACGGGATGGTTCCAGAGTTGCTTGCCGGTCGTTGCGTCCAGCGCAAGGACAGCGCTGTCCTTGCCTACGACATACATCACGCCGTCCACTACCAGAGGGCTGAAGGCGAAGCGGCCGCCGGGACCGGGCGCGGGATAGAACCAAACCTGCTCCAGGCTGCTCACGTTCGACTTGTCGACCTGCTTGAGCGACGAGTACTGCATCGAGTCGGCGGAGCCGCCGTAGTCGCTCCAGGTGGAATAGGGCGGCTTGCGGGCGGGCGTTTGAGCCAGCAGGCAGACGGCCAGTACCACAGCGAAAAGCGTCCCGATGAGTCGTGAGGGCCCCTTGGGCGCGGCAGGCAGGAGTGCCTGCGCCACGCGATTCATCGCTTCACCATTTTGGCGCTGGGCGTGGCATCTGCGTCCAGGTCGCCCAGAATATATTGCACCGCGGCCAGCACGTGCTGCGTCCACATCGTCTTGGTGTAGAAGTCGGTGGTGTGGCCCAGCGGGGTGAAGTAGGTTCGGCCCTTACCGTACGTCTTGATCCAGGCAAGGCCATAGTCTTGATCGGGCCGGGTGCACTCGGGGCAGAAGCGGCCCGCGGTGGCCATGTCCGACTTTTCCACGTCGAGACTCAGGAGGACGTGCTGTTTCTCGCGGCTGTAGGGCGAGTAGACCGGAAAGTGGTAGAACTCGTCGGTGTGCTCGAAACTCGCGGTTCCAAAGCTCTTGGTCAAGGGACTGTTGGGGTCGTCGATCTTGACCACCTGTTTCTCGGTGTGATGCGCGCCGGCCCACCCGCCCATCATTTCGGCGAATTCGGGCCAGTTGTTGTCGGCGAACGTCACGGCATGATGGCCGCCGAGCCCGCCACCCTCGCGAACGAAGCGCAGGATGCCTTCACGGACCTCGGGATCGTTGTGCACCATGCCGCACACGTTGTTGAACCAGACCGCGTCGAATTCCTTGATCTTCGGGTACTTCAGCATGTCGAGATCGTTGCTGAAGGTGGGGGTGAAGGCGCCGGTGTACTTGCCCATCAGCTCGAGCATCAGGGTGCCGTGCGGAATGGTGGCATGGCCGGAGTACATTTGCAGGTCGGTGACCAGCAGCTTGCGCGGCTTCTTCGGGGTCACGATGGGCTTCCGTGGCGCGGCGTCGTCGATCATCTTCTTCATGTCGGCACTGAGCAGTTCCGGGCCGCGGATCCTGCCCGGCGGCGAATCGACCATCGCCCGCACGCGCGCCGCCATCGCCGGCCACATGGCGCGCTCGAAGGCGCCCATGGATTTCTGCAGGTCGGCGTAGGTGTCGGCGGCACCGGTCGAGTCGATGGAGATGAAGAGCGGCTTGAGTTCGGCGCGATAAGCGGCCAGGAAGAAGTCGGGAATGGCGCCGGCGCCGCTACCCATCGTGACGTCCTTCCCCTTGGGGCCGAGGGTGGACCGGTCGTGGACGTCGATGGCCATCAATTTGTCTTTCACCATGGCGAGTCCATCCACCGGCTTGATGCCTTCCTGCATCCAGCCTCCGAGATCGGCGGAGATCCCGAGGTTCTTGCCGTGACCCTGCAACTCGCCTAGCACGGACTTTGGATCCCTGGTGGCATCGATCGCCACGTTGATGGCGTACTCGCTGGCGAGCCGGTCGAGGCTGGCGATGGCCGAAGGCGGCGCGGCGGTGACGATCATCGGGGCATTGATGGCCTTGGCAAACTCGAAGATCGGACGCTGGGAGCCTTCGTCGGCGCCGATATTGTCGACACGATAAGCGAAGATCGCCTGGTTATACTCGCGGAGTTTTCGGACGACGGCGGCGCGTTCGCCTTGTTGAAGGTGGTAGTCGAGATTCTTGGGGATTTCGGGAGCGATGCGCTGCGAGTTGGAAGCTTCAACGCCGGTGACGCCCAGCAGATCGGACTTCACGATCGCGTCGGCGAAGGTCAGTTGCTTGAAATCGGCCGTGTTGATGCCGATGTGCCATCCGAACCAGATGTTGTTGTCCGCCGCCCCCACCCGGATGGTGCCCAGGCTCGCGCCCGTGGGACGCTGCGAGAGGTTGGGAATGGCGGGCCCGTTTGGACCCCCGCCCTTGGTCCCGCCTCCCTTCGTTGGCGGCTGTTGCGCAATGCTCAACAGGCCGATTGCGATCGCGAGCACAAAAGCGTACGTAGCTTTCTTCATTTCGGTGTCCCTTGTGGATTCATTGTGGTGATTTGGCGCGGACCGCGGTCAT
Source organism: Bryobacteraceae bacterium (assembly GCA_035501495.1). Lineage (GTDB taxonomy): Bacteria > Acidobacteriota > Terriglobia > Bryobacterales > Bryobacteraceae > JAIQFL01. The sequence continues at coordinate 51,116 of DATJWB010000208.1, read as the reverse complement.
GTCCGGAACCTGTAGCCCAGCTTCTCGAGATATGCCTTGCTGGTTTGGGCCGTTTCGAGCGGCGACATCGGAGCGTTTGACGATGGGTCCAACTCCACCATGATGTTAGCCTGTTGATGAGCTTCTTCCAGTGAATTGAGAACGCCCGTAATGTCCACCTGCCCCATGCCCAGCGGGCAGTAGCCGGCGTAATGCTGCCAGCCCTTGTAATCCTTCAGGTGCATGTGCTTGACCAGCGGCAAAAAATCCTTGATCACCTGGGCCGCATTGGAGCCGCCCTTCTGCAACTGTCCGACGTCGGGCGCGAACTTCAGGTGTTCCGTCTTCGCCTCTCCCATCACCGTGTAGACTTCGTCGTGGGTCTCAATGGCCGTGCCGGTGTGCTGGTGGAGGCCCGCTCCCAATCCGAGGTCGTTGAGCGCCATGGCGGAGTCATTCAGCCCTGTCACGATGGCGGCGCGATACTCCTTGAAGTTGTAGCTGTCGCGCTTCACGCCGTTCACCTGGATCACGCCGAAACTGCCTCCGTATTTCCGGATGACTTTTCCCAGGCGGATCACGGTGTCGAGGCTCTCTTTGGCCTTGGTGGGGTCGGTCACGTTGATGCGGATGTACCCGGATGTGAGCGGCAGCTTGTAACGATCCATCAGCGGACGCAAGGCATCTTTTGCGTCCCAATCCTCCAGCACCTCGGGGAACGTTTCGAAGCCGTTGAAGCCGAGCGCCGCAATATCGCGCACGGCGGGTTCGAGCGTGGCGTCGGCTTCGGCGCCTCGCGGGAACGTGCCCCACGTGATGCAGGTATGGCCGATCTTCAGGTTCCGCGGAGTGGCGGCGCGCAGGACGGGCAGGATCGCGGCTCCGATTCCAGCGATTGCGAGGGCGAACTCACGACGACTGCATTGCGTATCGTGCAATGGAGAGAGCATCATCGCGGAGGCATGCTATCAGGCCCGGAATGCGAAGTCAAGGGATTCCTGCGCGCCGGATTTGCGCCGGCGTTGCGCCCATCGGAACTACCAGGAGATTCTCGCCTCGGGTGGTGGAGAAAGACAGGATTGGGCCCTGAAGCTCTTGGGCCTTCCGGCCGTTCCGGTACAGGACAGCGCCGCCTTCGCCCCACGGATTGCGAAGCTTGCAGGTCGCGCCGGCCTGCGATTGCAATTCCACAAACTCGACTTGTCCCTGGCGCCGCGCGGATGTCACCGTGAAGGCGCCGGGCGCCAGCAGTTGGAACTCGGCGTCCCAGTCGTTCGGCCAGGCAGGGAACACCTGCAATACAGGGTCCTCCACGGGGCTCGCCGTATTAGCCAGCAGTGAGGAGTGAATGCCGGAGGTGAGGCCGCCGATGTGCTCGGCATCGATCGCGCCAGGGCCTTCCCGCAGGCGAAGGTGGTTGCGGAAAATCTGTGCGCCGCCGATTCCGGCACCGTCGATGAAGCCGGAGGTCCGGTTGAAGTTCAAGAAGCGGGCCTTCAATTGGCGGTCGGCGCCGAGTGGTTCGATGGCGCCCGCGGTATCGTTGCCGAAAATGAAAGCGCCGAAGCCTCCTGCCCCATTTCCGCCCCGTCCGGTTTGCGGCAGATCCGGCAGGTTTTGCCCGATCTCCCGCCACCTGGAGCGGAGATCCGCATCCACCGCGAGAATCTCCGAGGCGCGGGCTGCGAGAGGAAAAATCATCTGCATGTTCGAGACCTCGGAGCGGGTATCCGGCGTGTCCCAGTTGGACTCGCCGTTGTTGACGTGCGCGATGTGATATTTGCCGTCGGCTGCCTTCCGGAAGTTCGGAAAATTGCGATAGAACTCCGCCGCGCCTTTGATCATCGGGTAGGCGCGGTCGCGCAGCCACGCCACGTCCATCGTGTCGAGGTAGCGGTCCCAATAGAGCGCGGCAATCCGCGCGGCATCTCCCATAATGTGGCTGGTATGGCCGAAGATGCCGTGGCCTTTGTCGGCCACAACGTAATGTCCGTGATCCCATTTGCCGTCGGCGTGGAAGTTCCAGCGGCTGTTGTGGCGGTTTTCGGTTTCGGACCACCAGCGGAAGCGTTCCGACATTTCGCTTGCAGGCTTGCGCGTCAGGTAGAGGTCGCGCATCTCCGCGGCAATGTCGTCCGGCAGCTTCTCGGGCCCGTTGAAGAACGTGGTCTCGGGAATCCAGATTCCTTCCGACCCCCACTGCTGGCGCGCGGCCAGGGCGCAGGCATCGTACATCCCGCTGTACAGCGAAAACAGCGGATCCATCAGTTCCATGCGGCCGGCCGGCATCAGGTTGCGATAGTAGGCGGCGGTATTGGCCCACCAGTATTGCGAACCCCAGCGGCGCATGTCGCCGTTGGTATACCAGAGCATGCCGCCAAACCTGGGCGGATAGGCGCCACGGGAAGAGGCGGCCATAAGGTAGAGGAAGTACGTATAGTTCTGCTCGACGAAGTCGGCCTGGCCGTCGCTGCTGTGCATGTGGACGAAGCCCTTCTCCCAAAAGCTGTGCCACCAGGCTTGCGTGGCGGCGAGCAGACCTGGGAAATCAAGAGGAGCCGCTGCGTCCAACTCCCGGAGGGCAATCGCGGCGGTATCCGCCCGAGGATCGACGCTCGCGGCGCTGGCGATCAGGACGGTGAATCGACCCTGCCCGGCAGCGGCCGAGAGTTGCACCGTGGATTCGTTCAGGTAGCGCGCCCGCGAGGAGCGCCCGAGGACGCCGATCGCCACGGCGGAGGAGTCGTAATAGTCGTGCTCACGGAACTCCTGTGTAAGAAGGATTCGGCCGTCGCGAATGTCGAGCCGCGACAGGGCCGAATGCTCCGCGGTCCTCACCTCTACGGCATGTGAGTTCGCCAGCTGCCAATTCCGGCCGTTGATCACGGCCACGAGGTAACGCAGCATGCGCAGATCGATGTTGATCGGCTCGGGCTGCGGCCGCCGGTCATCGATCTCAACCGCCATGACATCCCGGTCCGGCCATGCGAGCACCCGCGCCGTGACGCCGTTGCCGCGGGTGGTCATCAAGCCGTCGTAGACCGACAGCGTCTGGCGGAAAGCGCCGCCGGCAAAGACGTCATCGCCCGACTGGACGAGGTTGATGTCTACGTAGCCACAGCCGCTGGCATAGTCGGTGTCGGCGCGCGGAAAGCTGGTGGTCGAGCTGTCCTCGGCAAATACATCGGCACGGTTGATCTGGAAGCGGAGCGCGGAGGGCGAGGTCCAGACGAGACTGCCCATGCGGCCATTCCCCACCGGCATGCCCTCTTCGCTTCGCGAAGCTGGGCGGTCGTAATTGAGATCGGCGCGCCCGGCAAGCCTGGCGTAGTCCACTGGCAGGATGCCCGTTTGGGCCTGGAGCGCGGCGGCCAACAGGCAGGCGAACGGTAAGGCACGACAAGAGCGAAACGAAAGCATGATAGGATCATGACCGATTTTGCCCTCAAACGAAAACCGCTATGCGAGCCCACGGTCAGATCGCCGTCATGTGGCGCGGACACTCTTGGTCTTCGGTCTCTAGCCAGGAGTGCGCGCCGCATGACCGCGGGAGTTCAGAAGACTGCCCTCCCAGTCTAGAAGCTGATTCTCGCGCCCACCTGGAACGCGCGGGGGCCGCCCGAACCGAACGTCTGATTGACGCGCTGCGTCGGTTGGCCAAAGCTGTACGTCTGCGCCGCGGGATTCGCGTTCTTGGTGTCCAGCGTCAGCGAATAGCCGCTCAGGTTGGCAATGTTAAAAGCGTTGAAGACCTCGCCGAAAACCGAGAGCCTCGCCTTCTCCTTGTAGCGGAACACCTTCGTGACGCGGAAATCCTGGCTGAAGCTCGGGTCGCCAAACTGGTAGTCCGGAGGCAGAATCAATGGACTGATGGTCCCTCCATTAGCGTTCTTCTGGCCCGCGTAGGTGGAATTGAACGCGTTCACCGCATTCGCGAGATCGGACTTGCTGCATCCCGCGGCGAGACAGCCATAAGCCAGACCAGGGAGCGGCTCGCTGCTGCCCGCGGGCACGGTGCCGGGCAGATCCAGGCTGGGCACGTTGGCGGTACCCGGGGTACGGCTGATGATCGACGAGTTGACGCTGACCGTGAATCCCCACTTCAGATCCACGGTGCCGGCGATATTGAGGTTGTGGTGTGGCAGATACTCGCCGTAGCCGGCCATCCAGTTGGTGTCGTCCCAAACGGTTTCGCTCAGGCCCTTCTGTAGCGCGTAGGATGCCGTGAACTGGTAACGGTTCTGGTAGCGCTTGGAAAGTTTCACCAGCAGACCGTCGTAGACGGCTCGCCCCTGGTCCGTCCAAAAGGTGATTGTCCCGCTGGAGCACTCGATACCGGGGACGAACACCTCGCTAGGCGCGCACTTTCGAATTACGGGCGTCTGCACCCCGTTAATGTAGCGGTTGGTGAGGTTGAGATCCACTTCGCCCAAGCTGACATTCTCGCCTTGCCGCCGCGCCCAGTCGGCCGTGAGGACATATCCAGACCCGAGATCACGCTGCACACCGATGGAGGTCTGGTAACTGCGGGCCAGAGGAAAGTGCGTGGGATAGATCTCCACGCCCTGCTTGGCGACGTCGATGCCGCTGACCGTGAAGGGCCCGCTTCTTTGCGGGTTGGGCGGAGCCAGCTGGGCCTCGATACCGGGCAACTCCATATTCACCAGGTTGATGAACTGGCCGATAGTCATGTTGTAGAGCGCATTCAAACTGAGATTGGCGCCGACGGGAAGCGGGGCATTTCCGGCGGCGAAGTTGATAATTCCGGGGTAGATGTTGGTGAAAGCGCTGGCCGCCAGCGTGCTCCGGCCGTTGCCCACGGGCCCGATCACCGGAGCCTCCCGCAGCTTGTAATATCCGGGTGTGCTGTCCCAGTAGATCCCGCCGCCGCCGCGAATGACGGTCTTGTTGTTCTTGAACGGGCTCCACGCAAAACCGACCGCCGGCTGGAATTCCTTGGTGTTGTTCACGGTCGGCCCCAGGTTGTCGGGGCCGGTACCGAGGATCGGCGCGAGGAATTGCGGCTTCGACAGGTTGGAGTTGTAAAAGCCCTTCTGTGCATTCCAGGCCAGTCCATAGTTCAGCGTGAAGTGCTGCGAGATCTTCCAGGTGTCGCCGAAATACGCCCGGTATTGGTCGTAATACCGCTGCGAGTCGTAACCGTATGGCGCGGGGGTGGAGACCGCGCCCACACCGACGCCGCTGAAGATGCTGCTGTTGAGGTTCAGCACCGGCAGGTTCAACACATCGGCATCGGTCTTCAGCACCGTCGGTAGGGTCGGGAAGTAAAGCGCCGTCGCGGCTCCGAACAGACCGCGAATGTAGGTCGGCGAATATGCGCCGACGCACATAGGCGTGCAGAATCCCCAAAGGCCGGCCGACTTGGTGGGATTCGCATCGCCGCCGAACCGGAGCCGGTGCGAGCCCTTCTGCCAGGTAAGGCTTTCGATTACCTCAAATCGCCGCGTATTGCGGCCTTGGGGCGCGTTGAAGTTGGGACCGATCGCCGGCGTGCTGGAGGCACCCTGGAAGTAGAATACGTTGGGCAGGCTCCCCGCCACGCAGGGCCCCGAACAGTCCGAAGCCGCCGCCTGCGTGTTGTGGTTGTTCCAATAGTTGTACTGGAATCTTACATCGTTGACAACGGACGGCGTCAGGGTGCTGGTGAGCCCGATGATGCTCTGGTCGGCGAAATTCGTGTTGTGCGCCCAATTGGAGGGATCGCCGAACTCCAGCGACTGTCCAAAGCCTGAGTTGCCATCATGGGAATATCGCAGGAAAAGGGCATGCTTATCCGTCAGGCGGTCATCCAGCCGAAGACTGAGGGTCTTGCCCACGTAAGGACTTCCGTAGGTTCCAATCAGCGGCGCGAAGGCGGGATCCGGACTCTGAATGCTCAGCGCCTGCACCTGGTTCATGTACTCGTAGTTGAAAAAGAAAAAGAACTTGTCCTTCCGCAATGGGCCGCCGATTGTGGCGCCGGGATTTCGGCGGGCGAAGAATGGGCTGGGGTTCGCTGGATTGCGAACCAGCGCCGGGTAAGCCGCCATGTTGTGGTCGCGGAAATAGAGATATCCGTCCCCGTGGTAGCTGTTGGAGCCGGAACGGGTGACCACATTAACCGCGCCGCCCGCGGCAATGCCAGTCGAGATGTCGAAGTTGACCGACGACAACTGAAACTCCTGCACGGTTTCCTGGGAGATATTCAGGGAGGATATGCCGCCGCCGACATCGATGTTGTCGGAGACATTCCCGCCATCCAGGGCGAAAAGAGTCCGGTTGCCTGCGCCTAACACGCTCACCGTGAACAGCGTATTGAACTGGGCAACCGATCCCGAGGCGATCGTCACGCCCGGCTCGAGCTTGGCGAGTTGCGCATAATTGCGCCCGTTGAGTGGGAGGTCCGCAATGTTCGCCCGCTGGATCACGCCTTCGATGGTATGGCTGTCGTAGTTGATGGCCGCCGCGGCCGCCTCCACGTTCACCACTTCCGTAGAGCCGCCCACCTGCATCGGCAGGTTCACCGAGGTCGTGCTGCCTGCTTCCACCGTCGCCGCCCGGATCAGCACGCGGAAACCCGTCTGCTCGCAGCGCACCTGGTATTCGCCGGCAGGCAGCGCCGGAGCGCTGTAAAAACCTTCGGCGTTCGCCAACGCCGTGCGGACGAAGTCCGTGGCCTTGTTGGTGATGGTGACCTTCGCGTTAGGAATGACCGCCCCGGTTTCGTCGGTGACGGTTCCCGTAATGATCCCGGTAGGCGCTTGCGCGGCCAACGGAAAACTCCATGCAGCCAGCGCCCATGCCAGCCACATCAACCTGGATGTGCCCCTCATTTTTCGACCTCCCGAAAACTCCCAGATTTACGATCAAGCCGCTAATTTCCCCACCCAGAAGCAGTTTGCGGCCTCTCGCCGTTTCGGAGCAACCGAACGTTCGGTGGAAAGATATATCAGACTTCTGGGCCGGTGTCAATCGAATTGCGGGCAATTGACGAGTGTGTCCGCATTCCTGTCGCGACCGAATTCGTGGGCATATCACTTTGGCGATGGCTGTAGAAAAAGACTACTGGATCCTGTTGCGCGATGTTGAGCAATCCAACTATCCTGGATGTTCCGATTATGCCCACGAAAACTCCCATCACCGTAGCCCACGGCGACGGCATTGGCCCGGAAATCATGAACGCCACCCTTCAGATCCTGGAAGCGGCCGGCGCGGCTCTCGAGATTGAGACCATCGAAATTGGCGAAAAGGTTTATCTGCGCGGCAACAGCGCCGGAATCGAACCGAGTTCCTGGGAGTCGCTCCTGCGAACCAAAGTCTTCCTCAAGGCTCCCATCACCACTCCCCAGGGCGGCGGCTTCAAGAGCCTGAACGTCACCACCCGCAAGACGCTGGGGCAGTATGCCAATGTCCGCCCCTGCGTCTCCTACCATCCCTTCATCGATACCAAGCACCCCAACATGGACGTGGTGATCGTCCGCGAAAACGAAGAGGATCTTTATGCCGGCATCGAGTACCAGTTGACGCCGGAGGTCACTTCCTGCATTAAGGTCATTTCCCGGCCGGGCAGCGAGAAGATCATTCGCTACGCCTTCGAGTACGCGCGCCTGCACAACCGCAAGAAGGTCACATGCTTCATGAAAGACAACATCATGAAGATGACCGACGGGCTGTTCCACAAGATCTTCGACGAGATCGCGGTCGAGTATCCCGACATTCAAAAGGAATCCTGGATCGTGGACATAGGCGCCGCCAAGATGGCGGACACCCCCGAGGCCTTCGACGTAATCGTCATGCCGAACCTCTACGGCGACATCCTCTCCGACGTGGCTGCCCAGATTGCCGGATCGGTGGGCCTGGCGGGCAGCGCCAACATCGGCGACAAATGCGCCATGTTCGAGGCCATTCACGGCTCCGCACCGCGCCGCGCGAACCAGAACCTCGCCAATCCGTCGGGCCTGTTGCTGGGAGCGGTGCTCATGCTGGTCCACATCAACCAGCCGGAAGTCGCCGAACGTGTGCACAACGCCTGGCTCCGCACCATCGAGGACGGCGTTCACACCTACGACATCTTCACTGACGGCGTCAGCACCCAGAAAGTCGGCACCAGGGAATTTGCCGCCGCCGTAGTTGCGCGTGTGGGGCAGAAGCCCAATCGCCTTAAGCCGGTCGCGTACGCCCACCGTCCGGCTGGCGCCCGAAAGGCAGTCGCCCATGCCGCCGGCAACTTGGCCAGCATGGAGCTCAAAGGTATCGACGTGTTCGTCTGCTGGCCCTCGCGCAATCCCAACGAGTTGGCGGAGGCGGTCGGAAAACTGGCGGGAAATGGCCTCACCTTGCAGATGATCGACAATCGCGGCGTAAAGGTCTGGCCGGCGGGAATGGCGGAGACCTTCTGCACGGACAGCTTCCGCTGCCGCTTCCTGTCCGAAACGCCGGTCCGCATGGGCCGCCTTCTGGAGGTGGTGAACCGAATCGCCGAAGCCGGCATCGATATCGCCCTTACGCAGTCGCTGCGCACTTTCAACGGCCAGGCCGGATTCACCCTGGCGCAAGGACAATAACACCATGGCAGACACCGCTCCCCTGGTCGCCGTCATCATGGGCAGCAAATCGGACTGGGCGACCATGCGCCAGACCGACGAAACGCTTACCACTTTCGGGGTTCCTCATGAATGCCGGGTGCTCTCCGCGCACCGCACCCCGAACGAGACCGCGGAATATGTGAGCGAAGCGGAATCCCGCGGACTGGAAGTGATAGTTGCCGCGGCCGGCGGAGCGGCGCACCTGGCCGGAGTATGCGCCGCGCACACCCTGCTGCCGGTGCTGGGCGTGCCCATGGAGAGCGCGTCCCTGAAGGGGCTGGATTCGCTGTTGTCTACCGTGCAGATGCCCGGAGGCATCCCCGTCGGCACACTGGCGATCGGGCCGGCGGGCGCGCGCAACGCGGCGCTTCTGGCAGTCGCCATCCTCGCCAACAAACGCCCGGAACTGCGCGAAAAATTGCGCCATTTCCGGGCGGAGCAGAGCCGGAAAGTGCTGCGAGAGACGCTGTCTTAGAGCGCGCCAGGCATCGGTACGAACCGAAGCAGGTAAAGACTTTGGAACAGCCCGGCCTTTGCGACGGCGCAGTTGCCCCAGCCCCCAAAGATGCAGGGCGATCGCCGGAATATCGCCGGCGGCGCGGAGGGCGAGTTCTGCTTCGCCCGGGCGGGGCACCAGGTGAAGGCGGCGGAACACATCCAGCGCCTGGAGTACTTCTGCGCCACGTCCGCCCGGGAGGTGAGAAGGGTCAAAGCCCACCGATATCGTCCGAGTCATGTGCTTGGAGGCAAACGATCGGATCCGGCTCCACACGCGGTCCAAGTCTTCGCCCTCGACGAAAGTAATGTAAATAGCCAGAACGGTCCACTGGAACATCGGGACATTCATGGCGTATTCGAGGCTGAGGTGGAGCACGACGCCCAGCGCCAGTACGCAGTAACGCAGTTCCCGGAACCACACCAGCACACCGAGCGAGAACTCCACCGCCAGGGTGAACCAGGTTTCGAGCCGCACCAGGAGGAGGTCCTGGAGGAAGCCCGGAATCGGGAAACGGCGGAACTGGTCAAGGTGGTACATGTAATAAAGAGCGGAACCGTCGATCCAGGCGGCGCCTTGGCTCTTGTTCCAGAAGGTCATGAGGTAAAGCAGCGCCACCTCGATCTGGATCATGCGCTGCGCCCATGGGGCGCGCGGCCGGAGTTCCACTCCTTGCCTGCCTCGCCAGATCTGGCGAAGCCGATCGAGCGACAGGGCTGCTCCGGTGGGCGCGAACATCAGGAAAAACGCGGTAACCCGGAGCAAGGTGTCCCCGGAGTTGGCGATATAGAGATTTCGCTCGTGGAGGGATGCTACCGCCACGAACACCGCCACGCTGCTCGCGCGGCTGAAAAGGCCGAGGGTCAGAAACAAAGCGCTTACCAGCAGAACCCAGAAAACGGCGTTGCTCCAGAACTCGGTTTGGGGCACGATGGCAAACACGTTGATCCGCGTCCCGGGCTCCATCTGTTGCATGGTCTCGAGCGTGACCAGCCCCCGAGGACCGAACCAGACCGGCCACTCGGGACGGAGCAGCAGAACATCTCCCAGCACCACCAGACCGAACACAATCCGGAAAAGAGCAATGGGGACCGGCGAGACGGGCTCGAAGAAAAAGCGATTCCACGCACCCGCCAGCGATTTCAGACTCATCGCAGGTCTCCCTCCCTGACGATATAGCGGAAGAATTGGTACTGATTCCAGCGGGCAAGTGATGGATCTTCTCCCGAGTCGGGAGGAGGAACCATCGACCAGTGGCGCACCAGATCAACCACGATCGGCGGATTGGATGGGCGGTTGTTCTGGCGGGCGATGTACCGGGCGGCATCCGGCCATAGCCCGGAATAGACATCCAGGTTCAGGCAGTCATTGGCGTACTTACGGTACCGCTCTTTGAAGTACTTGTCTATATAACCGAGGTTTTCCATCCGCGGAAACGTCCAGACCGACGTTGACCCATCCTGATATGTAACCACGCCCGCCACATAGTGATTCACTTTGGATGGATCTGGTGCGAACATGTCCCACTTTTGAAAGAGGCCGGTGTAAAGAAGATAAGGTCGGATGAGACTGCGGCAGCGCGCGATGAGAGGCGATTCGAGCGGCATGCACCAGGTGACAATGGCAAAGAGGTTGAACATCAGGAAGGCGCTAACGCCGATGCGGGCCGGGCGAGAGAGTTCAGATGACTCCGACTGGGATAGCTTGGGAGCCAGGGTTAGCTGGTTTTGAGTCATTGCGCGCGGTCCTTCTCGAATGATAGACATCGCAGCTATCTTTTCCAGACCAGAACATGATCGAACATCCAATCGGCGGTCTCGACCGTTGCGGCAAGCGAAACAAACGCCCGGAACCGCGCATACTAGCCGGTTCCGGGCGGGTCCTGAACGAAACGCTTTCTACTTGGGAACCCCTGCGCAGAAGACCAGGAATTCCCGGAGCCTTACAGCGGAATCAATTGACCGATCACAAAATTGGTCTGGTCCGGCTTGACAGCCACTGCGCCGCCTGACGGACTCAGCAGAATATTGGTGAAGTTATTGGTTGTCAGTACGCCGGGTGTGCCGGTCGCGTTGGAGTTGAAGGTCAACGTCAAAACACAATTCATCGCGAGCGTGTAACTGCCGGTTGCCGTAAACTGCTGCACCGAACCTCCAGTGAATACCCATTCGACCAGGGTAAAGCCGCCCGCGCCATCGAGAGTGAGGGACCCGACGCCCGAAGCGGGCTGGAACGGCCCCGTACCTTGAGAGGTACCGGTTCCGGTCGTTCCCGTCGTGCCGGTCGTGCCCGTCGTGCCCGTCGTTCCGGTTGTTCCCGTCGTGCCCGTGGTCCCGGTTGTCGCCGTGGTCCCAGATTGAGCGCCGCCGAAGAAGGTAAACGCAAAGGTCGCGGGTGCTCCAGACGCCAGGCATGCATTGACCGAGAGGTCCAGTTCACCGGTCACGCCGGCGCCGCCGGCGTCGGTTTCCAGAAACAGAATCCGCGCGCCGTTGGCTGCCAGAACCGCATCGTACGATTGTCCGGAATTCAGCTTCATTGTGGCTGTGCAGTTGTCGGACACGCTGTATGTTCCGATCGCCGCCAAGCCATTGCCGCCGGACGCAACGCCGGCGATATTGCCATTACCGTCGAAGTAATACCGGCCCAGTCCCGGCATGCTGCCGGACAGGCTGTTGGTATTACTGCCGAACCCGCCCTGGATATTCGTGCCGCTTGTGCCGGTAGAACCGGACGTTCCAGTCGTCCCGGTTGCCCCGGTGGTGCCCTTGATGGAATTGAGCACATCCACGAAACTCGCACTGCTTATTTGAGCGTTATAGGTGCCCATCAACTTGGCGTTGGTGCAGCCACTGACCGCATACGAATTCTTTGGCAGAGCCAGACTGCAGACGAATAACCCCACTACAGCAAGTATTCTTTGAGTTGGTGTCATGCTAAATCGCTTCTCCCTGTGCCGGATGTGAATACGCAGACCCGAATTGGTCCCGTCAAACGGCAGTATAGGGAAAGGACGGAATGACTTCGGTGAGCGCGCGCACGAGTGCGGGGCCACTCAGAGACAATGCGTGTTTCGACCTACAGTCGGCTTTCAGGCGGCGGACTGTTTCAGACGCTCGATGGCGTCCTGGAGAGCGACACAAATGTTTCGTACGTCTGATTCGTCGCGATACTTACCCCGAGGCCAGAAGAATCCGCGGAGGCCGTCCTTTCTGCGCCGGGGAACTACATGGATGTGAAGGTGCGGCACACTCTGGCTGACACGATTGTTCACGGCCATGAACGATCCTTCGGCGCCCAATCCCGATTCCACCGCAAGGCACAGCATCCGCGCGATGCCGAACAGGTGCTCGATCTCGGCAGCAGGCAGGTCGCCCAGGGTTTCAAAGTGTTCGCGCGGGATCAGGAGGCAATGCCCGGGGAATAACGGACGGTGGTCGAGGAACGCGAGCGTGCGGCGATCCTCGAAAACAATTGCGGCGGGCCGTGATTTGGCGGCGATTTGGCAAAACAGGCAGGCGGGTTCCGGCACCATCTCATCATAAGGCCAACCTCAATCCCAACCCTCAATCCGAACCCTAAACCCCGCCTTTATGCCGTGCTATGATGGGGCAGAATAGCAAAGGAGGAGGGTCCATGTTCGGAACGCTGGGCGTGCAAGAAATCGTCGTCATCTTCATCCTGGCGCTGCTCCTCTTCGGTCCCAAGAAATTGCCGGAGTTGGGGCGGACGTTTGGGAAGGCCTTGACCGAATTCCGCCGCGCGCAAAACGAACTGAAATCCACGTTCGACCGCGAAATGAGAAATCTGGAGCAGGAAACCGCGTCCTTGAAGGAAGTCACCAAAGAGTATCAGTACGATACTTACAATTACGACTATTCCTCGTATGAGACCAATTACGAAGGTTCATACGGATCCGAAAGCCACGATTCTACTGCTGCCTCCACCCCATCCATTGTAAGCGCATCCGCACCTCAGGACGCTCAATCACCGTCAGCCGTTTCGCCGGAAGGCACCGTTGCCCATGGCTCCGAACTGGCCGCCGTTACCGGAACGAACGAGCATCCTCACGATGTTCCCTCTCCGAACGGGCACGCGGATCAGCACTCGACGGCTGAACATAACGCCTGAAGAATGAACCCACCTGAAGACTCGAGGGGAGTCGGCGCTCCCGGTACTGGAATTGCGTCGATCAAGGGTGCCATCGATAAAGTAAGCCGCCGGATGGGTGGAGGGGGCCTTCCCCCTCCATCGCCTCCTTCCACCGAAGAAGACGATGAAGATGATGGCATGCTGCGCATGTCCTTCCTCGAGCACCTCGAGGAGTTGCGCTCCCGCATCTTCAAGGCGCTCGGCGGAGTTCTGGTGGCCTTTATCGTCAGCCTCACCTTCAGTGGTCCTCTATGGAAGTTTGTCATGGAGCCGGCTGCTGCGGCATTGAAATCCCTCGGATACGAACCGAGCCTGGTGGCCATCGAGCCGATGGAGCAGTTCAATATCATCTGGTTCAAAGTCCCCATCGTCTGCGCGATTTTCCTGGGCGCTCCCTGTATTCTGTACCAGGTATGGGCATTCATTTCGCCCGGCCTTTACCGCCGCGAGCGACGCTGGGCCGCGCCGTTTATTCTGGTATCGGCCGGCCTGTTTATTCTGGGCGGTGTGTTTGCCTATTTTGTCGTTTTTCGCTACGGTCTCACGTTCCTTCTCAGCATCGGGGCAGCGTACGGCGTGAAGAATATGATCTCGATGAGTTCCTACTTCGATCTGTTCTTTAACGTTGTGGTCGGAGTAGGATTAGTCTTCGAACTCCCAGTCCTGATCTTCTTTCTGACTCTGCTCAGAATTGTCAGCCCTGTCTTTCTGCTGAATCACAGCCGTTATGCCATCCTGGCAATCTTTATTATTGCCGCGATTGTGACTCCGACCCCCGATGTGTTCAACCTGATGTTGTTCGCCACACCCATGTGCATGCTCTTTTTCGTGGGCATTTTTGCCAGTTACCTACTGGTACTCCATCGGGAGCAGCGGAAATTCCCGTGGCGAATAGCCGGTATTATTGCTGGGAGCGTACTACTGCTAGTAGCAGGATTGCTATACCTGGCTATTACCAAATATGGCTACAAGCCAGTACCACATTGGCCGTTTCTCACTCGGTAATGCCTCTGAAATTCGTGGAATTCTAAAGGTATTCCGATGTAATATCGGGTTGGACCTGTGTTAGCACGCACTGTTCCAACCCGATATTTGAGAAACGATGGACCTATACAAAGCCATACAAAACCTCTACGCCGAAAAAGAAAAGCTCGAACAAGTAATCGCTTCGTTGGAAGAACTTCAGAGGTCCGCGGGAAAGGTTCCCGTGGAGGCCAAGAGCGGCAAACGCCGTGGCCGCAAATCCATGGGCGCCAAGGAGCGGAAGGAAGTCTCCGAACGCATGAAGAAATACTGGGAGAGCCGTCGAGCGGGAAAGGGGCCGTCAAAGTAGTCGAGTCGCGGCGAGGCAAACAACCGCTCGCTCCCGATCCGGAAGCCCGTCGCCGCTTCCGCTTTGACCCTCCCTATCCCAATATCTCCAGGAAGGCTTTAGCCGCATGGCTCAAGACTCGCCTCGTGGGATAAATCAGTCTGATTTTCCTCTCCACATGGATCTCCCGCACCCGCACCTCACAGAGCGTCTTCCGTTCGATCTCCTGCTCTACACACATCCGCGGAAGAAATGCCACCCCCAGATCGCTCTCCACCAGTTTGCGGATCGTCTCGATCGTGGGCATCTCCAGATCCATATGGAGGGGTACTTTGTGCGATTGGAATTCGCGCAAGACAACCTCCCGGTAGGGTGAAACCACATTGTGCGCGATGAAGTTTTCCGACCCGAGCTCCGTGATCGAAACAGTTTTCCTGTCCGCCAACCGGTGCCGCGGAGACACCACCAGCGCCAGTGCATCGATATAGATCACTTTGGATTTCAGGTGCTCGTCCCCCGGGTCATAGCTGATCACTCCCAACTCCAGATTGCCGTCCAACAGTTCGTTGGGAACCTTGCTCGAGAGACTCCGCCGAATCTGGACCTTGACTTTAGGATACAGGTCACGATATCGCCGTATGTACCGTAACAGGTACAGTGCGGTGGACTCATTCGCTCCGATAATCAGCCGGCCCGCCGAGTTGTCGCGCAGTTCCGCCAGCGAATTGTCCAGTTCCTGCCGCAGGCTCTGAAATCGCCGCGCATAGTCGAGAACGCTTCGGCCGGCATCCGTCAGGATCAGATCCTTGCCGGACCTGTCGATCAGCTTCTCCCCCAATTCCTGTTCCAGACGCTGCACCGCCAGCGACACCGCGGGCTGGGTGCGAAGCAGCCGCTCCGCCGCGCGGGAGAAGCTTCTTTCCACTGCCACCGTCAGAAACACCTGCAGCGAATACAGTTCCACAGACGACCCTCCACTGCATCCAGTATAATTCTAATTAATGCTGGCAGTTAATATTATAAATTTGCTAAATTCGGAGTCCCGCCCGCATAATGCGGGTAACGGATCCTTATGAGCGACCGCGTTTACATCTTCGACACCACGCTGCGCGACGGCGAGCAATCGCCCGGCTGCAGCATGACGGTTCCCGAGAAGCTGCGGATGGCCCGTAAACTGGTGGAGCTCGGCGTGGACATCCTCGAGGCCGGTTTCCCCATCGCCTCCGACGGCGACTTCGAAGCCGTGCAGGCTGTGAGCCGCGAGTTTCCCTGGGCACAGGTAGCCGCGCTGGCGCGCTGCTGTACGCTCGACGTGGAGCGCGCCGCGAAATCGCTCACCCACGCCCGCCGCCCGCGCATCCATACCTTCATCGCCACCAGCCCGATCCATCTGAAGTACAAGCTCAAGAAATCGCAGGAGCAGGTCTTGGATGAGGCGGTGGCCGCCGTGGAGCTGGCCCGCGGCCACGTGGATGATGTCGAATTCTCGGCCGAGGACGGCGCCCGCACGGAACCGGAGTTCCTGGAGAAGATCTCGAAGGCCGTGGTGGATGCCGGTGCGCGCACGGTGAACATTCCCGACACGGTCGGGTATTCCACACCTAAGGAATACGGCGCGCTGATCGGCCAGGTCGCCCGGGCTCTCGGCGACTGCGCGATCGTCAGCGTCCACTGCCACGACGACCTCGGGCTCGCCGTTGCCAATTCGCTGGCCGCCATCGAGGCGGGCGCCCGCCAGGTGGAGTGCACCATCAACGGCATCGGCGAACGTGCCGGAAACTGCTCGCTCGAAGAAGTCGTCATGATCCTCAAGACCCGCTCCGACACCTATCCCTACCACACCGGCATTCATACCGAGCACCTCTTTTCGGCCAGCGAACTGCTGAGTTCCATCATCACCTTCGGTCCCCAGCCCAACAAGGCGATCGTGGGACGGAATGCGTTTGCGCACGAGGCCGGCATTCACCAGGACGGGTACCTGAAGGAGAAGAGCACCTACGAGATTATCGACCCGCAGTCGGTAGGCGTCCCGGAGGGCAAGCTGGTGCTGGGCAAGCACAGCGGCCGCCACGCGCTCAATCAGCGCTGCAAGGATCTGGGCTACAACCTGACCCGCGAAGAGCTGGACGATCTCTACCACCGCTTCACTGCGGTCGCCGACCACCGCAAGAAAGGTCTCATGGACGAAGAGATCCTCGCCTTGCTCCATGAGGGGCAGCGGGCCATGCGGGTGGCCGCGGATTAGGGAATGAATCTCAACGTTCTGGCGCTGCCCGGGGATGGAATCGGCCCCGAGGTCACTCGCGAAGCCGTGCGCGTCCTTCGTCATGTCTCACAAAAATGGGGCCACCGGCTGGCCGTGACGGAAGGGCTGCTGGGCGGCATCGCCATTCACCGCACGGGAACCCCGTTCCCGGAGGAGACCGCCAGGCTTGCGTCCCAGGCCGATGCCACCCTGATGGGCGCGGTCGGGCTGCCGGAATTCGACAATGCTCCGCCCGACAAGCGGCCGGAGAAGGGACTTTTAGGAATTCGCAAGGCGCTGGGGGTCTATGCGAACCTGCGCCCCGTGCGAGCGTACGCGTCGCAGTTGGATTCTTCGCCATTGAAGAATCAACTGGTGGAAGGCACCGACATGATCATCGTCCGCGAACTGACGGGCGGGATTTACTACGGAACTCCGCGTGGCATTTTTGAGGACGGCGCGGAGACGCGGGCGGTCAATACCATGACCTACACGCGCTCGGAAATCGAGCGGGTTTCCCGCATGGCCTTCCACCTGGCGCGGGCGCGCCGCAAGAAAGTCACCTCCGTCGATAAATCGAACGTACTCGAGAATTCGCAGCTCTGGCGAGGCGTGGTAGTAGAAGTGTCCCATGAGTTCCAGGACGTGGAACTCGACCATCTCCTGGTGGACAACTGCGCCATGCAGTTGATCCTCAATCCGCGACGGTTCGACGTGGTGCTGACCGAAAACATGTTCGGCGACATCCTGAGCGACGAAGGCGCGGTCCTGGCGGGATCGATCGGGATGCTGCCTTCGGCCTCCATAGGCGACCGCCGTCCGTCCGGCGCATGGGTGGGACTTTACGAGCCCGTACACGGGTCGGCCCCCGACATCGCGGGGCAGAACAAGGCCAACCCGTTGGGCGCTATCGGCTCGGTGGGCGCTTTACTGGAATACAGCTTCGGCTTAAAGGAAGAAGCCGCTGCCGTGGACTCCGCCATCGAAGCGGTGCTGTGCAGCGGCAAAGTGACCGCGGATTTGCGTCCTTCGGGCGCGCCCGCCACCACCGAACAGGTGGGCGCAGCGGTGTGCGCCGCGATCGGCTGAGTGCGGGCTTACCGGCCCGCACTCGGCAATAATAAAAACAGGGGCCGGGGATCGTGCCAGCCCGCGATGGCCTCTGTCCTGAGCAACTATCTCTATGCCACGAACGATTATCGAAAAACTCTGGGACTCCCACGTGGTCCACGAACAGCCCGGCGCTCCGACGCTGCTGTTCGTTGATCTCCACCTGGTCCACGAAGTCACTTCGCCGCAGGCATTCGACGGCCTGCGCGAGCGCGGCTTGAAGGTCCGGCGGCCCGATCTGACGATCGCCACCACCGATCACAGCATCCCGACCACCGACCGCTCGCTGCCGATCGTGGACCCGATCGCCGCCAGGCAGCTCGCGCAACTCGAGACCAACTGCGCCGAGTTCGGCATTCGCTGTCTCGGCATCCACAGTGCCGGACAGGGCATCGTCCACGTGATCGGCCCCGAACTCGGCCTCACGCAGCCCGGTATGACGGTGGTTTGCGGCGACAGCCACACTGCCACGCACGGCGCGTTCGGCGCGCTCGCCTTCGGGGTCGGCACCAGCGAGGTGGAGCACGTACTGGCTTCCCAATGCCTCCTGCAGCGGAAGTCCAGAACATTTCAGGTAAACGTCGAGGGCACATTGAAAAGCGGTGTTTCGGCAAAGGACATTATCCTGGCGTTGATCTCGCGCATCGGCGTGGGCGGCGGCACGGGCAGCGTCTTCGAATACACCGGCAGCGCCATCCGGAAACTCGGCATGGAAGAACGCATGACGGTCTGCAACATGTCGATTGAAGGCGGCGCGCGCGCCGGGATGGTGGCCCCCGACGACACCACCTTCCAGTACCTCAGCGGCCGCGACCACGCGCCTAAAGGGGCGAAATGGGACGAGGCGGTCGCCCGCTGGCGCCAGCTTCCCACCGACGAAGGCGCCGCTTACGATCGCGGCGTGACCATCGATGCCGACGCGCTCGAGCCCATGATCACCTACGGAACCAACCCGGGAATGGGCATGCCCATCACCGCCAGCCTGCCCGATCCCTCCGGCGTGGCCGACCCGATCGCTCGCGACTCCATCACCAAGGCGCTGAAATACATGGGGCTGGAAGGCGGCAAGCCGCTGCTGGGGCACTCCGTGGACGTAGTCTTCATCGGAAGCTGCACCAATTCGCGAATCTCCGACCTCCGCACCGCGGCTACCGTCCTCAAAGGCCGGAAGGTCAACCCCCATGTTCGGGTCCTGGTGGTGCCGGGCTCGCAGGAAGTGAAGCGCCTGGCTATCGCTGAAGGCCTGCCGGAAATCTTCCGCGAGGCCGGATGTGAATGGCGCGAGCCGGGCTGTTCCATGTGCATCGCCATGAACGGCGATCAGCTCTCGCCCGGCCAGTACAGCGTTTCCACCAGCAATCGCAATTTCGAAGGACGGCAGGGCAAGGGCGGCCGTACCTTCCTCGCCAGTCCCCTGACCGCCGCCGCCAGCGCCATCACCGGCGTGGTCACCGATGTGAGGACACTGCTATGAAGCCGTTCACGAATTTCGCGGGCCGGATGATGCCGCTCGCCATCAACAACGTCGATACCGACCAGATCATCCCCGCGCGCTTTTTGAAGACCACGTCCAAGCAGGGCCTCGACAAGCAGCTCTTCAACGACTGGCGCTACGATGCCCAGGGCAATCCGAATCCCGATTTCATCCTCAACCAACCCCACGTTCAGGGCGCCGAGGTGCTGCTGGCCGGCGACAATTTCGGCTGCGGCAGTTCGCGCGAGCACGCCCCGTGGGCCCTCACGCAGTGGGGCTTCCGCGCGGTGATCAGCACCAGCTTCGCCGACATCTTCAAACAGAACTCGCTCAAGAACTCGCTCCTGCCGATCGTCGTACCCCAAGACGTCCACGACGAACTGTTCCGCGCCGTGGCGGCCGACCCCGGAGCGACGGTGAAGATCGATCTCCCCAATCAGACTCTCACCACCCCATCGGGACGCGCCGTCCAATTCCCCGTGGACAGCTTCTCCAGGCACTGCCTCGTGGAAGGTGTGGACGAGTTAGGCTACATCCTCCAGCAGGAACCGGCGATCGCAGCCTACGAAGCCGCTCGCGTGGGATCGATCGATACCCGGGTTGCTGCAGAGTAATGTCGGCGCGGACCAGGAGGTGCCGCGGGCTACTGGGATGCCGGCGTGTCGCCCGCTGTTCTTCGTACAGCAATCGGGAACCCGCGCGATGCATCAGTCGCCGAGGTTCTCTTCGCGCCACAATCCGAGACTCTTCTGGGCCGGGCGGTCCGAGAAGCTGAACAGCACCGCGGTGCTGCTCGCGGCATGCCGTACCGGGCGCCAGGAGGGCACGACGAATACGTCGTGCTCACGCCATTCGATGGTGTGCTCGCTTACCCGCGAACGGCCCGCTCCTTCGACCACGCAGTATACCGTCGCATCGGTGGAGCGGTAGCTCAATCCCGCGAATCCTGCCGGCAGCCACTGCAGGAACGCCGCGATCGTGGGCATGGGATAGCCGCCCGTGGCCGGATTCACGTACTGCATTTTGACGCCGTGCCGTGAGTCCACGGGACCCTGTTCGCGAAGCTTCAACACCTCCCGCGACCGCTCGTACGGATAACAGAACACGGGCGACGACAGCCGCTCCGTCTCATACTCCGGGGACGCCATGTTCATCCCATGCCTCGCCCACGCTCCGCTTTCCTCGTACGCTGCCGGCTGGATCCCGCCTGGATCGTGCTCCGCAAAACTCGCGTCGAAAAGGTTCACCATCGGGATGTCCAATCCGTCCAGCCACACCACCGGTCCCGTGCCGGGATTGCCATGATCGTGAAACGTCCACGACGGCGTCAGAAGGAAGTCCCCCGGCCGCATCGTAATGCGCTCGCCATCCACCGCCGTATACGCACCCTCGCCTTCGACGACAAACCGGAGCGCCGAGGCCGTATGCCGATGGCTCGGGGTCACCTCGCCGGGCAGCACCAATTGCAGCCCGGCGTACAGACTCTGTGTGATCTGCGATGCCCCTGGCAGGCCGGGGTTCTCCAGTATCAGCACCCGCCGCTCGGCTTCCTGTGCCGAAATCAGCCGTCCCGCCTCCATCAGCAACGGCCGGACCTCCTCGTATCGCCAATGCGCCGGAACGGTCTTCGGCTTCGGTTCCCGGGTCACGAGTTGACCGAGCACCTCCCATAACGGTGCCGTGTTCTTCCCCATCAGCCGGCGATAAAACTCGCGCCGTTCCGCAGTGACCTCTGGCTTGGTGACAAACCCACTCATGTGTTCCCCGCAGTGGCGGACCTCGCCTTCCATGGTATCGATCCTTTCCGTGCATTGCGCGGCCAGGCGAGCGGATCGGCCCACCAAAAGCCATGAGGCGATGTGGCGCGGGCACTCTGGGGTTCCCGGATCGTGATACGATCCCGAAATTGAGGCCGTCCGCCGGAGTCCGGCGGGCTCTCTCCTGTATTTTCAACGAATTAGAAGTTCGATTTCAGTCTGAGTCCGGTCGAAACGAGGTTCATGAGGAGTTTATGATTCGAATTTGCGCCTGCTTCCTCTTCGTCCTGGCCGCCGCTCCCGCCGGCTTTGCGCAGCGTGCCCCGATCCCACAACAACTCACGTTCGCGCCGTATCACACGAGCGGCATCTACGACGTGGGCGAAACAGTCGGCTGGACGGTTACGCCCGGTCCCGAAACACCCACCTACGCGTACAAGTGGACCATTCGGCGCAACAACGCCGTGGTTCTCCGCGAAGGCAAGCTCGATCTTTCGTCAGGCAAGGACAAGATCGAAATCGCCGGCGGCCAGCCTGAAATGATCTACGTCGCCATCGAGCCTTACGCCCGTCTCGGCGGCGATGCGGCCGCGGCGGGCTCCGGTTATACAGGAGGCAACACCGGCCGTAATAACGGACTTTACGCCGTCGGCGCCGCCGTGGCGCCGGCGAAGATCGGCCTGTCCACGCCGCGTCCCGCTGACTTTGACGCATTCTGGAAAGGCAAGCTTGCCGCACAGAACAAAGTCCCGATCCACCCCATTCTCACTCCCGTCGAGACCGATGTGCCGGGAGTGGAATTGAGCATGTTCGTGCTCGATGCGCTCGGATCGCAAGCTCACGGCTACCTCGCCAAACCTGCCAGGCAGGGCAGGTTTCCCGCCCTTATCCAATTGCAGTACGCGGGCGTGTACGCGCTGAACGCCCGTGCCGCCGCGCAGCATGCCGCCGACGGCTGGCTGTTTCTGAACGTCGATTCCCACGACAAGCTGCCTTCCGATCCGTCAGGCAACATCCCGCGGAATTATCAGACCATCGGCAACACCGATCGCGAGAAATCCTACTTCCTGAACATGTATCTGCGGGACTCGCGGGTCCTGGATTATCTGTTGGGACGGCCTGACTGGGATGGCCAGACGATCGTACTGACGGGTGGCAGCATGGGAGGTCAACAGAGCCTCGTGCTGGCGGGCTTGCGGCCGGAAAGGATCACCGCGGTGCTGGTGTGCGTTCCGGCGGGGGCGGACACCAATGGCGATCTTCACGGCCGCAAAGCCGGCTACCCCAACTGGCCCTCCGACAGCCCGGAGGTGATGAACACCGCCCTCTATTTCGATACCGTCAATTTTGCTTCCCACATTAAGGCGCCGGTGATGGCGGGCATGGGGTTCATCGACACCATTTCGCCGCCCGCCGGAGTCTGGACGGCGCTGAACCAGATTCCCGGCCCCACCGAACCCCTGCCCCTGATCGAATCCGAGCACGATAACCTGACGCCTCAGAAAGGAAGCGCCTGCCCGGCAAGAACCAGAGAAATCCTGGACCTTCTGGTCAAGGGCGGCGAGTTCCATCCCAGCGGGATCAGGCCATAATGATGTAAGCGATAACATCGAACCGCCGCCGAAGGAGGTGCCAAATGCGATTTCTATGGGCCGCCGCCCTGTGCTCGATTACTGCCGGCATAGGCGTAAGCCAGCGGGGGCCGGCTCCCTATTACGAGGACACCAACAACATCCCGGTCTCGCCCGAGGTGCGCGCCGACCGGACCGTCACGTTCCGTCTCTTCGCCCCCAACGCGGCTGAAGTAGTTCTGATGGGCTCTCCGGGAATCCTGGAGGTAATCAAGCAGCCCATGCCGCTCCAGAAGGACGAGAAGGGTGTCTGGAGTTTGACGGTCGGCCCCTTGCCGGCGGGATTCTACACCTATGGTTTCGCGATCGATGGCGGCCTGCGCATGCCCGATCCGTCCAATCCGAACCTGGAAATGCGCCGCTGGGGGCCCACCAGCCTCTTCATCGTACCTGGCGACGAGAAGGGGATAGTCGAAGAACGGCGCGTGCCACACGGGACCGTGCATGTGAACTTCTACGATTCCCCCAACCTGGATACCGGGCGCATGATCTACGTCTACACCCCTCCCGGCTACGACACCGGCAAACAGAAATACCCCGTCCTCTACCTGCTCCACGGCAACGGGCAAATTGAAGCTTCCTGGACCTGGACCGGACGCGCCAACGTGATCATGGACAACCTGCTCGCCGATCGAAAAATCAAACCGATGGTAGTGGTGATGCCGTACGGCCACGTGCCGCGGGAGATCAAGACGGCGTCCAACACACCCGCGCCCACCAATGACCCGGGCGCGATCGAGAAGGAGTTGCTCACTGCGGTGAAGCCGCTCGTCGAAAGTCACTATCGTGTCCTGACGGACCGCAATCACCGGGCCATCGGAGGATTGTCCATGGGCGCCGGCCAGTCGATGGCGATCGGGCTCCACAATCTGGACCAGTTTGCCTATATCGCCGCCTTCAGCGGCGGCGGCAATCGCACGGAGTGGGAGAAAGCGGATCCGTCCGTGCTGAATCAGAAGCTCAAGGTCCTGTGGATCGGTTGCGGCACGGAGGATCCTGGTTTCAACGGCGTCAAAGCCATGGACGACCTGCTCACGAAGAAGAACGTGAAGCACGTGTGGAACCAGTCCGGCGGTGGACATAGCTGGCCCAACTGGCAGGTGTACCTTTCGAAATACGCACCGCTGCTGTTCCGCGATTAAGGGAGGCGAGATGAGATTCGCAGTGATGGCGTTGTTGTCCGCGCTGCCGGCTTGGGCCGCGGGCCAGGTAGGCATCGTGATCGATGGCCAGTTGGAGCCGCCGGCACGATACGGAATCGCCAGGCTGGAGGCCGCGCTCTCGGCCAAGGGACTGGCGGTGGCCCACGCGCGGGCCGGCGAGCAGGTGCAGGCCGATTTCTACATCCTGGCGAGTGTCGCGAAAGGCGCGCCGCAGTCGTTGTCCATCCGCCGTTCCCCGTACAGGGGGAAGCCGGCCGTGACTCTCTCGGGTGGCGACGCGCGCGGCTTGATGTACGCCGCCCTCGACATGGCCGATCGCGTACGGTGGAGTACGCAGTCCGGCGATCCATTCGCTCGCGTACGCGAAGTCTCCGAAGTACCCTACCTGGTGGAACGCGCCATTTCGATCTACACCATGCAGCGTGCCTATTTCGAAAGCCGCCTCTACGACGAGAAGTATTGGGAACGCTACTTCGACATGTTGGCCGCCAGCCGCATCAACAATTTCATCGTGATCTTCGGGTACGAGAACGGCGGCTTTATGGCGCCGCTGTATCCCTACTTCTTCAATGTCCCGGAGTACGCGGGAGTCGAACTGGTCGGTATGACGCCCGCCCGGCAGGCGCGCAACACCGCGGCGTTCAAAGCCATGATGCGCATCGCCCACGAGCGCGGGATCGATGTCACCGCAGCCATCTGGGACCACATCTATCGCGGCGGCGTGCAGGGTGGCGGAATTCCGGGCGCGGCGGAAAACGCCGGCAAGCGCGTGCCGGGGCTCGTCTGGGGCGTCACGGCCGAGAATCTCGGCGGCTATACCAAGGCGGCCCTGCGGCGATTCCTGAACGTGTTCCCCGAGGTGGACGCGGTCCAGTTCCGCATGCACGACGAGAGCGGCCTGAAACACGAGGAGATGGCCGGCTTCTGGCACGAAGTCTTCTCGTTCATCAAGGCCGAGCGTCCGAACCTGCGGGTCGATCTGCGCGTTAAGGATCTGCCCGATGCGGTCATCAACGACGCGCTCGACCAGGGCCTCCAGGCGCGAGTCAACACCAAGTTCTGGATGGAGCAGTTGGGGCTCCCGTTTCACCCCACCCACGTCAATACTCAAAATCAGCACGATCGGCGCCATGGCTACGCCGACCTGCTGCGGTACCCGCAACGCTACCGTGTGCAGTGGCAGGTGTGGACGGGCGGCACCACGCGGCTGCTCTTGTGGGGCGATCCCGAATACGTCCGGCGCTTCGCCGCGAGCGCGCGCCTTTACGATGGCAACAGTTTCGAGGCGAATGAGATGCTCGCCACCTGGATGCTCGGCGAGCCTCACGACGAAAAGCCGCTTCCGGTACTGAATCCGCGCTACCGCTATTACGATTACGAATTCGAGCGCTACTGGGCGTTCTACCGGATGTGGGGCAGGCTTACGTACAATCCTCAGGCTGATCCGGAGTCGTGGCAGGGCGAATTCGCAGCCCGATTCGGACCGGAGGCCGGCAGCCACGTCCAGAAGGCGCTCCAGGCCGCCAGTCGGGTCTTGCCGCGCATCGTCGCCGCGGCCTATCGCTACCAGTACTTCCCGACCACCCGCGGCTGGGCCGAGATGAACCACCAGGACTCGCTGGCGAAGTTCGCCACGGCGGAAAACAGCGACATCCAACAATTCGAAAATCCGCGCGACGAGGCGCGCAGCATTCTGCAGGGCACCGACACCCCCATGCGCCGTCCACAGGAGACCAGCCGCTGGTTCGCGGAAACCGCGCGCGAAATCTCCTCCGAACTGGCGCTGTCCGATAAGACGATCGGCGGCAAGGCCGGAAACGAGTTTGTCTCCACCGCAACCGACCTGAAGATTCTGGCCGGCCTCGCGCGCTACTACGCCGCCCGGCTGCCGGCCGCGGTGGCCTACAACCTGTACAAGGAGTCGGGCGACACGGCGGCATTCGATGAAGCGATCGCGGGGGAGAAGAGCGCCGTCGCCGCCTGGCGTGACGTGGTTGCCGCGGCGGGCGACGTGTACAGCGACCATCTCCCGTTCGGCGCTCGCGCCGTCGGCTTCCGGCAGCATTGGAAGGAAGAACTGGCCCTCATCGAGCAGGATCTTGGCGCACTCGAGGCCGAGCGGACGAAAGTGCAGGCCAAGTCCGGACGAAAGCCGGCTCCGCGCGATCCGAATCTGAAACCACCGCCGGTCACGCTCACTCCGCCAGGAGCGGCGCTGCCTGGCCGCGACCTGATAGTCACCGCCAAAGCCGCGCCCGATGAGGTCAAGTGGGTGCGGCTCCGCTACCGCCATCTCACACAATACGAGGACTACCAGACCGCCGAAATGTCGCTGGACGCGAAGACCGGCTTGTATACCGCCGCGATTCCGGCCGCCTTCATTGACCCGAAATGGGACCTGATGTACTTCGTCGAGGTGGTCGGCAAGAATGGCGCTGGGCGGATGTACCCCGACCTGGAGCGCGAGATGCCCTATGTGATCGTCGCCGTGAAGCGTTGAACCCCGGAGTACTTGCCAATGCGAATCCTTCCTCTCTTTCTCGTCTCGTTTCTGGCTGTCCCCTGTGCATTCGCGCAGGAGCCGGTCTTTCCCTACGGCGCGGTCTACTTTCGCAAATCCAATCCACCCGAAGAAGATTGGGAGCGCGACCATGCAACCGCTGCCAAGGACGGCATGAACATGTTTCGCCACTGGGTGATGTGGTCCGCGGTCGAAGTCGCGCCCGGCAAGTACGACTGGCGCGATTATGATCGCATGCTGGACCTCGAAGCCCGGAATGGAATCAAAACCGTCCTGGCGGAAATGATCACCGCCGCTCCGGAGTGGATGTTCAAGATGTATCCGCAGGCGCGCTTCGAAGCGCAGGACGGCTTCAAAGGCTTCCCGGAGTACTCCGGTTCCAGTGCCACCGGCGGATTTCCCGGCATGTGCCTCGACAACCCCGAGGTGCGGGCGCGCGCCGAAGCCTTCCTCAAAGCCCTGGCGAGCCGCTATCGCAACCACCCGGCGATCTACGGATACGACCTGTGGAACGAGGGCAATACCAACGGCGGCGGCAGCTACTACACGCAGACGCAATCCAGCGCCTACATTCCCAACGAGCACCGCGGCTCGGGTGTCGGCCGCATCTACTGCTACTGCCCCGCGACTCAGGCGGAATTCCGCAAATGGCTGCGCAACAAATATGGCAGCCTGGAGGCGCTGGAGAAGGCCTGGCGGCGATACAGCTTCGCCGATTGGGAGAACGTGGAGGCTCCCCGCGCCGGCGGCCCCTATCCCGACTGGCTGGACTGGCTGGAATTCCGCGAGGATCGGGCTCACGAACTGCTGCGCTGGCGCCGCGAGGTGATTCGCTCGGTGGACGCCAGGAACAAGATCACCATGCACGGCATCGCCTATACCCTCGAACTGCTGCCCTCCGCTTCCACCAATGATTGGCGCGCCGCGGCCGAGGTGGACAGCTACGGCTTCACCTGGGTCGAGGCGCGCAAAGGCAGCGAGCCCTGGAAACAGTTTCATGCCGTGGACCTGGTGCGCGCGGCCTCGCGCGGCAAGCCCTACTGGCATTCCGAGTTCCAGGGCGGGCCGCTGTGGATGCAATCGGAAGTGGTGAACCGCCCCCTCGAAGACGGACGCAAACCGGACGAGACCGATGTGCGCCTGTGGAGCATGATGTCACTTGCGGGCGGCGTATCCGGTCTGCTCTATGTGCGCTTCCGTCCGTTGTTGGATGGGCCGCTCTTCGGCGCTTTTGGTCCCTACGCCATGGATGGCTCACCGACACCGCGCTCCGAGATGGCCGCCAGACTGGCACACTGGACCAATTCGCACCCCTCCCTGTGGAAGTCGCATCCGGTGAAAGGGGATATCGGCATCGTCTTCGTGCCGGAGTCGGAACGATTCAATTTCGCTCAGCAGGGCAACACCGCCTATTATGCCGAATCGGCACGCGGCGCCTACCGGGCGTTCTTCGACTCCAACATCCAGCCCGACTGGGTGCACATCGACAACATTGAGGAGTATCCCGCGGCGTATCTTCCTTATCCGGCGATGCTCTCCACCCGGACCGCGGCCAGGCTCCGCCAATACGTACAGAACGGCGGCGTGCTGATTTCCGAAGGCGTGCCCGGATATTTCGGCGACGGCGGGCATGCGGGCGCCACGCAGCCGAACCTCGGCTTGGCTGATGTGTTCGGAGCTGTTGAAGCCGATGTCGATTTCACTCCCGACCTTCTCGAGAACCTCACCCTGCGGCTCGGGGATAAAAACATCGGCGGACGCTTCTTCAAACAGACCTACCGCCCGACGAGCGGCAAAGCGGCGGGCTGGTATGCGAACGGTTCGGTCGCCGCGGTGGAGAATCACTTCGGCAAGGGCCGAACGATACTGATCGGCACTTTTCCGGGCGCCGCGTATTTCCGCAAGCCGTCTCCGGAAACACGCGCCGTCTTCCAGTCGCTCCTGCCGCGCAAGCAGCGGGTCAGTGTGTCCAACCCGGCGATTGTCGCGCGCCTGCACGAAGGCGAGGGCGGCAGCAATCTCTGGGTCATCAATCCCACGGTCGAAACGCAGAGCGTCACGATCACGGCTGACGGGGGGCCATGGCAATCAGCCACGGACGTCTGGTCCAATGCCGCCGCCGAAATCAGCGGCAACGCCATTCGGCTCAGCGTTCCGCCGAAAGATGCGGCGGTGCTGCAATTAGGCGGCCGCCGGCGATGAGGCCGCGGAAGGGACGACCATCTGGTACCCATCCGGTTTGCTAAACGTCCTGAAAACTGCCAGATAGATCGGAACGGCACCAAAACGGCACGCCAGACTCCGGCGCTGTACGACCGGGGTGCCCTGTGTTAATTCCCCAAACCTTCGCCCGTCTTGTAAATGGAAGAGCCTGATAGGATGAAAGCGATAATGGCTGCCCCCATGGAATCGGCCAATTTGTCCGCGACGGATCTGGAGCGGATCTTCCGCGAAAACCATGCGATGGTATTCCGGGCGGCCTACCGGATTACCGGCAACGCCGACGATGCCGAAGACGTCCTCCAGACCGTGTTTCTGAGGATGCTCAAGCGCGATCCCGGCGCCGAGCCGGTCGGCAATATGTCGAGTTTTTTGCACCGCTCGGCCGTGAATGCCGCGCTCGACCTGGTCCGATCGCGCCAGAACATCCGGCATATCCCGCTCGATGAGTTGGAGCCGGTGTTGGCCGAACCGGCGCACCGCAGCCCGGACCGGGCGCAATCGTCGGGCGAGATCCGCGATTGGCTGCGCGGCGCCCTTGCCAGGCTCAATCCCAGAATTGCCGAGATGTTTATGCTCCGGTTTTTTGACGGAAAAGAGAATCCCGAAATCGCGCGCCTGCTGAACACCACTCCGGGAACAGTGGCCGTGACCTTGTCCCGCACCCGCGATCGTTTGGAAAAAGAGTTTCGAGCTTATCAGGAGGGAGTGGCATGACACCCGCCGAAAACAACCCCGCCGAATTCATCCCCCTCGACCCTGAGTTGGAGCGAGCCGTGACCGAAATCCGAGAAGAAACCCCCGATCCGGCGGTGATTGAAGCCGCCGCCTCGCGAGTGTGGGCCAAGATCTCGGCCGAAGCTGCCAATCTTCCCCACCACATCCGCGGATGCGCCGATTTCCAGGCGCTGATCCCCGACTACCGCGCCGGCCGCCTGCCGGAAGCCCGCGCCACACTCCTCAAGGACCATCTCCACACCTGCGTCACCTGCCGCAAGATCTATGAAGGCCGCGTTCTGACCATGCCGCCGGTGCAGCCGGCCGCGCGCCGCTCCACCCACCGCGCCTACGTCTGGGCCGCGGTTGCCGCCAGCGTTGCTGGCGTCGCGATCTGGGTCGGTGTCGATCAGTTCGGCACGCGCACGGGCCACGCGATCGTCCAAACGGTCAACGGCACGCTCTACGAGGTCTCCGCGGCGGGGATCCAACCGCTCGCCGCCGGCCAGCCTCTGCCGGACGGAGTCGAATTCCGCACGGCCGCCAATTCCGACGCCGTGCTGGTGCTGCGCGACGGCTCGCAGGTGGAACTGCGCGAGCGTTCGGGCGTCTCCACCACCCAGGACGGCAGCGATCTCACCATCCGGCTGGCGCGCGGCAGCGTGATCGTACAGGCCGCCCGGCGCAAGACCGGCCATCTCTATGTGGCCACCGCCGATTGCCGCGTGGCCGTCACCGGAACCGTCTTCAGCGTGAGTTCCGGCGTCAAGGGGTCGCGCGTGTCTGTGATCCAGGGCGAGGTGCACGTAGTGCAGGAAAACCTGGAAAAGGTCCTGCATCCGGGCGAACAGGCGGTTACGAGTCCCAGCCTGGAGCCCGTGGCGGTGAAGGACGATATCGCCTGGAGCCGCAACCGCGAGCGCCTGCTGCAGCAACTGGCCTCACTGCGCAGCGATCTGCAGCAGATCCATATGCCGGCGTTGCGCTATTCCAGCCCTCTGCTGGATCGCCTGCCGGCTTCGACCGTCTTCTTCGTCAGCATTCCGAATCTCGCCCAGTATCTGGGTGAAGCCCAGGCGGTTCTCCACCAGAAGATGTCGGAGAGCCCGGAACTGCAATCCTGGTGGGCGTCCAAAGGCATAAATGCCGAGCCGGTAATCGAGAAACTGCGGACCGCGAGCGAATACCTCGGCGATGAGATCGTGATCGTAGGCGCAGAATCCGGCGATGGCCAGCGCGCCCCCGTCTTTTTGGCGGAGACCCGGCGGGATGGATTCCCTGAGTTCCTGAAGAAGCAGGCTCCCGGAGTGACGATCGAGACCCGTCCCGGACTGGTCATGTTCGGCCCCATGGCCGACGCCGTAGAATCGCTGGCTGCCAGTCTCGATTCTCCCTCCGGCATCAAGACCACGGCGTTCTATACCAAGATCGCGGACGCCTACGCCAAAGGCGCCGGCCTTCTGCTGGCTGCCGACTTCTCGCGTATGTCCAACAATCGCGCGTCCGCGGTGGGCATGGGCGGCCGCTACCTGATCGCCGAACAGAAAGAAGTCGATAACCAGTTGCGGACCAACGCCAGCCTGGAGTTTAACGGCCCACGGACGGGCATCGCCGCCGTGCTGGCGGAACCCGCTCCCATGGGATCGCTCGACTACGTATCGCCGGACGCCACGCTGGTCACCGCCTTTGTAGTGAAGAACCCTTCGGCCATCGTAGACCAGGTGACGGGCATGGTGGACCATTTGCCGATGATCACCGGCCGTACGCGGTCCGACGTGCAGAAGGAGACCGGTCCAGAGATCCGCAACGACCTAGCCGCCAGCCTGGGTGGCGAATTCTCGCTCTCGCTCGACGGGCCGCCCTTCCCCGTCCCGTCCTGGAAGCTGGTGACGGAAGTCTACGATCCGGCGCGCCTTCAGGCCACCTTGCAGAAGATGATTGTGGCCCACGATCAGGATGCCCCCAACACGGGAAACAAGCCTCTTCGCACCGGACAGGAAGTCGTGGACGGGCGCACCTATTACATGATTGCCAGCGGCGACGGCAATCCTTTGACTGAGCTGCACTATACCTTCGCCGACGGATACCTGATCGCCGGTCCGACCCGGGTGCTGGTGGCCCGCGCCCTGCAGATGAAGACGGCGGGGACTTCGATCACGCATTCGGCGCAGTTCATTGCCATGACGCCGCGTGATCACTACTTCAACTTCTCCGGCCTGATCTACGAGAAGCTGGGCACCACGCTCGCACCCGTGGTCGGCTTGCTGGGTGCGTTCGCTCCGCAATCCGCGGGATCGCAGGACGCCCTGAAAAATCTCAGCAACGTCAAGCCGATGATGATCGCTGCCTATGGCGAGCCCGACCGGATCACGATATCGGGCACGGGCGATCTCTCGAGCGGCATGTCCAACCTGATGGGAGGAAATCTGCTGGGATCCTTGGGGAACGCGGTTCCGTTTGCTCATTTCATGGGAACACCGCGTCCTCAAAATGCGTTGAAATAGATGCATGGACTCAGTGATCGAGCTGGACGGTTTGGAAGTGCGCTTCGGCCAGCGCGCGATCCTCAAGAACCTGAGAGCTTCGCTGACCGGTAAGGCCATCGGGCTGCTGGGGCCGAACGGAGCCGGCAAATCCACCCTTCTGAATACGCTCCTGGGTTTCCACAAACCCACCGCGGGAACCGCCCGAATCCTCGGCCGCGACATCCGGACCCATGCCCGCGAGGTGCGCAGCCTCATCGGCTACATGCCGGAGAACGACTCCTTCATTGCGGGCATGAGCGGCGTGCACTTCGTGCGCCTGATGGCGGAACTCGCGGGTCTGCCACGCGAACATGCCCTGGAACGCGCCCACGAGGCGTTTTTCTATGTCGGGCTGGGCGAGGTCCGCTACCGTCCCCTGGGGACCTACTCGTTGGGCATGAAGCAGGCCGCGAAACTGGCGCAGGCCATCGCCCACGGTCCCAAGCTGCTGTTTCTCGACGAGCCGACCAACGGGCTCGATCCGCCTGCGCGCAGCCGCATGATCCAGCTCATTCAGGAGATTCGCGACCGTGGCGACCTGCAACTGCTCCTGTCCTCGCACCTGCTGCGCGACGTGGAAGAGTGCTGCGACCAGGTGCTGATTCTGAAAGACGGCAACGTGGCCGCGTTCTGCAACCTGGAGGAGGAGCGCCGCGCCAACCGACGCTTCCTGGAAATCGAGACGCGCGGCGGCGTGAACGGCTCGTTCCTCGCCACGGTGGAAAAGCTGGGCTGCGAGACCGCTCCTGGCGTCCAGGGGCGCATCAAGCTGATCTTGCCCGACGGCCTCGAGGTCCGGCGGCTGTATGAAGTGGCCGCCGATCAGTCGGTGCAGATCCGCCGCTTGAGCCGCAAACGCGATTCGCTGGAGGACATCTTCCTCAAAGCCATGGAGACCGCCGATGGCCGTCTATAAGAAAACCTACCGGCCGTATGAAGGCGCGCTGACCCCGTCGTGGAGCCGCTTCCTGGTGATTCCACGCTACGCGTTCGAAGATCTCCAGCGTTCCAAGTTTCTCACCATCGCCTTTTACGCCAGCTTCCTGCCGCCGCTCATCTTTCTTCTGCTGATTTACGTGCAACACAATGCCAGCGTCTTCAGTTTTCTGGGGGCGCAAGGCGCCAACCGTCTGATTTCGATTGACGCTGGGTTCTTCCTGCGGGTGCTGGGCTGGCAGTGCATCCTGGCGCTGTTTCTGGCGGCGTTTGTCGGCCCCAGCCAAATCTCTCCCGATCTGGCGAACAACGGTCTCGCGCTCTACCTGGCACGTCCTTTTTCGCGTGTGGAATATGTGCTGGGGAAGATGTCGGTGCTGATGATCTTGCTCTCGATGATGACTTGGGTGCCCGGGCTGTTGGTGTTCGCGTATCAGGGCTACATGGAAGGCTGGGACTGGACTTCGGCAAACCTCCGCTTCGCGACCGGCATCTTTTTCGGCTCGTGGATCTGGATTCTGATTCTCTCGCTGATGGCGTTGGCGCTGTCGGCGTGGGTCAAGTGGAAGCCGGCGGCCGGCGGACTGATCTTCGGCTTCATCTTCGTGGCCACCGGCTTTGGCGCCATCATCAATGGCGTGCAGCGCACCAACTGGGGGTATCTGCTGAATGTCCGGTTCCTGGTGGGTTCCATCTGGTTGTGGCTGTTCGAAGGCAGCAACAATACCACTGGGGGCGCTCCGTTCTTCGCCGTCAATCAGGGCGAGGAACTGCCGCTGGCGTGGAGCTGGATCACGCTTTCGCTGCTCTGCCTGGTGTGCTTCTACATGCTGGCCCGCAAGATCCGCGGCATGGAGGTGGTGCGGTGAGCGAAAACCTGATCACGTTCGCCAACGTGTCGCGCTTCTACGGTGAGGTGCTGGGCATCAACAAGGTCAGCCTCTCGATTCCGCCGGGCATCACCAGCCTGGTGGGCCCCAACGGATCGGGCAAGACCACCCTGATGAATCTGCTGACCGGCCTGATCCGCCCCACCCAGGGAGAAATCCGCGTGCTGGGCGTGGCGCCGAGCCACCCCGAACGGCTCTGCCGCATGGTAGGTTACTGCGCGCAGTTCGATGCTTTTCCCAAGGGACTGACCGGGTACGAGTTCGTGTATTCCTACCTGCGGATGTACGGCTGGAGCAACGCGGAGTGCGAACGTCGCACCTGGGCGGCGCTGGCCCTGGTGGGATTACAGGACGCCGCCAACCGGCCGGTCGCGGCTTTCAGCAAGGGCATGCGGCAGCGCGCCCGGCTGGCGCAGGCCACGGCGCACGATCCACAGGTGGTCGTTCTGGACGAGCCGTTGAACGGTCTGGACCCTTTGGCGCGTTCGGAGGCCATCGAACTGTTCCGGCAGTGGGGACTGCAGGGGCGTCATGTGATCGTCTCGAGCCACATCCTGCATGAGGTGGACCGCATCTCCGACCAGGTGATTCTGCTCAGCCAGGGCTACGTGGTGGCGGAAGGCCAGATCCACAGCGTCCGCGACGAGGTGAAGGAGCAGCCCATGCAGATCCTGGTGCGCTGCGACCGCCCCGGCATGCTGGCCTCGCGCCTGTTCCAGCAGGACCACGTGGTCGAGGCGAAAGTGAGCAACGACGGCAAGGGCCTGCTGCTGCGCACCAAAGACGCCGACAGCTTCTACCTGCTATTGAACAAGGTAATCCTGGACTCGGGCCTGGAGGTGGAGTCCGTCGCCCCCGCCGACGACGATGTGAACTCCGTGTACCAATATCTGATCGGTATGGATGGAGCCACCATATGAGCTCGGGTTGCTCGCTGGGGTTAGGGATTGGGGTTTGGGGATTAGCGGCCGGAGGGCCATCCGTTGCGCGAGAGGAGCGATCCGGTGACCGAACCCACGAGGAGTCCCGCGAGCGAAGCGAGCCGGCAAGCCCCCAACCCCGCGAGCGGGGGGAGCGAGGCGAGTCCGCCCCCGCCGACGACGAAGTGAACTCCGTGTATCAATACCTGATCGGCATGGATGGAGCCACAACATGAGCTCGCGTTGCTCGCTGGGGTTGGGGGTTAGGGGTTGGAGGTTGGGGATTAGCGGCCGGAGGGCCATCCGTTGCGCGAAAGGAGCGATCGAGTGACCGAACCCACGAAGAGTACCGCAAGCGCAGCGAGCCCCGCCCCCGTCCCGGCGAGCGACGCGAGCCGACAAGCCCCCAATCCCCAAGCCCCAACTCGTAGCCCCGCGAGCGGGGGGAGCGAAGCGAGCGCCGCTCGCCAGGTCGCCGCCGTCCTGCGTCTCGAACTGAAAAAGACGTTCCTCTCCAGGCGCGGCTGGTGGATCTATTGCCTCGCGTTTGGGCCCGTGCTCGTCTCGCTGATTCACTGGGCGTTCGAGAAGACGCACAGCGCGGGACGCCACAGCGTCGGCGAAGACAGCATGATCTATGCCGGCATCATCTTCATGCTGTACTATCTGCGCGCCGGGATCTTTTTCGGCTGCATGGGGATCTTCTCCAACCTGTTTCGCGCGGAAATGCTGGAAAAGACCATGCACTACTATTTCCTGACGCCCATGCGGCGGGAAATGCTGGTGGCCGGCAAGTTCCTCGCGGGAATCGTGGTCGCGCTGGTGCTCTTCGTGGGCGGCGCCGGCTTGACGTACTATCTCATCGGCAAGCACTTCGGTCCCGCATGGACGGACTACCTGTTACATGGTCCGGGATTGAGCCAGCTCGGTTCTTACGCATTGGTCACCGCTCTGGCGTGCATCGGCTACGGCACCATCTTCCTGATGTGCGGACTGTTCTTCAAGAATCCAATGATCCCGGCGGCGGTGGTATGGGTGTGGGAGATCATCAATCCGTTCCTGCCGGCGGTGTTGAAGAAGATCAGCATCATCTTCTACCTGAAGAGCCTCTGCCCGGTGGAAGTGCCCTTCCCGCCGCCCTTCAATGTGATGGTGATCGAGACCGACCCGGCCCCCTTCTGGGTCGCCGTTCCCGGATTGCTGGCGATCTCCCTGATCTTCCTGGTATACGCCGCCATCTCGGCGCGCAACACCGAGATCAACTACGGCGAGTGAAGCTTTACAATAGCCGCATGGGAACTCCGATTCCGGCGGATCAGGCATGGCGTACGTTCAGCCAATGGCAGGCCGACGGCCGTGAGATTGGCGCAATCTACTATGCTTCATCCGGCACCAGTCTCTACACGATAGGTATCATCGAGTCGGCACGCAATGGCCGGCTGACGCTCAAAGGCGAGCAGGTGAGCGCATCGTTCCAATTGGCGAGAGCCAGTTTTGCGTATGGCCCAGTCCAGACTTGGCCCCGATGGCCGTCACCGCCGATCGTCGAGGTGATGGCCGTCCAAGCGATGCTGGGAAATGGAGATTGGCTGGCGCTCGCCGACGGGCTCCGCCCCGAGTCCCTGCCGCCCCGCGCCTTAGGCGAGCGGCAATAGTTGACATCCTGATCCGCCCCATATATAAACATGGATGATCAGAACGCGATCTACGCCACAATCCTGGTGCACGCGGCAAGCAATCCGGGGCCGATGGCCTTGGCGTTGAGGTCCGCAGCTACCATTGACGGCACGGTCCCCACCGTCAGCACCTACCGAGGCATCAACGACCAGCAACTGGACGACCGGCGCAAGACCGTCGCAGTGGTAGCATCGTTGGGCGCAATCGCCAGCCTCCTGGCGTCGCTCGGCATCTTCGGTCTGCTCGCCTTTACCGTGGCACAGAGGACCCGCGAGATCGGCGTCCGGATGGCCTTGGGCGCGCGCGGCGCGGATGTTCTGCGGTGTGTGCTTGGGTAGTATGCGCTTCCCTTGGGGATCGGTGCGGGCGCCGGAGTCGCGATCGCCGCGGCCGCGGTTGCGGCGGCCATCACGCCGGTGCGCCGGGCATTGCGGGTCGATCCATCCTCGGCCTTGCGATGCGAATGACTGGCCCCAGGCAGCAGCCACGAGCGTCCGGCCCGCGGGGTTCTAACGAGCCTCTACGGGGGCCGGCATCTTATCTTTGGTAAACCGCGGAATCATCTGATCCAGATTCGCCACATACCAGACCGCCGAAGCCAGCACTACGGCATCGCCCTTCACGTCCTCGGGGATGATGCGTTCGTAGGTGTCCAAATTGGTGTGGTGTGTCACGGAATTGTATTCGATGGGGTCCTGCTGGAAACCGATGCCTGCCAGACCTGCGTTGTTAAATGAGGTGCTGTCGGTGCCGCCGGTAGCACGGCTGGTGGTGGCCGATGCGCCGAATACGCCCAGGTCGGCAAGCGGATCGAGTGCCCTCCGCAGGATTGCGGCGGCTTCCGGCGGCCCGAAGACGCTGGCGCCCCGCACCCGCCCCGTACCGGTGTCCACGTTGAAGTAGCAGTCGAGCTTGGCGAACTCCGGTTTGGGATTCTCAAACGTCCCGAAATGCTCCTTGACGTAAGCCAGCGATCCGAGCAGGCCCTCCTCTTCACCGGACCAGAGCGCCACGCGAATCGTGCGGCGCGGCTTGAGCCCCAACGACTGGATGATGCGCGCGGCCTCTATCATGATCGAGGAGCCGATGCCGTTGTCCGTGGCGCCAGTAGCCGAATGCCAGGAGTCCAGGTGGCCTCCTAGCATGACGATTTCGTCAGCCTTCTCGGTGCCGGGGATCTCCCCTATCACGTTGTAGCTCGTCTTGCCCTCGGGATAATCATGGTTAACGATATTGAACTCCGCTTGGACATCTTCACCGTCGGCCAGCAGGCGCTCGATGCGGCCATAGTCGTCATTGCGCAGCATCACTTCCGGGATCGTCTTGGTGGAATCGTAGTCGTAGCCCCGATGCTGGGAAACCCGGATGATGCCGTGGTCCATGTCGCTGTCGCCCATCCGCACCAAGGCGCCATTGGCAACCAGCCAGGTGTCCACGGCCTGGCCGACCTGGCTGGTACTCAGCCGGTTGGGGTCCTGATTGCCTCCGCGTCGTCCTCCACCGCCGCCGAAGCCGCCACGACCCGCGTTGGGATTGTTGGGGTCATACTGTGCCTTCACCTGGTCGTCGGGACGGCGAAGCGCCGGCGGGTTGAAGTTCACCGGCACTACCGCGGCCTTACCAAGCATTACGATCTTCCCCTGAATCTTGGACTTGTTCGCCTCCATCCATTGATTCAACTCGTCCTTGGTAGGTCCCAGATGCTGCGGGCCGCCGAACCCGCCGCGAGCTCCCCGTCCGCCCCCTGCCGTGGCGTCGGTCGCAGGCGCGGGCGCCAAAGGACCCTGCGGCACTTCCAACTGGACGATCGACGCGGTCACCGTACCTTTAGTGGAAGGCGTCCAGGCCACCACTTCGAATTTCAGGTTCTGGTGTACGGGCGCAACGATGAAGCCGGTAGCGCGCTCATTGAGCCAGCCGGGGCGGGCGAAGTCCCAGGGCTCGCGGTGAGCGTTTTTCATGCCCCATTCATTAAACGTTTTAATGACCCATTGGACAGCCGCTTCGTGGTTCGGAGTGCCGGTCATCCGCGGGCCGTAGCGGTCGGCGAGCATGTGGACGATGTGCATGATCTCGGAGTGCTCGGCTTCTTCTTTGCGGATTTTGGCGTTGGTACTGTCGTCGATGCCTTGCGCCAGGAGGAGGCAGGAAAGGGCGAGAGCCCCCAACAATTTTCTCATTGTGTCAGCATAACCCAGCTCCGGACCTGCTTGGTGGTGAAATGCTACAATTTGGTGAATCAGACCTGTTGAACTTTTTAACATTTTTCCGGGCCATCCTGTAACCACGGCGCGGGGACGAGTCGTCCTTAGAATTGAGCCAGGAAAAACGGATCCGCACAGCGGATTTCGGACTGCGGTTTTCGCGGTGGTTACCCGATAGCGCGCCGATCCGGTTGGCATAATCTTTAAATTCAATAAGTTCAAGGAGAAACAATAGCCATGAAGAAACTATTCGTCGTCGGTGTGCTCGCTCTTTCCAGTCTGTGCATTCTTAGCGCGAAGACCTATGAGCTGACCCTCACCACCCTTACGAAGGCCGGCAACGTCCAACTGAAGCCTGGTCAATATACTCTGAAACTTCAGGGAAATACCGCAATCTTCACGGACGTGAACAGCTCCAAGAGCGTCTCGGTTCCGGTGAAGGTCGAGGCTACCGACAAGAAGTTCGATGACACGAAAGTGCAGTCGTCCAAGGACGGAGACACCGAGAAGATCGAAGAGATCGATCTGGGCGGTTCCAAGACCAAGCTCGGTTTCTAATTCGCGTTTCCGAGTCCCCCAGGTTACCTGATTCCTTGCGCCGCGGCCGAACTTCCCAGTCTGTGCCGCGGCGTTTTTCTTTTCCAATCCCGCAGGAGAATTCGAGGCTGACTCCGGCAGGGTGTTATCCTTACCTCGAATGTCAACCTCGCCGGTGGCTGTAAAGGCCAGTCCAGCCGCAGCTTTTCGGGCATACGTGACGGCAGCCTCGGTCGGCGCCGTTGCCATGGTGTTGGCCGATATGGTTCACGAGGCGCTTGGCCACGGAACCGCTTGATGGGTGACCGGCAACCGGATTCTGTCGCTGTCCACGGTCGGGTCCAAACCGCCGCGCCCAGCCGTCCGGTCTCGGCGGCCGGCACGACTGCCAATTGCATCGCCGGCGCCTTTTCTCTCCTGCTATTCTCCCGCCTCAAGACGTGGACGCCATCCGCCGGCTTCTGCTGGCTTTTCGGCGTCTTCAACCTGATGAACTCCGGGGACCTCGTCGCTTCCGCAGTTACGAATTCGTCCGATTGGGCCAACGTGATTGCTGGATTGTCGCCGCCATGGCTATGGCGTTGCATCCTGGGGCTGGCGGGAATCATCCTACACGTGAAATCCGTGAATTTGGCCGCGCGGCTACTGATCCGCCGCTTTGCGAGCGGAGAAACGGGGTTGGCGGACCTGGCGCGGCTGACCCTGCCGGCCTATCTGGCGGCTGGCCTCGTCATGACCATAGCGTCCATCTTCAACCCGATTGGCCCCCAGCTCATCCTGCCTTCGGGCGTCGCGCCGTCCTTCGGTCTGAATGCTGGTCTGTTGTGGGTCCGGCGGATCGTGCCGCAACGCGCTCGAACTCATTCCGCTGCTACGAACGCTATGCCGCTGTCCTTTTTCTGGATTGCCCTTGCACTTTTGTTGGGCGGGGTCTTCGTCGCCGTCCTCGGTCCCGGAATTCGCTTCTCTCATTGAAAGGCCCAACCTTCATCGGGTTCTTTCCGAAAGGGGCAGTGGCCTCCCGGTTTGCCGGTGGCGTAAACTGACTTTGCGGGGGGATGGATGCACGCAGCGAAGCGGATCGGTCTTGGAGTTCTGTCTCTTTTCGTCCTGATTCTAACCTTGATGGGCGCTCAGGAACCGGTCGTCAGCGGGGCCGGTGCGGCGCGCGGTGGGGCAAGTGGCGCAGGCGCGGCGACTGCGGCAGCCTTGTCCGCCTCGAAAGAGGATCCGGCGGCGGTGGAGCGCGGCGGCAAAGTTTACGGAACCTACTGCGGCGGATGCCACGGCAACAACGCCCGGGGCGGTCCCGGCGCACCCGATCTCGTCCGCTCCGTGCTGGTATTGGATGACGAAAAGGGAATCCTGATCGCTCCCGTGGTTCGCGACGGGCGTCCCGACCAGGGAATGCCCAAGCTGAGCCTGACCGAGGCGCAGATTGCCGACGTGGTGGCATGGCTTCATGTGCAGACCTATGCCGCCGGACATCGCACCACCTACGAATTCCAGGATGTCGTCACCGGAGACCCCAGGAAAGGCGAAGCGTTCTTCAATTCCAGGGGCAAGTGCAATACCTGCCACTCGGCTGCCGGCGACTTGAAAGGGATCGCCGGCCGTTACGAGCCGTTTACATTGCAGTCGCGCTGGCTGCAGCCGCGCGGCGGGCGAGGCGGAGGCGGCCGGGGAGCGCGAGGCGGAGCACCCCCCTCAACCCGCAGCGCGATTACCGTGACGGTGACGCCGGCCTCCGGACAGCCGGTTACCGGCACACTGGAGCGCATCGACGATTTCAACGTCTCTCTGCGCGATTCTTCCGGCGACTATCATTCCTTCAACCGCGAAGGCGGCAACCCGAAGGTCGAAATCCACGATCCGCTGCAAGCGCATACCGACCTGCT
This sequence comes from Bryobacteraceae bacterium, assembly GCA_035501495.1. Taxonomy (GTDB): domain Bacteria; phylum Acidobacteriota; class Terriglobia; order Bryobacterales; family Bryobacteraceae; genus JAIQFL01. The sequence continues at coordinate 10,167 of DATJWB010000208.1, read as the reverse complement.
CCACACTTACACGGATGCCGACATCCACAACGTGACCGCCTACCTGGTGACACTCAAATGAACCTCCCTCGATGGATCCTCTCCGGGCTGTCCCTGCTTCCGCTCTCCCTTTGCGGACAGCCTCTCAATCCCGCCGAACTGCTCAAGCCGCCGACCGATGCCTGGCCCACGTATAACGGAGATTATTCGGGACGGCGCTACAGCCCCCTCACCCAGATCAACTCCTCGAATGTCCACACGCTCTCGTTGGCGTGGGCCACTCGCTTCGGAGCCGGAGGCGGCGGCAGAGGCGGCGGGCCGGCCGCCGGAGCCGCGGTCCAGATCAAATCGACGCCGCTGATGGTTAACGGCATCCTCTACTTCTCCTCCCCCAATCATGTATGGGCGGCGGATGCACGGACCGGGCGCGAGTTGTGGCACTATCAATACCCGCCCAACACCGGGAGCACGATCGGGAATCGCGGCGTAGGCATGTATGGAAACTGGCTATTCTTCGAAACTCCCGACAGCCACCTGGTAAGCCTGGACGCCCGCACCGGCAAGCAGCGCTGGAAGGTGCAGATCGCCGACCCCAAGCTCGACTACACGTCCACCGTGGCGCCCGTGGTGGTGGGCAATCACATCCTGGTGGGGATCGGCGGCGACCATCTGGATAACCCCGGCTTCCTGGAATCGCACGACCCGGAAACCGGCGCGGTGCAGTGGAAGTGGTGGACCACTCCGCGCAAGGGGCAGGCGGGAATCGAGACGTGGCCGAACGAATACGCGGCAGCGCACGGCACGGGGCAGGCATGGATGCCAGGAACGTACGATCCCGAGCTGAATCTGTACATCGTCGGCACCGGCAATCCGAATCCGGTGATGGCCGAGAAGAGCCGCAAGGGCGACAACCTCTACACCTGCTCGATCGTCGCGCTCAATCCGGATACCGGCAAAATGGTTTGGTATTTCCAGCCGTCGCCGCATGACACGCATGATTGGGACGCCGTCGAGACGCCCGTGATGTTCGAAGGCGTGATCGACGGCCAGAAGCGCAAACTGGTCATGCAGGCGAGCCGCAACGGCTACTTCTTTGTGCTCGACCGCGCGACGGGCAAGAACCTGGTCACGGTTCCATTCATCGATACCTTGAACTGGGCGAAGGGCGTGGACGCCAAGGGGCAGCCGATTCCCGATCCCGCGAAGTTTCCCAGTACTGATGGCGTGCTGGTGTCGCCCTCTTCGAGCGGCGCCACGAATTGGCAGTCGCCGAGCTTCGACCCGGATACCGGCCTGCTCTACGTCGGGACGAACCGGCCTTTCAGCATGTACTACCTGACCGACACCGACGAGCACCCCGAAGGATGGGGCGGGCTCGATACCGGCGTGGGCAGCGATGGCAGTGCGGTAGTCGCCATCGATTACCGGACGGGGAAGATCGCCTGGAAGCACGAATGGCCGAGCGGCAGCGGCGTCACTCACATGCTGACCACGGCGGGGAAACTGCTGTTCACCAGCAACGGCCAAAACCTGATCGCATTCAATCCGTCGAATGGGAAGATCCTTTGGCACGCGGGCCTGATGGCGAATCCGAGCGCAGGGCCGATCACCTATCTGCTGGACGGCAGGCAGTATTTGCTGGTGGCCGCGGGCGACAGCTTGTACAGCTTCACGGTGAATCGGCCGGCAGAGTAGGTCCGGTGCGGCGCGGACACTAGTGTCTGCAAAAGTCGGGACGCGACAGGCACAAGTGGGGCCCATGGGTACAGGCATTGCCGCGCCACCCCGGGCTCATGACCACGACCAGTTAGCGGCCAATCGTTACCGGTACGCCAAGAGCGGCCGTCAGTTCCGGCGGATTCGCCACGGTGGTACGCGCGGTCCCGGCGATCCGCGAGCCACCGCCGCCAAAGCCTTGAAGGCCGCCGTTAAAGCCTCCAATACCGCCGTCGCTGATCGGCGACGAGCCGCGTGGAAGGGCCCCGCCGAAACCGCTTCCGCTGAACTCTCCGGCGCCGCCTGGTACGTTGGCGACGCCCCCCGAGCCGGGCCGGGGAGTGGAGTAAAGCTCCACGCGGCCGCCGCGGTCAAACAACGGGCGCAACTGAGACAACTCGGAATACGCCTTCAATGGATGGACAGGGCTCGAGCCAAACGCATCGAGAATCCGCAGGCGGCCGATCCGGCCTCGTTCGCCCAGGCGACCGCGTATGCCGGCGACCATGGCCGCCGCATTGGACGCAATAATCACACCGCGGCCGGTGGTGCGCGCTTCGCGCGTGAGAACGACATCCAGGTCCACAGGCGGATATTCTACAATACCCAGGTGCCCGAGCGTACTGAAAAACTCCTCTGTGTGATGCTGACGTTTCAGTGCACCGCGGAGTGCGAGAACTGCGGGACGGTCAGCAGCCCACGCGACCAGACCTGGCTGGCTCCGGAGCGCGCGCTCGCGGCAATCGACGAGGCGGCAGACCTCGATTACACGGGGGTGGTCTTCACAGGCGGCGAGGCGACCCTGGCCGGCCCCGTCCTGACGCAAGCGATGCGGCACGCGGCGTCCAGATCGTTCCCGGTTCGCCTGGTCACGAACGGTCATTGGGCGGTGGACGACATTTCGGCCGAGTCGATGCTGTTCGAATGGATGTGCGCCGGTTTGTGTGAGCTGAATGTCAGCACGGGCGACCGCCACGCCCGGTTCGTTCCGCTGGAATCGGCGGTCCGGGCCGCATCGGCAGCCGACCGGCTGAGCCTGCCGGTCACCGTCCTGGTGGAGCACGCGGACCACGACGAAATCACCGCCGCCACGGTGCGCGAGCGACTGGAGGGCACTTCCGTTCGGATTCTGGAGTGGGTCTGGAGCTCTCTGGCTGCACTCCCGAAAACCACTCTCCGTGGAGCGGTGAATCGATCGAATCTGAATCAATGCACAGGGTGCGATGGCATCTTCTCCAACACCACCGTACAGCCCAACGGCCTCATCAGCCCATGCTGCGGATTGGGCATTCGCTTCATTCCGGATTTGCAGATCGGACGGCTCGGGTCCGATCGCCTGGAAGACGCAGTACGGCGGGCGGAAGAGGACCGGTTGAAGCGGCGCATCCGGGAGGAAGGGCCGGAACGGATCCTGGCGTGGGCGGCCGGGCGCGACCCTCGGATTCAGTGGGAGAACCTGTACGTGCACCGCTGTCACGCCTGCGTTCGGCTGTATAAGGACCCGATGGTTCGCGAGGTGCTGGCATCGGCCAAAGTTGGCTGTGCCTGACCGGCGCCTACGACTGCGTTTCCGATTCCCGTTCCAGCCCCGCGCGATCGAGAATGCGGATCTGGCGGCCCGCGATGCGGATCAGTCCTTCTGCCCGGAAACGCGCCAGGTTGCGGGATACCACCTCTCGAACGGTTCCCAGCCGCGAAGCCAGTTCCTGGTGCGTTAGAGGCAGTTCGAATTCGTCCGCGCCAGACTGTCTGGCGGCGTCCAGGAGCAGACACGCCAGGCGTTCCGTGACGCTGCCGAAGGTCATCGATTCGACGACACCCACCAGGTGACGCAGACGGTGGCCCACCACCGCCAGCACCTTGAGAGCCACGTCGGGGTACTGGCGGCAGATCTGCTGAAAATCGGCCTTGTTGAGGAACAGGCAGACCACCGGCTCGACTGCGCGTACCGAAGCCGGATAGGGCCCTCCGTCGAAGAGCGGCAACTCGGCCACTGTGGAAGGCGCAGATTCGAGCGCCAGCATCATCTCGCGACCAGCGGCGGAGGTCTTGAAGATCTTGACGCTCCCCGCGACGATCAGAAAGATGCCGGCGCACGGTTCGCCTTCCCAGAAAAGCATCTCCCCGGCAGCGAAACGCCGCTCGACGGCACGCTGTGCGAGGGCTTGCCGTTCACTTTCGTTCAGGCTCGCAAACAGGGCGATCTCGGCGAGGGAGGAATGTTTGGGCGTCAACTCATCATGGTATCGTGTGCTCCGTCTTTGCTGCAGTGCACACTGTACCCCTTGCGTAAGAAGGCTAAATCAGAGAGAATCATGTCCGAAAGGCTTTTATTGCTCCCGGTGCTCGCCGGGGGCCGGGAGGTTGCCATGAAGCTGACGGGTTTTTTGGTTGCGGTGCTTCTCCTGGCCGGTCCTGCTAGGGGCCGTGCCGACCAGTTGGACGATACGTACCAACAGCTCAAGACAGCCGTAGCCAGCAAGGACGTGGCGCAAGTCAAAAAGCTGGTGTCGGAACTCTATCCGCTGACATGCGAGATTACGATGTCCCAGGCTCCCCAGGACCCCGACGAAAAACAATCCTGGACCAACCGGGTGGAATATGCGAAGGGCATCGCAACGTACGCCGAGTACGCTCTCTTCGCCACGGCAATTCAGTCGCCCGCGCCGGTGATGATCGATCTGCTCTCCACGCTCGAGCAGCAGAATGCCAAGAGCAAGTATCTGGACGAAGCCTATGGGCGCTACCTGGTGGCTTTGAATCAGACGGGCGCAGCGGCGAAGATCCCGGCTATTGCCGACAAGGCCATTCAGAACTTCCCGGAAAATGAAGACCTGCTCCTATATCTGGCGGATAGTGCATCGACCCACAAACAACCGGATCGTGCGCTCAACTATGCCAACCGCCTGGTGGCCGCGCTGGGTAAGCGCAGCAAGCCGGATAGCATGTCCGCCGCGGACTGGGATCGCAAGAAGAGTGCGGCCTTGGGGCGCGGCTATTGGATCGCGGGTGTGATCAGTGGGGAGAGAGGCCAATATAGCGCTGCCGACAAGGACCTGCGTGCGGCCTTGCCCCATATTCAGGGAAACTCCGCCATGCTGGGGCCGGCGTACTTCTATCTCGGGATGGCGAACTACCAACTCGGCAAGATGACGCTCAACAAGAACCTGCTGCAGGAAGCCGCGAAGTTCAGCGAGCTTTCGGCCGGTATTGCCAGCGCATACACCGAGCAGGCCCGTCACAATGCCCTGGTAATGAAGGCCGAAGCAGACAAAATGCGATAGACGCTCGGCACGGGCATGATTGCCGGTGTGCCCTTGTCATCGCAGCCCCCCTTTCGATCGAGCGAACCTTCCGGGCACCAGGAAGGCGTGGGAGCAAGCGATTCCGGGCTCCAGGCGGCACGCCGGAGCGCCTTCGGCTGCTCAGTACGTGAAGCCGACCGAAACCCGTACCGCATGTCGTCTTCATGGCCGGCATGCCCTCTCGCCCATACCGGTTCGTCTTGTGCGCCGCGGCCACCGCGTCGAGTTCCATGATTGTTGGTGGTGCGGGTGCAAGAGCCGGTGATAAGACGAACCCTCCTCATGCAGCCGGCGTTGGATCCATTGAACCAGACTAGTTTCGGTCTGCGCGGACCGAGGGGCCGCGCCGCCAGCCCGCTCGCAGCCGCGCACTGATGCGAGAATAGGAAGCAGAGACTCTTCAGGAGCGGTTATGATCGGGCGACTCACCACGCTGGCCCTGCTTTTTGCCATGTTGAACAGCGCGGATACCCTGCGCCTTCGCAACGGATCCGTAGTGAATGGAACCTTTCTGGGCGGCTCGGCCGACGAGGTCCGCTTTTCGGTTAACGACAACATTCAGCGCTACCGCGTATCCGAGGTGGCGGGGATCGTCTTTGGCGGTAGCGACGCGCCCTACTCCAACGCCGGCGCCGCCCCGATCGATCTCGGGCCCGACATCGCCGGCGCTCCGTTTCTGCGCGGCGTCAACGGATACATTCCGCTCGAGCGCCAGGTCGGGATGATGGCCCGCAGCGGCGGAATGTACGGCATGGGAGGAACCGTCTACCGCATTCAAGGACCGCGGTCGCCCGTGCGCGTCCGCCAGTCCGACCGGATCGTCTTCGTGGTGCGCCTGAATCCCGGAGACGACGCCCGCCAGTTCCAACTCTTGCGGTTGGAATCTCGGATGGGTTACCGGCAGACACAGCCGACGATGGGCGGAAATCCGCCAGCCCTCCCGATCAGCATCAATCGCGTCAGCGACTCGCTCGTCGAGATCACTCCCGCACGCGCCCTCTATCCCGGCGAGTACGCCGTCAGCCCCCTGAACACCAACGACAGTTATTGTTTTGGCGTGGACTACTGACCGGGACGTCTGATCCCAAACATCTGGTCCCAAACTCGGAAAACCATCCCCGTCTCATGATATATTCGTCATCACCCGTCCCTGGGCTGGTGTCTCAACGGAGGTCTGCATGCGCATCGTGATTGGTCTTTCCCTGATATTTCTCGGAGCGGTTGCCTTTTTCTCCAGGCCGCTCGTCTCCGCGCCTCCCGAAGTCCCCCTGTACCAGAAGTTCCTGAGCCCGGCATCGCCGCAGGAACTGGTCGCTGCGCGCAAAGCCGATCGCGTCGCCTGGGTGGACTATGCCGAAGGCAAACGAAACGCCTACACCGCCGCGGCGCCCTCGTTCACGCCCGTGCGGCTCACCAGTTTCACCAAGGACGACGGCATCATGATGTCCGGCGTCCACATTTCCGACGATGGCAGCACCGTCATCTTCATGCGCGGCGAAGGACCGAATCGCGAGGGCTGGTCGCCCAATCCCACCGCCGACCCCAACGGACCGGAGCACGCCGTCTGGGCGGCGCGCACCAGCGGCGGGGCCGCGTGGCGGGTGGTGGACGCCACCAACCCCGAACTCGCGCCCGACGGCAGTTCGATCCTGTTCGTCAAGAACGGACAAATCTACCGCGCGAAGGTGACGCCGGAGAAGCCGCCGACGGAAGTGGATCGCGGCGAGAAGCCCTTCATTACCGAGTGGGGCGTGCAGAGCGATCCCAAGTGGTCGCCCGACGGGCGCAAGATCGCGTTCGTCAGCATCCGCACCGATCACAGCTTCATCGTGGTGTACGACATGGCGACGCGCTCGGTGAAGTACATGTCGCCGAGCGTGGACTTCGACACGATGCCGATGTGGATGCCCGACAGCAAGCACCTCGTCTTCGTGCGCCAGCCGGGTCTGCCCTTTGGCCTGCAATCGCAGCAGGGTTCGGGTGGAATCGGGCTGCCGAATGGGCCGGCCTTCACGGTGACGAGCACGACGCCCGCAGCCCCCGGCGGCGGACGTGGCGGACGGCGCGGCGCTCAGGCCGCGGCGGCGGCTGCCACCAACCAGGCCGCACCGCAAACTCCCCAAACCACGGTTGGTGGACGCGGCGGCACGCAGGCCGCTGGCGCCACGGCCGCTCCGGTCGTGAACAACACACCTGGTGTGATGCGCGCCACGTTCCGCGGCGGCTACACCATCGCCTTCTATAAGGCCGATGTCACCACCGGCGATGCACAGGAGACCTGGCACAACCAGCCGAACGACGCCATCCTCTCCGCCATCGGGAACCCGCATCTGGCGGGCGATTTCGTGATCTTCCAGTTCGGCGCGGGCGGTGGACGCGGCGGTCGCGGCGGCGCCGGAATCCCCGGCCGTGCGGCCGCGCCGCCGGCACAAGACCAGACCGCTCGCGGCGGCCGTGCGCCCGTGACGGACGAATGGGACCGCTACTACGCCGTCAACGTGACGGATTCGTCGGCGCGTCCCGTGCTGCTGACCACCACCGACGGGCTGATCGAGAATGCCACCTCCATCGCCTTCTCCGCCGATGGCAAGACCTTCTACTACTGCACCAACGCCAAGGATATTGAGCGGCGCCACATCTGGGCGGTGCCGGTCGCTGGAGGCACACCCGTGCAGATCACCACGGGTGACGCCGTCGAGACCTCGCCTTCCCCGCTGGCTTCCGGCAAATACATGGCGACCCTGAGCGCCGATTGGAACATGCCGCAATCGGTAGGCATCTGGAAGATGGCGGCCGAAGGACCATCCGCCGCGGCCTCCCCGCAGAGGATCGTCTTCCCGGCTTCCATGCCCGGCTTTCCGACGGACGCGCACGTGAAACCCGAGATCGTCCTCACCAAGGCTGCCGACGGGCTCGAGATCCACAATCAACTGTTCCTGCCCAAGGACCTGAAGCCTGGCGAGCGGCGGCCCGCCATCGTCTTCGTGCATGGCGGACCGGTGCGCCAGATGCTGCCGGCCTATCACTACATGCAGTTCTACCACTGGGCTTATGGCATCAATCAGTGGCTCGCCAACCAGGGCTACGTGGTGATGTCGATCAACTACCGCAGCGGCGTCGGCTACGGCCGGTCTTTCCGCACGGCGCCCAATACCGGAGGCGCGGGCAACAGCGAGTATCAGGATGTGGTGGCGGGCGGCAAATACCTGCAGACCAGGCCCGACGTCGATCCGAATCGGATCGGCATCTGGGGGCTTTCGTATGGCGGGCTGCTCACGTCGCAAGCCCTGGCGCGCAACTCCGATATCTTCAAAGCGGGCGTCGATCTGGCCGGCGTGCACCTGTTCGGCAGCACGCTCGATCCGGGATCGGTCTCCTACAAGTCCTCGACCATCGGCGCGATCGACGGCTGGAAATCACCGGTGTTGCTGATTCAGGGCGACGACGATCGCAACGTGGCGTTCCAGCAGATGACCGGCCTGGTCCAGTTGCTGCGCCAGCGCGATGTCTACTACGAGCTGATCGTCTTCCCGGACGACGTGCATGAATCGCTGCTACACAGCCGATGGATCTACACGCTCGGCCGCATGGAGACGTTCCTGCACAAATTCCTGTGGGAGAAACCCATGAGCGCCACCAATCGCCCCGAATGATTTTTGTGGCGCGGGCGTCTATCAAGTCAGGTGCCGATGCGCAGCTTTGAACACCCCTGCAACGCCGAATTGATGCCGCGCCACATTTCACGTCGAGCGCCCGAATTGCGGCCCGTTGCCCCGCATGTGCTCCACCGGCACCGCGTGGTCCCAGGAGATTTCCTCCGGCGATACTCCTAATGCCGCGGAGAGGCGCTGACGCTGCGACGGGCTCGGCGTGAAGTTGCCTCGCACAATCGCTTCCACCAGTTTGCGGTCCAACTTCGTCGAGTCCACCAGTTGCTCGACCGTGATCCCCGTCACTTCCATGTAGCGCGATAGCGGTTTCATTCCGCAGTAATCTTATCCGGCCTGCTACCCTCACAGCAAGGAGCCCTCCCATGCTGCTCCGACTCCTGGTGCTTTTCCATACTGTCGCGGTGGCTGGTTTCTTCGGACAAACCGGCATGTTCGGACCGGTCGTCACCAATCCCCGCGCAGGCGACCTCGCCCCTGACCTGGTGTTTTCGAATGTCTTGAGTTCCCCGGGTTCCGGCGCTTGGAGTTCCTCAAATTTCCTGGGCCACATGACGGTGCTGGTGTTCTTCCCGGACACGACCTACAACCTTCAGTCCGTATCTCGCGGGAACGCGCTCAACAGCCGGTTCTCCGGCAAGCCGGTACAGTTCGTCTGGATCACCGCCGAAGAGGATTCGTCCCTCCTTCCCTGGCTGCAGGAGCATCCCATCCAGGGCTGGGTGCTCCACGATCCTTTTGGCGGCAGCGGACGCGCCTGTGGTCTGGAACTGCCGAACGGGGTCATCATCGCCGATCGGAAGATCCTGGGCTTCGATATGGGAATCGCGCCGGAGGAGCGCACCATCAGCGCCGCCCTCGAAGGCTGAACCACCACCACGCCGCCCAAGCCTGGCCTCGCTGCCGTGCAGGAATTTGCCGAAAGCGGCCTCGTCGTTCTCCACGCCGGGCCACGCAAATTGCCGCGCCCCGACGATCACAAGCCCGCCTTTCCCCCGTCCTACACGCTCCATGTGACGCCGTCCAACGGCGAAGGCGGGAACTTCGGCGGCGACGACTTCCAGAGCTTTGAAGATTACAGCCTGCGGGACATCGTCGCTGCGCTCTACGACGTGAATCCTGTGTCCTGCCGAAGCCCGAAAGCCGCGGGAGCATCTACGACCGCATGCGCCCGCGGCATCCAGGAACATTTCCGCGTGAACATGACTCGCGAGTCGCGCACGCTCGACGCTTACGTGGTGACTGCCCCCTAACGCCAAACTGCCGGCGGCCCAGCCGCGGGAAGAGGATGCGGCTCCTTCGATACATTCAGCGTCGAATTCCAGGTTGAACGCGAGGATGCGGGAATCCGGTGTGGTCCGAAGGTGCAATCCCGAAGTATGGGACATGCGGACCTTAACCAACGCACTCAACACGGCAAAAGCCCTGGCCCCGAAGATCATCGCGTCCCCGCTGCAGGCTCCGAACATTATCCGGCGGCACATCAGCGCGCAGGTGGT